>CAXBHX010000022.1:0-78955 GCA_963975655.1 uncultured Verrucomicrobiales bacterium
TGCCATCTGGATTTTGCTTGGCACCGGTATAGGCGCCACCACAGACCCACGTGCTATCCGGGTTTTGCTTGGTTCCCGTATACGCCGCCTCGCCTGCTGGAGTGAATAACGCAATGACCAGGAGGGTGTTAATGAGTATAATTGTTTTCATGTCAGTTTTTGCGTATCAGTTCAGATAAGCGAATTTGCGAACAGTAACGTTCACTACATCGCTGATGCCGATTTTATCGAAGGGCAATTATCGGGTCAAGGATCAACAGGTTCCCGCGACGATGGAATGCCCAGACAGGGCTCAAAAAGATCTGAGAGCCTAAGCCAGAGCTCGTCAGTGCCATGGGGGTGACGGAACTACCAAGAGAACTCACTTCTCTCACTGGAATTTCGCCATCGAAAATGGTGCATTTTGACCGTATTCCCGTTCATTCTGGCCTTTCCGCCCCCACTAACAAAAAAGCCCTCTAACTCGCTGAGTTAGAGGGCTTTAAAATTAAGTTGCGGGGGCAGGATTTGAACCTACGACCTTCAGGTTATGAGCCTGACGAGCTACCAGACTGCTCCACCCCGCGATTTAGAAAATTCTTGAGGGGACAGGATGGTGAGTTTCGATGGGTTCGAACCTTTCGCAACCAGTTTTTTCAGGCATTTCAGCGCTTTAGAAAACCCCCGTTTTCGACTATTCGACGGCAACACCGACTATAACTCCTCTGTCCCCGCCCGTATCTCGATGGGCCACCACTTCAAAGCCAGCCTCTTCGAGATACCCTGTCATCTCCCAGACCGAATAACACCGCCCCTGAGTCGAATGCGCGAGAATGCAGGAGTACTCGGCCACGGGCAAAGGGCCTGTTTTCTCCCCATTGAGGAAAGTCTCGTGAATCAGCACTCTTGCCCCCGGCTGGAGTGCGGCCCTCGAGCGCCTCAGCAAAGTCAGAATGTCAGGTGTATCCCAATCGTGCATCACATTGGAGAACAGATGCACATCATGGCCACTCGGCCACTCGGCCGTGAACATGTTTGCGATTTCCACGTCCACGCGATCAGTCAGGCCCCGCTTCTCGATCTGCTCTCTCGCAATCGCGTCGACCGGTTCCTGCTCCAGGACAACACATTTCAATTCCGGATTGTTGGCCGCCATAGCACAGGCATAGACTCCCGAACCGCCACCCACATCGAGAAGGCTCCCTGATCCGCTGATCCATTCGGCCACGACATCCGCTAGCTTCTTCCCCAGGAAGACGCCACGGCAATCCATCGCTGCAGTGAAGGTGCGGGCAAAATCTTCCTGCAGCATCGACTCGTGCCAGTCATCATCGGCTTCGTCCAGTCCACTCCAATGAGCTGGCTTTCCCGTCTTCAGCACTCGTACGAAATCCCCCACCACGGGTCGATCGCGCAAGGAATCATAGTATTTTGTCAGATCCCAGGGCGAACTTTCGCAGCAAAACTCCTTTGCCAAAGTCGTGACGCGCAGTTCGCCTTCAGCGGACTCCTCCAGCAGACCTTTTGCTTTGCACAGCGTGATCAGGACATCGGCAGGACGCTCAGCCCATTGGTAATGAGCGCACACCTCCTCCAGCGTTTTTGGGGAAATGGACAGATAGTCGAACAATCGAAACTCGATCACGGCGGTGGCCAGCACATCAGCGGCATAAATACCGTCACGATATCTCAGCAGTCCAGTAGGATCACTTTCGGGTAGAACATCAAGACCAGTCATGCGGGCATCTTCGCCCCGGACTCAGTTGCGTGGCAAGCTCACAAATGCAGAAGCGACCGGGTCGCGTCACTGATGCTATTGGCCGCGGGCCGATGCGCTTTCCAAAGATTCGGATGATACGGAATCGGAGTATCCCTGCAGTTGTGCCTCTGAGGGGGCGCATCGAGTAGATGAAATCCTTCGGCGGTCACCCTGGCTACAACTTCAGCGGTCACGCCGCCCCAGGGAAATCCCTCACCCACGCAGAGAAGGCGTCCAGTTCGAGCGACAGACGCGAGAATCGTGTCCGTATCGATCGGCTTAACGCTCCTCAAGTCCACCACTTCGATATCCCAGCCTTCGTGCGCCAACTCGTTGGCAACCCGCAGGCACTCGTGAACCATCGCGCTGTATGCCACAATCGTCGCATGGCGACCTGGCCGGGCAATGCGGGCCCTGCCAATCGGCAAATTGTCAGTCGGCAGTGCTTCAGCCTTGAGGTGATAGTAGAGAAACTTGTGCTCGCAAAAGATCACCGGGTCATCAATTTCCACCGCCTCAATAAACATGCTGTAGGCATCTTCCACTGTGGCTGGCGTCATGACAACCAGCCCGGGATAGTGCGCGTAGATCGACTCCAGACTCTGGCTGTGAAAAGGGCCACTTCCTTCTGTACCACCGGAGGGAAGTCGAACCACCAGAGGACATGGCACTCCAGTTCGGTAGTACTGAGTGGCCGCCTGATTCACGATCTGATTGAATGCCACTGAAGAAAAGTCAGCAAACTGCATCTCCACGATCGGACGCATGCCTTCAAGCGTCGACCCGACCGCAGATCCAATCATGGCATCCTCACTGATAGGAGAATCCAGAACACGGCCCGGAAAACGATCCGCCAAACCGCGAGTGGCTTTGAACGCACCACCAAATGCCGACACATCCTGTCCGTAGACATAGACAGAATCGTGCTCAGCTAGAACCTTCGCGTGAGCTTCGCGAATTGCCTCAAGGTAGGTGATTGCCATGAATACGCCGCACTTTTGCCTCTACTTGCCCGGTTAGCAACTATCTCAAAGCCATAAGATGGCAGAATTCGTACTCAATCAAATTCACTCAGCCGAACAGAACGCCCCTCGGCGGCCGATTTGTCGCACGCAAACAGCACGCGAAAAGTCTCCAACGCCTCCCCTATGCTGGTTCGCGGCATGTCATCCCCTTTATCGACGGAGTCAAAGAACGACTGAAACTGGGCTTGATAGGGGTGATCGGATACGTCACCGGAATCTGCCATCGCCATAGGCAAATCGGCCCATTTCTTGTCCCTCAGCCCAAACCGGTTGGAATATAGCTTGTTATCCAGCAGACTGCCCTCGCTTCCCACCAGATGGGTGTGGAAATAATAGGGCTGAAAACAATCAATCACTGAAGCAACTTTTCCCACTGATCCGTTGGCGAATTTTAAGATCGAAGCCGTGGTTGTCGGGTAGTCATATTTCTGAAAAATTTCGTGTTTCGAGGTGGTTCCGTAAGAAGACACCTCTTCCACCTTGCCCGGCATACACAAAAGCAAGGCATCCAGCGCGTGACACCCGGCCGAAAGCAGACTGCTGCCCCCGTTTTCAACCGTCGTGTTCCATCGATACTGTCCATACCATGGACCGATACCATGATAGTAATCCACCTCGCCGTAGTGAATGTCGCCGATCATCCCCTCGTCGATCAATTGAGTGGTCGTCAGGAACTGGCTGATAAACCGCAGCTCAAAACAAACGCAGGCTTTCACCCCGTTTGCCACCACCGCATCGTGGATCGCCTTGCAATCCTCCCAGTTCAACGCCATCGGCTTTTCCAGGATGATGTGTTTCCCTGCATTTGCAGCAGCCACCGCGTGCTTCCGATGCTGATTGGGATAACTCGTGATCGACACGACATCCACGTCGTCTGATTGCAGCATCGCATCGACATCGGTGTATGTTTTTATCTCACTACCGTGCTGTGCCGACACTTCGGCATTATCCAGTTTTCGGGAAGAATAGATCGAGGTGACCTGTCCCTGTTCAGTCCCATTGATGGCATCAGCGTGTGCTGTCGCTGCCCAACCATAACCAATAATTCCTACGCGATATGCCATAGGGCATTGAAGCCATACCTGGTATTCGGAGCAAAGAAAAAAATGCCCCGATTGCGTCGTTCCCTAACGAGAACAAAAGATCAGCGTGAGATATCCGAGCCCTCGTTGATATCGAAGGACATGCTGACAAAGCCACCGCCAGAGTATTCTCCACCGAGCCGTCGCACTATTTGAAAGCTAGGGAAAATCAACGGAGCGCCGGTGACTCGGTCCATTCCCCGAAGCCAGATCACGATCCAGCCGGCAAAGGCGACCACTACGAGGCAAGCCAGAATGACAGCTACCGTCACCAAAATGGAGATCGCGCGGCGACTGGACTCCTCCAGAAAGATGCCGGGAGCATACTCGCGCAGTAACTCAGGCGCATCCGCCGAGGCAGGGAGCTCATGAGCCGGAGTCGCCTCAGCCAATGCTTGCGCTTCTTTACCCTCTGCAGACATAAGGCGCCCCAGCCAATACAACTGGATACTCAACTCGATCGCCATCTTCTCAACCTGATCCGGAGCCAGCTCAGTAGCAGCACCTTCGCGCAGACAGTTCTGACTGATACGCTCGAACACAGATTTCGGCAGCGACGCACGCACCTTCTCGTTGTAAACAAACTCTGTCCTCTCAGGATGCTCCCGGAAATAGACCATCAGCACGGTCGTCCGGTCCGAAAACCATTCTTTGTGAAGGTCGGTCAGATTGATATCCTCAGGAATCGACTGGGTCTCTCCTACCACCATGACAAAGATATTGAAATTGGATTCGTCAGAGTGGAACTCCAGGAAACGCTTGATGTCGTTCGACTTTTGCTCAGTCAACAGGCGCTGCGGGTCGATCAGGTAGTCCACCGGCGGGTAGCCGAAATAAAGCCCTCTCAGATCGCCTTCGATCGGAGGTAACGCCTCAGCCGGCGGGGCCTGGGCCGGTTGATCGCCGTTACCCGGAGTGGTCGCTTCATTGCCCGCCAAAGGACCGTAGAAAGTGAGAGGTGAGCCATCCGGATTGGTGCCGGGTGTTCCCGAATTAATAGTGGTGGGGCTGTCTTCGTCGATCGGTGCGCCCTCGGGAAGAAGCCCCGTCGGCCACAATCCTCCACCCAGTGAATACTCTGCAGCGTCTGAATCCCCTCCCCACTCAGGCAGATCAACATCAACACCCAAGGCAACCGCCGGTAGCACGATCAAAATGAGTAATGGCAAAGGAAATTTCATTCACTATAGATCGAACCAACCGCTATGAACCACTACGAATTCCTGCCCTCACCATCGGCACATGATGCTCGGGCAGATCCAACACGTTGTTATTCAAGGCCCGGCTCTGTGCCTGCAGCTCTTCATGTGACAGCTTGCGAAGCTTCCGCCCCGTCTTTGTAAGAATACGGGCCAGTCGACGAAAAATATTTTCAATCGCTTCACCATATTCAGCATTGAGCAAATTGGGCCGGGCCCGCAGCAATGCCCGATAGGAGTCCTCCTCAGTAATCATTGATTCTGCAAAATATCCAAGTGACACTCCAATCTGCTTGGTGTTCATGTCGACGATGACAAGGATCCCGTTCTCATTGGGACGGGCATACTCAGCACCCTTGACCTGCCCGTGATTCAGCAGCCAAAATCCAAGCTCACTCATGCTCAGACCTTCAGGTAAAGTTCCCAGATAAGCGCAAAAAAGCATCTGGGGAAACTTCACCTCCAAATGATCCAACGCCGCATTCAGAATGTCCTTCTCCTGTTTGCGCAGGCAGTGGGCGGCGTCATGCACCCGGCTCAGTACCACTTGATTGGCCCCAAACTGCTTGGCCGCATCAAACTCACTGTAGCCACATGAGTAGCAGCTATCAGCCTCATGATCGACTGGACGCATACATTTCGGGCACTTCATCTCGACAACACGGATCAATAAACTTTGATCAGCTTTATCTAAATTATCAAATTTACAAGAATATAAAGAAATATTAACCAATTCAAGTAATCAGAATGCTAAGCGGCTTGCGCTACATTGGTCCCAAACAAGGGCCTACATTCCCCCTTTAGCCTAGATACCACAAGGCTTCAGCGGTCATGGCAGCACACTCACTGGTGGCGATCGCGGCCCGAAAACAAGAGAGTTAGGTCACCTACCTAACCCTGTCGAATGACCTCAAAGCGCCCCTGACTGGCCCATTTAGATAGTCATCGCGGAGAATCCGCCATCAACAATCATCTCCGTTCCCGTCACAAATGCTCCGGCCTTCGCTGATGCCAAAAGCAAAGTCGCGCCTATCAACTCCTCAGCCTCACCGAAGCGATTGGCCGGGGTGTGGCCAAGAATAGCGGCCACTCGATCATCGGTCAGCACTTTGCGATTCTGCTCAGCAGGGAAAAAACCAGGGACCAGCGTATTAACCCGAACACCCTGCTCAGCCCACTCCCGGGCTAGATTCTTCGAAAGATTATGAACCGCTGCCTTACTCGCAGAGTAGGTGAACACCCGGCTGAGGGGGCCCAGACCGGAAATTGATCCGACGTTGACAATGGATCCTCCACCCTGCTCCAGCATATGCTTTCCAAAGATCTGACAACTTCGCAAAATCGCTCCCAAATTGATATCGAGAATGCGGGCAAACTCTTCGTCTTCGATCTCGAGTAGAGGCGTCGGGGAATTCACGCCCGCCCCATTTACGAGAATTTCGACCCGCCCCGTGCGGTCGAGGACCGTTTCCATCAACGACGTCAATGAGTCTCTCGATGCCACATCGGCCGCGACAAAAAATGCTTTTCCGCCCTCGGCCTCAATTTTCCGAACCTGCTCGGCGCCCTTCTCCTCACTCCGACCGACCACTGCAACCTCAGCGCCGGCCTTGGCCAACCCACGTGCCATCTCACCGCACAAGACACCAGTGCCGCCGATCACAACAGCAGTTTGCCCCTTCAGGGAGAACAATTCATCAAGATAACTCATGTGGCATTGATACGATACCCCGCCATTAGATCAATGAGCGGAAACGCCGCTCACATTCTGCGCATTTATGCCACATTCTCGTCTTCGGGGTCTTTGACCACCTCCGGCTCAAACGCTTCATCCCCCTCTTCGATCTCCCGACGCCACTCTCGCGAAATCCAGGGACGAATCAGTCCATAGACGAAATACGAGAGAAAGATAATCAGCGGAACGAACTCAACAAAATTGACCGCACACACCAAAATCAGCACAGCGGCAAACAACCAGACCAACGACTTCCGTGCTTTCCAGTTCATGGCCTTGAAGCTCGGGTAACTGAACTCGCTGAGCATCATGAAAGAAAGCAGCAGCATCAGCGCCAGTAGAACGTAGCGCCATCCACCAATCTCCGTCTGTCCTTCGTTGAGCCACAGAATAAAGATAGTCAGCGAAGCGATCAAACCCGCCGCCGCAGGAATGGGGAACCCCACAAAATCCCGATTTTTCTCCTGATCTGGATTGTCGTGCTCCGCCTGTGCGAGACAGTTGAACCGAGCTAAACGCATACCGCCGCAGAGCAGGTAGATGAATGCGATGGTCCATCCGAGTCGGTTATCAAACGAACTCAACACAATATCCATCACCAGCAAGGCAGGAGCGATTCCAAAGGAAACAATGTCCGCCAGAGAATCGAATTCCCGCCCAAACATCGATTCCTGTCCCTTGATACGGGCCAACCGGCCATCCAGCGCATCAAAGAAACACGCTCCCAGAATGAGGAAAATGGCGAGATAGAAGTTCTGAGCCCCCCCATCAGCATCCCTCATCCCCTCGAAAATCGTAATGACAGCACTGAAGCCGCAGGCGAGATTACCTGCCGTCATTAAATTCGGCCATAAGTAGACTTGCGGATCGCTCCAGGGACCGGGGACATGACGTTTCATTCCGCCAAGTTCCATCCAGAGCCGCAAAATTCAAATTTCAAATGTAAAACAGGTGGGAAAGGTCCATGTTCAGGGAAATGGCAGAGACGGCAGAAATACCGAAAATCGATGGCAGCATCACCATGGCAGAAGTGCTGGAGCGCTTTCCGGGGGCAAAACGTTCACTTTTTGCTAAATATCACATAGGTGGATGCCAAAGCTGCAGCTACGCGGATGAGGAAACTCTCTCCAGTGTTTGTGAGCGAAATGAGAATCTCCCGGTCAGTGAAGTGATTGATCATATTCTCGCCGCCCATGAAAACGATAAGAAGATTCTGATGGAACCCGCTCAGCTCGCCACCGAGTTGGCCGGCAGTTCGCCCCCCCGGCTACTTGACCTTCGCACCAGCGAAGAGCACGAAGCGGTCGCACTCCCCGGCTCTGAGGCATTCAGCAATGACCTGCTCCAGGAAATCTTTGGTCACGAAAGCAAGGAGCGCCTTATCGTGCTATATGATCACACAGGCGGGCGTGTGCTGGACACTGCCGCTTACCTCATTGGACACGGCTTTAAGAACACCCGGGCTCTCCGCGGCGGCATCGATGCCTACGCCCAGGAAGCCGACACCAGTATTCCCCGCTACAAACTGGAATTCGAAGACTGAGCGTCTTCATTTTTTCCCCATCCCTATGACCGACAAAGTCGAAGACAAGATTCAGGAAGCCATCGCCAACCCCATGAACATGGGAGAAATGGCTGATGCGGACTCTGTAGGCACCGTCGGCAATCCCGACTGCGGAGACATGGTCCGCCTGTGGCTCAAATTCAGTGAAAAAGACGGCAAGAAGGTGATCGACAAAGCATCCTTCCAGAGCTTCGGCTGCCAGACCGCTATCGCCGTCGCCAGCATGGCCACCGAAATGCTGAAAGGAAAAACGATTGACGAGGCCAAGCAACTTGGCTCCACGGATCTGGCGGAACCCCTCGGCCCCCTTCCTCCCATGAAGATCCATTGCGGAGAAATGGTCGAAGGGGCTCTTCGCGAAGCACTCAAGGAAGACGGTGCAGAACCGGCGCCGACAGCCGTATCTGAGGCCTCCCCAAACACCTTGCTCGGTGACATGAACCAACCCGCCTTGAAAAAGGGCAAACTCAAGGTCATCAAACTGGAGGATTGATTCCTTCTTTTACCATTCTACTTTCATCCCTCTTACGCCGCCACCCCGGCCCCCTCCCATGCACGAAGAAATCGAACTCTCCCGCGAAGTTGACGCCATCCAGATCCCTAGCGGTGATCTGATCCATTTGCCCGTCGGCACCAAAGTGATGATCACCCAGTCATTGGGTGGCACCTACACCGTCGCTACCCAGTCAGGCCTCGCCCGAATCAAGGCAGAACATGCCGACGCTCTCGGCATCGACCTCGAAGCAGAAAAGGCGAAGCTAGGCGCCGCAGCTGTCGCCATCGCCAACGGAGACGTCCAGGGAGCCATATGGGAACAGCTCAAGCTCGTCTTCGATCCCGAGATCCCCGTCAATATTGTCGATCTGGGTCTCGTTTATGATTGCTCAGTCAAAGAAGAAGAGGGGGAAACCAATGTCGAAATTAAGATGACGTTGACCGCCCCCGGCTGCGGCATGGGCCCGACCATCGCGGCGGATGCTCAATCCAAAATCCTCATGCTCGAAGGCATCAGCAATGCCCACGTCGATCTCGTCTGGGATCCTGCCTGGAACCAAGAGATGATCTCCGAAGAAGGGAAAATGAAGCTGGGAATGGTTTAATCCCCCTCTTTTTCGTAATCCTTGTCTTATTCTTTTTCCCACATCATCCGAGGGAAAAAGAAAAAGGGCCCGACCCAAGGGCTCTTCGCACAGCTGCTAAGCTGCTAAGCTGCTAAGCTGCTAAGCCACTCGATCGAAGTAAAGAAACGTGCAGTAGCCAAAGTAGCTAAGAAGCAACACGGCTCCTTCCCAGCGCATGATGACTCTTCCCTTCCAGAGGATAGGAACAAGCAACAGCGTAAAACCGATCATCACATAGAGATCCACCGTCTCGATCCCTGCGCTCGCGACCGGCTTAATCATCGAAGTCACTCCAATGACGCAAAGGAGATTGAAGATGCACGATCCGATCACATTCCCAATAATGATGTCCGATTCTTTCTTCAGCGAAGCAATCACCGACGTCGCCAATTCCGGAACCGAGGTACTAAAGGCGATTAAGGTCAATGAGATGACTGCCTCAGGAACCCCAAGGCGCATTGCCAGGCTGACTCCGCCTTTCTCCAGCCAACCCGCTCCAAAATAAAGCGCGACAAGGCCCGCCAGAATCAGAAAGGCAAGAACAGGAAGGGAAGTCTGCTTGGCTTCATCGACACCAAATTCGTCTTCGAACTGCTTTTCTACCTCGGGATTCTTAACGCCCTTCGCCATGACCAGTTGATAAACGGTGTATGCGAGCACCGCGGTGAACAGGATGATACCCTCAATGAGAGAAATCTCCCCGTCAGAAAGCATCCAACAAAAAGTGACTGTCGCCAGAAGAAGCACCGGAACATCCCTGATCAGGAGTTCGCTCTTCACGTGAAGCAAACAGATAAAAGAGCTGATTCCCAAAACCAGGCCAATATTGCAGATATTTGACCCGATCACGTTCCCCAACGCCATATCTGGATAGCCCCCCAGGTTGAAACCAATAGAGACAAAGAGTTCCGGGGCACTGGTACCGAACGCAACCACGGTCAGGCCGACCACCAGTGGGGAAATTCCATAGCGGACAGCCAGCTTTGAGGCCCCTCCTACGAGCCAATCCGCACCAAAAAACAGCGCAGTGAGGCCGGCAACAAGCCACACAAGATCGATCAAAACAGGCATGGATCACTGTGACAGCGGCCTCGCAACGCGCCACCGAAAATTCTTTCACATTTTCGACTTGCGCATGGTCAACAAATCCGCATATTTCCGCCCCGCGCTTCGGGCCATATTGGTCTGGGGCTTGCGTCGAACGTGACCCGTTCGTCTAGCGGTCTAGGACTCCGCCCTTTCACGGCGGCAACACGGGTTCAAGTCCCGTACGGGTCGCCATTCTCAAAACTGCCTAACTTTCAACGAGTTAGGCTTTTTTGTGCCCTCGAAAAATGGCCCAGGTGACAACGAGGGTGACAACATGTGTCCGAAGATGGCGGGGTGTTTCAGGGTGTATTTCAGGGTGATTAGCAGGCTCAGAATCATCCAAATCCAGTCGCCATTTCCCCACAGTTGTCCGAGTCCTTTTGAGCGGCATGGAGATCAATTGCAGATTTGACCGTGAGCTCCCCTATTCTTGGCCCGCCAACCTCCGAGAGCGAGGTAATACAGTGCAGTTGGTCTGAGTCGGTGAGATAGCGAGGCAGGCGTCTGGGTTACCGCTCAAAAGACTGCTGACATCTTCATCGCTCATCTTGGCCGTATCATACACCGGGCGACAACACTCGACACATAGCCGCGACCTCTCGTCGCGCTCTATCAGCTCCCCGCCTCTAGTCGAGATGGGACAATGTAGAACCTTCAAGAACTCACCACCATCGGTAAACAGCTGCCCAGAATCGAGATCAATCTTCATTAGCCTACCCACTGCGGAGCATCTTCGTTTGGATCAAAATTAAGCGTAAAATCCCCTTCGGCCCAAGTCGCCTCACACCAGCTCAGACGAGGCTGATATCCCTGGTTTCCCCACACGGCAACAATGTCTTCGATTACATCTTCTATCCAGACTCGCGCTCCCTCTCCTAAATCTGGTGGAACCAGATAGGCTGCGAAGGGTTCCTTGAAGAAGTAGGGATAATAATCCCGATGTGGCAGTGCGACTTCAAAACCAGGTTCCGGTCCTCCTCGACAGTCACCCGAAAGTACAATTTCCCCGGTCTCCTGATGTTGAAACACCCCCACCATGTAATGAATCTGATCACTCGGTTCAACAGGCTTAATCAGAGGACGGAACCCCTCTTTTGCTGCTTGATTGATGCTCTCGACCGTACGCGCTGTCTTAACGACGCGCAGATTATTGGGATTCTCTTTAGGTTGATCATACATTTTGTGATACCTCATACTCTCTCAATGTGCTACTCGCCGTCTCTCAACAATTCGGAAAATCACAAACGGCCCTACATCTGTCTCTTGCTCCGCAGACAAGAGCCAGATCCCCTCAGAAAGGATCGCCCCAATTCTCTTGATGCGTTGTTTGCGAGTCATCTCCATCCCTCAGTCAAATTCCGCCGCTGAGTGTCCGTCCCACCTTTCCTAATCGCTACGAAGTCTCGCCCTACCTTTCTCGTGGGATATTCAATTGCAAAGTGATACTCGACACCAAATGGCAGCCCCAATTCCTCTGCCAGCTCATGGCAGAGATCCATCGCCCATTCATTCCAACGCGCCCAGGAAAATCCCGCTTCATCATATCCGTATTGATACTCCCTAGTCCACAGTGCAAACCGCCACTCCAAATCCGATGATACTCCGTAATCATCCTCAAACCCTATCGAGACACTGGCAACACACGTTCCCGCATTCAATGGGTTCTCGCCCATAGGACGCAACCAAGCATAATTGCCGCTATCCGAATCAGCCTGAATACAAACCGTGCACTGCCTAGCATTTGTAATCCCCAACAGCCTTCGCTGTTCCTTCCTTAATAGATTCAAACGCTGCGCCTTCCTTTTCCGATTCTCACGATTGATCCTTCGACGCGCCTTTATCTCTGCATACAAGCCGCTTACATAGGCCCGATTGCCCCCCCTTGTAGGTTTTCTACAGCGGGCTCTGCACCGGTCCTTTCGATCCCTCAACTCAGCGCGATTCACTACTGGATCAGGCTGTCTTGGTGGAGGCTTCATGGTCTAAAGAGTGGGATCCATGTTCATCCAAGAATGGCAACGGCTCTCTCAAACCGCTCCTCCGTAAACCCGTCCAACAACTGACAGTGCACTAGCTGATCTTTCATCAGTGGGAAGCACTTCGACGGCATGTCATCAAGCACCACGAACTGGCTCACTTCGGGATATTTAGCGAGCCAGCTGAGGATTTCCGCCCCCCGCGGTATCGCAATCACAATGTCAGATCCCGGTCGCCCCTCAACCAGCATCGGTGTCTTCCAATCGCTATGTATCAGGCCCGTTGGAATGTGATAGCCAATCAGCTTGGCCATACCCTCCCAGTCATAGCGTGATCGCCAGTCTGATGAGATGACAATCCGGGCCCCGGTATCCTCAGCCAAGCGAGCCACCCGCTTCATGCGTTCACTGCAAAACTCCGCGTCAACCTCCGGCCCTCCAGTAAAAACTGGAATGCGTATAACGCCGTCAAAGTCGAGGAAGATGATTTTCATGGTCTGTTTTGAGTCAGGAGCTTCGTTAGTATATTACGAGATCTCTATCGCCAACGATGCGGCAGCTGTGATAACACTTTACCTACTGTGTAGGACATCCACAGGGTGACCCTTCACTGAATTAGGGTAGGACCGTAGCTGGGTGCCCCCTGCCTCTATAATCTCAATCTGTTCCCCATGAAGAAATCGGCAGCAAAGAAGAAGTCCGGCACGACCCGGTCCGGCGAAACCCGCCGACCCATCGAACGCATCTTCACCATTCATCAGGAAATCCAAAGAGGTCGCTTCCCAAACTGCCGGCAACTTGCCGAGCAGATCGAAGTCACTCAGAAGACCATTCAACGCGACATCAGCTTCATGCAGAACGACTTGGGTCTGCCGCTCGAATATGATGGCTCCAGGCACGGCTACTACTACGAGCGCCCTGTGCATGAGTTCCCCCTGATGCGCTACACGGTGGAGGATGTCGTTGCCCTGTTCCTCGCCCGCAAAGCCCTGGAGCCGCTTCAGGGCTCCCCGCTAGAAGCGACGCTCAGAGATAGCTTCAAAAGGCTCTCCAGCGCCCTGCAGGGTGAGGTATCCTTTCATTGGTCAGATCTGGACCAAGCCTTCTCTGTCAAAGACGCGGGCGTAGTCCCAGGGGATATTCGACTCTTTGAAAAAATCGCCCGTGCTGTCCTGGAGTGCCGGGAGCTGAGATTTGACTACCGCAAGATCGATAGCAAAGAGTGGGAACCCCGCGCCCTCCGCCCCTTCCATATCGCTGAGTTTGAAGGCGGCTGGTACGTCATTGGCTACGATATTGAACGGAAAGCTAAACGCACCTTTGCCCTGCAGCGCATGAAGACCGTCAGGGTGCTGAAGACCAGGTTCCTTCGACCCACCGATTTCACCCTGTCCGAGCACCTGGGTGGCAGCTTCGGGGTCTGGGATGCGCCGAAGGACCATGGTGACCATCATCGTATCCGACTACGCTTCACCGGATGGGCAGCACGAATGGTCTCAGAGAGGCGGTGGCATCCCAGTCAGCAACTCAACTGGCGATCCAAAAAGCAAGAGGTCCTCGACGTGACCATGGAGCTGAGTGGTTTCGAAGAGATCACCCGGTGGATACTAAGCTGGGGTGATCAGGTTGAGGTCATTGAACCCAATGAGCTGAAAGATTCAGTCATAGCCTCCCTGAAGGCGACACAGGATTTGTACCCGTAATTGAACTTAGCCCTTACCTATCATGGCAGCCGATTCACTAGCAGCTCTGCTAAATGAGCTATCCACACTTGAGCCACCAAAACGCAATGGGTGGTTCCGTTGGATGCACCACGAATTTGCCGGGAGGAATTGGCGAAGTGGGAACTTTATTTTTAGCTGGGAGCCCGCCGCAGTAGATCTCTGGAAGAGAATTGATGATTGCCTCAATGCTTCTACGATGGATCCATGCGAGATTTCCAGGCTAATCATTCCTCTAGCTGAAAAGCATCCTCACTCGCTTGGATGGGCATCACCAAGGCTTCTGTCAAAGGTTGCCTGGAATCATCTCAAGCCATCTTCCAGAGGCATTGCGTTCGCCGCTGCAACCCAAGGTCTAAATGACTATCTTTGGGAAAAGGTTCTCCCCTTCCTCAAGCAAATGCATGAGTCAGAGCTTGAAATCGACTTCGACTCGGAAGCCGCAACAGAAGCGACCTGTAACTTAATCGCTTCAAACCTGCTCGACGAGTTCAGCACCCCCTTTGATTCGATCAGCAACTGGGGCGATGCGCAAATTGAACGTCTTGACTACAGAGGAAATGCTGAAGATCCCGATTGGAAAGATGACTTAGCTCCACTCAGTCGGTTATCTATCGACCGGTGCCTTGAGGGGGCAGTGAGGATGGGGAATATCTCTGCGGCCCAGCGTTGCCTGGCGGCAGGAGCCAATCCAGACATAGGAGTTTGGAAGCTTGAGCGATCATGCAACGAGCGACTCTCGGCGCTGGGCTATGCCCTGGAATCAATAGGAGAACGCCCGGCCGGGGCGGAAATGGCCGAAACCCTTTTAGACGGAGGAGCCAACGCCCGCGGCACTGAATACGGAGGATACAACAAACCCCTGTTCCTGGCCCTCTACAAGAAACAGTGGAATCTGGCAGACCGCCTACTCGATGAAGGCGCCGGCTTCGATGGGGGCAGCCCAGCCCCCGGACAGGCTAAGTCAAAAAGAGAAAATCGGTGGCTATACTTCGACTATGAGCTGTCTCGCGACAAACTAAACTGGATCCATGAAAACATGGGCCCCGTAGTAACTTTGTGTGATATCGGCCAGCAAGTCTGTTTTCATAGTGCCCATGGTCATGGGGGCAATCACTACAGCTTTCTCTCAGTCCTTCTGAGTGGTGACCAGATCCCTCGGCTGGAGCATTTTGAAGAACGCGGTCTCCCACTCACTCCTTCCGCCGTCGATCTCATGAAACTGATTCAGTCGGGTGATGACACAATGCTCACCTATCTCTTTAAACGCTTAGAAGCCGGACCGGCGGCGGCAGAGAAGGTAAGCGAGTTTCGAAACCTCTTTAGCGGGTGAATCGCCTGCATCCTCTTTCTTGCCAACACCAATGAACTCCCCCTTCTCCAACTCCTACTGGCTAGAGCCCGACCGCATTCTCTGCGGTGAATACCCTCGAGAC
Source organism: uncultured Verrucomicrobiales bacterium (assembly GCA_963975655.1). GTDB lineage: Bacteria > Verrucomicrobiota > Verrucomicrobiia > Verrucomicrobiales > DEV007 > Arctic95D-9. Next base: position 15,687 of record CAXBHX010000022.1, read on the forward strand.
TTCGACGACCTGGAAGACCATGAAGGCATGACTGCGGTCCTTCAGGCCGGGGTTCGAGTCTTCATCGACTTAACGGAGGAAGGCGAGCTGAAGCCCTATCATGAGATTGCTCGAACCACGGCTCGCGACCTGGCCATAGATCCCGACGATCTCATCTTCCACAGATATCCGATCCGCGACGTTTCAGTCCCAAAGGACGCCGAAGAAATGCGAGCTATTCTTCGCACCATTCGTCTCGCTCGGCATCGCCATCAGACCGTCTACCTACACTGTTGGGGCGGACGTGGTAGAACCGGGACCGTAGCTGGATGCGTTTTAAGCGAACTCTTTCAGCTTTCAGGCGAGGATGCGCTCATCGCCCTGGCAGAGCGCTGGCTGGACTGCGCCAAATCAGAACATTCTGATAGCCCCGAAACCGATGAGCAAAGAGGGTTTGTTCGGCAATGGAACCCTGTTGAATCCTCATTCGCATCAAAAGTCCGATCGGCCGTTCTTGGAGCAGCCGTAGGTGACGCCTTGGGTGTTCCCGTCGAGTTTCAAGGGCGGGGTATCCGGGATAAAGACCCCGTCATTGGAATGCGGGAGTTTGGAACCCATCACCAGCCTGCCGGAACCTGGTCGGACGATACCTCGATGATACTCGCCACGATGACGGGCTTCCTCGAAGCAGGCACCTATTCACCTGACCATGTGATGAAGGAGTTCGTGGCGTGGATGACTGAAGCTAAGCACACCCCTCATGGCACTGTCTTCGATATCGGCAACGCAACCCGTGAAGCCATTGGGCGATACATCGGAGGCAGAGAGGCGTCTGAGTCTGGATTGAAGGACGAGTTTTCCAATGGAAATGGTTCCCTCATGCGAATCCTGCCTGTTGCTCTTGCCTTTGGAGATGATCCCAATCTCATCGAAAAATCCTGGGAGATCAGTGCCCTGACACATGCCCACGAACGCTCCCGAATGTGCTGCGCATTCTATTGCCTTGTCGTGAGCGAACTCCTCCACGACAGCCCCGTCAGTGAAGCCATAAAATTCGCCTGGGAGGTGATGAATGCCCGCTGGAGTTTCTCACCAGACGAAAGAGTCTTCTTTGATCAATGGCATCCAGATCTACTCGAAAACCTGGAGGTGCATGGATCCGGCCATGTGATAGACACGCTGGGAGCATCCCTCTGGGCCAACGCCTCACAAGGATCCTATCGTGAAACGGTTCTCTACGCCGTCAATCTCGGAGATGACACCGACACGACAGGTTGTGTTGCCGGAGGGCTGGCAGGATTGCTCTATGGCGTGGCGGGCATTCCCGATGAATGGCTCAACGTTCTGGCAAAGAAGAAGGACATCATCGATCTCGCTGATCGATTTGCGGGGTTCTGCCTGCAGCAGTCACGCCAACCGTTTAGATAGAAATTACCCGCCATGATATTCATCCATTGGATTCCTCAACGTGATAAAGCTGACAAGCCACTGTCCAACCACCTGGAGCATTCGTCGGAAATCCATCCCGCCTCTGATCAAAGCGTATGACTCAATCAGCAGACCGATGACACACGCCCCTCTTTCACTGGTTACCATTTCCGGTTTTGATGATGGCATGAAAGAAGCCAGTCCAGAAATAGACATCAAAGCCATTTCACAGCGGCACATTTGCTCGATCGACAAACTCTACCGTATGCACGGCGGTCTTTCTTCAAATCTCATCTCCTATGATGATCGCGTGATCGAACTGGAAATCCGAACATCGCCGAAATGGACCAAGTCTCCAGAGGTGACCGCAAGACAGCTGGCCGAGTGCTGGAAAAGAAATCGAGAGTTAAGTGATGCGGTAGGCTTCGTGGTCCATCTCTACGATCAACTTGTGCCAACCGGCGTTTCCATGCCAGCCAAAGAAGCCACGTTATCAACGGGACTGGAAGGACTTCTGGAACAACTTAAACAACTGGCAGAACCCAAACCAGACATACTGGTCGGCACGTTGAATGGACTCTTTGATGACGACGAACAAGACTGAACTTGCAACAATCCCCTATATGAAAATCATTGCCTGGAATATCGCCCACCAAGTTAAGAAGCGCCTCATCCCTGAATACATGGTCGATGTAATCCAGGACCTGGAGGCCGATACAGTTCTGTTTAACGAGTATGTCGACGAGGGGATTCGTGAGCCATTCAAACAGGCAATGCGCGAAGCGGGCTATGCGTATCAGGCTGTCTCCCCTACCCCAGCGGTGCACAATCAGATTTTCGCAGCCTCGAAGTATGCTTTTGAGGTAGGCGACCTCCAGCCTCCTCAATTCGATGGCTCAGCAATATCCAACTTCCTTCATCTAAAGTTTGTCGACTTCCCAGTCGAGATGGCTGGTGTCCGAGCACCCGCTTACAATAAAGCAGCCGACAAACATGCCTACTGGGCAGAACTGGCCAATATCATGGAATCCGTCAATGATCGCCCCATCCTCTTCGCTGGAGATGTGAACTACGATCCTTTCCGGAAAGCCAAACAACCCGATGCTGAGACAGTTCCCTTTCATCTCTGCGAAGGCTACGAGATTCCCAAACCGTCGGGCGACTGGAGCTATCTTGCCCACAGCGGAAAAGGCTTCGATATCGACCACGTCATGCATACGGCAGGCGTCAAAGTTACCAATGTCGAGTATATCGACCGGATCCGGGGACGCTTTCTGGCCGGGGAAAAGATCAAGAAGCCGATCTCTGATCATGCTGTGCTTCGGTTTGAGGCTACCTAAGAACATTGTTCCTCGAGAGGTCAAAATAGCGGCATGCCTGGATCAATTCTCTCCACCTAATTAGGCATGAATTTGCGTTGGGCAAAGAAAGATCGACCATCACTCTCCTTGAAAAATTAAGTTCGTTGCTTGCTGGTCCCAGCATAGACTATTAGCCTTAATTCCAGAATGAATTTTGCATCAACCGCCGCAACTGTTTTCATTGCATCCATCTTTACTTCGCCCCTTCTTCCAACGGCCCATGCAGACCCGGTGAATGATCATCTCTTTGCCCAGTTGCAGGATGCTGACATGGATTTACGGATCGCAGCCCTACGGGATCTGCAGACCAGCCTCGACCCCCGGCTGCCTGAGGCATTGCTCTTGCTCCTTAGGGACGAAGGAAACTCAATTCGAAGACTCGCTGCGCGAGGAATTGGCAGTCGGTATTGGCAAATATCTGATGATCGAATTCCCACATTTGTAGAAGCACTCAAGACAAACTCGAATACTGATTTTGAGGATGAGGGACGTATGGTCAGTCGTGCCATCGCTCTTCTGTCCAGGGAATACAAAAGCACTGAACTAAGTCGCAGCGCCAATGGTCGATGGGTCTTGTATGAGAGATACAACCGGCCTTGCTTGATTGATACGAACACCAACAGCGAGGAACTACTCGGGTGGTCCGAGGACGCTCGAGTGGGATTCTACTGCTCTCAACTACTAAAGGAGGTCGATGGCTATACTCCTTGGCATCCCACAAAGGAAATCACCGCCATGGAAATCGGTCTAGACCGAAGAATGACCACGATGTGGGCTTGGATCCACGGTAAGGGATTGAGAAAACTGGATCACAGCAAAGTATTCAAAGCCCTCGGAATCAACGAAGATCATGTGAGCGGTCCGGGAGGATTTTACGTTGAACACACAGGATGGGCAGACGACCAAATTCGGATCCAATGTGATTTCATGGTTTTTGACATTCCGGAAGATCTGAAACCAGGTGTAGGCATCAGCGCTGATGATGTCACAGCACATATTCTGTGGAACCTAGATACAGACCAAGTGATCAAGGTGTCGATTACGATGAAGTGAAACCTGCAACTTCTGCCGCATTCTACCGTGCCGCATCCCCTCCTTTTTCAGCGCTAGAAGTGCCCCTACACTCCCCACGATACACCTCCCATATTCGCACTAACGCCAGGTATCCAGGTGGCAATACTTCAGCAATTGATCCTCGCCCTCCCTCTTCCACTCTGCCGACGTCTCAGGTGCCAGCGCCTCCTTGAACACCGTCACCGCCATTCCCCCGTCTGCGACACCTTCCAGCTCACTATACGACAAACCCGGACAAACCTTCCTATCTGAACTCCTGGTTCAACGACACGACGCAGGCTATACTGAAACGGAACCTGCTGGTTGGGCCGGGTTCCTTTCCAGATCGGCACGTGGAGATTCACTGGCAGGTAATCACCCTGAATATCCTCTGCTTGTCCGAGACCCCCTTTAACTCATGTTCTCCAATGTCCTCGACCGTGAAGTCCTCATCCGTCAGCACATGCGTTCTCGAACTGATCATAATCTCATTTGGGCCTGCAAGATCCATGACGCGGGCGGCCAGATTGACGGGTGGTCCTATCAGTGTGAAATCCGTAAAACCAGCACTGCCGACATTTCCGACATGTGCGTAACCGGTATTAATACCCATCCGCACCGCGAAAGTGGGCAAACCTTCCTGCTGGAACTCCTGGTTCAAGGCAATCAAATCCTGTTGCATCTTGATCGCCATACGGATTGCCCTCTGGGCGTGATCCTCTTGCGCAATCGGTTGATTGAAAAAGACCATCATTCCATCGCCCATGTATTTACTAACCGTTGCGCAATGCTCGAACGCCACCATAGCCATGCAGTCGAAATAGCGATTGAGCATGTCAATCAACTCTTCTGACTCCAATTTTTCTGATATCTCCGTATAGGACACGATATCCGAGAAAAAGATTGTCACCATTTCCCGCTGAGGGCCCTTATCGAAGGCCTCCGGATTCTCGCTTAGCATCTTTCCGATATTCGGTCCCATATATCGGCTGAACACCCGGACCACCTGGCGATGCTTTTTAGTGACTGCTTGAAAATGGCAAATCGACATCAACCCTGTGGCCAGAAAGGATGCAAAAAATCCCCCAGCGGGAGGGAGCCAGACCCCATATTCAGAGAGAAGCATAAAACAGCCCCATCCTAGTGACGCAAGAATCACAATTAACATTCCTGCGCCCATCATCGGCCTAACTAACCAACAAATAAACGCGCTCAGAAAAGCACTCAATCCGATCATAGACCACCGGAGAATGGGGGCCACCTCTCTGAGAAAATCACCACTTTCGATTTGATCCATCGCTTGGGCATTGATCAGTATGCCCGGTGTGCTTGGATCGATCGGGGTAGCATAAATATCGCCGTGGCCCGTCACGAGAGATCCTACAATAATGATCTTGTTGCGGAGAGCAGGCTGACTTTTCTCCATCAATGAAAATACATTCACATTTGAAAATCGACTTTCCAGAGATCCTCGATAGTTGAGCAACATGCACCCCTCTCGATCCAAGGGAATCCGGACGGTCCCTTTGTCAGGCACCCCTACTAGTTTCAGTTCATTTGCAGATAGCGATAGCTGAGACCAGTCCAGCTTCCAGTGCAGAAGCATCGTCTGGAGAGCCAGGGAGGGATAAAGCTGATTCTGATAATGAATAACCATTTGCAGGCGGCGGATGACTCCGTCTGAATCCGGGTGCGCGTGTACGTGCCCCAGCCTGGTCATTCCTGCCCCGATCGCTTCCGTTGGGAGACTTGGGGCATGGCGAAAAACCATCCAGGCCCCTTTTTCAAATTCCGCACCCATGCGGTCTCCACTCTCTTCGAGCAAAGTGGATTCTACTGCCTGTCGCTGCTCGGACTCATCAAAATAGAAGGCCGCAGCCACCTTCTCACAGGCGGCCAATTGGAAGCCAAGACGGCCGTCCGCAGCCGGATCCGAAGCCTCAGGATAAAGCAAGTCGATCGCAACCACTGAAGGTTCAAGGGCTGCCACTTTTTCAAAGATCACGGACTGCTCATCCCGAGGCCAAGGAAAGGGACGGTTGAGAGCCTGAACATCTGCATTGGTGACGGTTACCAGAGCAATATGTTGCGAGACACTGCCAGCCGATTCCTCCTGATTACGATTGCGAAGATACGCATCATACAGCAGTCGATTGAAAGCCTCAATGCCACCGCTCAAATCAAGCAAGATTGGCGCAAGCGCTGCTAGCAAGGCCGCGACAGCCAAGTGCAACACCGGTGCACGACCACGACTCACGGCTTCAAATCCTCTTTAGTGATCGATCCATCCGACCCCAGTCGCAGTATCTGTTTTGTGTCCTCGACGTCCACGCCGCCGCCCCAGACCATGCGACTGTTCCATATCACGGGATTGTTATCGGGATTGGCCATTGAAGCCAATCGTTTCAAGGCCTGCTCATGCATGGCTGCAAACAACTCAATTATCGAATCATCTTCCGGAAGGCGGGGCTCGTTGCTCCCCGAAGCAGGTCGATCCCCGAAAACGAGTCTCCACCCGGCTTTTTCGATGCGTCTGAGAAGAGAGTTAGAAACTCCAAACTCTTCGAACACTGTCTCCGGACTTCGCAGGAAGCCGGCACCGGGGTGACCCCATCCATACTCCAGTGCCACCAAAGTATAGATATCCGTAGGGGAAAGATCGACTGAAAGGCTCCCGCTCCCATTCATAATATACTGCCTACAGGTTTCCACCATGATGTGAATCTCTTCCGGGGAGAATGAGGGAGTCCCCTTTCGCCTGCCATCATTGAACCCCTTGATCACAGTCTCTGAAAACTTCCCGTTCTCTGACTGGTTTTCATACAGGTTGGCGATAGATCGAAACATGTTGTCATCTCCCCATCCAATAAATCCATATTCACCGCCGCTATAAGTACTTCCATAGGATGCAATCATCATGGGCATGTAGGATCGCATTTCCTGAGCGACCTCCAGTTCCAGAACTTCGGCATCCGGCTTGTCCCGTAACAGCTCGACATTATCGATCAAAAGATGCCTTCCAGAGGAGTACATCACGATGGTTTCCAGTATCTCCTCCGGAACCGCCTGGCCGGTTGCATTCACTGCCCAGAGATCGATCACTCCACGTTTCCACTCCATTGCCTTCTCCGTACTCAGACTGTCACCGGATACCTTTATCGTGCGAGCATCCGGATCACCGAGGGACATTTCCCCAACATAAATCCATAGAGGACGAATATCTCCCGGTTGATATGGGCTGGAACCCTTCACCAGTTCGGTTCCTGTGAAATGGCAGAAATCGAACGACAAATAACGATAGTGATTTCCATCGACTGGAGGAAAAGAAAGAACCAACATTTCGTTATAACCAAATTTATGGTGCGTCTGCGGAAGGTCAAAGGCCTGCCCCGGATTCCCGTGAAGGCGAACATTTCTAGCCTCCGGCTCCATCAATTCATCCACCCACCCCAAACACTCCACCATCGGCCCGAGGCCCTCTCGATAGCCAGAGTCGAAATCAGCTACCAACCAGCCGTCTGCTCTCGGATAATACTTCAGATGATCGGTATAAGTCTTGGCATAGGGGTCTCGCTCAAACCCCCCGGGCAGTTTTGATCCGGATTGCAGGCTGATCGCTTCCAGATCGCCAACCAATGCGCCCTGTGGATGAGGCCCTCCCTCCACTGCCACCTGGCCATCTCTCACCAACAGGACCGTTTCTTCATCTTTCCGGAATCCCTGGTCGGCGGAGCGCTTCGAGCGCGTATGATCAAGCTCCCCGCTCTTGGGCAGCAGATACACCTCGGTTCCACGAACCGAAATCGTAGAGGTGCCGGCTTTCACCTCGAAAGTGCCAGCCGCCTTCTCTTCTTTCTCCAAAATAAAGACTTCGCCTCCGTCAAGGGTCAGCGGACGCCCTTCATTGCCGATCTTCAGACGAAGCGAAGATTCTCCCTCCGCTGGCTCCAAGTCTACTGCCGCCTTCCCCTGAATCGTGATCGAACCATGAATTTCACGACTTTCCCCATCTCCACTGTAAATCAACAAGGTTCGAGACACTCCCGGCACCTCCAAAACTTTGGTATCCTCAGGTAGATCCTCTCCTACGCTGGTATCGAAGTCCCCTTCATCTGCCGCGCTTAGCAGCGCATTGAGCTCGTCCCGATCTTGCGGGAAAGCTAACAAATGGACACTCTTCTCAGGCGGAAGATTCCGCTGCTCTTGCAACACGCTGAAGCGAAGCAAGCTACTTCTCCCTGAGGGCTTTGAGCTTGGGATTGCCGGAGAAGCTTTACCAAACCGCTTCTCCAACTCTGCTTGAATCCGGACCCGTTCCGGATCGCTCGCCGAGATTATCAATTGTACAAGCTTTGCCCTGAACGCATCATTTAGGCTGCCAAACTCAGGGCCCGATTGCTCATGAATGGATGCAAGCGCACTATCATAGATTGCCTGAAGGCGCTTCAGATCAGCAAAAGTCTGATGACTTCTTTTTGGGAAACCCGCCTGCTTGGCATATTGAATCTCAGCTTCCAGCAGAAGCTTTTCATCCGGCAGATGTGTCCTTTCGACAAGGTCTTCGAGGCGAATCAGATACTGTGACCGAAGCTTCGATTTTCCGGATTTTCCCTCAAGTTGCCGAATGGCGCCTTCATAACTCGCCAACTCCTCCTCAAGGACACTTGAATCTTGGCCGTTTGAAACAATCAGAACCGAGACAATGGCAACACATGCTGTCAGCAGCAGTAAGTTGATATATCTATAGATCGCCCAGTTTGACATCAGCAAGTGAAAATCTAATGGCTGACCGATACCCATTCAACTGAAAAGCCTTCGCCGTCGCTTCGCAACATGGAAGGGGCTCATAAGCGCAACATTCATCTCTACAGTTAGTGGTCCTAACAGACCAAAATCTTCTACACATTTCCCCTCAGCCCCTTCATAATGACAATGAGAAGGAAGGCAAAAACGACAGCACCCATCGAAACGATCTCTACAAATTCATCTGGGAAAAACCGCTACGGGGCTCGCAAAAGATCTGGGCATCTCAGGCTCGACGTTAACCAGGATTTGCCGGGAACTTGATGTGCCGAATCCAACTGTCGGATATTGGGCAAAGGTCGCCCACGGTATACGATTGGAACTCTCTTCCCAAGGTTCTTCCAAGGCTACCTCTGCACACGCATCAGACCAAAACATTTCACCAGTACCTGGATGACGCCTGAGCCACGGCTCATCAGGCATCATGGGGGCTTCCATTTTACCGTCAGACCACCACCGAGCTCCAAAGGTATTTCCAGACAAGATCGTCGAGATCTTCACTAAATCCCCACTCTGGGGAATCTTTAGAATCATATTTGGTCCTGGTGTCATCGTTTCCTTTCCTACTTTTTCCTACCCCCGCGCTTCCCCTCCCTAATCGAAATCCCCAGAACCCATTCGATCACTGACTGAATGACAGACATGACCAAAAGGAACCCAATAATGCCACCAATGAGGATCAGATAGTCCGTGAGTGAACCCCCACCGGGCTCCGCATCCATCTGCGGGTTGCGGCGCAGATTTGCAACCACGACTCCTACAACATTCAATCCAACACCAATCATAACTATCTTCAGAATAGGCCTTGGGGTAGGACATCCGTAGGGGGATACAGTTCTTAACCTCTTATGCGAAGAGCATCGGACACCTACTGGGTGACACCCCATGCCACCATGTGGAACATGGAACACCGTGACTCAGAAAAGCAGGCCACTCCAAAAGCAGAAGAACCTAGGATAGACGAATTTCACAAGCATGAGGCTCTCGACCGGGCTCATCTATTCTCAGATCAGTTTGAGCGCCACCTTGCCTCCCATCCCTTCATCGAGACGACTCCACAACTAAAGGACAAGGCAGATCAAATCGCCAATGCCCTGGGGGATCTCTACCAAGCCATCGGCGTACACATCAATGAATTCGACAATCTACGCTAAATGCCACCCAACAGGACAGCCAAGCCCTATCGTGGGCCAGCAGAGAGAAGCCGCTACCTCATCCAAGTAGAGCACTTGGCCGGCTGGAAAGACCATTCCAGTTACCCTGATGAGCAAGCGATGGAGGAGGCATACCGCCGGCTTATCCTGGGATCCACAGACTTCCTCTACCGCATGCTCGATCTAGAAGCCGACACTCCCGAGGTCAGGCAATGGCACAAGCATCGACGCCATCAGTCATTCCTTGCTCGCCTTGAGCCGCAGCCATCTCCCGCCTTTCTCAAACGCATCAATGCTGCCATGGCTCGTGGCAGCCAGGTAGACATCACCTACCAAGACATTGAGGAAAACATCACCGAGCGCCGCATCCAACCTCAAGCCTGGGTTCAGGACGACTTGTTCGCAGCGCTTTGTCACCTCAGAGATGGGGAACGCCACTTCCGGGTACACCGCATGATCGATTGCCGCATCGTTTAGGTGCGAACTAGAGCCAACTCCTAGTGAGCAGATCCAGCCTGACTCGTCTATTGTTGAGACGCTTGAGTATCTGCCTTGTTTTTAATACAAATGCCTTTGGCCCAGTCATGGGGGCGAGCAGCATTACCCTCCAGAACTGGGCCAGCCGCTATCCACCTTGCTAGTGGACCAAATATCTGTATAATGGTACCTCATGCGGAGCTCCAAAGGACCTCACGTAGCCAACTCCGAGCATGGAGAAGGTAAATCACAAGTGAAGCCTGAGTTTATCCGGCTTCCCAAGACAGGGGAATATTGCAAACATTGCGGTCTCTCTCGTAGCGGCCTCAATAAGCTGATCTCAGGAGAACGACCTCGAGTCAAATCGATTTCCCTCAAGGATAAGCACGCTGTTCGCGGAATTCGATTGATCCACTACCAGTCACTCATGGACCACATTCATGGGCAGGCAGATTGACTCCATCGTTGATTTTACACTGCCACCGGAGGAGCAATCCTTCGGCGGCTTTGTTTTATTTCCCCCTCTATCAAAAACGTTCTGACACATCGTAGAACATTCAAAAACTCCACCGCCTAACATGCCGGTAACCATCACGCTATAATCAGCTTGCAACATATCCATAAATATGTTCAGTTGATACCTACGCAGTGCTCTGCAGCAGTCAGGCGCACATGGGACAATCAGGGGGAACCCTGACAATCGGTCCTCCCAGTAAGCAAATATGCCTGGGAGGACATCAACCGTCACTTCGAATGTCCCTTGATCACTGCACTACATCCATGCATCTACGCCTTGTTCTCGGCAGCAATTTTTGCTTCGAGGACAAGCTCCGTTAGCTCCCCTGTCACCGCCCATCCCGGGAAGGTCGCCAGAGTAGCGTCAGCTCTTAGGTGTGCTGCTACCCAAGGTGTCATTCTAGTAACACCCAAACTAAGCCTTATTTTTTCAGCACTTCGTCATGAGAGCTCAAAGCTCATCATTCGAGAGCTGTCAGTAATAGGAGCCTGTTTCAGGCCTACTAGTTTTGTAGGTCGCCTTGGCCCCTGCATCAGCGCAGTGCCCAAGCAACAAAGACAGCTGGTCTCTGATGTCAGAAGACCGCTGTCATCTTCTACAATTGATATGATAGACACTATCACCGTAAGCCCTTCATTGACTCCCTATGCGAGCCTTGATGAGCTTCTCAAGAACGAGGACACAAATTACGTGTTTTCGGCTAGGAATACCCACCACTCTCAATCAGGACAAGACAAGTCACGAGCGTGGGGACAAGACACAAGCAAGTCCGTACGCTTCGGATTTGATGAGGACAAAAAGATCAACAGAGTTGAAGGCAACCTGCCCAAGCTATTGGACGCGGCCAGAGGTAACCTCAAGCCTTCCAATGGGATTCAGATCAAAACCCAGGCAGAATTTGATGCAGGTGTTTCTGCGCTCCTGTTTGAACTGATAAAGCTCTGTGGCAACGTCTCATGTTCTGACCTTCCCATCTCCCGGATTGATCTGGTGTTGAACCTACACCTCAATCCCAGAGAAGTGCTGCCACTGATGCGGCATGCTCGCCATCCGATGGTTCGCAGGGAGACCGAGACCTACAGGAATGATGGCAGCAGTTGGAAATCTAACCTCGTCAACCCATTCGAAAACCTTAACACGGTTAGGTTTAGTGGGACGAAGACGGTCATCACCCTCTATGACAAGGTCAGGCAACTCTTGTCCAAGCAGGGAAAGACATGGCCAGATGAGACCATCTGTGTCCGGGTCGAAGTACAACTGAAGGGTAAAGCGCACATTGCCAAAGCGTTTGGTCAGCCTGAAGCAAACTACATCACGCTAGATGAAGTGAACTTTGAGAACTGCTACCACGTTTTCAGAAGCATCCTCTGCCAGTTCGATCATGTAGGCAAGCTGCCTCTGTTTAAACCAAATCTGGTCAACCTGCTGGCAACTCACGAACTCTATCCTGAGTGCTGGGGAATCTACGGAGGTATGAGCCCACTGGAGTGGTATCGCACTACAAGTAAGGTTACTGACAAGACCTTCAAAGAAATGCGCCGCCAGGTAAGAAGAGCAGTAATGGAGCTCAAGCAATTCAACTGGCATGAAATCCTACATCCCACCCAGCTACCAGACCTAGTCGACATCGATCACAAGGGGCGGGAAACCTTCATTCCCTCTCCCTGGGGATGGGGCAGATAGAGCAGACAAGGGCTCCAAAGCCTTCAATCAGCCTACGGGGCTCGCAAGAGCCCCGTAGGCTCACATTGAGCTCAGAAAGCCAGGAGAGTCCTCCGTGAAAGCGTGAAGTGCGACGAAGGAGCACAGCGGCACGAGAGGACTCATCCGGCGACCTGGCTCAAACAACTATCCGGCAATTTACCAGACCTACTTTTCATCTGACAGAAACACACCTTCCGATGACTGGATAGGCTACGTCAGCATCTCAGAGGACCTTGCCAATGAGCTTGGAAGCTCCCCAAGAGGGCTTACACACCTTTCACCTCAAGCATCCTGATCCTTGCCATCGGATCTCAGCGCCTCAGCCACTAGCTGGACTGCAGTCTGACTTGGCCGGAACAATTAACCGATGCTGACATGCAGGTGTACGGGTTAAAGCCCCGCCGCCTCCCATCCCTGATCATGGCCATCCTGCCAACAACTGCGATCCGCTCGTGCCAGCAGCCTCAACCACACAACGACAAGGCCTGACGCAGCCCAATACATCGCCCCCTGCACCTCGCCCCCTCGATGCGGAACACCCCTTCTTCGAGCTCCAGTTCGCACGTCACAGGGTTGGAGCAGTCAAAGGCAACCGCTTCGGCTTAAGAAACCCGATGACTTCAGAAGGCGCTGAGAGCCTGTAAAATTGAAAGCCAATCATCCGGGAGCGCTGTGGTAGGAAACTAGCTTAGTCTCAGAACCGTAGTCCTCATCCTAGATATGAAAAGGATCTTGCAGCGTTATGCAAGATCTTCTATCAGAACAGATAAGGAATTATCTGTGGCTGTCTATGAGTCTGGTGATAGTAATGGGGGATTTTTTTCATTACAATAGGTGTTTGTGTTAGTGTTTTAGTTAACATGAGCTTACTAAGTAGCTTGCTTGAGCTTAAGCTTCGACCCACCTCCAGGGTCTAAACCTTCGCAGACGCTCCGTTGGGTGGAGGTCTTCCCGGTAGCCGGTTGGGAACAAGGACAAGCCTATCTCCTTCCGACTCTTGAAGTAGTAGAACAACCCTAAGCTGCTCAGGTGATCGCACAGCTTGCGTGCTGTGCTCTCAAGCTCTTGCTCCCACACCTTGATAGAAGGCAGCTGAAGCTCCACCAAAGAGGTAAGCTTGCTGCTTGAAGCTCTCCAAAGGAGCTCTATCAGCTTCACTAGCAAGGAGCCGAACCTCCACCACCTGAGGGCAGTTCACCGGGCCGTCGAAGGCACCTTCAGCAGCAAGCTCCATCGCTGCCCGGAGGTAGGTGCTTACCCTCCTGCTTACTTTCAGTCGCTGGAGCTTGTAGTGAAGCTCGCAGCAAGGTCTTCAGAGCTTCGTTCAACCCCTCCACAGCTCCTACTGAGGTCGCCACCAGGTCATCACTGCAAGCTGTAGCGTCCGAGTAAGGGACCACCTCCCCGGCAGCCTCCAAAATCTTTTCGATGTCTTGCATATCCTCGTTACCTTTCTTAAAGGGTTAATCAGTCTTTTTTTTAGCTATCACTTCATTCTACCTCATCGACCTCACAGCCAACGACTTACCCATCCTGCCACCCGTCAAATAGTGTCTACACTTGTCCGTACACCTGTGGACACTATGACATATGCTCTCCATTACTCTCATACACTAACTATTACAGTCAGCCTTACAGCTCATAGGCTCCCCGGGATGTCAGCCCTGCTTCTTCACCTCGTAGGTATCTGGGAACGCCTCGTTGAAGAGCTCTGGTATCACCCAGTAGCTCACAGCAGTTCTTCCTACGATGGTCACTGCCTCGATGTTACCTTTACCCTCCTTCGACCTCAACCTGAGCTTCTCTCGTCCTATGGTCTCATACCTCAGGTAACGTAGCTTACCTACAATGAGACAGGTGTTGAAGAGAGCTACGTCCCCTCTACCCACTTAGCTCTCACCTCAGCAAGGAACGCCTCGTTGAAGACACTCATGGCTTCACCTCCTTGTAGAGCTCTGGTGACACCCAGTAGGTTGTAGGAGCTGTTGCTGGTTCCTTCATAGCAACAGCTCTGATGGTGTCGCTAACATCAGCATACCTTGACCTCAGTATGAGCTTCCTACATCCCATGTCGAACAACCTCATGCCACTTAGCTTACCTACGGTGCTGCAGGTGTCGAAGAGAGCTACGTCCACCTCTACCCACTTAGCTCTCACCTCCTTAACGAATGCTTCATCGATCGTGGTCCTGCTTCCCTTACGTCGTCTTCCCATGTCAGCAGCTACTTCATCTCTGTCGCCCTTGAGCTCCTCAGAGTATTCCACGAAGTCCTTGAAGAGCCTCACCTCCTTAGGACAACCTCCATCAGTCCCACCTCTGATCTCCTTATCATTGATGTGGTAATGGAGTGCTCCCTCTGACAGCCAACGTAACCTGTGTTCCATCTCCGGCCTGTTCCCTGCCTCAGCTATCAGATGCTCTCTCTCCTTGAACCACCTCTTGGCTTCTCCGTAGAGGAGCTTCTTACCTGCTACTGTCATGCTTCCTCCTTGAGTAAGTCACTAAGTCCTTGTAGAGCGCCATCTCTGCACGACAACCAATCTGTCCGTCTACGACAGGTGGGTCTACTCCATGGAGGTGGTAGTGCAGCGATCTGACATCCAGAGCAGCCTCTTCTCCATCTCAGCTGCGTTACCAGCTCTAAAGGTCAAAGGTTCTTTGTCTCTGAACCACCTCACAGCTTCATAGAAGTAGAGCTTCTCAACTGCTACTTTCATCTAGCTTCCCAGTCGGAGCAGGTCTCGGAGTTCACCTCTACCCAGCTACTTCTGATCCTACTCTCTTGTACCTCCGAAGAAGGCTCTCCAGAGCTGTCCTCTGCCTTGCTCTCAGAGCTTGTAGTAGGTCTACCTTCTCATCATGAGCTTACCACATCGCGAAGTCTCCTGATTTCCCCACCACTCCTGCTTCACGTCACCTCCTGCAAAGACAGCCCCTCCTTCACTGCTACTGTTGAGCTTCAACCTACCTCCTCAAAGATCAGCTCGCCGACAAGGTGTGAGGTGTTTCAAGATGAGCTCGAACACCTTAGAAGGAGCAGCTACTCAAGAAGCTTTTGCTTCCTCCCGAGCAGCTGAGCAAAGCACTTGGAACAACCTCTCTCATGAGCCAGCCAATACTCTGCTCTCTCATCCCCACAGGTGGGACAAGGGTGAGCATGCTTGCCATATCAAGAAGCGCTCCCAGTTGTTGACCTCTGCCCTCCCTACTGCCGGAGTTGCTTCTTCACATCCTTCGCTAAGGGATAGAGCTCGTCCAAAGGGACCTTGAGCACCTTCGCAAGGAAATAGACCTCAGCGTCCGTCACCCTCCTCAGTCCAGCGTCTACTTTGCTCAAGGTCGCTCTGCTGGTATCCCAGCCAGCTACCTGACAGCGAGCAGCCAAGTCTTCTTGGCTCCTCATGGAGCAATATACTCTCCAAGGAGCCCTCAAAGGTGGAGTCCTCGGACTTGTTGATCGTTGCAGTTTGGAGAGAGTGCCCCCTCCCTGCAACAGCCCCCATTTCCGCGGCATATATTCATGAACCCCGGTGCACTTAGCCGGGACATGAAACCCTAACCGCATCTTCCCATGGCACGTCCCCGGCACTATCAGCCGGCTATCTCACGTGCTCTGACCTGCGCCCTCTATCACGAGGGCAAGCGTCGCCAGTTGCCTATGACGAAGCTGATCGAGCAACTGCTCACTCAGTCACTCGCCGGGTCTCCCGGTTGGCAGCAGGCGACGCAGCAGTATCCACGTGAGATGCCACCCCTAACCCAACGAGATCCTTCTTCATAAGAAATCGGATCTCATACGAACAACCAATACTATCGAAGTCGAAGCCCGTCCTCATTCCGAGGTCGGGCTTTTTCGTTCTTCGGTGGTTTAACCAAAACAAACAAAGAAAGGAAACCTACGAACAATGGCTATCAAACTCATTGGCAACTACGCCAAACGACTCGGCCTGCCCGGCTACTCCAGTCACCAGTTCAGTGTCTCAGTTGAGACCGAGCTGACCGACACCGGAGATATCCAGGGCGAGGCCACTCGGATCTACAACCTGCTTCAGGATGCGGTAGACCGGGAAATCCAGACCGTCGGCTTCGTCCCTGATGACGAGTACGGTCTTAATGGAGCTCCCAACGGAGCATCACCCACCCACAACGGAAACCATGTGAATGGCAGCCAACCAGCTCGCCTCAACGGCGGCAGCTCCAACGGCACCACCACAGACCGCTGGTCCTGCTCCGACAAGCAGAAGGAGTTCATCCTCAAGCTCATTGAAGAGAACGACTTCGACTGGAACACCGTCGAGCAGACTGCTCACGACCGCTTCAGTGTTGGCGTGCAACAGCTCAACAAGCTCCAAGCTTCCGGTCTGATCTCAGAGCTGCTCGATCTGGGTAGTAAGAACAGCAAGAGCAAGAACGGAGCTAGCAAAGGAGGTCGGCGATGAGCCAGGCTACCTTGACCCTGCCCCCAGCTCACGATGCCAAGGCTGGCCCACTGGACTACCTCAGCGCCTCCCGGTTAAAGACCTGGCAAACCTGTCGACTGCAGTTCTTCTACAAGTATGTGGAGAAGCGACCTTCGACAGTCAGCCCGGCCCTCTTCATTGGGCAGGTCGTGCAGGAGGTGCTGAGACAGTGGAACCTTCGTCGCTGGCGAGGTGAACCTGCTGACCTTGAAACCCTCTGGCCTGTGTTCTCCGATCACTGGCTACTGGATCAAGCTGAACGTGGCATCAAGTGGGCAGGCAAGGAAGACGAGCAGAAGGAGAAAGCGTGGAACATGCTGGAGCACTACCTCCTGCAAACGCCTATCCCTCTGAGTGAAAAGCCGGAAGCGGTTGAGGTCGTCGTAGAACGCGACTTCATCGCAGCAGGCTTGCCACCGCTCAGGGGCATCATCGACCTGGTAAGACAGGGAGGCCGGATCGTGGACTTCAAGACCGCGGCTCGAGCTCCCGATGCTGGGCAAGCAGCTCACCTCAACGAGGTGCAGCTGTCTTGCTACTGCGTGCTCTACCGGGAAGCTACCGGTAACCCCGAGAGCGGTGTCGAGCTGCATCACCTCATCAAGACGAAGCAGCCCAAGCTGATCATCACTCCCATGAGCCCCATGACGGCGGATCAGGGACGTCGCCTCATGGCGATGATGGAAAGCTACGTGCAAGGCATCGAGGCAGAGGACTATGTCCCTTCGCCCGGGATGCACTGCAGCTGGTGCGATCACCTCGAAACCTGCCGGGCCTGGAAAGGAGGCACCTCATGTTGAGTCCCTTCCATTCCCTGCTCAGTGCCCTCGCGGTGTGTCTGCTGCTTGCCTCCTGCTCTGAACTGGGCGGAGGCAGCAGCATGGCCCCCATCGGTGATGGTCTGCGCTTCATCGGCATCTCGCTGGTGGTCGCGGTTGTTCTCATCCTCATCGGACTGTCCCGGATGGGAGGAGGTCGTCATGGATGAGATCATCTACCGCACCATCACCATCGCTGCCACGGTCGGCTTCGTGCTTGGCCTGCTCAGCGGATGGCTCCAGCTACTCCTGCTCAGCCTACTGCTCGCGGGACTGTTTGTCTGGCTCTCCCGCAAGATCGGGTGAGCCAGGCAGCAGCTCTCACTTCAACCCAAACCTAATAATCACCTACTAACTGAACCCAAAACCAAACACATGAATAACCTCATAGAACCACCCCAACACCAACACCAACCACAAACACCACCGCAGGGCATGCTCCTCCATTGTGGAGCAGAACTGGTCGAACGTCGCTCAGTCTACAACATCCCCACTCCTTCCGGTACCGATACCTGGTATCCGCTGGCCCACGCCGGTCTCATTCACGAGGTCGAGTCACAGCTCCAGTCGGCTGGCTTTCGTCTCACTGGAGAACACCACGCCCTGTCTCACGACGGAGCTCGCTACTTCGGTCTCTTCGAGGTGAACTTCCCGGGCCGGCAGGATCGCAACTACGGCTGGGTCGTCGGGATCCGTAACTCGCACGACAAGACCTATCCCGCTGGCCTCGTGGCTGGCTCTAAAGTCTTCGTCTGCGATAACCTCGCCTTCGGAGGTGAGGTCAGGATCAGCCGCAAGCACACCAAGTTCGCCCAGCGTGATCTCCGACACCTCACCTCCAGAGCCGTCGGACAGCTAGGCGAGCACTTCCTCAAGATCGACGAGCGCATCGCCCGCTACCGAGATCGCCGGGTCACCCACCCTCAGGCTCACGACCTCGTGATCAAGGCTGTGGATTGCCGGGCCATCACCCCCAGCCAGATCCCGGCCGTGCTGAAGGAATGGCGGAAACCCACCCACGACGACTTCCGCCCCCTCAACGCGTGGTCGCTGTTCAACGCAGCCACCGAAGTCATGAAGGGCACCAACCCCAACGTCGTCGTCCAACGCACCCAGGCCCTCCACGGCCTGTTCGA
The DNA here is from genome assembly GCA_963975655.1 of uncultured Verrucomicrobiales bacterium. Classification (GTDB taxonomy): domain Bacteria; phylum Verrucomicrobiota; class Verrucomicrobiia; order Verrucomicrobiales; family DEV007; genus Arctic95D-9. The sequence goes on from CAXBHX010000022.1 coordinate 34,578, forward strand.
TGGACTGGTCGGTATGAACTGATCTGCTCCGTCGAGGAGAAAAGTCACGCCTCAAACGGTGGGGCTTTTCTTTTAGCTATTAAACCGGCATATCATCCACACCCAAAACCAAAGATTCGCATCAAAGCCTTTGACTCAGAGTCAATCAATCGGGTCGTGAAACTCATTGTAAATCTCACGAATCAGCGGCCCATCGAAGGACCAATAAAAGGCTTGAGGCTGATCGTAATCAACATCAGAAAGATCTCGAGTTGCCGCAGTCAGAGACATCTCCTCATTTTCCAGTCTCACCATCCTATGATTCACCACACTCACTGTCGCATCACACTGAGTCTGATGAAGTATTCCACCTACTGGAATGCCTAGGTCCTGAAAGTGAATATTGGGACGCCTCTTTCTCAATTTTTCTCCAGCGTCCCTTGACTCATCATCGATATCATCAGGTGCACTAGCAATATCGGCTGTCGAATCCCTCTCCTTAATTACTCTTAGTATTGCAATCGCGATTCCCCTGCCCCCCTACGCTTTCAAGGCTTGAACTTGCATTCGGAATAGAATTTGTTGAGACGATCAAACCATTCTTCCAAATCAGGCCCTTTGATTGCCCTATGGTCGGAATAGTATCTGTCGGATGCGCTCATCGAAATCTTCATCAGCTTTTCACATACGCCGTAGAACTGTTTGAACCATTCATGGTCACGAATGGTCGAAGTTACCTTGCGATCCTCATGAGACTGTCTCCCTGGGTTTTCCCTCATCAGGACATAAAAGAGATCAATTCCATACCGAGACCGAACGCCCAACCTCCCTGCCATCTTCAGCACTTTACATTCCTTTTCAGTTAGAAATGCCAACCGATTCTTGCACCAGTTCTCTCAGGGCGGCCGGGACCGCAGCATCTCGCGGAAGATGAATGGTAGGAGCGCGAAATAGAGCCCCCACCAGAACGATTCGATGATGCTGCCGACGATCCAGGTGACCAAGGCCACCACGACGAGCCGGAGAAGGAAGCCGCGGAAGCTCATGGCTTCAGCGGATCAATCTTCCAGGGATGCAAAGCGCGTCGAATGAGATATGTCATCGTTAGGTTATTGTTGGGTTTGTGATTTCAGAAAACGAAGAAGCCCGCCGCGACACGAGGTCGGGGCAGGCTTCTTTGATGTGGGCGCTGTCAGGCTATTGGGCCTTAGTCATGTTTTTATGACACGCTCAGCCTCCGAATTGCGGCCTGTAGACTTGAAACTCGATATCGGAGTCCTCACCAAAGAGCATCTCCTTCATCTTCTCCACCATCTCTGGGCTACTCTCCCTAGGGTCGTCCCAACCATCTTCATCATATGCAAACCCTCCAAGATCGCAGGAACCTTGATCACTAATGACTAAATAAAGTTCGCCCGACTCCATTCCTCCAGGTGAATGAACATCACCATATCGAGTTGATACAACACCAACATCCCAAGTCCACTCTCCCAATTCCTCAACAAATACCTCAAGTGGCTTAATGAATTGATTGAGAAAAGTTGCCATCAAGTCCTCCGGTAAAGTGTCATGTCTACTGCTCGGCTCTCGCCCTAACAACCTCTCCATCGAAGCTCTGAAATTGTGAATGCACAGATTTTGAACATCATTATAGTCATCATCTTGAGTGACTCCTTCTAGCAGCGTTATTCTTTCCGAACTTGCGAGACCTTTTAAGAGTGCTCGTATCACTGCGTTATCACCAATCTGGACCGCCCCATTTCCCGGCAAACCTTCGCCTTTATATTTGTAGTCAATAATATCTGTAGGCAAAACGAAAACATCTGAAAAGAGAGCGTTTATCAACTCTGAACGAATTTCATTGTTTCCGAGGAGTTCATCCGACACACCCGCAGCGCTAAGAATTGTTGCAACTACGATAGATACTGGCCCATTCTCCTTCGGAAACCCTCCGATCTCGGACGGGCCCTTTTTCACAATCGATTCAATGCTGAAGCCACCTACACTTTGCATATCTTGAGGCAGCCCCGCCATCGCTTGCTCAAACTTTTCATCGAGAACCAGGTAGTTAAGATCCTCAATAATTGGGACATCCGTTTCGGATATCTTTTCAAGAAAGTCTTTTACCGGATACCCGAGAAAGGCGAAATTTCTTATGTCGTAGCTCATATTTTTATTTGTTTATTCGTTGGTTTATCTATTGGACTTTCTAAATATTCTTTCTGTTAATCCGAGCCAATCGGCAAGTAGCCATTTAAGTTCAAGGAATCACCGCACCCAGGTAAACACACTCGTCTCGGACTCTTCCCTCATGAGGTGAAGAATCCCTCCGGTTAGTTCCGCAACAAACGTCTTTGAAGTAGGCCTTGGAGCTCCACCCCTTCTTTTTCTCCCGCCTTCTGCCAGCTCAGCGGCTTCTGGAACCCGCGAGTGAATCAGCACACGCCGATCATGCTTATCTCCCTTGGGACCTCGAAAGTGTCTCAGGCTGGGATGAAACGTAACATCAGAAAACGTCGACTCCTTCTGCAATCCAGTCACCGTGGAAAATGCATTCGCACGCCAGGACTGATCGTCCAGCTGATTTCCAGCCGGCCCGTAGGTAAACGTAATCTTATCCGGTTTGCATTTCCAAATCTCCGCCAGACTCAACAGAAAGAGAACGAGTTCTCGTTTATTGTCATCCCCAGCGAACAAATAACGATCGATGATTTCGATACTCTTGATCTCTTCGTTAGCGACAAAAGAAAAGTCTTTCGCAAAATCACGCTTCGCCCCCATCGGGTAGTAGGCATGATAGACTCCTGTAGGCGGTTGGAGCGACTCGACTGGTATCTCCTTACCTGGAAGGAAGAACTCGGAGGCTTCCTCAATAGAACATTCCTTCGCGAGCACCGTATCTGGCCAAAGCTTTTCAAGCGAAGTTCCGACGTAATCTTCGACGGGCGAAAACAGCATGGTCACTGTTTGCTTATCAGCTCCCACCAGGAGGGCGTGTGGCTCAAGGCCCTGCTTGAAACGATGCCCGAGTTCCAACTTCAATCGCTTGTCGGTGACGTGCGGCAGAAATGCGCTGGCAATCCGGATAGCCCGGGCGTTTGAAGGATCGTGAAAATTCGCTGCCTTCAGCGATGACAGGTGAACGACTTTTCCGGCCAACAACCATTCTTGAATCACTTTCCACCCGGAGAACACCTCAACCAGCGGGCACTCACGTCCAGTCTTCTCATTCGTCGGCAATCCTCCGTCCAAGTCCCCAAAGGCCCTCCTAATCAGGAAAATCTCAGAGGCCTCTGCACACAACTCTCCTACCCTCCTTGGGTCGATAAGGCTCGCACCAAGTTTCACTTCTGGATCTTCGCGTTTCAGAGCACTAACACCCTTCACCCAAGTCAACGCCTCCTTGCGCCTGAAGTCATTCCAGTAGGCTTGATTTGAATAACTCCTGAGGCACTTGGAACAACTACGGCTGCAGTTCTCCCGACAGGAAAGGATATCGTCTTGAGCCTTCTTAAACAGCTTGGACAAGTCCAGCTCTCGAATCTTTTTACTGTAACCTGCTCCGCCAGAAACGGAGTCGAACAGAATAATTTCCACACCCGAGGCCTTCCAACGAAAGCTTGAAGAAATCTCCATCTCCGGGAGCTCAAGCATTTCACATGCAGCCAGCCTTAGGCTCTCTGCGATGGACCTCGCGATCCCCCTTCGTGCCTGTTCCACTTCTTCGGGGGAGGCAGACTCCGGAAGATCATTCGGAGTCGGCACCGCATACTCCACTCGAATCTGAAGCACATCAGTGTGAAAGGTATGAGACAAATTGAATCGAAACGTGTTTGGCGTCTGCTCACACTTGATCCCTGTGTATGGATTGTGATGCTCCAAGCTGGGTCGCCCTCGGGAAGGCACTGAAAATGCCCACCCGCAACTGCACGAACGAAACCCGCGACCTGCACCGCGATTGATGATAATCATTCGCCCTTCCTGAGCGGATTGATAAACCCATTGCGCCCGGAGGAGATCGCTGCCTTCAAAGCGATACTCCGGGGCATTACCAATCAGTTGGCTCTCAGTCGAAGGAGGCGCGAGCTTCCGTCTGTACCCCGGCTCCTTTCCTTGAGGCTCATGCGCCGAGGTGATGAACCCTTTTGGCTCCTTGTGATAGTTGACTTCGTCCCCTAGAGGTTCGGCACAACTGGAGCATTCAGCTGGTATCAGGCTCTTGTCTTCGTGACTTTCGATATGAAGGCAATGCGTGCAGGTCTTATACGCAAACGTCGGCATGAACTGCCGAGGCTGATGAGCGATTCCTGCAGAAGTCCAAACGCGCCCATTGGCCACCACCTCAGCCCCCGGGGCATATTCTCTTATCCCCATTTTTGCATCTCTTGTGAGTTCGATGTTCGCGCTGTTAGCTCCAAACCCACTTCTGCGATAGGTTCCGTCCATCACCTGAAGCTCAATATTATCGATTGGGAAGGAATACGAAGGAATCAGGCCATACTTCGAGAGAAAGTTCACAATCGGCTGATTAGCCCATCGCTTCGCGTTGTTTTCCAATCCCGCCGCTCTGGAGCTTTGATGATTGGCCCTCATATCTTCAGCAGCCACGAAGTAGTGACGGTATCTGAGGCCAAAAGATTGAACGAGCTGAGTGATCGCGCTGATGAAACTTGATCGCAAGGTAGCGTTTGTCTGCGACAAGGCTTCCTTCTCATCCTCTGACAACTCAGCATCAAGACACTCAAGCAATCTCATTGCTTGATTCCGAGCGGTCTCAGAATCCTCTGACTCGATCCAGGCGCTGATGTTCTCAAGGAACAGAGTCTCTCTATCGGTCCCGAATTCCGTCGATACATTCTCGGATTCAGGAACGAGGTCTGATCCTCTCGGCACAAATTTCGGAAGTCCAAAAAGTTGACCGATCTGTATCCCCTGCCCACCTAGCCCCCGATATGCCAAGAGGTGGCTTATCAAGATCGAAAACTGATGGCGCTGAAAGAGCCGTGGATTCGCCAAGTGAACTGACGGCACCTTGGGACTCTTATTGAGGAAAGTGTCAACGTGATCGAAGACATCCTGATCATAGCGCCTGTTCCGGGCGTAGGTAATCGCAACCGGGGCAGCCTGTGCTCTTCGACCCGCACGGCCGGCTCGCTGCTGATAGTTGGAGATATCGGGTGGCGTATTGCGCAGAAAGACCCCCTCAAGATCACCCAGATCAATCCCCACCTCCATAGTGGTTGATGACGATAGAATGTTCAGCTTTCTGGCCTTGAAGGTCTTCTCAATCTCTTCTCGCAGAGAAGAGGTAATCGCTGCAGTGTGTTCTCGAATCAGGGCTGATGGGAAACAACCTCGCCCACTGTATAGAAAGTGGTAGTGGTTCCCTGACATCTCATCATCCCATGCTTTGGGTAAAAGTGCTTCTGGCTTCCCGTCACACTTCCATTGCGTGCAGATTTTCCCAACCCTGAAGGCTGAAACTTTTCCACAGCGATCACACTTGTAGATCCGTTTACTGCCATCACGATACCTGGCTCTGATTTTCTTGTGATCAAGAACGAGAGGAAGCTCTCCCTCCTTTGCCTGCTTCAGTATGCCAAAGTCTTCATCGCCCAATTCCTTCCATAGCTTATTCAATACCGTCTCCCAATCCGAAAGCTTCAACTTATCCCGAAGCACTTCCACATATCGGTTGAGGTAATAGCCGTTATTTCTCCGGGAGATGAGTTTGAACTTAGCATCAGGATGCTCTCCCTCGAGCATGTAGGCTCGGTTGGTTTGATTGTAGTGCCCCCATGCAAATTCAGAGGTCTGGGTAATCCCCCCTTTTGGCATATCAATCGCGCGATTCTGCCGAATGGAATCGATGAACCAGCGAATTAAATCCTTCGCCAAATCGTCCGGTAGCCCGACCTTTTGAGCAAGCTCCTCATAGTTAATCCCTGAGTAATCGATCTCAACTAAACCAAGGTCCTCCAATGACTGACGGCTCCCCCCCGGTGTGGCAAAATCTTTGAAAATCCTCGCCCGAATAATTCTCTCGAATTCGTCAATGTCACCAAGTTTTGGATTCTCTCCGTTTTCATCGGTCAACCCAGTCTTTAAGATTAATGACTCCGACAAAGATGCCGCGATGTTATTAAGAGACTCAGACCCTTCTTCACGCTTCAGGTAGGACACCAACTCCCTCTTCACGAGAACATCCTCGTGAGTCCTCTGAAAATTCGGAGCGAAGAACGCCGCGTCCTGACGGTTATCACTGAACACCAGGAGATTCCGCCCGTTGCCCGGCAGCCGGTTTCTCGTTGTGACATCTTGAACGGTCGGGAGGTGACTGTAGAGCACCTCACAAATGGTCGCCGACAGCGCCTGATCACCGGGATGAAAGGGAGTAATTACTTCAGAAGGGTCCCTGCTGCCACAGGAGTGGCAGGTTGTCACAAGTGCTCTCTGGTTCTCCGAATCTCCCTCGCCCCCAGGCTCGGACATCTTGGCTCGATGAGTAAAAATCCATTCGCCGGACACATCCCCGTCATCGAGTTGCACCTTGATCTCTCCACGCTCGGCATGGATAAACACTTCCTCGGGCCGCGCCGCCAAGTCAGCCTCATCCTCTTCAAGGTCCGATGGAAGGACCGCAGCGTTCTTCGGCTTGCACCAAAACACCCGCCGTTTGCTGTAGCGTGTTGTTCGCTCGGGAGTCAATCGGCCCCCGACTTCGTGCCCTTCAAAATACAGCTCGCCACAACGACGACAGGTCATCAAGCGGAAACGAGGATTTCCTGAGACATGATCTTTGAACTCACGATGAAATCGAAGATTGCCGACTTGCTCCGCGTTCTCAGAACTATTCTGAATCTCAACAGTGGCCTCCTCAATCCCCCGGGTGAACAAGTGATAGCGTGCCGGTAGCAGAGGGTACCCATTTTTATTTTCCCTGGCAAACGCGGCCAGCGCCACCAGCGCCTTGATGGCTTGTCGCGCCATCTCCGAATCTTCCTCCGGGAACAGGTCACTCGCCACTACGATCAGAGGACGCTTCTCGTATTTGTTCAGGTATTCAGCCGTCCGATGGATCATTTCATCCTCTGCAAGAAACCGACAGAGATAATGCTGAAGAGTCTCATCATCTTCCGCTAGAATGGTCTCAAACTCACTATCGGCCACACGCTCCAGCCAACCCTTCAGTTGCTCTTTTTCTTCCAGTCCCCGTACCGAGCTCAATGCCTCATGAGCCGCTATCCACCCTTTTGCCCCCTTCGTTCGCAATGGCTTTGTATTTCTGAGACGATGGTGATCTAGACGATTTGACGTCACCACCTTTGAGAACGGAGCGCCGAACAAGCGGCTGGCGAAATCGATCACCTTCTTCGTTTCATCCTCCCCATCTCCGAGACTGGCACTGGTACCAATCGAGCGCACATCAGCACCAGGGGCATAGCGGTTCTTCAATTTCCGCAACAACAGGGCGACTTCCGTTGCCTGGGCGCCTGAGTAAACATGCACCTCATCAAGGACCATTAACTTAATATCAGCGTTGGCGAAGAGCTGAGCGTTTCGCGGGAGCAACAGCAGGTGCTCCAACATGGCGTAGTTCGTCACCAGAACGTGAGGCGGAGTCGCCAACATTTCCTCCCGGGACAGCAACCAGTTCTCTGGAATACTATTCCCGAACCGTTCGCGCATCGGGCTGTTAGGGCTGTCCAACAGCTCCCTCTCGATAGTTGCTCGGCCATCACGGGTAGAAGTTTGTCCGGTGTAGCGCCCTACCGTGATTCCGTAGTCACGAAGCTCGTCCGCGATGGCTGGGACAAGGCGCGAATAAAGTTGATCATTTGCCAAGGCATTAAGCGGATAAACGAGAATTGCCCGTACCCCTGGTTTCCCTGCAACATCTGACTTCAACAAGGCATCCAGCATCGGGAAAAGGAAGCACTCGGTCTTTCCCGAACCCGTTCCCGTAGCTACGACGATATTTTCCTCCTCCTCCACGAGACTCTGAATAGCGATCTCCTGATGCTTATGAAGGGGGCGTTCGTAGACAGTCGAAGCCAATCGACTGAATCCTTCATGGAGCACTCCACTCTCCACCAGATCCTTGAGTGACTTCCCTTTAGGATAGTCAGGCAAAGTTTCCAGATAAGGCCCCTTAATGAGTGCGTCATCTTCGCTGAGTTTTTGTCTCGCCTCCGCTCTCAGGTTTGGGAAACGCCGACTGATCGGAAGCGCTGTTAACAAATAGCGCTTCATGCGATCATGCAGATCTTCTTGTAGAGCGAGTGGATCGACTTCGATGGGAAACGGGTTCATGAATCTGGAAGTGAGGATTTATCGAGGAGGGCGAAATCAAAGAGTGCAGTGTAGTAAGCGAAAAGTTCCGGGGCAAAAGAGAGCACGAGGTTCAGAGGGTTGGCATGCAGGCTTCGTCCGGTGAATAATCGAAAACGATCCTCGAACGTCTCGCCACTGATGACTCCGTGAGCAGTCAATCGAACGAGAAGGCAAATCGTCCATGTGAGATCCGCTATTTGCTTAGCCTGGTTACAACTCAATGCCGGAAGATCTGGAAAATATTGAGTATCGAAGTGCTCCATCCGATCGAGATTCACGGTGCGTGGCGCAGGGGTGTAATTAACCTGCCGGTTCAAAAAATAGGCGATTCCCTCCAACTGGTTGTGCACCTCTGAAAGTTTCTTGAGGGCGACACTCAGTCCATGCCCAGCTTCTTGATCAACAGCTTGGGAAAGGACCCTTGACCTACGGTTCAAACAGGTGATCGCGTGCAGCAAATGTCTCGCCGACAATAGCGAAAACGAATCAAGTGCCACTCCGGATTCTGAATGGTCAACCACACGATCCAACAGCGGCTTGAAGAAGTTCGCAAAATCAAAGCCGTCAAAGTGGGTTTGCTGCCCGGAAAGCACCTGATTAAAGTTCTGAAAGCTCGTGAACAACTCGGGAGGATGTTTCGAGTCATGAAAGACCGCCTGAGTGTAATTCACCCGCCCGCCGCTCTCACAGACCTGAGAGATCAAATTCAAGCTATCGACGATCGCACCTTGAGTCCCCTCACTGTCATCAGCTTCCCCAGTCCAAACATTAGCCAGCATCGACACATTGCTGCTCAAAAGAAATTGACGCACGACAGGCGCCAGCTTCTCAGTGGAATGCCTTTGAAGCTCAACGGCACCAGCTTTCCACCACGTATCGGTATCCAGAGAGCCGGCCGCACGCCTCCTTTCTGCCAACTTGTGTCCCATACTGGACAGGTATCTTCCCGAATAGGCATAGACCTCGGATGGCAACTTTACTGAAGTTAGTCGGCTGACGGAGCAGAGTCCTTCAGCAATCTCAGCCGGATCAGCTTCTCCATATAATTCCAAATCAGCTTCCTCAAGACTAGATTTATTCACTCTCCACAAATGAGTCCACCACCCAGGCGGTTCGGCCACATCTTGGGGGGGGCCTTGATACAATACCGCCAACTGAGATGTATTAGCGCCGTCCTCACAACGCAGCGGCTCCCACGAAACTGAGTCATCCGCCGCTTGGAACCATTCAATAAGCAAAAGTTTTGGCCCCACACCATCGGGATCGATTTCCAAAGAAGTTTTAACCCTGCATGGAACGTGGTCCTCAGCGGGTTTATGCACCAGGCCAAGCCTCAGCCCATCACCTAGCTCAACCTCCCATTCGTCTCCTTCTTCCTGGCTCTGAAAAACCTCAACCGGTCCAGTGACCTCAGGATCAGGGGATTCACTGTAATCTGAAACGGAAACTCCAAGCCGCTCCAGCTTCTCCGCAGGAATACTTGTCACCCAGTAGTGCAACCCTCGACCATGATCGATTTCCTGCTTGAGCCTTTTCGCAACCAAGTCAGAAGCAAAACGGAAAAGGCGAAAACAGTCTCCACTGCTGTTGCAGGCTTCAATCACTCCCGTCTGGCCAAACCCAGTGAGAAAGAACAGCAACCCAAGATGCGCTTCTGTTCGTCTTTCATCCAGCGAAGCAAACTCAGTTCCATTGCAACGAAGTGACCATTTTTCAAATCCCCCTGACTGAAATGTGATGACACGCCGGTCTCCTTCAGAAACGGATAGGGTCTCGCTACCAGAGAGATCACTCTTCCAGCCATCGGAATGATCCGTAGAAATCGCCCGGACACCCGGGCGGGAAATCTTCAGGCGATCTCCTTCCTTCAAGGCGATCACAATCCTGGGCGCGTGAAAGTTCGTGGGCAACTCACAGCCGCTCTTGCTCGGCTTTAGCCCTTTGCTCCCTCGGTAATCAATGTTCGCAGGAGATTCTGAACAAAGGAATCCCATATGTTGGCTGATTCGATCCAGCCCCTTCCAATACCAAAGATCTCTGCTCACAGAAGCGGCCCTCGCCTGCATCTCGATCCGGATGGGATGCACCCCCGCTGTCAGTGAATCAACTGCTTTGGCCAAGAGCCGTTCCAGATCTTCACTGTAGTCATACACTCCCTCTTCCTCCTGCTGGAGATTCACCTCCTCCTCAACCAGAATCTGTTCCCGGCTCGAAATCTTGACCGCAAAACTTCCCGAATGCTGAGACTTCGGAATGTAGGCGAGAAACCCGAAGACCTCCCCATAGTGCAACCGAGTCCCGTCTTCCAGAAGAGTCGAAATCCCCTCTTCGGCTGACTGATAGATTCCAGCCTTCAGCGCCGGCAGGAGCACTGACTTCTCATCCCCGTGCACAATCTCCAGCGGTTCCCACCCAGGCCTCATTGAAACCTGCTGCAAGACTCGGTAACGCCCCCTTACCTCTTCCCCTTCCTCATCGTTAGAGCGGCAGTCGCTTTGCATCACCACTAGGTAATCCGACGGGGTCAGCTCGCTCTCTCCCCCAATGGTCACATGGCGTTCACGCAGAGTTCCCTGATCAAACACCCGAAACGGAGCCCCCAAGCCAAGCGCAATTTCAAATTCTTGATCCGGGTAATCCCTCCCCAGGTCAAGCAAGTCTACCGAGACCTTACCATCCCCCAATTCAAACTCAGAAATTCGTTGCTCACTGATCGTTGAATACTGAACACCCTTAACCACCCAATGAGTTCGATGCGACACCAAAGACACCGGCTGTTTGGGCAACACCAACTCAAAACAACCATGCACCGTAGAAAACGAAACATACGGTGACTTCAGCGACACCTGCCGCCCCGAATCTTTTAAGGCTTCTTGAATTGGCCCTACCAAATGCGCAGGCAAAATCCCAAACTGATCGTAGATGCAACTCGCGATCAACCGATGGGCCACAATAGGGCCAACTTCAGTATTCAAGATGCTTCGCAGATTCTGGTGCCCATGAATTCGTGCCGCCAGATCCGTTGCAAAGCCCTCAAGTGCCCGGTAATCCTCCAGATCCGGAAGCGGACGATGTCGAATCGTTGACTGAAGGCCCCTGGCCAATGCTCCTACCCAGCTCCGGAGAATTGACGCCTGTGCCATCATCGGGGCAATGTGTACCCAGGTCATCCCGGAGACATCCGGATCCACAATACCGAGTGACCGGCAGGCTCTCTGATATTGGAAGGAAAGCAATTCCCGATCCTTCGTGTCACCCAACGGTATCCCCAACCGGTCTGAAACCGGCTGCCAAAATCGGCCTCCCTCCGCAACTGCCTGAGAGGCGCCAGCTGCAATCGCATAAGCAGCCGCGGCCGGAGTCAGGTCACGCAACAAACGGATAAGAATGGTAATACTACCATGACAACAATCAGTCACCTGAGAGATGCACTCCTCCTCCTCTTCCTCCGACAATGGAAGCAGACCCAAGGTGATCGGCCCATCCGCAGCAGCAATGACCTCAAGAATCTTTTGGTTCGCTTCGTTAGGGATCATTGTCTGTAGCATTGTTGAGCATTCTACGAAACGGCCAAGAACAAATCGTTACATGATTGTGTCTACGATAGGCCCCCCCTTATCTAGGGGGTATAGGTATTTAGTACGCGGCCACCATGTGATTGATTCTTGCTTCCGTTAGGGTGCGGGACTGGCGCTGCAGCCCGCCTGAGATCTCTGCCAGCAATCCATCCAGCTCCTGCCTCAGCCCATTGAGCTGGACTAAAGTTGTCTTCCCGGGATCAAAGATCCTTCGCTTTCCGTCAGGAACTATGAGCGATGCTCTAAGACGATCATCTTCAGCAATGCGCATCAACCAGATACTACACGAGCGGGCCAACTGGATCTCTTCGCCCTGCCCCCAACAGAGCAACTGATCACCCATCGCATAGATGAGAGCCTCGATATCATAGCTGGAAGGCATGTCCCCTCGCCCGGAGTCGTATCTCAGCGACTTACATAGACGCACCAAGCGCCTGAGGTTGCCCGCAGAGTTTTGATCTCGCTGGACAAACAGCGCCGTATGAATGAAGGGCGTGTCGGGCTCTCTCTCTTTCTTGTGATAGTCCAGAATGTACACCCCCCGATACACTTCATTGCCGGTTTCAACCCACTGGTTGGTGTTGTACCAATTCGATGGCACAACATCTACTGATCGGCTCAGCGATCCTCCCGAGATGTTGATACATTTCGCCTTAGATGAGTCCACCGTCGCTTTCGGGAAGGCCCCACTGAGCGTCCCACCGATCAACTCTCGCATCTGACAGAGATCAGCAACAGGATTGCCCTTGTAAGGAATTGCAGGGACCTGAGGGCGCTCCACCGTATGGAACCTCTCCTCAAGCGACAGCACATCGATGTCGCTGTAGGCGATAATATGGGTGTTCTTCGTGACTGACCCTTGATAGCGGAACTCGGCGCTCAGCCCAATCCTCCCCAGCCCTTTGAGGATCTGATTCTGAACCTTCCCGGCCTCCTTATAGGTAATTTCCGTGTAGCGTGCCGGAATTTCCGCCATCGCTCCGACAAGATACTTTACCGGGTCTTCCTCCTTGAGTTTCCCGTAGGACTCCAGAGTGATGACTGCTTCAGGATCGCGCCGACCCTTCATTCGTTTCAGTGCTTCTGTGTAGTTCATAGTGCTTACTTGGGTTCTTGGACAAACTTGATTCGATGAGCAAATCCGGTGGCATCCGGGCCTTGCAGCAGGATCTCCAGCGTTCGGTGAAAATTCGCGATCTCCTTAGCCTCGAGAACCTTTTGAGATTCCGTCTGCCCCAGAAAGCCTGCCGCCAAGGCGACCTCGATGGCCTGGTAGGACGCGCCCAGCGTGGTGGGGTAATCAAACAGCTGGAGATTCCCCTCCCCAATCTCTGCTTCGACGAAAAACGGATAAGATCGCCCTCCGCCATTCGGAGACAGACTGAGGTCCTGGAGTCCCTGATCTTTCACGAAACGACGCGCCCCATGATGACAGGCCCCGGAAAGGCTTCCAGGGAGCACGATGTGAAAGTCAAAATTGTCACCTTGGATATCGACTTCATCCCCACTGACTTCGATCGAATCCTTTTCGATCAATGCATTGCAAACCGGAACCAGGAAGTTCTTGAAGTAGCCCACTGCGAGACCAGTGGAGGGCAGCAACTGCAAATAGGATTCTTGGGAGCGCTGCAGAATCGTCTGCTTCAGTTGAGCCGTCCCCTCCTTGAGTGCTTGTATCAGATCGGCATCGTCCTTCGGCAAAGTGAGTCGAACCCCTGTATTCCCCAGTAGGTCACTAGGCACCTTCACTCGGCTCCCAGCTGGAGAAGCCACCACCGGGAAGGCACGTCGCCTTCCAAGCGCACCCATGAAGAGACCCATTTCAAATACCACGTTGTCACGCGGGGCAGGAGATTTGAACCTCCTGCTTTTTACCAGGTCATCCGGGCTCAGGACAAATAGGCCAAAGTCGAATACAGAGACAAATTTGAGAAGAGAAGAAAGCGTATCCTCTCCGAGTTCAAAAAGGCCATCATCCCAAAGAAGCACTTCGAGGTCAGGCTCCAGCACCTCTTTCAGTTGTCGCGCAACAGGAAGCGCTTCAGAAGACGAACCAACAAAAACAGTCGGTCGAATATGGGCAGTGTTGAGTATTTTCAGCATGCATACCAACTATCGCAATACGCGTGCCAAATGGCCCAAACCAACACTAACCACTCATTTTAAACATCTTACAAAACCTCACAACCCTACCAAATCACTGCAAATATCAACAATCGTTTATAACGCCGACAAGAACCGTTGATCAGACCGACACTACAACAAATTCTTCTCCGTCCCAATCCGCCTTGGACACTTTGTCGGCCGTGACAATCCAGGCGTCAACGAGATCGAACTGCCCGGAATCGATCTGGAATTGATCCCAGCGGTGGGCGTGGAGATTCTGATCAAGGCACTCAACATCAGTGGTCTCACCAGGATTTCCTTCATCGAGGCCGTGATCGAAGCGCAGACCTCCTTTTTCGGTGAGGACATATCGTGGGTGTAGCGTGTCGCTGTCGTCAATCTGGTCCCAGCGAACGAAGATCAAACTGACATTCTCGGGAATCCGAAGGTGAGGCCGCTGACGCTCAAGTCCGGATTCAAACATCTCGGCGGCGATTGATCTTGCGCTCAAATGGTATTCAAAACGCCGAGGCACTCGACCATCGCAGACACTCCTGATCATAGCTGTGAGCGGCTTACCAAATCTCGCAGCCCCCCCAAAGTAAGGGTCCACCAGAACGATTTCTCCAGAACATCGAAGGAGTTTATCGGCGGCCGCGGCTAGATCTGCCGCTGTTCGAGGAACCGCGCTCCCCCGAGGCACCGACCATGTTTCATCTTCTTCACTGAGTGCTTCGCCATCAAGCAGTCCACCACCTCCGCCGTTGGCAGTGGTGGTTATGATAGCTCGAAAAGGCGAATCTCGATGTGAGTCGACGGCATTGGGAAGCCATTCCTGATCTTTGTCGTAGTTCCTTCCCGCGCTATATAGCTTCGGCCCGATGTGTTTCAGCCTCTCCACGATGCGTTTCTTCTCCATGTCGGGGCAGTCCTTGCAGCCTTGGATAACCAGCTTCTCCCATTTACTAGGAAATCTGGCAATCAACCTCCCGTTCGGGATGCCAAATTTCTCGATAAGATAACGGAAGTTCTGCCAGCCTGCGAGAGCCTCCGGGTCGACTGCAAATTCGTGGATCATTAGAATAATTCGTCAGCACGCTCCTCGAAGAACCCTTTCGGCCATTTTACCGCAAACTCTCCGTCATCGGTCACAGGCAGCGGGGTGATCTTCTGCCTTCCATCCACTGACTGCACGTATAGGACCGATAGATGATCCGGGGATACTGGAGGCGCTTCCGGCGGCAATTCATCCTCCGACTGTTCTCGAATACGCCTGAGCCACCGCAGCATCAAATGCTCAGAGTGAGTCTCAAGCAAGAGGCAGCGATTCTCTGACCGGATGACCTGGTGAGCCAACACATCCGCTAGAGCACACTGCACTGCCGGATGAATGTGAAGTTCAGGTTGTTCCACCGAGAGCACACTGTATCCCGGTGCCATGGCACCGACGACCACGGGCAATACCTGGGAAACCCCTACCCCGACGTCACAGGGGGCGACCTCTACCTTCGAGCATGAATCAATCAATCGCAGCCGGGTCCGCTCCACCAACCCTTCGACCTCGCGCCTGATCGGCAGGCTCTCCAACTCACTGAGATAAATCTCATCTTCTACCTGGGCCCGTATCAAGAAAGCTGCTAGCGCACTTTCGGAAGGAAGCTCGAAATAGGTCTGCCTATCGATCTCATATCCCATCCCCAGCGAAGCGAACTGATCTGCATCAAACCACTTCAGATCGCTGTTGTAGAGTAAGTCCCATGCGGCGGCCCCATTGGCCCAGCGATCATCTGCTGGCGAACGCCTGACATTGAATGACCGCTCCGGGATGTCACGAAACGAACCGATATGCCGAATTCGCTGAAGCTCATTGAGGACCAGCTCACCCGATCCAATAAAGATTTGCCCCAGCATATGGCGAGCAATCGCCACGCTCTCCTCACTGCACGCCCAATCGTCGTAAGATTTCATGGGAAATGCTTTTCCCCACTCCGGAATCACCGTCTGGCCTTCGCCAAAAGGAATGTCCCGATTCTCTTTATGATCTTTACCCGTCCGATCCAGCTCGCATATTACCGGCTCGATCAAGCCCGAGTCCTGATAGAGAAGCTCACCCTGCTCATCAAACCCGGTGAAGACCGAATGGGACGAATCGAAGAAACTAATTTTGCTACTCGATCCTGGAAACGCAGATATCTCACCAATCTTGGTTCCATTAATTTTTACCGAATAGCCCGTTATCCAGGGCCGATCGCTGTCCTTATCCCATTCGACTGAGACCTCGACGCCTACCGTTTCAACATTACCTAAAGCGCCCTGGCTCAATACCGTCTGCTCCTCGTAGGGGTTCGAGAAAGACTGATCGTAGGTCGGCAGGCCATCGGCATCGACCGAGATCTCCACCCCGATCCGAACTGTGGCTTTCAAATCATGCCCATGCACGAACTGCGAGAAACCGCCTAAATCAATCGAAGAGCCACAGGCGATGAGCTTGTCCGCGTCTGTGTTCTGGCGTTCCAGCAGTTCCCTCAGATAGAGCAAGGATTGCAGAATCGTGCTCTTCCCGGCGCTGTTCGCCCCAAACAACAAAGTGATTGGTCGGATCGGGATGTCGACGCGGTCGCCGATACCTTTGAAGTTTTCGATGGTTATGTTGGTGATTGGCATAACGATAGTAAATAAGTAAAGCAATACGTGCCTGTTAGGAAGACTCAATCGCACCCGGATTTTCTTGGCTACAGTCATCAAATCCGTAGAGTGTCGTCCGCCCCGTGCCCGGCTCGAACTTCACCATCCAGATGGCGGCATCATAGAACATGTGAACTATGATGCCATGGGAGGTGTTGGCCTCGTCAAAGGCTCGCCAATTCCGATAAACCCCATCACCCACCGACCAGTGAGCGAAGTGCTCAGCTACTCCAGAAGTGACGATCGAATCTAGTTTAAACTGATCGATTTGCGTGATTTCAAAATCGAGCGATTGGAGGTCCACCTCAGGGTGTGATATCGAAATGATCCCTTTTGTCACGCGCACCAGTGATCGGTTGATTGCATCGGCATCCACAAACGCCTTTGTCGCAGCAATATCCCCGGCTGAGGACGGCAACCTAATCGGCTCCATGGATTCTCGAAGTTCATCCACTCGGCTCTTGATGCGACCACCGGGAAGCGTGCTCTCGACGACTCGCTTGAACGATTCACTTCCCTTCTCGTTCCTGTTGAACAAAATGCTGGCAGCGAGGCGCAAATATTCATCATCCTGAGAGGCCGTGTTGTTGCAGTTAAAACAACATGGGACAGTCAGCAGATTGTTCGGCCGAGGTTTGGGGAACAAGCATTTGGGCGGAATATGCTCCCTCGTGATATCCCCTTCAGAACCGCAAAGAAAGCAGCTTTTGTTCTCTTCGTTCATGGGTCTCGTTGGCTTGAGTCAACAGGGTTATGCCTCGCAACAAACAGGGTTACCCCCCCGATTCTATAGTTCGCCGATGAAAGCGCGTTGTTGAAGAGAAGCAAAGAGTTCGTCGCTGCTCCCCTTCGCTAGGTCCGCCTTTAGCGATCTTGATCTGATTGATTTCGCAATTCTCGAAAATTTTGTTTGAAGTGACAGCGGAGGGAGAGGGAAACTAATGCCTCCAAGAACGGTTTGGTTAACTTTGTAAGTGCCGTTCGTCGTCCGTGCACCGGCTTCGATCTGCTTCCGAACGTGAGTTGTTGACCAGAGAGCTTGAAGGTAGTCAGCTTCAATAATAGACCTGTCTATAGTGCAGGCAATCATGGTATCGGGAAAGGCTACCTGTGCCATATCAGCCCCTGGAAACACACCAATCCCAACCATATTTTTATTCCCATTCCCACGACAAATCAGAAAAGTGTCGACGGTAACAAGTTGATTGACTGAAGGTTTGCGATCAAAAAATGCCTCTCTTGCGTGTTCCGGAGAAAAGGCTCCGGTTGTAATGGCAGTTAGGGTCAAAACCTTTCCTGCTACCGTTCCTTTACTAGACGGAGAGAGACCGTTTCTGAAAGACTTTCCGATCACAGAGTTCAGATCGTGAACGTCCCACCCCTTCGGATTCGTAACGGGGTCGCCGAATAGGTCCAGGAAGACGGAGCGGAGGAAGTCGTCGGTGAGGCGACGGGCTTGCTGGCGCTTGCGGCGGATCGCATCCGCCTTGTCTAGGATCCCCGCGATCCGCTTCTGCTCGTCCAGGTCGGGCTTGCCGTTTTTTACTGGCACCGGGAACTCAAGTTCTTCAGCCCGGCCGAAATCCAAATTCGAGATATTTGTGGTCTGACGACCACAATGCCGTAATTCGTGCTGAGTCTTCCCAGCCGTGACCCAATGATAAAAAAAGCGAGGATCCACCTTACTTCGATCGCAACGAAGAATTGAAATGAATCCACCCGCCGTCGCCGGGAAATCAAGGTCTGGAACCCAAGAGGCTTTCCCGACCAAGTTCCAACTGTTGGCGCTGGAGATCAGTAAGTCCCCTTGATCAAGCATCTGCTCGTCACGTCTCGCGAAGGCTTCAGGCACCGAAATGAGGTCATCCAAATCGAGTTCAGCCTGTACATTCTTTGTCCTCATGCAGACGACGGAATCCTTTGCGAAGTTCTCACAAATATCGTCAGGTTTGAAAGTGATGCCACGAATGAACCGCGACACATCTCCAAGATTAGTAGCGAACATCATTTCAGCATCCCCTCCAGTTCATCTATGTCCGCTAGAATCTCCTGCTCCAATTCCCGCATATTTCCCAAAATCGTCTTCGGCAGATCGTATTCAACCTCCTCGTATTTCGTCTCCTTGTAGCGATTCAGGGAGAGGTCATACTTATTCGACCGAATGTCATCCACTGGGACAAAAAAGTGCTTCTCGGCCCGATCGCTCTCCGTCTCCGGGTCGCGCTCAGTCCACCTGGATACGAGGTCTGGCAAATCGTTTTTATCCGGCTGCGGAGTACGTTTGTCGTCGAGCGAGAAACCATCCGCCTGAACATCGTAGAACCAGACATCGTCTGTCCGCCCTCCCTTGGTGAATACAAGAACCGCCGTGGAAACCCCGGCATAGGGCTTAAAAACTCCCGCTGGTAACGACACCACCGCCTCCAACTGGTTGTCATCCACGATTGCCTTGCGCACATCGACATGGGCCTTTGAAGAACCAAACAGCACCCCGTCTGGAACGACAACCGCTGCGCGCCCGCCTTGATTGAGCATCCGAAGAATCAAGACCAGGAAGAGGAGTTCACTCTTCTTGGTCTTCACCTTGCCTTTAAGCGACGGATCGACGTTTTCAAGATCGATCATGCCCTTGAAAGGAGGATTCGCGAGGATGACATCAAAACGATTCTCGGCATCCTGCGGAAACTTTTCCGAGAAGTTTGAACCCAGAGTATCCTGATAGGCAATCGCCGGATGCTCGATGCCATGGAGCAGCAGGTTCATCGCCGCGATGCGAAGCATGGTGCTATCAAAATCAAAGCCATGCATCATGTCTCCCTGGATGTGCTCCCGGTAGGGCTCCAACAGATCCCCTGGGTAATGCTTATTCCCATCCTCATCTTCCTCAACGAGGTTGGGGGATGAATACTTCTCCCGCAGGAAGTCCATCGTCCCAATCAGGAAACCAGCCGTGCCACAGGCCGGGTCGCAGATGGTATCGGCCGGGGCCGGATCAAGGAGTTCAACCATCGCCCGAATGATGTGGCGGGGCGTGCGAAACTGCCCGGCAATACCCGCAGTGGAGAGCTTCCCAAGCAAGTATTCGTAGAGGTCTCCCTTGGTGTCACCCTTGGTAAGCGGCAGCTCTTCTATCGCACTAACGGCCCGGGAAAGCAGGTTGCCGCTGGGGATGAGGCAGTTCGCATCCTTTAGAAATTTCCCAAGAGCAGAACGATTCGCCAGGCTGGACCGCATAAAGGGGAAAAGCTCGTCTCGAACCACCACGAGCATTTCTTCCCCACCTAGCTGGCTGAAGCTCTTCCATCGAATACTCTGCTGATCACCCGGAAAAACTCCATCAAACGGCTTACCTAGTCGGTCAGCCCGCTTCTCTTCGCGATCTTCAGCAATGTCGAGGAGACGCGCGAACATCAGATAGGAAATCTGCTCGATGACAGTAATCGGATTGGTGATACCGCCAGAGTGAAACTCCAGCCAAAGGGCATCGATTTTAGATTTGAGTTGATTGGTGATCATGAAGAAAGAAGGAAGAGGTCAAGATAGGGTTAGGCGGTGGGATCGTTGAAGTCTTTGAGAATGTCGAGGAGGGCATCGACCTGCTCCCCGTCTGTGAATACTCCGTCGACTCCAGCGCTATCGATATTGGTAAAGGGGGCTTCCCAAAGTTTCTCCAATTCGATGTTGCCGTAGCTGGAGAGGTAGGATTTCAGCATATCAAGAAAGCGAATCTGATTCGCATTCAGGCTAGGATATTGCTGAACAAAAGATTTGAAGTGCGCCTCGACTCGCTCGCCGTCGAGTCCAATGACCTGGCGAATCGCCAGCTCCAGGCTCTCTGACTTATTGGGATAGTGAACCAGCAATTCTTCGAGGTGAAGGTCAGGATCCTGGAGCAACACATCATCCACCAAAGTCTCGATGGCCTGGGGCGGCACCGGCAGCCCTGCCCTAATACTTTTGAGAGCTTCACTCTCTTCCAGAAGGGAACGTAGAACTGATTCAACACGATTGCGATAGGCAGCGAGATCGAGCCCCTCCAGTTTGACTTTGTGAGTCTGGTATTGAACGTCAGCATCATCCTCACTCACAGTCAGAACAAGCGGTTCCATCGTGTATACCGTCTTCTTCTTTCGGTGGCGCATGATGCCGCGCAGCTCCTGGCGCAAGTCTTCCAGATCATCTATCGAAGCACCGTCGTAGAACGACTTCTGTTTTGCTTGATTGATGGTATCAATCCTTTCCGCCACTTGCTTGATGTTGATCGGTAACTCTGACACCTCGTCGATGATTTGATCCCTCAAATCCTCAGAGTTTGATGCTCCGGTCAGCTTTGCTTCCTGCAGCTTCGCAATCGATAGATCAAATCGGAAGCCAGCTTCTTTCCCCCGGCCATCTCGCCACTGCATCAGGGGGAGAATCTCCCGTCGCAAAATGGCCACAACCGCAGGATCGAAGGAATCAATCACACCATCTTTCTGCACAGAGCGAATCTCCCGCCATTTCTCACGCACACAGAGACAGTCCTCCGGTAAGGAAGCCACATCAGAAATCAAGAGCCGCGCAGCCAGCTGGAGAGACTCCACACTCTGGCGTTCGATCGCCGTCTCACCCAACTTGATACGCGCCTCAAACAGCTGCTCGGTCAGGCTCTTTGACTTTGAAGGTTCTTCCTCCTTCTTGAGTTCATCGAAGTATTCAAAATTGCCCCAATGGTCAAAGATTTGGAATACGGTCTTGTGCTGACCAGGGCCAAAAAGATTCGGGCACAGGCGCGTCCCACGGCCGATCATTTGCCAGAATTTTGCAAAGGAGCGGACCGGCTTCGCAAACACCAAGTTCACGAGCGAGGGCACATCAATCCCTGTATCAAGCATGTCCACGGAGACCGCAATCGTAAGGTTCTTGCTGCCGTCGCTTGTCTTGAAGTCATCAATCAGTTGCTCTGCCCTCGGTTCGTAGTTGTCGATCCGGGAACAGAAGTCTCCGCCATACTGAGGAAACTCTTTGTCGAACAACTCCACCAAGATCTTCGCGTGCTTGTGATTACGAGCAAAGATGATGGTCTTGCCCAACCGGGTGCCACTGGCATCACGGATCCCGTTCTCCATCAGGTTTTGGAGAATCTTCAAATCGGTGCCCTTATTGTAAACCTTCCGGCCCAGATCCTCCCGGCTAAAGTCGATGGATTCGGGATCATCCACCTGATCCTCAAGCTCCTCCTGCTGCTCTTTGGTGAGGTCCTTGAATTTGATCCCCTTGCGGAGAAACTTGGTGGTGTGCTTCACCACTTTGAAGGGACAAAGATATCGAGGCGTGTGACTAATTGCCTCCTCGTAAGTGTAGTTGACGGTAGGGTCTTCGTTCTCGCACTCGAAGAGCTTGTAGGTGTTGCGGAACACAAACTTGAGAGGTGTCGCGGTGAGCCCCACTTGATAGGCATCGAAGTATCGAAACAGATCCCGGTAGCGATTGTAAATGCTGCGATGCGATTCATCCGCGATGATGAGATCAAAGAATCCCACATCAAAATTCTGAAAGCATTTCATCATCGCCGGGTAGGTGGCGAGATAGATGCGCTTGTTGCGGTCCTCCGAAGTTCGGCTCGAGACATACACTCTCGGTTCGTCAGGAAGGTGCTCGTCGAAGGCGCTCCCGGCTTGCTTTCTCAGTTCCCTCCGGTCACAAAGAAATAGAACACGCTTGGCCCACTTGGCCTGGATCATCAGATCACACAGCGCAATCGCGACACGGGTTTTCCCGGTTCCGGTTGCCTGGATAAGAAGCGCATTCCGTCCGCGCTCATCGAATCGCTCAGAGACCCGCTTAATCGCTTCGATCTGGTAGAGTCGGTCAACAATGCTCTCCTTCGGCAGAAGAGCACCAAGACTCGCTTCACGTTCTCCTACTTGGAAGTGCTCGTATTCGAGGCTGCCTCGTGAATAAAACCCGAAGAGCTTACGAGGGGGTTCCCGCTTGGCGTCATTCCAGATGAATATCTCGTAGCCGTTCGTATAGAAAATGATGGGGCGGACACCATACTCTTTCTCAATACCATCGGCGTAATACTTAGCCTGCATCTTGCCCTTGTCGGCATCGACAGCGGTCTTCTTGCATTCAATAACGGCGAGAGGCTTTCCGTTCTCCCCCATGAGGACGTAGTCAGCCCATCCCTCACCGCTATCGGTAGGTTGATGCAGAACCTTCATCTCCTGAACCACTTGGTCAGTATCCTGGCCTCGTAGACCGACGTCCCAGCCAACGGCACCCAACTGCGCATCGATCAGTTTAAGACGCGTTTCCTCTTCGCTGAAATCCAGCGCATTGGCCACCTGCTGGGCCTGCTTGAGAACGGTCTTTTTCTCTTCCTCAGACTTCTCTGTCGCCTCAGCCTGCGCACGAGCTTTCTCAAGGTCCGCCAGTAGCTTCGCCATGAGAGCCTCCTGCTCCGCCAGCTTCTGAAGAACCGCCTTCTTCTCCCGCTTGAGGTTGGCCTTCGATTCTTCTGACGTCGAAGTGGGCTTCGAGAACTTAGGAATTGCTTCCAGCTTCCCACCATCCACCGCAATCGCGAACCAACGGGCCAGATTGTGTGATTCTCTCACCAGCTCCAAAATCTGCTCATCGCTGGTCGGATGTAAGGAGCCGTGAGCCGCATGGTTCCCCTTGATCCGCAGGAGGTGCAGCTTTTCCTGAACCACTGCCGGGGTGATGGACTTGAAGCTGGAGTCGTTCAGTAAATCGTTGAGATTGCTCTGGTAAGCAGCTTCGAGCTTTTGATGGGCAAACACGGCCTTTACCATGGCCTCAGCGAAAGTGCGCAGCTTGACCAGGCAGCTGGAGTGGTCAGAAGCGGCATACCTTTCAGCAAACCCGCCGAGGTCGGCGAGCTCTTTGTGGTTTGGCCTGAGAAACTCGAAGTTCTGCGAAATCATGAGACACGGGAGCCCTTCACTTTCGGACGAAAGCGTTGGGGCATTGGATCTGTGGGTCGCATGACTCATGATTGGCATGCAGTAATCGCACATGGCATGCCAATCCTATCAAACAACCCATTACCCTCTTATTATCAATCACTTGTAACAATTTATACTGCATTCCAAACCATCCAAACATCAACGATCGTTTACTATTGCTTCAATCAGCGTTTACCTTCCCGCAGTTTTAATCGCTGGCTCACTGCTTGAGGAGTCACCCCGAGCAGCTTAGCCGCCTTTGCCTGCACATTACCCGTCTTTTCCAATGCTCGGTCGATCAGCTTGCCCTTCAACTCATCGAGATACACGGTCATCTCGAATCCTTCTTCGGGCTCCGGCATTAAGTTGAACCGCTCCGCTCCTCCCCGGTCATCGAACTCGATAGCGTCAGGTCCGATCGACTGGCTGCCACACAGCATGGCTGATTCACGAATCACGTTTCCCAGCTCCCGAATGTTTCCGGGCCACGGGTAGTCCATTAGCGTCCTGATAGCATCGGGCTTCAATCGAACTTGCTTGTTGTATTTCCGGTTCCAGAGATCCAACAAATGGACCGCAAGGGACTTGATATCCATCCTCCGCTCTCGCAACGAAGGAATGCGAACGATCGATCCGAATCTCTGATACAAGTCCTCCCGAAACTCTCCAGCCGCCACCATGGCATGAAGATCTCGGTTGGTAGCGGCAATGACCTTCACATTGACCTTCTCCGGCCTGGACGCGCCAACCGGGTCGATCTCCCCAGCCTCCAGCACGCGCAGCAATTTCGCCTGTGCACTCATGGGGAGTTCTCCCAGCTCATCCAGGAAGATCACTCCGCCATCCGCCGCTTTGAACTTTCCTTCTGCACTGGCTGTGGCTCCGGTGAAGGCTCCTTTCTTATGTCCGAACAACTGACTCTCCACCAGCTTCTCCGGAATGCTGCCGCAGTTGACTGTCACCAGCGCCCTGGCAGAACGCGAACAGGCCTGGTGGACGAACTTGGCAAAGAACTCTTTTCCACAGCCGGTTTCCCCCAAGAGCAACACATTAGCATCGTCGTACTGCGCATAGATATAGGCCTGTCGCAGCGCTTTTAGAAACGCCGGATCCTCACCGATGATACCGGTTTGGAGGCACAAACTTAGGATGGCCTGCTCCTCATCCGTCTCGGAATATGTTTCACCGCCGAGGGACTTGGTAATCTGAGGAAACTCCTCTTGAGTAAAGTCGATTTCTCTCACACGACTCTTCCCCTCAGGAACAAACTGAGGAGGAGTGGATTGCAGGATCTTCGCCGGGATCTCTCCACTGGCAGCCAGAAGCAACCAGGAAGCGTGCATGTGAGGAGTGCCTGACGATACCGAGATCGAATAATTCGCTTCCGGATGCTTCTTGTTCAGCTTCTTAAAGTGCCGACGCAACTGGCTTAAAATCCCGAGGTAGTTGGTGGGATCCTTGAGAGGCACATCAAGAACTGTCACTTCCAGCCCCTCGTGTTGCGTCATGAGAGCCTCCTCGAGCGCCTCCGTCCGCTCCGCCAACGCCGGGGTGCCGAACAAATACACGGCATCAAACTGACGCTCAGAAGCAACTGTGAGAATCGGACCCGCGACCTCCCCTCCATCCATAGAGCTCTCCGAAAACGGGTCGTGAAATCCAGTAAAACTAAGTAGAACCTCCATGGTCGAGACAAGAATCAATCTGTCTTTACCATCCTAAACGATAATTGACGAGGGGAATGTGTGAGGATGTTCACACGCATTCATGAAAGACATCAAAGCAATCCCATCTCGCATGATAAATTCCCTGAGAGCAGACGACTCCTCACTGATTTACTCGTCCCCAAACACATCAGGCATCTTATCTGTCGCCCGTCTCATCGCATCCAACTCAATATGAGTGTAGTTCTGGCTTACCGCTTTGAAGTCGAAACCGATGAACTCCTGAACGACTGCAGGGCTAACGCCAGCATTCTTCGTGATCGAAGTGGCTGAACCAGTGAGATGACCTGACTCCGCCCCATTTTTCGTACTAAAACTTGCAACATCGATTCTCACTTCAATTTGCGATGAGAGTCCCCCGCCCCGGCCCAATCAGCCCCCTTCCCTCCAACTCATCCAATATCCCGTCCCGCTCCTGCTTCCTCATCCGATTGAATGACCGGCTCAGTTGAGACGGAGTCATTTTTGGGGCCTTCTGAATCCGTCGATACACCTCCCGATGCCGCTCGGGCAACTCAGTCAGATCAGGTGCCTTTGCCTGCTGCTCCGCCCCAACATACTTCGCCAGTGTCCGGTAATGACGAGCGGTCAGCCGCTTTGCCAGAGCCAATCCAACCCTGACTTGCTCGGCCTTCAGCTCGGAGTGCCCTTCCATTGCTGCAAAAACCATGGCGAACTTGAGCCCTACCTCAGCCACCCTTCTGACCGGAATCACTCGCTCCGGCCCCACCCTCTGCTGCCAGCGTTGAGCTGCAGCCAGGAACACCTCCAAACTCCGGGCATTCTTCCCATCAGTGGAAAACTTCCTCCCCCTACCCATGGCCAGATAGCGATGATCCAAGAGATGCTGGCACAAGCGTTGCAACATGCTCACACTCTGCTGCCGAATATTAACTAAGGGAGTTCCCGGCTGAGCAGCTTCAAGCATCAGGAAGGGAGCACTGCAGAGCCACAAATTGTCCTGAAACAGCTTAGCTGCCTCTCCCTTTGGGACCTGCCAATAGAAAGAAGGCACCCCACTGGAGCGCACCCCATCAGACGCCACCAGGCGATGTCCGGAGCTTAAGGACAGCTCCAGTTCGTATCGTTTGTCTTTACTGAGCGACTTCAAGCCTCTCCTCACGCCCGGACCGGGAGTCGTCAGCAAGACATGATTGTCGATCAGAGACTTGGGGAATGGAAACCGTAGGTTGGAGGAAGTCACCCGCTCCACGGTCCCATTGACAAACATCTGCTCACCTAGCTCCGCCATGGTCTTGTGCTCAGTGTCGGCGGCATCCTGATCAAGCCCCTTTCCTTCCAGCCGCTTCTGCGTCTGATACACCTCAAGGGCATGTCGACAGTGAGCTTCAAACTCCGAGGTCAGTAGACGCACCGGCACATGAGTCCAGATCGGATCAGTCTCTGGGGTAACCAGTAGAAGCGAGAAGGGAGCCTCAAACGAACCGAAGGTGGTACTGGTACGGACACAACCACCCATGGCATGCGAAGCAGCTGCCAGACAACTAGCCATCGCCACCTCCCAATCCAGTCCAAACTCCGCCATAAACTCAGCAACCACCGGCCAGATCTTGAGGCCCGTATAGGCAGATTGATCTTCAAATCCTTCGCTACAGTTGAGGAACGGCGGTGTTACGAATGTGGTGGGCATACTATAAAGCTTCCTCAGCTCTTTGTGTCCGCCAGCACAAGATTTCGACTGTGTGTCGACTGCACTCGCTCTCTCGACTTAAGTCAACGTGTCAGTCCGTCAGTCGACACATACCGCACACCAAAGCTCAATCGTTTTTTGGCGTCGCGCCTCCCAAATACTTCGACACGACTGCTGTGCCGATTCACCGTATTTCTCAAGATACTGCTGCAAAACACTGCGCCCGCTCAACCTTCCGAACGACTGGCTGCCATGAGTTGTCGACTTAAGCTCAGGGATAATGCAGGGAGCAGCAGACACATGAGCGATCCGGCAGCAGACAAGGCCTTCAAGGACTGACACGCAGTCCTGCGTCAGCACAAACCTCAATGACAAAACTGACACTGAACTTACCCAGCTAAGCTCTGCTCCGACCCATCGAGATCCAGCTCCCCAGACTCCAGGCGGACCACCTTACCTGTCTCAATCAGGTGCTCCAATACTGGCTCATGCACTGCCTTTGTCTGAACCGCATACTTCCTTATCAAATCCCGGAAGGAGCACGGAGCAATGATGGAGAGCTTCCGGAGCATTTCTTCAGCTCGGTCCAGCTCGACAGCTACCTGTTCATTGACCATGAGCTCCTGAAGCTCTGACAGGTGCCTGCTCAATGCGTACCGAGTCAGGTAGAGGGCCGCGGCAACCTGCTCACCTGCATCCGAAGATGGATCGCTTATCCGGAGAGCCCATAGAATACTGGCTGGTAGATGAGCCAGCTTGGAGAGGTAGCATCTCCAGAGCTCACTCACCTCCATAATCTCCGCATTCAGTTGCTGCTGCCCTTGAAACAGCTGCTGGGCTGCCTCTATTGGCAAGGTAACAGCAATACCCGGGATGTCCTGACGCCGAGAGCTCAAGACCGAATGAACAGCCTGTCGATAGACTGTATAGCCAGGCTCAGCCCCTGAAAGGTCTACAGACTCCGGCAGGTCAGAAAGAGGCTCAGGTTCAGCTATCAGGGTGCTCTGCAGCAGTCGCTGGATCCTACCCTGCTTGAGACACTCTCCCAACCTCTCCTTCGATACGGTTGAGATCAAAGCAGCCCTGCCCAACCTCACTGAGCAGCATGCCTTCCCCTGCCCTCCGAGCAGCACCTGATCAGCTAGAATCGATTCAGCCAACTCTCTCAACCCTGACTTGGATCGGCTGCCTGCCACCTCAAGCAGACTGCCATCGTCGATGACCAAGGGAGACCTCAGATGTACCTGCTCCAGATGTTTCCGGATGCTCTCGCCAGACACCAACTCCATCAGAATCAGAGGTTGCTCCATCGCTTGAGCTCCTTGCGGGCTGATGAGCGTGCCAGGCGCAGTCCCTCCGTATAGGGGCACGAAAGGCTTACCATCCCAATAACCTCCTGGTGATCCGGATTGCTGCCACAGCTCATAGTCCTTCTGTCTCTGCCATGGACTGCTCCGTGGAGCAACCGCCTGACTGTCCGCAACCAGCTGGAGGGCGGCTCTCCGCTCAAGGTAATCACTTGCCTCATCATCGGCGGGTTCAGCTTCAGTTGCAGGTCTCAGCTCCTCACTCCGGATCGTTTGTGCGAGTTGATTCAGCACCTCACGAGGGACTCGCCGACTCAGGTTAAGCAGGTCATTCTGAAGGTAGCGAGCTGGGCTTAGTAGTAGCTCACTCAGTCGAGCCTGCCTGGGATCATCAGCCCCAAGGATAATCGTATTGAGCCTCACCCGGTGAACCTCTCCAGCTGCCGAAACCACAGAAGTAGCAGCACCTCCCAGTCCCGCCAACACAGCAGTCATCTGGAGAGCTACTGCCTCTCGACTCAGTCCAGACAGATCAGACAAAGCTGCTACCGCAGGTCCGTAGGCATGACCGTCTTCAACGACAAAGCTCTCAATAGTAGAACACTTCATCTCAATAGGGTTCCCGACTGCCTTGATTCCGCCAGCAGATTATTTCTGTGTCCAGCTTAACCAGGAGTCAGCTGGTAGGTTACGAGCCTTATTTGCCGCTGCCTTACTGGAGAGCTTGACCGCGCCACCCTCAACGTCGTCGTACAACCTACCCAGGGCCTCCACGGCCTGTTCGATGGACTGGTCGGTATGAACTGAACGGCGCCGGCGAGGAGAAAAGTCACGATGCTATAGCGGGGCTTTTCTTTTAGCTAGCATTCAATGCAACCGGCTTGATGATTTCTCGCCAAGCAATATAGTCAAATCCAACATCTCGACTTCTCACCGCTATTCCTAATGACTCATTGCGACATCTTGCTTTTCTTTGCGACAACTTCAGAGAAAGAGCAGCTTCAGAAAGCTGCAAATGATCGAGGAATTGATTTCAAGAAGACCCAGGGAGAGCGCCTAGTGTACTATGATTTAGGCAGAATTGGAACCATCCGAGTCATGGCGCACAAGTGCGAAATGGGCCCCTTTTCGCCAAACGGATCAGCAGCTCGTGCAATCAGAGCTTCTTCGGAAACTCAAGCAACATCCATAATCTCGATGGGAATGGCATTTGGAGTCGACAGAACACTCCAAGAAGGAGGAGACGTTCTGGTGTCCGAACAGCTAAGGCCCTACGACTACAAGAAAGTCATCTGCAACCAGCAATCCCATGCATCTTCAAAAGACACACCTTCAGGAGTCAGCGAGGATTTTTCCAAAACTCCTTCCTACCTCCCTAAATCGTTTTTGTTAGACCTTTTTAAAACACAAAACCAAGTCTTCAAAACGGGCCGAAACTATTCCGTATTTTTTGGCTCTATTCTCTCAGGTGGGGCAATGATACACTGTGACAGGTACCGAGATTATCTTCAAGCTCACCTGAGTAAATCGGGAGCACCTGTTATTGGCGGCGAAATGGAGGGGATTGGAATCATCTCCTCAACGCATTCAATCGAGGACCCAAACTGGATCATTGTGAAGGGTATTTCAGATTTCGCAGACAGCAATCGCGAAGATGAAATCATTAGATTTCGCGAACCTGCTTGTTTCAACTCCGCAAGTTTCATCCTCGACTCTTTGAGGAATTTCAATCCCCAAACATGATGAGCAAATTAGACAAATTCTTTACTGAGGATGAATCACCAGCCTTCAGTTCATTCGTTGAAGCATGGAAGCCTTTGATCCAGAGGTACTCTGGTAAAATTACTTGTCGTATTGAAAGGGATTTTGATGGAATGAGCTACGGGCCAACTTCGATCATCCTAAATTGGGTCGACGAAAAGGATGATCCAAAAACCTCCGAAATAGCGCCGTGGGACGATGCTCTAAACGAATATTTGTTAAAAAATCAAATAAGAGCCACAACAGGCGAGAACGAATCACTCAGATTCGCTATTTTGATTCGGCAGATGCTCAAGCCACTGGAAGTAAAAGTGGGTGACGGCTACTACAACGCCGTTGCGGTCGAAACAATCAATGAGGCATTCGAAGATTGCGAAATAATCCAGGAGCGAATTAGGAAAATCGGCGCCAACAATCCGTATGTAGGAAGGTCCTACGAGGAAGCGACAAGAACAGTCACCTTTGTAATCACCCAAGCAGCAACTCTGCTAACCAAATCGTTAGTTTACGAAAGAGAAGAGGCAGAATTGATATTGACCAATGCTATCGTCCAATTCCTCGAAGAACGATTTTCATTAAATTCCATATGGATGTCATAGTTCTGAACTTGTTTGTTCAATTTGATGATGTTATCTGCATTTCCATTCTCCCAGTTAACTAGCCTGCCCCCCTCACCCCAGTCCAACGTGCCACGAATAGAGAGATAGTGCCTTCTCAAACTCATCTCCATCCACCTTGTTCCAAGGAGCACAAAGCGAGACTAGAATACTAGGAATTACGCGAGAAACGATCGTCTTGGCAGGAAGCTCATCTCCAGAAATCCAATCAGCACCAAGTCCCAACTGCTCTTTCGACGAGATATTTCGTGACTTCATCAGTTCTTCAAGCTCTTCACTGCTGATCCAAATAGGGGCGCTTCGCTGAGGTGAATCGGTCCGCCATACATCCAGCTTGGTTGATTCAGTCCCATCGCCAGTCTTATTGGAGAACGCTTGAAATATACCGGCCAACGCGCGGCCCCTTTTCTCTGTATTACTCAAGTAAGATCCCCAGATATCTAAGGATGCATCACTGAAAAGGCTCTCAACCACATCCGCGACGAACACCGCACGCGCTTCTTTCTCCTTTATAAACCCAGCCAAATCGATGACATCGTCACCTCTCTTTTGGCCCTTCTTGACGCTCTTTCGAACGCTATCCAGTTCCGGGTAAACTATTTCTACAGGTTTCGACTGATTCGATTTTGTTGCCAATGCTAGATCGGATGCGATCTGCTCGATATCTTCTTGGATCTCAAGACAGGTATTGTCCAAATTCAGCCGAATGGAAATAGCCTTCGGAGACTTAACTCCCTTTTCTTGAGCACGATTCTTACAAAAACACCATCGTGCTACGGCAAATAGCCCAACGCCGATGGTAATTAGGCCGGTAATGACACCAATAATCAGATCTGCGGTATCGAGAGAAAAATCCATGCTCAAAAGTAGATAAACTACGCCACTTCAACCATTACAATCAACCACCTCTTTTGCAGCGCATTTGCCGTCTAACTAAACGCGATTCAAACAAATGGCTCAATGCAATTGTGTGTCAGGCGCAACTCGTGATTAACAAAAAAATCGACCGAGCTGGCGTGCCGCGACATTCAACATGTTGCCTAGCGATCAAGCCTCTCAGCCTTCGCATCAAGAAGCTCCACCGTGAGCCCCTTACCTCCGTCGAAAAAGTCATCAATCTCTCTCAATCGATCATAGGATAGATATCGAACCTTCTCGCTGAGATTTAGGCTCCTAAAAGTTGGTCGTATTAGTTGCTCTCGAACTCGATTCCGGCGCTCTTGCGGAGCCACGATGAACATTGGATAGTGCGAGTTGGGAGCAATCATTGTCAGATCCGCAAATCGAAGCAGCCCGGAATAGATCGAGGTGCTATTTTCGACCTCGAATGCGGCATCAATTCTAAACTGCTGCTTCCAAACGACGTCAATATTCTCAACGTATTTCACCTGGGTATCGAGCCCGGCTGCAAAAGTTGTCTCAAATTGACTAAACCCAAACCCCGACTCAATTCGGCTCTGGTCATTACGAGGAGCCCACACTGACTCACCAGCATTCCTTCCCATCTGCAGCAACCTCCACTGCATTTCGAGATGTTCTGAAGGATGTCCCTCGGGAGGCGGAGCCACTTCATCAGGCTGTTCCGATTGGTCCTCATCAAACGGCGCTGAATCTGGATCCGTGGTTTCGGAGTTGGAGTCCGATTGGGTTTTCTGAATACCAAACCCGTCTCTGATCGCAGAGAGCACTGAATAGAGGTCATCATACTGGCGATAAAACTCTTCCAATCGCTCCTGAGCCACGGAAGTAAACCCACGTAGCTGATAATTCTGCTCATAGCCAAACAGTTCACAGAAGTGGGAGAACTGGAGATCGATCTGTTTCGGATTTGCAAGAAAGTAGACCAAGTCCCAACCCTCGGACCTCTCCCCCCTCAAGTTCTTCCAGAGCTCTTGAGATAGTGAGGCACTTTCGAGCTTTCCTGCTACCCTTCCGAGGAATCGAATCTTGGATCCTTCGACAATGAGAACTTCGTCCCCATCTTTCATTCGGCTGAATTTTGCACGATTGGCATCGCTCGCCCTCGATCCCCAGGTCGTGATCGGTTGATCGCCGAAGATATGCCGAAGTTTTTCTGTCCAGAGATGAGGGAATGTGAGCTCGTATCTTTTCTTGAGGCACCCGTTTCAGGATTGTGTCCTGATAATGGATCATTGCCTCAGTATTGCCTATCGGCATATACAGCAGAAAGATATTCCTCATCGGTCTGAACTCATCACTTGAATCGCTCGGCTTGGTATGCCTGACACTGGCTTACTTTTAGAGGAGTTGTCGCTGCGCCCGCCCGAACAAAGAAAATTTCATCGTCTACGTCACGGACGTAGCACGGAAAACTCGACGGGCGACAATCAATTCGGAAGATTCGTTTATCATCATGATCGATGAATCGAATCGTCAGATTAATCGTGTGCTCTGCCCCGATTCTGTCTTTAATTAGACTAACCAGGTGCAGATTCATTTTGTCCTCGCTCTTGAATTTGTCGGCCTCTATCCCCAAGACTTTTCCATCATCATCAACACCAATCAAAAGCGTGCCGCCTTCGGAGTTTAGCAAGGCCGCGATCGTTTTCAGCACGGAAAGTTCGAGCTTCTTATCTGGGGAATCAGTGTGAAGATTCGTCCGCATCGTGCTCTTAAATTCAATGTGAGGTCCCTCACCTTCCTTGATTAAATCTTCGATACTCCTCTCTGTCTGAACTTCTACAGTCTTTCCTGCCGCAGTCTCCACTTTGTTTGAACAGAAAATGTGGATTTTCGTTTCCTTACAAGGTCGCAAATCTAAGTTGGAAGTTCCAATATTAACCCAACCTCTAAGCGGTTGATAAATATCAAGTCCCCTACCAAGTCCGATGTGCCAACCTGTGTCCGTTACGATCTCTCGATCATGGATGCTTTGGTCAAAGGCATAGCTGAATTCGATACCCACGTCTGCGAGGCTCTCCTGCAGTGACTCAAACTTTGACTCAATATCTGTTCGGTGGCTCTCATGCTCCAATGCAGTAACCAGCTCGATCTCCTTAATCGAGCCCTCATCGACAGCGAGCTCGCACAATGAAATCAGATTCCTAAGTTGATAGTCCTTTCTGATATAAGGGTCTTCGATGTGTAGCTTCTTCGCTCCCACCAAATAGTCTCCAAAAATCGCGCGGAAACTGTAACCCGTCTCTCCATGTCGAATCGTAAGATGCTTCTCTTCGAGTTTCACCCCGACCAAGCGCGCCGATTTCGATGCGCTACCCGAATTGCCTGATGACGCGCGGGAAGCCGCCGACGAACGCTTCTTTGCTGGCTCCAACTCGTCTTCAAGGCGCACTCGGGATGGATTGAGCGTCGCCTCTACTCCCCGCGTTTCGGGGCAATCAACGATGATCTCCTCTCCTGCTTTGTTGAAATACCCGAGATCAATCTTCACGAACTCATCATCACTCTTCCGCTTGTTGAGCTGCTCTTTTACCCGTCGTCGGACCTCAATGGCATACCGCAGGTATTCCTCGAACTCATCGTCAGTGGGCTCATCTCCCGGGTGCAGCAACTTGATGAGGCCTGCAACCGTCTTGATGACACCAGTTTCATCGCGGCCTTCATGCTGACTGTTTAACTTGGCCCGCTCTTTTATCACCGAGAACAAATTCACTTTCCCAAATAGATGATGAAACGCTTCGGCAAGATAGTCAGTGATCAGGCCGTAGTGATCAGTGAGCAACTTGCTGCTATTGGGTGGGATTTCCCACCCGGGAACATAGCAGTGAAATCGATGGATAATCGCCAGATCGAACTCCTTCGGTAAGGGACGGCACAGATCAAACGTTTCAGAGTTCACCAATTGCTCAATGGAATCGTCAATATTCCCGACAAATGTAAGACTGGCCGGCGCGATAACTTCCGCCGCCACATTGAAATGGCCATTGGCCATGTAGTCCTTGAGGATGGTGATCGTTCCAGGGTCTTTGACCTTGATTCCAGCCACTTCGTCAAAGGCGATAGTGTCCCAAAAGCCAATGATTCCAACCTCTTTCCGAACCTTGTTGTAGAACAAGGTCGCAGTCGTGGTCTGCCCCCCGCTGAGTAAGGTGGAGTATGGAGTGAACTCACTGTACACGTAGGATTTTCCTGTCCCCCTAGGCCCCAGTTCCAGGAAATTATAGTTCTGTTCAACGAGTGGAATAAGTCTTGCCAGAAAGTGGAGCTGCTCTCGAACTGTCAGCTGCTCAGGCTCCAATCCCACTGATCGCAAAATGACGTTGCGCCACTCATCACGAGTGAACTCCTTCCGCATCTTCACATAGTCTTCATACGAAAATCGAGAGATTTGAATCGGACGAAGGTCTTCGACATAAAAAGTGTAGTCATCCTCCTCGACCGCGTTGTAGCCGAGCGTCACCTCACACCACAACCCACCTTCGAGGAGCCTTTGATTGTCCTTGTAATGTCTTTCGTTTATCGCAGCGCGAGTCGACCCGAAATTCTGAAGCTCTGCCCAATGACGCTTCTCCTTTTCATTGTGAATCACCTTAACCTTGTCGATAAAGCTTCCCGTCCCATCGAGCTTGACCCGAGTTTGAGCACTATTGGACTCATTGGGCCTCACATACTGGCTTTGAATGGTATCTGTTACCGCCTTCTTACCCTCCGCAATCTCATCGGGATCATCTGAAGCGCAGAATCTCGCGAGTAAAAACTCCAACACAAAGGTTGGAATATTGGTTCCTTTCTTTAGCTGTTGGACGAGATCTTTGCGGACACAACGGCCCTCAAAAACATCATTCAGCTTTTCATCGAGTGCGTCAGCATCCATAAATTAGAGAACATTTGGTGTGTATGTCAGCTCCAGTGTATCCAGCGCCTTTTCAGTCTTGATGTCCAGAACTTTGATGCGGAATGGCCCCTCTTCCACTTCGCTCGTTAGACGAAGGCTAACCTTAACCGCTTCGCCCGGGGCGATACGGATCCGATTGGTGGCTGGGTCAACCTTTTCACTGGCGGTCGGGCGACCAACTTCCTTGTCTTTACCCTGGAAGGCAATGAGATCGAACTCCTTGCTTTCTTCAGCAAATAGACTGCTACCACCTGGCCACGAAAGGTTGATTGAAACAATCAGGCTAGCGACCATTGAGCGTTTTCGAGAAAGTTCGAGATTGGCCTTCTCAGGCTCTAGTGCGGCAGCTGACCCCTCTTGGGAAAGCTCAATCACCATCCGCCCCACGAGAGACTCCTGAAGAGAGAGCCCCTCGTGATAATAAGAGCTTCCCTTCCCGTAGACCCCAATGGATCGAGGCACAACAAAAGCAGGCTCATCGCAAGGAATCCCCACGGCAGTCGTCGAAAACTTCATGGAACCGGCCGGCTCGTCACCCGTCCCAATGAAGCAACGGCGTTTCTTGACAGGCCACTCTCCACCCACCGGCTTTTGACAAGTGGTTCCAGAATCGACTTCATCGACCCAAAGGAATCCATGGTCCGTCGCCACGATCGCAACTTCGAACCCCAACTCGGCCGCCCTGCGGATCGCTCGAAGCAGTTTATCAAGAGGTTCAGCGAGATGCTGACGAAGCCATTCCTCCCCTTCTCCCAGGGAGTCCAGCTCAGTGCTGGTAACAACGAGCAGATCGATCTCGGACAACTTCTTTTTCAAATCCTCACGGCGAGTGCTAGTCTTCGTTGCATCGATGAACGTTCCGATCGCAAAGGTCTCAACGCGATCACCCTGGTGTTTAGAAAAGGCTTTTAACCGATTCTTTCTAATTCCCACAGCATCTCCATCGAGAAGGGGCTCCAGTTCATCTTTGTCCCTCACAAAACGAAGGTCATCTCCAGCATCAGGCAGCAAAGAAGCCATGCCAAATCGAGTCACGCACGGAAGCTGGGCACACACCGGAGACACTGTCGTTGCATACTGCTTGGACAGGTTCTCGGCCATCTTCTGCACGAGTTCGAGTCTCAATGCGTCAGTCAGGAAATAGGCAACGCGTTTCCCTTCATTTAGGAGCGGCGCCACTGAGTCTCGATAGGTGTCTCGACTCGCGTCCATGCCAGCAAAAGGCCACCCCTCTCTTGCCACAGCTGGGAGAAAGACATCTTGCAACGAATTGGCAAAAGTCCGGTACTGAGTATGGGCGATCTGAATGATCGATTCCACCTCATCGAGTCCCTCATCCAGCTGGAGAACTGCCGTATCCAATTCACGTTGGTGGAGGTCGACTCGAGCCAACTTATCGGCATAAGCACTGGCAAGATCAAGCCCGTGAGCGCCTATGTGCTTTAGCTCTTCTTTTCCTACTTTAATGGCTCCAAGAAGTTCGAGAGAGAGCCGGAGGATACGCCAGAGCAGCTGCCTCTCGCCTTCTTCGGTCCAGAGAGATCGATGATGCTTCTCCAGAATCTCATGAGCCCGATCGAGATCATTCGCTTTGATGCATGTCACCGCAAACTGAAGGAACCTGGATTCTTCGAAGGCAAAGGTATCGCGATCTCCAAGATCATTGAGCGCATGGCATTCTTCAACCAGATCGAGCTCCTTTTCGATAGTATCGGCTGCATCCCGATACGCTTCCCGGGTAAAGTCACTACTGCGAAGAGACTCACAAAGATCCATCACAATAGTTCCAGCGGTCCCTGTCGCTCTCGGCAATGACGCAATGCCAGCAGGCAACTCACACGGCAAATCTGCAGCAAACTCACTGAATAAAAGAAACTGCCAAAGCTTAGCTCTGAGAGTATTTGCCTTGGTCACCTTTGCGTTCAACTTCAGTCCAAACACCCGTTCGACCAATTGTCTAAATTCATCACACCATTCCGCTGAAGCCTCAAGCTGTGCTTCAACAAGTGAAGTGGGAGCCAGGAATGAAGTGACAATTTTGGTGGCTTCACCGGTATTAAAAATAGCTTCGAGTCGTGGATGCGAGTTCGCACCTCCTGCCAGGCTGTCGATATGCTGAAATTCAGGCACCGTATCTCCAGCGAAGAGCTGTCCCAGTTCCGTTCGACGATCAGGAAGAAACGATAGACAGAGCTGCTCATAATCATCGTTGGGACCGTCTGGGAATCGGGCACCCATTGCAACGTAGGCACTGTAAGGATTGGAACGCTGCTCTTCATCCGTCAAAGGAACCGAATCACGAGAATAGATCAGCAAGCCAGACGCATGTGTAGTGTCCGCGCACAAGTCTTTCCAAGCGGACATGGCATCGAGACGCGCGGAAAGTGGTTTTCCAGAAGTATTGAGAACGCGACATTGTTCATCCGCCAACTCGACACAGACATCTTCATATTGCCCTTCGGGATCGAAGACGACAAGGATTCGAGCCTCCTTGAGTCGAAGCCGAAAAACTCGATCGGTGAGGTATTGAGAAAAGGTCATAAGTAAACTTGGTCAGGCAACAGCAGTTTTGATTTGGCGGCAAGGTCTTGATAATTGTTGATCCAGGCCCCGTCATTTTTCCGAACCTGACACTTCCCCCAATCTCCTTTGGGAGATGAATCGGAATAGGTCCATACTTTTTCTTGAGATAAATCACGCATGACACGGTTTCTATAGTCAACTAGTGACGAGCTCGGATGAGTTTTTTTACTATTTCTTCAGCATCCACCTTCGGTTGCCAAACAAGCTTACCCTTGTCGTTTTTCACTTCTTTCCACAGGTCCTCCTCATACCCATGCGCGATGGCTAGGGAGCGGTCGGTGGCGCATTTGGGGATGACACGCTCGGGCCAGAGGGTGTGGGCGAGGTGGGCCCAGTCGTAGTCGCCGGCCTCGAGCTTGTCCCAGGTGTCTTTGAGCTTCTTTTGCCAGGGTTTGAGGCGGAAGAGGTTCCAGAGCGGCGCAGCGGTGATCTGGACGCCGTCGTTGAGGTTGGGTTTCCAGATCTTGGCGAGGCGTTCGAGCTCGGCTCGAAAGGTGGCGAGTTCGCCGATGAGGGTTTCGGTCTGTTCGTATTCTTTGTCCTCGGCTGCGGTGCGGGCGTCGCCTTTGGCGGCGAGGCGGACGAGGGTCTTCTCTGCCTGCTCCTGCTTGGGGCCGACAAAGTTGGTGATGCAGGCGTAGAGGGTGTCTTCGGTGAGGCGGTGGTAGTAGATCCAGAGGGTGTAGGTGCCGGACTCGGTGGAGAGGGACCAGTAGATGGGGGCTGACCTCTTGCTTTTGGTGTAGCGGTCAAGATGAGCTTCAAAGAAACCCTTCACCGGCTGACCTTTGATTTTTCCCTTTTGAAACCGTCCGAAGTAACTGCGCAGCGACAGCAACCCTAATGCCTCACAAGCTTCTTGCTCGATGGCGGTACTGCGGTCGTCCCAGATGACGGCGAGGGCGTCGCGGACGCGGGCGACGATGTCCTCGGGGTGGCCGGGATCAGACACGAGGATGCCGGGCCAGTTGATGGGCAGCGGGTAGTCGTCGGGAATGTCCTCCTTCGCGGCGGGCAGGCCGTCGGCGTTCTGGAGCATGCCGGGCGGGCAGACGGGCAGCGGGTCGAAGGGGTCGGGCAACTCGGGCGGCTGGCGCTCGCCGGTGGCGTAGCGGATGTCCCAGCGGCCGAAGGCTGCGCCGATTAGGTAAGACGCTGTCGTCTCCTGACGAGCATAAGGCGTGTCATCCACCAGAAGACAATCTTCATCGGAATCAGCAGAATCTTCGGTATTAAGCGAGCTTTGAGATGCGATCGCTTCATCGAGATCTCTCTGAAGGTCTGCTTGCTCGGCCTTTGTCAGGCCGTAGTCAATTGCAACTGCATCGTCCAAATCTGGCCCAATGAGGGAATCCGAAAAATAGGTCAGCGCCGCCGGGTTGACATCTCGTCGAAGAGCCGTTGGCAAAACAAATTCTTGGAACGGTTCTTCTGCGCTATACGCCAGCCGTCGTGCCTTGATCTCCTCTGCAGCTCTTGCGCCCAATGCTTGTTCGTTTTTCGGGTTGATCGTTGCCCACGGAAGGGATTTCAGGTGATCTGCCAAATAGTTTGGACGGCAAAACATCTCGCCATAGAATCGGAGTGCCGCTGAGACAGTGTTCGAAGCTGTTACCGCCAGGATTTCGAGGACTTTGTCTGTTGGCGGAAACGCCATATAGCGGCTAGCACTTGGAATGCAGCCTGCCGGAATTACATAGGGCACAAAACGAACCGCCCTTCGCGTCCAGCTAAATCCAGGGCGGAAGTAGAATTCCATTGCGCGTGGTCGTGATCGCAGTGCGCCCTTCTTATCAAAGAAGTGCCGCAACTCGTGCCCGCTGTTTTCCCATTTCACGACTACGGTCAGTGGCGAAAACCACGGCTGGGAAGACCCTCGCATGACGTAAGGGAACCACTTAGCGGAAGATCGATCCGTATTCCCTGAAGTTTCTACGGCAAGCTGATCAACTTCCCAGAAAAGCCTAACAAAGCGATCAGAGTCTCCAGTTACCAACCCCTGCCTAGCTTCAGCTATGTCCGGCACGAGCTTCGGAAGCCCTTCAAACTTTTTGAACGTTCCTTCTGACACCCAATATACGAACGGACTCTTGCTGAGACGACGGAAGGATTGCCTATCAACTAAAAAGAGAGGTTTTGATGCCAGGCCTCCGTTGTGGTTGTTGATTGAGTCATGCAATTGCACCTCTCTGTTAGGAGTGCCAAGTAGTCGGAAAAAGGGCGCTCTCCGCTCTCGAGTATGTTTGGCTAGTATGTAAGCAGCGGATTCGACCATCGCATCGTCCATTACATCACCGCCAAGGTCTGCGAGAATGCACGGATTCCCGAACCGCATCAAAAAATCTTCGCGCCACGAAGCTAGCGACGGCAAGAAGAAGCCTGTGCGGCTGGTGATAGCACCAAGCAATCCGTTCTCGGTTAAACGCTCGTGTAGACGATCTGTAAACGCTGCGAAGATATCGTGCCAGGTAATCGGATACCAAGTCTTCTTAATGGACTTTAGTCCTTTTGGAAAATCCCCGAATGGCGGATTCATCACCACCGCGTCGTAGTGTTGCCGGCACAGATCGATGAAGGCGAAGCCGTGGGCGGCATCTTCGGCGAAGAGCCGCCGTTGGTAGTCGCCGGCTTCGGCGGACTCGGCGTAGTCGCGCAGGGCGGCGTAGATGCGTTCTTCGGCGGAATTCCAGAAGTCAGAGGTCAGAAACCGGAGGTCAGAGGTGGCTTCGCCGCCGAGACCAGGAAGCTCCTCTTGTGAGTTCTCCCACTTCTCCTTTGCATCATCGATGGCGGTGCGGATTTCTTCCTCGATCTTGAGGAGGGTGCCGGCCTCGCCTGCGATCTGCATTTTGTCGAAGACTGTCTGGACGAGTTCGCCGAGCAGGGGCGGGTCGAGGGTTTGGACGAAGTCTTCGAGCATGGCGTCGCTGCCAGGCATGGGTTCGGCGCAGACGATGTTCGAGCGCCGGACGCGGGGGCGCTGGCTGGCCGGAGTGTCGCGCCAGGTCTTCTGGGCGCGGAGCCAGAGGGAGAGGCCGGCAATCTGAACGGCGCGGGAGTCGATGTCGACACCGTGGATGTTGTGCTCGATGATGAGGCGCGGTATTAGCCTTCGAAAGTTTGCGAAAGCTTCCTCTTCAGAAAACTCCTCACACGTGATGTATTCAGGCCTATTTTCGCGGAACGCACGAGCCGTCACCCAGCCTTCTTTCAGAAAGTCGCTCCACCCAACCTCAGCGAGTGGTCGCGTATAGACGAGGCCAGATTGCTCCTCAACTTTTCGAGGACTGTAAACGTGGAATCTGCCAGTCAGATCATACGGATCCCCTAGCGAGTGGACGGCCAGCATCGCCGTTTCACGATTCAATTGATCACCCATGGCAAAACACGTCACCGAATCCCAGTCGCGAATGGAGATACTTTCCGCCTTGATCCAACACTCGGGAAACTGTTCCCGGAACGACTCGTTGGACTGCCATGCTTCCATATAAATCGCCTCGAAGAGGTCGAATGCGTAGAGACCAAAATGCATGGAGCCGCAGGCGGGGTCGAGCAGGCGGATCTCGCGAGGGTCTTTGACGGGTCGGTGCGGGATGAAAACCGGTTGTTTGAGCAGCTCCTCCTGGGGCAGGTCCGATTCACGCGAGTGCAAGGCGCGTGCTCTGACTTCATTGCAGGCGGCAACGAACCATGGCTCGCTGTAGACAGAGCCATCTCCGCCATGTCGGTCCTGCCGGCATTCATGAAAAAGAAAATCCAACAAATCCTGAGTGCCAATGGCGGACGGATCTCGCTCTACCCTCTCCCTCGCCTCCTGGTACCACTTCTCCCTGGCCTCACCGTCCGGAAGCCGCGCGTAGCCATTGACCGTGTGGCACAAATCGATCATGCGCTGGCAATCCGAACTGTCATACTCAGGATAGGACTGTTCCGTTCCCTCACAAAGATCGTTGACCGCTTGTAAGACACCTTCCTCTGCGTCGTCACAAGGACGAGTCATGTGCCCCAGGAACACCTCGTCTGGCCTCCTGACCAAATACTTGCACTCATCCTTCAATCTCGTCTGCCCCTGGGTCATCTCATACCAGATGCGGCCGAGGGTGTTGTCGGTGAGGAACTCGACGACGTAGCGCGGGGTGAAGAACTGGTTGCGCACCGCCAGCTCGCGGGAGTTGCGCGGGGCGGCAGAGGCGTCGCGCATGGCTTTACGCTCCTCTTTGCTATTCCAGTATTGATAGATCCAGCCGATGGTCTCGTCGGCCTCCCAGAGGGGCGCAAGATCAGAGTGATTGATTTCTTCCAGCAATTCGCCCAGGGCATCTGATCTCGGAAAGAGCATGCCGTGAGGTGAGAAGCGGTCGAAGAGCACGCCGAGGTCGAGGGAGAGCTCGTCGAAGACGGAAAAGAGAAAAG
Source organism: uncultured Verrucomicrobiales bacterium (assembly GCA_963975655.1). GTDB lineage: Bacteria > Verrucomicrobiota > Verrucomicrobiia > Verrucomicrobiales > DEV007 > Arctic95D-9. Next base: position 77,085 of record CAXBHX010000022.1, read on the forward strand.
CCTCGTAGCGCTCGTCACGGGAGAGATGCTTCTTGTCCGCGACCATCTCGTAGAGCTCGAAGCCGTCGGAGTTTGGCCCTTGGCTAATCACAGGAGTGGGCAGGATTCCACGCTCTTCTGCCATGCGCAAAGCGCAGAGACGGTTCAGCACCGTAAAGGCCTGCTCCTGGATGAGATCGTAGACGTGCGGATCATATTTGCCCCAGGCTTTGAGCCCGACGGCGTTGGCACGTTTGTGATCGAGGACATCACGCAAAGTGGAGGCTAGTTCGTACCCCCTCTGATCGAGCCCAGGGAGAGTATCGAGGTCGGCAACGGTGCCGTCTGGCTGGATACCGTAGGTCTGGAGCAGTGAGGTGATCTCGCCACCGGGCTTGTTGTAGTCACCACAGAGTAGCCGCCGAGCGTCAGAGACGAAGGCAGCGAGGCGGTTGCGGGTGGTCGAGTCAAACATGGGTCAGAAGTCAGAGTTTCTCGGTGGTGATCTGAGAAGTGAGATCGAGGAGATCATCATTGTAATCAGTTTCGCTCAGCGAAAGCGCTTCGGGAGGAAATGGCGGGAAGTACGGATCACCCCAAAAGGTTTCGGGACTGAAGCGAAACTTGCCGATGAGACGGTTCGCAAAATCAGTCTCGTGGAGGGGAATGTCCTTCTTGTCACCGAACGTGCGTAACTCCGGATACTCGCCAAGAAGGTAACCCTCCTGAAAATGGGGGCGCATGGCTGACGAGGGACACAGCGAACTCAGCCTGAGAATCTGCATTTCATTGTAGGCGCAAACGCTCACGGAACCGCTGATTTGCGGCGCGGCTAAGACCATCAGGAATGCCTCTTGAGGATCCTTTAGCGATGCGACAGAAGCGGCTATGCGTAAGGAGTGGGTAACGTCCAGTAGCGAGGTATCACAGACTTCGTAGTGCTGAAGGATCGCCCAGCGAAGCACAGCACTTCTCGTTAGGCGCATGTGAGCTTCGTAGTCGAAAATTTCATAGAGCCTCCCGAGCTGAATTAGTTCTTTAGCCGCTTGTTCAAGCTCGTCGTAGCGCCTGCCAACTTCCCCGGGCCAAGAAGCCACATCGTGAATGTTGCTATCGCGGAAAATGGACGGCCGAATGGTCGAGGGCGGGGTTTCTTGCTGTTCCATGGGGACTTGTTGGCGCCTCAAGCGGTAATCTTTATCCTGTCCGCGGAAGAACAGAACGTAGTTTGGATTCCGAAACTGAAGCTCAGCAACTTTGGTTGCGAGGTCGCGATAATTTTCCACCAAGACGCCTTGGCTAGTCGGGATTTGCTTCTGGAGAACCTTCTTAAGGGAACCCTCATCTACGAAGGACCAGATATGCTCGTTTGAGAGACTTCTCATGACCTTGTCGTTTTACGAAGAGCTGCAGATGAGTTGCTCGACAATGCCATCAGCATCCTTCCTCGGCTGCCAGACGAGTTTCCCTTTATCGTTCTCAACCTCTTCCCACAAATCTTCCTCATACCCATGGGCGATGGCTAGGGAGCGGTCAGAGGCGCATTTGGGAATGACTCTTTCCGGCCAGAGGGTGTGGGCGAGGTGGGCCCAGTCGTAGTCGCCTGCTTCGAGTTTGTCCCAGGTGTCTTTGAGCTTCTTTTGCCACGGCTTAAGGCGGAAGAGGTTCCAGAGGGGGGCGGCAGTGATTTGGACGCCATCGTTGAGGTTGGGTTTCCAGATCTTGGCGAGGCGTTCGAGTTCGGCGCGGAAGGTCGCGAGTTCGCCGATGAGGGCTTCTGTCTGTTCGTATTCTTTGTCCTCGGCCGCCGAGCGGGCGTCGCCTTTGCCTGCGAGACGGGCGAGGGTCTTTTCGGACTGCTCCTGCTTGGGGGCGACGAAGTTGGTGATGCA
>CAXBHX010000023.1:0-77142 GCA_963975655.1 uncultured Verrucomicrobiales bacterium
CGGCCAGGACCACCACGGCCAGGACCACCACGGCCACGACCAGGGCCACCGCGACCACCACCGCCGCCGCGAGGAAGCTTGGCTGCCTCTTCAGGAGTCAACTCTCTCTTATTGATCCAAACCTTTACTCCGATGATTCCCCAGACAGTCTCAGCTTCCACGAAGCCGTAGTCGATAGGAACACGGAGGGTTTGCAAGGGAACTTTACCTTCGCGGTATTGCTCGGCTCGGGCAATATCAGCCCCACCAAGACGACCAGCACAACGGATACGGATACCATCAGCACCAAAATCAAAGGCAGTCTGGACGGCACGCTTCATGGCCCGACGAAAAGACACCCGGCGCTCAAGTTGAGTCGCAACCTGAGCAGCAACCCAGGAGGCATCCAGCTCCGGCTGGCGGATCTCCAAAATATCAATCTTCACCTGCGAACCGCTGCACATCTTACCGATATCAGTAGTCATTGCCTCGATCTCAGAACCGCGCTTGCCAATGATCAGCCCCGGACGTGATGTATGAAGCGTCACGCGGACACTATTCCAAGCGCGCTCAATCACGACCTTGGAAACAGCTCCCTTTTGTAGGCGCCCCTCAAGATAACGACGAATCCTCAGATCAGCATGGAGCTGGTCAGCGAATTCACCCTGAGGTGCATACCACTTGGACTGCCAGTCTTTATTGACGGCGAGTCGAAATCCGATCGGATGTACTTTCTGTCCCATGAGTTAGTTCCAGTGAATCAATTAATTACTTGCCGTTTTCTTCTTGAAGAGCTTTGGCCTCAGCGACCAGAGCGTCGAATTCAATTCCCTTAAAGGAAACCTGTTCATCGACCGCCTTAAAGTCTTCCTCCGACCAGTTTGCAATCTGGTCGAATGTGCTGACCCCTGCGGCGTTCAACTTCTCCGCTAGCTTGGGACCGACACCTGTGATTTTCTTAAGATCATCACCTTCGACGGGGGCGGAGTCATAATCCACAACAGCCGCTTCGTCAACTTTTGCGCGGCTCGAAGCTGCTTTTTCCTTTTTAGCCACCTCCTTGGGAGCCGAAGTGTGCACGCGCACCTTTTTTTCGGACTCCACGGAATCATCACTTAGCACGACCGTGATATGGGCAGTTTGCTTTCGGATTGCCGCAGCAGAACCGCGAGCACGTGGCTTGAAACGCTTAAAGGTAGGCCCTTCACCAACAATGGCGCTCTTTACGAAAAGCCCGTCGACAGCCAACTCGAAGTTGTTCTCAGCGTCGGCAAGCGCCGCCTTCATCGCTTTACTGAAAAGCTCAGCACCCTTTCGAGGAGTGAAGTTCAAAATATCAAGCGCCTCCGAAACCGGTAGGCCTTGAATCTCTCTCGCGACATCCCGGGCCTTACGGGCCGAAATGCGTGCGAATTTATAAGTCGAAGTGACGTCCATGGATCTATTAATGGTTAGTCTTGTTAGAAATTGTTTTGATTGGGCTGAAGGCGTATTCCGTCTCCGACGGCAACCTCAGCAGTAGCTGCTAACTTGTCCTGTAAAACCGCTCCAGCGATGCTCTCTCTGACATCAACGATCATTGCAGTGTAAATGGGGCGATCTTCACGGAGGACCGTGATTGGCGTTCCGACACGAAGACCCTCCTGGCGGCCTGCGTCGAATACGACCAAACCGATCTCAGGATCGATGCTGACAATCTGGGAATTGGAGACATCTCCTTTTTCCCCGGCATCACTGTCCACAGGCCGAGCCATTGCTGCACCAGCTTGATCAATCGCTCGCATCGCTGCAACGCGGTCGGATTCGGACACCTCGGAGGAGGCCTGGATGAATTTAAGAAAGGACTCACTCAGCGAGTGGAAAGCCACTGACTGGCGCTCAACGTCCTGGTGGTAAATATCAAGATCCCGAATCGCCTTCAGCAACCGCTGCTCAAGGCTCTTGTCATCTTGAGTGAAGAGATCGATGCCGAAAGCCTGCAATTTCAGCTGCGTATCGCGGGAAGCAGCAACCTGCTCCTCACTGACACGAACAGCCTCTGCCAGCCCGGAAGCGAGCGCCTTACGCTGCGCTTCAGACTCGGCAAACTGACGCCTCCCCATCTCGAGCTGATCCTGCGCCATCGAAAGGGCAGCCTTCAACTCCTTGATCTCGGTTGAATCCGCAGACTGAGCCGGCATTTGCATAGAGCACACGGCTGCGACCACGCCCGCCAATACGACGGGGTGCCCAACTGTGATTTTCCATGCGATGCTCATATATCTGCCTATTCAGAAATTACCTACTACTTCGGACTGTGGCCCTGATGGCCGCCGAATTTACGCGTTGGTGAAAATTCACCGAGTTTGTGTCCGACCATATTCTCAGTCACAAATACAGAGATAAAATCTTTGCCATTGTGAACCAGGAAGGTATGCCCGACGAAATCCGGAGTTATCATCGAACGGCGCGACCAAGTCTTGATCGGGCGCTTTTGTCCGCTTTCAGCCATGTTGTCGACTTTGATCAACAACTTCTGATCGACGAACGGTCCTTTTTTGAGTGAACGACCCATAATATCAGCTACTTAAGTTCTTAGTTAGATTAACGGCGACGCTTTTTCTCCTGGCGACGCTCAATGATGAATTTGTCACTGCCCTTGTATTTCTGGCGAGTCCGCTGCCCCTTAACATGACCCCATGGGCTCTTAAGGTGCTGACGACCACCGCCTGACTTGGACTTACCCTCACCACCACCATTCGGGTGATCGACAGGGTTCATGCACATACCGCGAACGGTAGGCCGAATTCCAAGCCAGCGAGTACGACCCGCCTTCGCGCTAACGACCTGCTCATGCTCGTGGTTACCCACGATACCAACAGTTGCGTAACACTTTGTGTGAATTTTACGAATCTCGCCTGATGGCATCTTAACCAGCGCATAGTCGCCTTCGCGGTTGGAAAGAACGCAGGACTGTCCGGCGCTTCGAGCTACCTGACCGCCACGACCGGGAACGAGCTCCACATTGTGAATGCTTGATCCAGTTGGGATCTCAGAAAGAGGGAGAGCGCAACCAGGTTTGATTGCAGCATTGTCGCCGGCCGAAACTTCAGCACCAACCTCAAGCCCGCGGGGAGCCAGAATGTAGGAACGCTGGTTGTCTGCGTATTCGATCAAGGCAATACGTGCACTGCGATTGGGATCGTATTCGATCGAAATCACCTTGGCGATTTCATCGCGACGATTGCGCTTAAAGTCGATGAGACGATAGCGACGCTTATGACCTCCGCCCTTATGGCGGCAGGTGATCCGGCCGTTATTGTTCCGTCCTCCAGACTTCTTAAGGGGACGGCACAAGCTCTTCTCGGGAGTCGACTTCGTGATTTCAGCGAAATCAGGATGAAGCTTATACCGATTCGACGGCGTGATTGGTCTGTATGATTTTAAACCCATGCTCTTACAGCGTTAAACGTTATACAAATTCAATGGTTTCGCCTTCTTCGAGACGAACGAAGGCTTTTTTCCAGCTCTTGGTCCGTCCGAAATCGGAGCGACGCTCGCGCTTTTTCTTACCTGCGTAATTTGCGGTGCGAACTGCGACAACCTTTTTGCCGAACAGTTTTTCAACAGCTTCTTTGATTTCCAGCTTATTGGCTCGCGGATCCACTTTGAATACGAACTCATTGTTCGTCTCCGTAAGCAGGGTCGCCTTTTCACTGAGTTGGACCGTGTCGATCACTTGAAAAATATCTTTCATGGTAATACGCCTTTCTTACTTATTTGGCCGTTCTGGCAGCGAGAGTCTCGAGAGCCTCTTCAACAACGATGATTTTCGTGTAATGGAGCAATTGCTCCGTATTTACCTCACTAGCACTCATGAGCAAGGCTGCCTGATGATTCCTGCCAGCCAGCTTAGTCTCATCAGTGAAGTCATTTCCAACGATGAGCACACGCTTCACGTCACCAGCCAAACCGGCCACTTCTTTAACGAAGGTCTTGGTCTTGCCGTCAGCGACAGCGAACTCGGAAACCGTGAGGACATCCCCTTCAGCAATCCGCTCTGAAAGTGCCTTGGAAAAAGCGAGTCGCTTAATTCCCTTAGTCACCTTCTTCGAGTAGTCACGAGGACGAGGGCCGAATGCAACGCCACCACCACGAAGGATAGGAGATGCATTACCGCCTTGACGAGCGCGCCCGGTCCCCTTCTGACGGAAGGGCTTCTTACCAGTCGCAGCCACCTCGCCACGAGTCTTAGTGTTAGCGGATCCAGAGCGTCGATTCGCATGCATCGCCACGACTACATCGTGTACAGCTTGTCGTCCGCGCTCGGCATCTTCGATCACCGCGATATTAGCGCTTTTCGCGCCTTCAAGATTCAATGTCTTTGCAGCCATGAGTTTTCTTTCCTTAAGGATTATGACAGAGCGTCAAATCAACCTTCAGATGTTTCCTCCGATTGAGCCGGCGCCTGCTTCGCCTTCAAATCCTGAACAGGACCGACCTTCTTCTTCGAAGGGCGGATCACTACGTAACCACCTCGGGCTCCGGGAACCGCGCCGCTAACCAGCAGCACATTGTCATCGGAACGCTTCTGGATAATGCGAAGGTTCTGCACAGTCTTCCGGTAGTTACCGTGACGACCTGGCATTGCCTTATTCTTCCAAATACGACCGGGATCAGTTCCTGCACCCACACCACCTGGACGGCGGTGCATCATGTGACCGTGCGACTGAGGCTGACCAGAAAAGTGGTAACGCTTCACCACCCCCTGAAAACCCTTACCCTTAGAGGTGCCAATCACATCCACCCACTGACCTTCTTCGAACAGGTCAATTCCGGGATGATCCACCTCAGGAAGTTGATCATCATTTTCGAGACGGAACTCGAGAATCTTTTTCTTAGGCTTACCACCCTGGGCCTTCACGTGGCCTTGCGTAGGTTGGTTGAGACGTGATTCCTTCTGCTCATCAAATCCCACTTGAACCGCGGTATAACCGTCAGTCTCCGTAGATTTCTTTTGCAGAAAGACATTATCACTGATGTCGATCACGGTGACCGCAACAGCCTCTCCATCTTCATTGAAGATGCGAGTCATGCCAATTTTTTTACCAATCAATCCGATGCTCATTGCACTCGTCCTTGCTTGAAGTTTACAGGTCTAAATTCCCGACTAAATTTTGATAGTGATGTCGACCCCGGCTGGCAGGTTCAACTTTTTCAATTCATCCACCGTGCGTGCCGTAGGCTCGACGATATCAAGAAGCCGCTTGTGAGTCCGAATCTCGAACTGTTCGGCGGATTTCTTGTTCACGTGAGGCGAACGGTTCACACTAAATTTTTCGATTCGTGTAGGCAACGGAATCGGTCCGGAGACACGAGCGCCAGTTCGCTTAGCGGTTTCCACAATATCGATCGTCGACTTATCAAGAAGTCGCGAGTCGTATGCCCGTAGCCTGATTCGAATACTTTGTCCCTGCATTTCAGTAGTTCCGATTAAAAGTTAAATTCTATTCACGTATTCCGTTACACATACTGCTCCGTCATCCGCGCCACGATGGCAGCAGGGACTTCTTCAAATTGGAGCGGTTCCATCGAAAAGCTCGCGCGCCCTTTGGAAAGGCTGCGCATATCGGTCGCGTATCCGAACATCTCAGCGAGAGGCGCCTCTGACCGCACCTGGCTCAGGCCATTGCGGGAGTCGATCTCTGAAATGCGTCCACGACGTCGATTTAAATCACCAATGATATCTCCCTGGTATTCGTCAGGAACACTCACATTCACGAGCATCACCGGCTCAAGAATGATTGGACCCGCATTCTGAAGCGCATCACGGACAGCCAGGATTGCAGCGATCTTGAAGGCCTGCTCATTCGAGTCCACATCATGACTGGATCCACCAATCAAATCCACATGCACATCAACAATCGGGTAACCCATGATAACACCGGTCGTCAGCGCTTCCCGGACACCGGTTTCACACGCAGCAAAGAACTCCTTGGGAATCTCAGCACCTACGATTCGGTTATTATAAGTAAAACCCTTCCCGCGAGCATTGGGCTCAGCCTTAAGGACCACGTGTCCATACTGACCTTTACCACCAGTTTGCTTCACTAACTTGTATTCACCCCGAGCTCCCGAAGTGATCGTTTCGCGATACGCAATCTGCGGCTTGCCAGCATTGGTTCTCACTCCGGATTCCAACTCAAGACGAGATTGGATAATCTCCAGGTGAAGCTCCCCCATTCCAGCAATAATCGTCTGGGCAGTTTCCTCGTCGGTTGATACCACGAATGTAGGATCTTCCTCAGCGAGGCGCTGCAGTGCTTCAGCAAGCTTCTCAGAGTCAGCCGTAGTCTTTGGCTCGACCGCCATTGAGATCACCGGATCTGGAAACGCCGGCGGCTCAAGCATGATATCAAATTTCTCAGCGTGAATCGTATCACCAGTCCGAACATTCTTGGGCCCTACGATTGCGGCGATATCACCCGCATAACAGGTCTCGATATCTTTATGATCGTCCGATTGAATCTGGATCAGGCGCCCGATACGCTCTTTGCGACCCGTGCGGGAATTGAAAACTTGATCACCCTTGGACACCATGCCGGAGTAGACACGAATAAAGACCAGCTTGCCGACGTATTTGTCCGACCAGAGCTTAAAGGCGAGAGCGCAGAACTTACCATTGTCGTCAGCAGGTGCCGTCACGACCACCGACTCATCTTCGACTTCGGTTCCATGAGCAGGCTCGATCTCAACCGGACTCGGGAGATAGTCAACCACAGCATCCAAGAGATACTGAACACCCTTGTTCTTGAAAGCAGAACCACCCACTACTGGAATGATCGCATTTGAAATAGTCGCACGACGGAGCGCCGCCTTGATGTCCGCAGCAGAAATCTCCTCTTCATCGAGATACTTAAGGCCAATCTCTTCATCCTTGTCCACCAACTCTTCAAGCAGCGATTCGCGAGCCGAATCGGCTACTAATTGCTGATCTGCGTCGAGATCTCGAACCTCGTATGTAGAACCAAACGCATCATCATCGGAATAATGAATCGCCTTACCATTGATGACATCAATCTGACCAGTAAGGTCCTCTTCTGATCCGATCGGAATCAGAACGGGATACGCATTCGCACCTAACTTCTCCCGAACATCTTCAACCGCCGCATTAAAGTCAGCGGCAACGCGATCCATCTTGTTCACAAAAACAATACGAGGAACGTTATACTTGGACGCCTGACGCCAGACCGTCTCCGACTGGGGCTGAACACCAGCTACTCCGCAGAACACCACTACCGCGCCATCGAGCACCCGGAGGGATCGCTCCACTTCAGCGGTGAAGTCAACATGGCCGGGAGTATCAATAATATTGATGCGCTGATTCTCCCCGGAAAAGGATTTCTGAACTCCTTCTTCCTCAAGCTGCAACCAGTCACATGTGACGGCTGCCGAAGTGATAGTGATACCGCGAGCACGCTCTTGCTCCATCCAGTCCGTGGTCGCCTGACCGTCATGAACCTCACCGATACGGTGAATCATGCCCGTGTAGAACAGGATCCGCTCAGTAAGCGTTGTCTTGCCTGCATCAATGTGGGCCACAATCCCAATGTTACGAGTCCGCTCAAGCGGAAACGCACGATCAGGTGAGTTGGGGCCAGCACTCATGAGAGTCAGGGCAAAACAGGTCTGGAGGGCGAAGGACAAGGTGAAATTACCAGCGGAAGTGAGCGAAGGCGCGGTTTGCTTGCGCCATCTTGTGAGTTTCGTCCCGCTTACGGATCACCACACCCTGATTGGTGCTGGCATCCTTGATCTCGTTTCCGAGAGCAATGTGCATTGGAGTTCCACGCTTGCCGCGAGCGGCATTTACGATCCAACGCATAGCGAGTGATTCCTGACGATCAACAGTAACTTCAAGCGGCACCTGATAGGTGGCACCTCCGACACGGCGGCTCTTCACCTCAACGCGTGGCTTGGAATTCTCAATCGCCCGGTTTAAGACCTCAACAGGATCAACTGACTCTCCGCCTTCATTCGCACGATCGATTGCCGCATAGACAATTCGCTCAGCAAGAGCACGCTTACCTTGATGCATCACCTTGGAGACCAGCTTGGCCACCAATGCGCTATCATAGCGGGCGTCGCGCCTTTCAGGCTTGGTATAGACTCGTTTTCTTCGGGACATAGGATTATTTCAGTCTGTTGCTAAAACATTCGTATCGCCGGAGAGATAACTTGAGCAGAGCTCAGATTATCACCCCTTCGGTCGCTTGGCCCCGTACTTGGAGCGCGATTGTTTACGACCGTCGACACCCAGGGTATCCAGCGCACCACGAACAATGTGGTAACGGACACCTGGTAAATCTTTCACTCGGCCACCGCGGACCAGGACAATGGAGTGCTCCTGGAGGTTGTGACCTTCACCGCCGATGTAGGCGATGACTTCCTGACCATTTGTCAGCCTGACTTTAGCGACCTTACGAAGAGCTGAGTTCGGCTTCTTCGGCGTCCGCGTATAAACCTGGAGACATACACCGCGGCGTTGCGGGCAGTTTTCCAAAGCAGGAGACTTGGACTTGGTAGTCTTGTCCTTTCTTCCTTTGCGAACGAGTTGGCTAGTTGTAGGCATAACGTTTCCGTCAGTTTTTTGGGTTTTCAGTGCTAGTGCAAATCATGTTCACCCCGACGTCGGGAGAGCTTCAGATCAGCGGTCCCACCAGCAAAGCACTAATTGCTGGGTGAGGGGCGGGAAGTATAAACGGTGAAAGCCTCCCCGCAACCGGATTTTTCCGGATTTTCTTAGAATTCTCGGGAAGCAGCCCATTCATTGGAAATTTTGCTCGATTTTAATGCGGTAATTGCAGAAACCCTGACGATTTGTCTTCGGGTTTACTTAAGCTGTATAAGCATTCCGCTCACCTTGGGGAAGACCGCAAAGGATCCCCAAAACCGGAAGAAAAGTGGTAGCACGAGGGAGATTTGAACTCCCGACCTTAGGCTTATGAGTCCTCTGCTCTACCCCTGAGCTATCGTGCCATCACCTTCCCGTGCACCTTGCGGCGCTCGGTCCCGCTTACGCGGCCCGTAAGAAACTTTTGTTCAGACAATTGTCAAGCGCTCGAATGGGGAAATCAATGATTCCAGAAATTGACGAATGCGCTTCAATTTTGCGCTCCCATCAAAGGCAATAGATCCACTTGTTTGAGCTGGAATCCTTCGACTCCTGAGTCGGAGGGCAGCGAGACAGTGAGTTGGTGGATGCCTGGTTCCAGGCGCAGTTGTCCGATTTTTGTCGAAGCCCACTCTTTCTCATCCGAGGCCGGGCCAATCCCGGCGTTGATGATTGGGTCTTCGTCGATGGCAATGACTATCTGACTGTCCGAAGGGACTGTTCTACCGGCATAGCGAAGACGAATCTGAAAATCGCCTGCCTGGTCGACCCGGAATCGCCAGGTCATTTGATCCCCGTCACGGCCCCAATTTTCTGCATGACGCTCCTGCCTCTCTTTCAGGACAGAGCGCCCATGAGTGTATTCATAGTCGCTTTCCCGATCTTCAAATTCGGTGGGCTGCAGCGTCAAATCTCCCGAGATCACAGCCCTATAAGGAGTCAAAACAAACCCGCCATCCGGGCTTACCGGCACGGGACGTCTTGCTTTAATGCCGTCGACAGCACCACTGATGAGGGTGAGAGCCCCCACGAGTAGAATAACCGTTGCGATGGCAAAACCCAGTTCTTTGACTGAGGAGAGCAGAGTTGATCGATTCAGTTTCATACTTTCAGGAAAATACGACGACGATAGAGGAAGTAGAGAAGCAGCCATTCAATGATCAGCACTCCAGCAGCGACGAATACCTTGGCGGTATCGGGGCCAATCAAGCTCCCTGCTCCAAAGAAGAAGAATTTTGCCGTGTATTCGAAATCGACGTAGTGCACGGCGGCATAAATTGTGATGGAATTCATCCCCAGAGGCAGAAACAGAAAGCCGAACCACCTCTGTTGCCACACGTCGATGATGAGATAGAACACCGCTAGCAGCAGTAGGCTCCACCCCGCAGAGAATACGATGTAGGAACTGGACCAGAGCGGCTTGATGATGGGGAAAAACAGACTCCATAGAAGGCCGAGCCCCACCAATAACACGCCAGAGACGACGAGCACCCCGACGTTCCGCATCGTAGGTGAAGCATTTGATCGCAGATAATGCCCCGTGACGGCACCCAGCAGCGCCATGGCTGCAGCCGGAAGAACTCGAATAGTGCCCTCGGGGTCGAATATCCCCATGTGCATTTTCCCCGGGGTGAGGTTTTGATCGAGGAAACTCGCAATATTCCCCACCGGAGTGACCACCCCCGCGCCATGCATGGGGACTGGAATTACATAGAAAGCTAGCCAGTAGCCCACCAGAATTCCGACCGCCCACATGAGCTGAGCCCGCACCGGTCGATGAATGACAATCGCACCGGCAATGAGGTAGGAAACCCCAATCAGGGAAAGAACTGTTGAGGGTTTGAACTCGGCCGGATCGAATTTGAACATCGAAAACGAGAAGCCAATCAGAATAAGCCAGGCCATGCGGCTGATTAGACGCTTCCAGGCATCCTTTTTTGAGCCGCCCTTCTCCAGCTTACTCGAAATGGCATACGGCATTGTGATGCCGGACATAAAAACAAAAAGCGGGAATATCAGGTCCCACGGCGTCATTCCGACCCATGGAGTGTGTCGAGTATTCGCCTCCACTGAAGCGATCAGTGGCTCTGAGCCCGTCCACTCAGCAATGGCTCGCAACAACCCCGCCCCCCCAATAATCCAGAACATGTCGAAGCCGCGGAGAGCGTCTAGTGATTGGAGGCGAGCGGGCTTCGCAGTCATTGTGATAAATAGTAGTGAGTGAGAATGAAACAGAGCTTGAATGGCTATTCACCTATGCTCCCAAAGGAACTATGGAGCGGCAAGCACCTGTAGATGCGGGAAGTAGTCGATGAAATGGCCAGACTCGAAGCCTGATTGAGTTTTGGACAGCTCGGTGGCGGCCATTTGACGCATCTCCTTAAGAAGGGGGCCGTGCTCGGGATTCATCGCAAGATTAATGAGCTCATCGGGGTCTGTGCTGAGATCGTAGATTTCTTCGAAGCCGTCGCCGGTGTAGGTGGCGTATTTGTAGTGACCATTGCGGATCATGGTCCACATGGGCATTTCATCGATTTCGATGGCTTCACGGTTGCGGCGATTAACTCCATTGGGAATGCCTTTGGCGAAAGAAGTGCGGGTGTTGGTGACGAGCAGCACGTCGCGGTCGAGGGAGGCGGCGGGATCTTCCAGGAGCGGAACGAGGCTCTGCCCGTCCATGGTGGAAGCTGGGGCGATGCCGGTGATGTCGTGCAATGTTTGCACGATATCGGGACCGCCGACAGGCTCTTCGATGACAGCCTCTAGAGAAAAGCGTTTCGGATATCGGAAAATTAGCGGCGCCTTGAGGGTGCCTTCGTAGGGAGCGTTTTTCTTTTTCACGTGGCCGTGGTGGCCCATCCCGAGGCCTTGGTCCGAGGTGAAGATGACGAGGGTATTGTCGAGTTGGCCAGTTTTGCGAAGCGCCTCTGTGAGCCGTCCGACGTTTTCGTCGATGGAAAGAATGCACTCGTGGTAGCGACGGACAAGAGCTTCGATCGCGCTTACCTTTGGCATGGGCTTTTTCTGGACGTAGTTAGGCTTACCTTCACGAGGGATGGCAAAACTGGGCGGTAGCGGAATGTCAGTGATACCACTGAGCCTTCCTTGGTGGCGTTTGGCCGGGGTCTGCGGAGAGTGAGGACTGGAGTAGCAAAGCCAAAGCAACCATGGCTGATCGGCTTCGGCGCGACCCTCGATGTAGTCGATAGCGAGATCGGTGTGACGGTCGACGCTGTACCCATTTAGAGGAGTGGGTGCGGCCCCGTCGATGCTGATCTCCTGATCGTAGTAGTAGGCGTTGACCATTTTTTTGTGCCAGTAGGCAGCGTAATCCCAGTCAACGCCAACCGCAGGCATGCGAGAGTAGACGTGCCATTTGCCGATCATGCCGGTGTGATATCCCGACTCACGCAAGCGCTGAAACCAGAAGGGATGATTCAGAATTTCTTCGTCGAGGGCTTTGCCCGTGAGGGTATCTTCGTTGAGTTGCCCACGAGCGGCATGCGGGAGATTACCAGTCAACTGGGTGATGCGCGACGCGACACAGAACGGCCCCATATAGACAGTGCTGAAGCGGACTCCTTCGGCAGCGAGAGCATCAATGTTCGGTGTGGAGACCCAGGGGTGAGCGTCAGGGTAGCAACTGACGGTGCGGGTGCTCTGATCGTCAGTGAAGATGTAGAGGATGTTGGGTCGGCCCTCCGTAGCCGTTGCGAAAGAGGCGGCGGTCGTGACAAAGAGAATGAGGAGGGAAGAGAGGATTTTCATCGGAAAAAATGCAGCTTTAATCGTCGGGTAGTGTTTGGCTAGGTAGGGCGGGGCGTCTCGCCGGGGCGGCCTACCGCCCGCCGCGAATGTCTAGAGGTGTTCGGAGATACGATGTTGAGGATGCGTTCAATAGCTCGCGGGCAGTGGAAGGCCACCCCGCCGGGACGCCTGCCCCTACCAGGGCTACCGCCCTTTGTTGGGAAAAGAGCTTAGTAACGTTCAAGAGTGCACTCGATGGAGCGGGCGTCGGAGGTGGAGAAAGTGAGCTGGGTGGCTTCTTTCGTGGTTTTGTCGATGGTGACTTCGGGATGCGGTTGAGCGAGCGACCAACGGCCACGCAGGGTCAGGGTGACGGGCATCGCTACTGGCTCAACGAGTGCTTCGCTGTTGGGATCGCGGGTGTGTTTTTTGTAATCGAACTGCTTGCCTGCTTCCCATCCCAAGTCCGGGTTGCAGACGCTCATGCGAAGTTGACTGTCGTCGTGGGACCGGGTCATGGCAAAGCAGGGAGCGCTGACTTGCTGGATGAGTCCTTTCTCGATTTTGGTATCAGGTCGAGGCAAGACGTAGCCCGTGAGGCCTAGCGAGTGATGCTGAACAATGAGACCACGGGAATTGCTTTGCGTGACGGTGTAGTGATTGTGGGCCTCTTTGGCGAACTGTTCGGTTTTGTCAGGGCCGGCGCCGGGGAGGATGACGTATTCGCAGTTGCCGCCCTCAGGAGATTTTCCGTGGTCGAACCAGGCTGATGCAAAGTTTCCTGTGGCTAGCGTGGAACCAGACTGATCAAGGTTAGTTTGTTCGGATCGCTGAACGACGAGCTGTTGGGCGTGCGGGATGTAGTACCCGTTTCCGGTCGCATCGACGAGGCTGAGCGGGCGGGCGTCGTTGTGCTCGGTCCGATATTTGGCTTCAGAGACCTTCCTGCCGTGAACCCAGGTGGGTGCGTCGGATTCAGGTAGGTGCGTCTGGTAGAGCGTCGTCGCGACAGGGTAGACGCCGTCACCGCTCTGGATGTTGTGAGTGATTACGACGATATGGTCGCCGAAGAAGAAAAATGCCTTCATGGCCCGCAGGCGGCTCTCGCGACTATCGGGACTGACTTCGTGATACTGTGCGGCGAATAGACCATGCTTCTGGTCCAGACTGAGCCCGCCGACAAAAGAAGAGGGAGCAAAGGGCCGTTGAATGGGCGCGCGCTCGGCATCTCGGTCCATTTTCAGCAAATCCTTGCCCGGAATCTGGCGAGTCGTGGCTCCTGGAATACGGCACCAGTCCCAACCTTCTTTGGCGTAACCGCTGTCGATCGCATTGACGGGATCGCCCTGATTGTGGATTCGCAGATAGCAGGCGCTGTCGTGAAAGCCGAGCACGTTCTGGAGGCGTTCGTCCATTCGGGCGTCGACGAGGGAGCGTTCGAAGGCCCATAGATATTTGCTGTAGCCTTTCACGCTGACCATCCAGTTGTCTCGACGGTGTACGCTGAGCGGGCCGTAGCTAAAAGCCCAGTTGCCGCTGGGATCAGGTTCGGCTCCGCGTTGCCGGGCAGAGTTGAGAATGTGATGAAATTCCTGGATGGCTCCGGGACCGGGCGGCACTTCATTGCGCTGAGCAGAGAAGGCGCGGTCGGCCATGGGTGAGGTCATGAACGATTCATCAGCGAGGCGAGCCAGCATGCGTTCGGCATCAGGTCTGCCCGGAAAATCCAGATCTGCGAGGTAGCCATAGCCGAGCATAACGTTGGGAATAACATCGGTGGGAGCGAGACGTCCCGACAAGGCCTTGTGCATGTCATACTTGTGTGAAACGACGCGTAGAACCTCGAGTGAGTGGGCGAGGTTGGCTATGGTGTCAGGGTGACAGGCAGCTCCGGTGCCATCGAATAACCAGGCCCCGAAGGTGGCCTGAGCCACACCGAAGGAAGCGTAACCGGTCATGTAGACGGCCCGGTGGTGAAACCCGAGTCCGTCCGGCTTGATGGTATCGGAGGCGTCGGACTCCTTAGCCATAGAGCGGTCGAGCTGGCGCTTAAGCAGGTCGAGGTGCTCTATGTCACCGGCGGCAAGTGCGTAGGGCAGGGCAAAGTTGAAGGCAACACGAATGCCATCAGCATTCTGCTTGAGGTCGTAGAGACTGCCGAACTTTTCGTCGTGTCCCATGACATCGCGGCAAGTATCCAGGGTCCGCTCGAGCTTGCCAGTTTCCTCCAGGGTTTCCCGCATGAGGAAAGCAGCAAGGCCAAAGCCAGCGGTGCGCAGGTGAAAGTCGACGATAATGCCCTGCTCAGCAGGGGTGGGTTCCCCGGTGACTTCCCGGGTTTTCCACGGCATCAGCATGCCTTGGCTGAAGCCGCGTTGGTGTAGTCGGTCGAATGAAAGAAGGAGAAGTCGGCGAAGTTCTTTGTCCTGGTAATAGGGGTTGGGACGTTTGTCAGGCCCCTTGAGGTGATAAGCGGTGGAGAGGTGCGGCAGAGCCTGAGTGATGAGGAAGGACAGTTCCCGGAGGTCATCTCCCGCGGTTCTGGTGTCGTAAAAAGGCGCTTTTTCGGAGAAATCAAAATCCGACTCGAACTTCTGGAGAACGATTCGGACGTGCCGCTGGAGGCGGCCGTAGCGAGCATTGATGTGGGGATTCTCGTAGTCTGTCCCGGGTATATCGAGCACCCAGTTGAGATAGCGCTCTCGAATGGTGGAGAGGTCCTGCGTTGTCGTATTTGCCTGAGTCGTTTCGACAGCGGTAAAGATGATAGAAACTGCCAGGAAAAGGCGCATCCAAAAGGTGGTAAGCGAGGGCTTCATAGAGGGTGTAGATCGCGAAAAGTCATTGAGCCTTGTCCTTCGGCGGGGTCCCGAAGTAGGGGTATTCACTGAAGCTGCCATCATAAAGGTTATTGCTGCGGGGATCGCCGGTGTCTTTCATCCAGCGTTCGACTCGGGCGCGGAGTTCGCGGATTGTTTCGGCATACTTGGGATCCGATGCAACGTTGCGAACCTGGTCAGGGTCGGTGGCCAAATCATACAGCTCCTCAACCTCCCTCTTTCCGAAGCCAAGATCAAAATACGGTTTCAGGGCCGGGTTGCTGCGGTTTTCGAGCAGGAAGGCTTTGAAGGGTGTGTTGTCGATATCGCCGTAAGGGCCTACGGAGTAGTGCAGGTCAGGATCGCCCGCAGGCCAGCGTTCGGGCTCGATGTTCCATACGTAGAGGAATTCGGGAGTTCGGATGGCACGGCAGGGGTAACTGTGGTCGCCTTCACGCACGTTGGCGTGTCGTTCGCGTTCGAGGAACACTGCATCGCGCCACTCCGGGTTCGCTTTTTCACCAAATAGAGGTAAAAGGCTGGATCCTGTCATCTTGGGATCGGGCTTCAATCCGGCGGCTTCGAGAAAGGTGGGAGCCATGTCCTCGAAACTGATGAACTGGTCCCGTTGAAGTCCCGTTGAGGTGTGTCCCGGCCAGCGGATCACCATTGGGGTACGAGTGCCGGCGTCATAGACGTTGGCGAGACCGCGGGGCGTCTGCCAGCCATTGTCACCCATCATGACAACGAGGGTATTTTCAGTGAGACCTCGCTTTTCGAGTTCGGCAAGCACTTCGCCGGCTTCGTAATCGAACTGCTGCACTTCGGCATAGTAGTCGAGAATAGTTTCGCGGATCACAGGTTCATCGGGCAGGTATTCAGGGAGCTCGACCTTCGAAGCATCGAGCCCTTCACGGAACTCCGGCTCGGCAGTCCAGGGTTGGTGAGGGTTGTGGGAACCAAGCCAGTAGCAGAAAGGTCCGTCATCGGGAATGGCATCCAGAAAGGTGGTGAAGTTTTCGAATTTCCGGCCCGAGGGATTACGGTTTCGACGTGCGTTGGATTTTTGAAACACCACACCGGGCCCCCACCCTTTGATCTCGTATCCCACAGAGTAGCCGGAATCTTCCAGCAACTCCGGATAGGTTTTTAACGAATGAGGCCAACTTCCCCACAGGTTGGCCGCTTCGCGAAGTCGATGGCAGGCCTGACCAGTTAGTAACACCGCCCGGGCCGGCGAACAGGAAGGAACCTGACAGAAGGTGTTGGAGAAGAGGACCCCCTCCTCCGCCAGTTGATCAAAGTTTGGTGTGCTGACGACCGGGTCTCCCGCTGCCGAAGCATGAGGCCAGGCCCAGTTGTCTGCGAGCAGGAGCACGATATTAGGACGAGTGTCCCCTGCCATCAGAGGCAGCGACTGGAGGCCAACGATTGCTCCGACGAGCATCAGAATCTTATTCATGATCACAAACAACCCGCTCTGAAAGTCGCAATCAAAGTCATTATGCATAAATAATTGCATAAAAATGCATAATACAGAAACAGTAGGTAAGATGAACATGACTGAAGTCGCCAAAGCCGCAGGGGTCTCTCAATCCACTGTATCCCGTGTCGTCAATGGCCGCAGCTTTGTCGGCGAAAAGACGAGGCACCGCGTCCATGAGGCCATGGAGCGACTCGGCTATACGCCTCAGCCTCCTGACCGACGACCAGGCAGAGACCCTGTCCCCGAGGTACGCCCCAGATCCGGCCTTCTTGCTGTGCTCGTGAATCGTGACGCCACCATCATTCACTCCGACTTCGTCGCCCGCCTCTATCGAAACGTTCAAGTCGAAGCGAACCGCAGCGGCTTCTCCACCATTCTTCACTTCCTCAGCGGTGATCTCGCTCTCCCCGAGTTATTTGATCGTGTGGATGCCTTCCTGATCGTCGGCTCCCCATCGGACACTTTCCCTAAAATCGTCTGGAGCCGGCCCGTCATTTGGCTCACGTCCTTTCAGAAAAGAAACGAAGCGTCCATCATCACAGGAAACGAGGAAGTTGGTCAACTCGGGGCTGAATACCTGATAAAACGTGGACATCAGAGACTGGCCGTTTTTCTTCCCGAGTCCGAGAATCCCTCCTACCAAGCCAGGGGCACAGCCTTCCAAACGGCAGCATCGGAGCGGGGCATCGCCGTTCGAAGTTATGCCACTCCTACCAAAAAAGGCGACAGGCCCACTGGGGTCTCTTCCATTGCAGATCTCGAGGCTCGAACCGCATCGCTGGTGGATCGATTTGGAAAGGAAACGGAACCCGCCACCGGAATTTTCAGTCCGGCTGACGCGACGACCGCCCTTCTCTATCGACTGTTTCAACAGCGAGGCATTCACCCGGGCAAGGACATTGAAATCATCTCCTGCGATAACGAGCAAAGTTATCTGGCAGGATTAACGCCAAGACCGGCAACCATCGATCTCGGAACCGAAATCCGAGCCCGACTGGCAGTTCAACATTTGGTGGCAAATCTCGAATCCGATCAGCTCACCCAGGGACTCCGTTTGGAAATCGACCCGATTTTAGTGGAGGGTGACTGATTTGATAATCAGGGATTCACCCACCCGAGTCCCCAGGCAATCACAAAGGGCACTGACACGATGCTCACGATCGAAGTGGCCAGCACCACCTGGATCGCCACCTGCGGTTGCCCCCCGTAGAGGCGCGACAACATGATGGGAAACACAGCCGCCGGCATCGCCGCCTGGACCACCAGCAATCGCTTCAAATCCGGTGTCAGAGGCAGATATTTCGCGGTGAGGAGAATGAGCACCGCCATCACGCCCAGCCGCACCACCACACTCGAGGCTGCTACTCGCACCGCATCCGTAAAAATCCCATGCCTGAAATAGCTGCCAATCGTCGCTCCAATCATGAAGACCGACATGGGCACCGCACAGCGCCCCAGCATCTCCATCGCGGTCTGAAAAATCCCCGGAATCCACTGATACAGCCCTGTATAGTTCAAAATTAACGCCGCCACCACAGCGATAAAAGGCCCGTTGATGATGGAGCGGTATCCCGCCTTGCCGCTCAGGATCGCCAGTCCAATCGTCCACATCGCAATCTCCACTCCTACCCCGTGGACAAATATCAGCCCGGCCGGTCCTGGATTATCAGGAAACAGAGAAACCACGATAGGTAGAGCCAGAAAGCCATAGTTCTGAATTCCTACAGAAATGACAAATGTCCGTAACCCCTCCCCTTTTCGAAGTCGGGCCAGTCGTCCGCCCAACCAGGCAAGCCCCATCCCGGTGACGACTAACGTGAACCCAATCCCGATCGCCCAGCCGGCCGTGGCGAACTTTGCGAGAGCAGGATTCCCGGGAACAATCGAGAGAATGAAACACGGGAAGAGCAAGTTCAGCCCCAATTTCATCACGCCGACTTCCATCTCCTCCGAAAGCCAGCCACGACGGTGAAAGGCAAAACCCGCCACAATGACGAGAAACACCGGCAGCGTCGCAGAGAGAATGGTGTTGTAGTCGGCCATGCGGAATTACTCGCCGTTCTTCCGCTTTCTGTCCTCCACGTATCCGCGGAGCATCAGACCGAGTCCTCCAGCCATCAGGACAATCAGAATAAACAAGTGAGTCCCCTTAATCGCCATGATGGGCCGAAAGCGGCTCACCACCTCGACACCAAGAATCAGGAGACCCAGTCCCACCAATGCCCAGCCCCAAGTTTTCTTCACATCAAAGAACAACGCAACCACCCCGATGAACAGGGGCACCAGCACCACTCCCATGGAAGTGGTCTCCATCAAGCCTCCTCCGCGGCCACGAGAAATCGCCCCCGAGATCATGCCCATGTGCCCGGTCGTGAACCTGACTGAATCAAAAAATAGCCACACCCCGACCGCAGTCAACACAACCCCGATCAGGAATTTTACTTCGCCACCAGGGCGGCCGCCGGGATTCAATTCCATGAAAAGAGTAAAGCGCAGTCGGGCGAGTCATTCAACCCTGTTAGATCGTTTGAGCAGAACGACGACGAACTGTAGATCTGCCAGTGGCGACCTTCATTCCTCAGCCGAACACACTCCTGCCGGCGAGACGAACCCCCAATTATTTCACCCTGTTAGGTCACTGACCTAACCCTGTTCAATCATCACCGGATCCCGCGTCACCTATGACAACATGGTCTTGCCCATGAGGTAGCGATCGCATTCGCGAGCGGCACCCCGGCCTTCGTTGATGGCCCAGACGACGAGGCTCTGGCCCCGACGCATGTCACCGGCAGCGAAGACGCCCTTCACACTGGTTTGGTATTTCTCGAACTCGGCAGCAACGTTTGAGCGCTGATCAGTATCCAGACCAATCTTTTCAACGATAGTCTGCTCAGGCCCGAGAAAACCCATCGCGAGAAGAACGAGATCCGCTTTGATGACGCGGCTGGATCCTTCAACTTCCCTGGGAGCAAATCGCCCGGAATCTTCGTCTTGAACCCACTCCACACGGACGATTTCAATTTCGGTGACATTGCCATTGGCATCGCCAATCATCCGCTTCGTGCTGATGAGATACTCACGAGGATCTTCGCCTTGAATCTCTGCCGCTTCCTCCTGGCCGTAATCGACTTTCAGGGTACGAGGCCATTCAGGCCAAGGGTTGTTGGCGGCACGCTCAGTCGGCGGCTTGGCCATGATCTCGAGCTGCACCACGCTGGCGCATCCGTGACGGAGGGACGAACCCACGCAGTCGGTGCCGGTGTCACCACCGCCGATGACCACGACGTGCTTCCCTTTGGGATCGATCGGAGGACGGGAGTCGTCGAAATCGTTGTCGAGGAGGTGCTTGGTGTTGGCACTGAGAAACTCCATCGCGAAGTAGACGCCGTTCTGGTCGCGCCCTTCCACAGGAAGATCCCGCGGCTGGGTCGCTCCGCAGCAAAGCACGACAGCGTCGGACTCGTTGCGAATCTCTTCGATGTCGTGAGTCACCCCGATGTTTGCATTGGTGACAAATTTCACGCCCTCTTCGCGCATCAGATTCACGCGGCGATCGACCACCTCTCGCTTGTCGAGCTTCATGTTGGGAATCCCATACATCAGGAGCCCACCGATGCGGTCGGCCCGCTCGTAAACGGTCACCTCGTGACCCGCCTTGTTGAGCTGATCAGCACAGGAAAGGCCGGCAGGACCGGAGCCAACCACAGCGACCTTTTTACCAGTGCGCTCTTTGGGAGGCTGCGGAGGAAACCAACCTTCTTCCCATCCGCGATCGACGATGGAACACTCAATATTTTTGATCGTGACAGCAGGTTCGATCACGCCGAGGACGCAGGAACCTTCACACGGGGCCGGACAAACGCGCCCGGTGAATTCCGGAAAGTTGTTGGTCTTGCGCAAACGATCCAGGGCTTCTTTCCAACGACCGCGGTAGACGAGATCGTTGAACTCGGGAATGAGATTATTGATGGGACAACCACTGGCGATGCCCTCGATGTTTATGCCGGTGTGGCAATAAGGAACCCCACAATCCATGCAGCGAGCTGCCTGAGTCGAGACCTTGTCGTCTTCGCGGTGGTCGTGAATTTCTTTCCAGTCCTTGACCCGGTCCAAAGGCGGACGATCGGGGATTGGCTTGCGTTTGAATTCGAGAAATCCGGTAGGCTTACCCATGGTAACAGATGTAAAAGGTGTGAAAGTAAAAGATAAAAAGGTGGGGTGGCTTAGTGGCCGGCTGCGACGTTTTCTTCGAATGCTGCCTGAATGGCATCATCGCCTTTGAGGCCTTTGCTTTCGGCTCGGGCGACTGCGTTGAGAACGCGCTCATAATCAGATGGGAGCACCTTAACGAACTTGGGAAGCAGAGCATACCAATCATCGAGGATCTCTTTTCCGCGAACACTACCAGTCAACTCGACGTGGCGCTCGAGACGGGCTTTGACCGCAGCAATCTCGTCGTCATCGCATTCGATGAGTTGATAGACATTCACCATATCGGAGTTGAGACGCTTGCTGATAAAATCGCCTTCGTCGTCAAACACGTAGGCGGTGCCGCCGGACATACCAGCCGCGAAATTTCGGCCGGTCGTTCCGATGCAGATCACTTCTCCGCCAGTCATGTATTCGCAGCCGTGGTCGCCCACGCCTTCGATCACAGCCTTCACCCCACTGTTGCGCACGCAGAAGCGCTCGCCCGCCATTCCGGCGATGAATGCTTCACCAGCAGTAGCTCCATAGAAGCTGGTGTTACCGGTGATAATGTTTTCGTGAGCCACAAAGGTAGAAACCTTGGGCGGGTAGACAATAATCTTGCCACCGGACAATCCCTTGCCGCAGTAGTCGTTGGTATCACCTTCGACAGTGAGAGTCATGCCATTCGGACAGAAGGCACCGAGGCTCTGACCAGCCGAGCCATTGAACTTCAGCTGGATGGTATTATCGGGCAATCCCTCACCACCATGGCGGCGTGAGATCTCTGCTCCAACGATGGTTCCCACTACACGATCCGTGTTGATGATAGGAAATTCGCCGGTGACTTTTTCGCCTCGCTCGATGGCAGGCTGGCAGTGAGCCAACAAGTGCGTGTTATCGAGTGCCAGTTCCAAGCGGTGATCCTGCTTCACGGAGCAGTAGGTGCCCACTTCCGGGCCGACTTTTGGCTTGTAGAGAATCTTGGAGTAATCCAGACCCTTCGCTTTCCAGTGATCAATCGCGCGACGCATCTCGAGCAACTCGACCTTGCCCACCATTTCGGGGATAGTGCGGAATCCGAGCTCTGCCATGATTTCCCGAAGCTCTTCGGCGATGTAGGTCATAAAGTTCACCACGGCATCGGGCTTACCTTTGAATTTCTGTCGGAGAATCGGGTCCTGGGTGGCTACGCCAACCGGGCAGGTGTTCTTGTGGCAGACCCGCATCATGAGACACCCGAGAGTGACAAGCGGGGCGGTAGCAAATCCGAATTCCTCGGCACCGAGCAAACAGGCGATCGCTACGTCGCGACCGGTTTTTAACTGACCATCAACCTCGACGACCACACGGCTACGCAGGTCATTCAGCAAAAGAGTCTGGTTCGTTTCAGCCAGTCCAAGTTCCCACGGAGCGCCGGCATGTTGAATGCTGGAACGCGGTGAAGCACCGGTGCCGCCGTCGTATCCGGAAACCAGAATGACATCCGCTTTAGCTTTGGCAACTCCCGTAGCAATCGTTCCAACCCCTACTTCAGAGACCAGTTTGACGTTCACCCGTGCGTTAACATTGGCGTTCTTCAGATCGTGAATCAGCTGCTGCAGATCCTCGATCGAGTAAATGTCGTGATGCGGAGGAGGCGAGATCAGGCCCACTCCCGGCGTGGTGCCACGAGTCTTAGCGATTTGAGGCAACACCTTGTGACCGGGCAATTCTCCGCCTTCGCCTGGCTTGGCACCTTGAACGATCTTGATCTGCAACTCGTCGCCATTGACGAGATAGTGGCTGGTCACCCCAAATCGACCGGACGCAACCTGCTTGATGGCAGAACGGCGTAGGTCGCCATTCTCGTCGCGAG
The DNA here is from genome assembly GCA_963975655.1 of uncultured Verrucomicrobiales bacterium. Taxonomy (GTDB): domain Bacteria; phylum Verrucomicrobiota; class Verrucomicrobiia; order Verrucomicrobiales; family DEV007; genus Arctic95D-9. The sequence continues at coordinate 22,731 of CAXBHX010000023.1, forward strand.
TGAAACGATCGGCATCCTCGCCGCCTTCACCGGTGTTTGATTTGCCGCCGAGACGGTTCATCGCAATCGCAAGGGCTTCGTGAGCCTCCTTGCTGATCGAACCATAGGACATCGCTCCGGTCTTGAAACGCTTCACGATCTCGGAGACCGGTTCGACTTCCTCGAGCGGAATAGATTTCGAGTCATCAAGCTTGAATTCCATGAGCCCGCGCAGCGTGAACATGTCACGAGTCTGATCGTTGACCATTCCCGAGTACTCCTTAAAGACATTGTAATCGCCCGCCCAAGTCGCCTGCTGCAACTTGTGGATGACCATCGGGCTGAAAAGATGCTTCTCGCCGTCTTTCCGCCACTGATAAAGACCGCCGGAATCGAGTGCGTGATCCGCTTCGTCCTGCCGTTCGCCATAGGCGTCCTGATGCCGGAGGAAGACCTCCTGCGAAATCGTGTCGAGGCTGATGCCATCAACTCGCGATGGTGTTTTGGTGAAATACTTTTCGATGACCGAATCATCCAGGCCGACGGATTCGAAAATCTGCGCACCACGATAACTCGCCACTGTCGAGATTCCCATCTTGGCCATCGTTTTGATGACACCCTTGATGTTCGCCTTGATAAAGTTGGCCCTGGCTTTTGCCGGTTCCAGATCCACTTCTCCGTCCACGATCAGGTGTTCCACGGATTCGAGCGCGAGAAAAGGGTTAATGACGTCGCACCCATAACCAAGCAACAGCGCAAAGTGCTGCACCTCGCGAGGCTCGCCGGACTCAAGAATGAGAGAAACCTTTCCGCGAACCCCTTCCCTGATGAGATGGTGATGCAGACCTGCAACCGCAAGCAAGGCTGGAATGCCGGCGCGGTTCTTCCCGATCTTCCGGTCCGAAAGAATGAGGAGATTCACATCGTCCTTGATGGCGTCATCCGCCATTTCGAAAAGTCTTTCAAGGGAATCATGCAGCCCCAAACCACGATCGACGGAGCGGGGTTCTTCGAGCGAAAGATTATTGGATTCCAAACCCTCCTGATCCGCAGCGGGATCGAAAAGCATCGGAAGGGTGGCTGCTTTGAAGCCGGATGCTTCGAAGTCGCGGATCTGGGCAAGCTTCTCGTTATCAACGATCGGGTTGTCCAATTTGATCATCCGGCAGTTCTCGGGGCCGGGATTGACGATGTCCGCCTCGGAACCTAGAAACGTGGTGCTGGCAGTGACTATTTCCTCACGGATCGGATCGATCGCAGGATTCGTCACCTGAGCGAACAACTGCTTAAAATAATTGTAGAGCGGCTGTGGCTTGTCTGAAAGAACGGCGAGTGGAGCGTCGTTGCCCATCGCTCCCAGCGGTTGAAGGCCCGATTCCGTGCTCGGCTTGATGAGAAAGCGGATGTCTTCAAAGGTGTAACCAAAAGCCTTCTGACGCTGAACCAGCGTTTCTTCATCAAGCCCGGCCACTGGGCCAGAAGGCTGTGGCAGATCGTTTTCGTTGACCAGATTCTCCTTGAGCCATTCGCCGTAGGGTTTCTCCGAAGCGATGCTTTCTTTCAGTTCGGCGTCATCAACGATGCGGCCTTCCTTCGTATCCACGAGGAACATCCGCCCCGGCTGGAGTCGGCCCTTCTTGAGCACAGTCGCAGGATCAATCTCGGGCAGAACACCCACTTCCGAAGCCATGATCACGAGATCATCGCTGGTCACATAGTAGCGTGACGGGCGCAGACCGTTGCGGTCGAGAATGGCGCCGATCTGCGTGCCATCGAGGAAAGCGATCGATGCCGGACCATCCCACGGCTCCATCATGCAGGCGTGGTATTCGTAAAAATCACGCTTGGTTTGAGACATCGTCTTATGCTTCTCCCAAGGCTCTGGGATCATCATCATGACCACATGCGGTAGCGAACGCCCTGCCATCATGAGAAATTCCAGACAGTTGTCGAAATGCTGAGAGTCAGAGCCATCACCCACGATGATGGGGAGGAGCTTCTTCAGGTCGTCTCCGAACAGATCGCTCTCCAGCTGCATCTGGCGCGCGTGCATCCAGTTTTCGTTGCCGCGCATCGTGTTGATTTCACCATTGTGACAGGTATAGCGGAAAGGCTGAGCCCGCGGCCAACTCGGAAAGGTGTTAGTGCTGAAACGGGAGTGCACCAGCGCCATTGACGTCTCCATGTCCGGGTGATGGAGGTCCGGGAAATAATGATCCAGCTGATCCGTGGTCAGCATGCCCTTGAAGCAAATGACCTGGCTCGATAGCGTAGGGATGTAGAAAAAAGAGTGCCTGCCGTCCGCTTGATAGCGAATCCGGTAGGAAGTAACGCGGCGGATCAGATAGAGCGCTCGCTCGAAAGCCGCGTCGTCCAATTCCGAAGCGCGGCCAATGAACACCTGGCGCATCTTCGGCTCAGTGGCAGCAGAAGCTTTGCCCAAAGTTGAATTATTAATTGGAACATCGCGCCAACCGAGCAAGGTCTGGCCCAATTCCTCGATCACTTTCTCAAGAACGGCTTCTTCTTCCGCACGCCTCTCATCTTCTGGTGACAGAAAAACCACACCCACGGCAAAATTACCCGGCTTGGGAAGGTCGATCCCCTCTTCCTTAGCGACAGTGGCAAAAAACTTGTGCGGCAGAGCCATGAGCATGCCAGCGCCATCACCCGTATTGGAGTCACAACCACACCCACCGCGGTGGTCCAGCTTCACGCAGATCTCGATCGCACCCTCGACGATATCGCGTGAAGGCACCCCTTTAATGTTCACGAGGAACCCAACTCCGCAGGAATCGTGTTCCTGAGCAGGATCGTAGAGTCCCTGCTTAGGCGGAAAAGAGAGGTTAGGAGACGTGTTTTCTACAGACATGGAAATTTTGGTTACGACGGGCGCCTACTAAGGGGTAAATCGGAGGTATCTTCCAGCAAAAATTCGCAAGGATTGTGCCAGAGCCCCGAACTACCGTCGCTTTCTCTGCAAAAACCGCGCCTTCTCCGCTGAATAAACCGTAATTACTTTAAACTTTACGGAAAATAAGAATTACCATTAATGGGAGGATCTTTAGAACAAAACTGATCGGAATGCTGGGTTTACGCGCATCGTGACTTCAATTTCCCTGATTTCACATAAGGCATCTTCATTCGGACAGGTCACCGGACCTTGGCGTATCAACCATTGTATGCCAGCGTCTAGCCATGGACCGCCGTCACTTTCTACGAAGCTCCGCTCTGGGCTCAGCAGCGCTCGCCTCCACTAGCCCCCTCTCTGCCTCTACCACCAACCGAGTTGGCGTTACGGACTGGACCATCGGAGGAATGGCTCAGCTGAAAGCCCTTGATCTCGCGGCAGAGATTGGACTCCAGGGCGTGCAAGTTAGCATCACCCCCGAACCCACCGAGGACCAATACGACCTGCGCCAGGCCGACGACCAAAAAGCGCTCCAAGAAAAATCGGCCGCCACCGGCATTGCCATTGCCTCCACAGCCATGGGTATCTTCAACAAGCGCCCCTTCAAAGAAGTCCCCGAAGCCGTCGAATGGGCTACTCAGGGAGTCGAAGCCACCGCCGACCTGGGCAAGAACGTGATGCTCATGGCATTCTTCGGAAAAAATGATCTCAAGCACGATACTGAAGGAACGGCCGAAACCATCAAACGCCTCAAGGCAGTCGCTCCCATCGCCGAAGATAAAGGTGTTATTCTCGGGCTCGAAACCACCCTCAGCGCCGATGAACATCTCCACATCATCAATGCCGTTAACAGTCCTGCCGTCCAGGTCTACTACGACCTCGGCAACTCCCATCGCAACGGCTACGACATAAACACCGAGATCCGGCAGCTCGGTCGCGAGCTCATTTGCGAAGTACACTGCAAAGACAGCGGCACCGGCCTATTCGGTGTCGGCGAGGTGAATTTTCCAACCGCTGGTGAAGCCCTCAGTGAAATTGGCTACGACAGCTGGTACATTCTCGAAGGTAAAGCAGGCAAGGGACTCACCATGCTCGATACGCTTGCGAAAAACGATGCCCTACTCCGGAAGTCCGGATTCGCTGACTGATCCCATTTTTAAGAGAACAGCTGCTGAATTGGCTTCCCTTGGGAGACAAAGAAGGGCCGACCGTTGGGAGCAAAAATCCGCTTCTCAAGCGGCAATCCAAGAGCGGTGGCAATGGTGGCGTTGAAGTCATCCGGCGCTACCGGATTCTCTTTCACCCCCATTCCTTTCGAATCAGTTGCTCCGTAGACCTGACCACCCTGGATTCCGCCTCCGGCCATCATGCCGGAAAAGCACCGGGGGAAGTGGTCCCGCCCACCGCGAGCATTGATTTTCGGAGTGCGCCCGAACTCCGTCGTCAATACGATGAGAGTTGAATCAAAGAGCCCCTCTGCCTTGAGATCATTGATCAGGGTGGCAATGCCTTTGGAAAAACCGTTGATCTTGCCGGGAGCCCGATTCCAGAGATCGCCGTGCATATCCCATCCTCCGTTGGAAACACGAACAAAACGAACACCGGTCTTCACGAGACGCTTGGCCAGGAGAAGTCCCTGCCCAAACCCACTGGTGCCATAAGCATCACGTGTTTCCTTTTTCTCCTTGGTAAGATTAAACACATCGAGATCTTTGCCCTTCAGAAACTCAAGGGTGTTATCGTAGAACTCCGAATAAGCAGTGACATCATCGGTGTGGTACTTGTCGAGGAAGGATCGATTGAATCCGTTGAGGGCCTCAAGGCGTTGGTTCATTCGAGGTTTTGGCACTGGCGATTTTGCATTGAGCAGCCCTTTACTGGGATCGCCGATCGGAAGGGGCGCATAACTCGCGCCGAGAAACCCCGACCCCGGCCCTCCGCCGCCGCCGACATAGATCGTATCAGGCAACTGAGGGTGCATCTTCCCAAGTGCCTTCTGCGCCCACCCCCCCATGTTGGGATGCTTGATGGCCGCAGACTCCTTGTAACCCGTCTGCATCCAGTAAGAAGCACCTCCGTGAGACCCTGTCTTCTGGGTGAGGGAGCGCACCACGGCGATGTCTTTGAACGACTTAGCCAAGCCAGGCATATATTCACTGAGCTGAACACCAGCAACCCCTGTCTTGATGACACCCGTTTTACCCTGCGTCTCCGCTCCCGGCTTGGGATCAAAGGTGTCAAGATGGGTCATCCCACCTCCCATGTAGATATAGATCACATGCTTTGCCTTTCCCACAGAAGATGCAGCGATTGCCTCGTCGATGGTCGGGGCCAAGGATAATCCCAGGGCAGCGGCCGCCGTTTTTTCGGCAAACGATCGACGGGACAGATCATCAAAAGAACTCATTTCTTTTTTCATCATAACAATTCTTTGGGCTCCTGCTGAGCTACTGGATAAACATGAATTCGTGAGTGTTGAGTAAGGCCCAGATGAGATCGGAGTAGTCGGCCGCTCGCCCCTGTCCACCCCGGACTAACTGTTCGGCAAAATCCCGATCCTGAGGAGTAGGGCGCCGACTCAAAATACTGAAAAAGACGACATCGATTCCATCGTCGTGACTTTCTTTCGCCTGGGCATCCCGGACCACAGCTTTGGACTTTGAGGTCATGATCTGGTTCGTCAATGAGCCATTGAGGAGCAACATCACCTGCGGAATGGTCCCCTCCTTGTTCCCATTTTCGATAAACTTCTTATCTGATTGGCCAAAACTGGATAGAAATGAACCCAGGTTGTTAGGGATGCGCATTTCTGAGGCCCTAATCATAACCGGGCCGGGGTTCTTTTTCGGATCGACTTCGGCCATGACGGCCGGCTTACCCAGATTGTTATACCGGTTTCGGATCTTCATGGCCTCGGCGAACTTCACGCTCTTCCAGTTCGTCGACATGATCTTTCGGTACTCGCCCAGGAGATTACTGCGACGACTGTCCGCCTCGGGAGCTTTCACTGACATAGCCACCAAGGAATCCCATATCTGCTCAGCAGACAGGCGCCGGAGAATCGGGGCGGGAAAGTGATACTGCCCCTTGTCCATCATCTCAAGCGTAGGCGAAGCGTGACAGGCCTCTCTCTGGTAGGTCTCAGTCTGGTAGAGAACGAAGAGAAAATCCTTCACGCTGTAGTCGACCGACTTCATGAGGGACTCGATAAACTTAAGCAGTTCGTAATTCTGCGCCTGACCATCGAGATGACCGGGAATGTTATAGGCAGGCTCGATCTGGGCGATGCCAAAAACGTATTTCCAGAGCCGGTTGACGATGTTGACAGTAAATCGCGGATTTCGATCTGTGGTCATCCAATCCGCAAATGCCTCCCTCGGAGTCCCAAATTCCTTCAAATCGATAATATCTCCGAAATAGGCGGCCGGATTGACCGGAGCGTTCGGCGCTCCATCGTCATACTTGTAATCAAAGGGCAGTTTAATGTCATTCTTGGGGCCATCGCCAACGTACATCGCATAGGCGTCGAGGAGGGCGTTGACGTTGCCGGCATCTTTCTTTTCCTTCTTGGCCTGAGCGGAAAATTCCTTTTTCTTCGCAGCGATGGTTTTAAGCAGTTCCTTGTCAGGGTTACGCTTGTACTCAAGATTCCCGAAGAAGGACGCCATCCGGTAGAAGTCCATCTGGTAGACTTCCTCAAAGGGGTGATCGTGGCACTGGGCGCAGGTAATTTCTGTCCCCAGGAATGTGGTGAACGTGTTAGAAAGATTGCACAATTCCATTCCGAAATCTGTCAGCAAGTACCCTGTCGCCGGGTTCTCCCAAAGGTAGCCCTCTGCCTTCATCATCTCCCCCACGAACTCATCCCAGGGACGGTCCTGCCTGATCTGATTTTTGACCCAGTCGATGTAGGCCCCCGATTTCAGATTGGCGAAGCCGCCCATGCTGATGCCTTCCCTGACGCGAAGCAAATCGCTCACGTAGTTAAAAAAATGGCTCACGAAAGCCTCTGAGTTAAGAAGCTTTTCGATGAGAGCGGTTCTCTTGTTTGGATCCCTGATCCGGAGAAAATCCTGAGCTTCTTCATAGGTAGGGATCCGCCCTGCCACGTCGAGATAGATTCTCCGAAGGAACTGCTGGTCCGTCATTGGAGAAGTGGGGTGGGTCATCTGCTCCATGTGGGCCAGACGAGCCAGTTGCTTGTTACGCTCGGCGGAATCCAGCGCCTCATTCGCCAGCACCTCCGCCCGCATTTGCTTGATCTCGACATTCGCCTCCTTGAGACGGTCCCAGACCATTTGATCAATCTGGCGGGCTGCCGTTTTCATGTCGACAGGCGCATTCTCACGAACGAAACCACGATCCGCTTCACTCAAACTGTTGAGCGGAAAACGCACCTCTTTGCCGCCCGCCATGTTCAGCGTCACATACCCATCTCTCAAGACAGCCAACTCTGCCTCGACCTTTCGTCCCTGGTTGTCGGTCCACACCCGCATTTCAGCGGCCTGCAACGTCCCCCACCCAATCAAAACACAAGCCACTATAGAGAAAAAATGCATAGCCTTCATAGGAAAGGGCGAGTTTGAACCAATTCTCACTCCATAGTCACGCAAAAGTTGTCCCGAATCTATGCGCAGGGATGCCAGCAAATATTGGCTGAGAGAACTACACCTCGAGCTTCAACCCATCCCAGGCAAGCCCTACACTATCGGGCAACCCAGGCTCCAAAGCCGCGTAGTCGACCCGGCATGAAAAATGAGTCAGCCACGTTTGCTTGATCCTCAGCTCCCGGGCAATCTCAACCGACTCACCAATCGAGAGGTGGGTCCAATGGCGCTCCGGCTGCAAGCCGTCGAGAATTAGTAGATCGATTCCCTCAATGAGAGCCCGCGCTTCATCGCTCAGTACCTTGGCATCCGGAATATAAGCAAAGAGCCGTTTTCCTCCTGACGAGAACAGAAAGCCAATCGTCTCCACCTTGCCGTGACTCACCGGCAAGGGAGTGACGTCCAAATCCCCCACCCTGAAGGTTCCCTCAATTTGATGGGGCTCGACTTTGAGATAGCCCCGGTAGCGATTCTCCCCGTCGAAGACGTATGGAAACGCTTCCTCCAAACGCTGAAGAGTTCCGCCATTGGCATATATCTGAATCAACTCATCTTCAAACACCGTGAAACGCCGCAAATCATCAAAGCCCATCACGTGATCGCTGTGCGCATGGGTAAACAATCCCGCGTCCAGATCTCTAATTCCCGCCCGGAGACATTGCTGGCGAAAATCAGGCCCCGTATCGACCACCAACGCCACTTCCGGCGTTTTCACGTAGATCGATGAACGAAGCCGCTGATTCTTCGGGTCATCCGAGGAACAGACGTCACAGTCACACCCGATCACTGGCACCCCAATCGAGGTGCCCGTTCCTAGGAAAGTAATTTCTGCACGGTTGAACATTGCATTTTTGAACAGTTATTGCATACTGTTCACATCTAACACACCCATTCACTAATGCTCTCGGTTTTAAAAATCAAGAATCTCGCGCTCGTCGACGACCTCACCTGGGAACTCGGGGCTGGCCTGATCGGCATCACAGGCCAGACTGGAGCCGGTAAATCCATGATTGTCGGTGCCCTCAAACTTATTCTAGGGGAGCGCGCCAATCACGATCTCATCCGCACCGGCGAAAGTCTTTGCAGTGTCGAAGCGGTATTCGAGCTCAGTAACAATCTCGACCAGGTCAATACCCTCCTCGAGGAGAGTGGCCTCGAACCCTGCGAAGGAAACACCCTTGTGGTGAAGCGCCTATTCGGCAGCGGAAACAAGCAATTCATCAATTGCTCACCCTGCACCCTCTCTGTGCTCAAAGCCGTTGGAGGCCTTCTCGTGGATTTGCATGGCCCTCATGAGCACCAGTCTTTGCTCTCACGGGACCGACAACTCGCTATGATCGACGCCTACGCGCAGGCTGGTCAGGAGCGCGAGGCCTATCGGGAAGCATTCCGATCCTGGCAACAAGCCGTGTTTCAGCTGGAAAACTTTCAGAACACACGGGATGTCAGCGAACAGGAAATCGATCTGCTGCGCTTTCAGGTGGAGGAGATCGCCGCCGCCTCTCTTGATCTCGAGGAAGCTGTCGAAATTGAACAGCGTTACCGCCAGTCTCAAAACAGCAGCCGCCTGCTTGAGAATGCCAACCAGGCAGTCGATTTAATCTGCGCCGCCGTCGCCAGCCTTAGCAACGCTCAACGCTGCATACGCGAACTCGAGAAAATCGATCCCGGCATGGTTGATCGGGTGGCGGGATTTGATTCTGCCCGCGTCGAGATTGAAGAGCTGGAAAGCACCTTGCGCGACTATACGGTTGATCTCGAAATCAACCCTTCCGAGCTTGCTAGTATCGAGCGCCGCATCGACGAAATTGAAACCCTCAAGCGCAAGTATGGCCAGACCGTTGAAGAAGTTCTCGCCTATGAAGAGAAAGCGCGCGCGCGGCTCAATTCCGTCGATGGTCGCGAGGAGGAGCTTCAGCGACTCACCACGGCCGTTGAGTCAACCAAGGCGAAGACAACTCGTGCCGGCAAAAAGCTCAGTAAGAAGCGAGGAAAGGCAGCTCCGGAACTGGCCTCGGAGATCGCCGCCCATCTCGACGACCTCGGGTTCAATCAATCGGTCTTCGAAATCCAGTTCGACGACCTCGACCAACCCGGCCCCCGCGGCCTTGAAGCGGTCGACTTTCTATTCGGGCCCAATCCAGGCGAACCGCTCAAACCTCTCCGTATCATTGCTTCCAGCGGAGAGATGTCCCGCGTCATGCTGGCAGTGAAAAGTGCCCTCGCCGATCAGGATCAAATCCCGCTCATGGTCTTCGATGAAATCGACGCCAACGTAGGGGGCGAAATTGCCGGCGCCGTCGGCCGGAAGATGGCCTACCTCGGGGCACGGCACCAGGTCATCGCAATCACCCACATGCCGCAGGTAGCCGCTCTCGCCCATCGCCACTTCCTGGTTACCAAAGAGGTAGAGAACAAAGTCACCAACTCGCGGCTCGAAGGAGTTGAGGGTAAGAACCGGACCAAAGAACTCGCACGAATGCTGGGCGGCATCGGGCCGGAAACCCTGGCGCTGGCAGGAAAGATGATGGCCGCCTAGAAAGAGCCCCGCCTACTTATCGGGCTTTGCTTCATCCTCTTTTTCCTCTTTTGCGGACTCAGCATCTGGCTCACTATCTTTTGCTGAAGCCTGCTTACCCAGCGTCTCCACTTTTGATCCCATTTCCCGCAATTGCTTCTGAAGCTCCAACACCTCACTGCGCAAATCTTTCACTTCATCCGCCTGCTTCTTCTCCCCATTGAGAGCTCGGATCGCCGCATCGGCCGCTTTCTTCTCCGGATTGGAGTCATCCCCAGTTGAAGTAAACGTCTCAAGCAGCGCGATCGCCTGCGGATCTTTCAAAGTGCCTAGAGCCTTGATCACAATGGGCCGAAGCTGCTCCTTGGGACTGTTCACATACCCTGAGATAAATTCCCTTACAACGTCGCGAGGCTCTCCTTCCAAATCCCGTGCCAAATAGGCAAGCGTATCAAGTGCAGCCCCAAAATCTCGAGTTTTGAACTGACCTTCATTTTGCTCAATTCGATCAATCAGAGCGCCCAACATCTCAGGATCCGCTTGCGCTCGGATGGCCTTCACGGCAGAAGCCCCCACCATCTGCCGGTAGCTATCTTTTTCCAGAGCCGCCAGAAGAACGTCACTCACCTCCTTGTTTGAGAATTTCCCCAGAGCCGCAACAGCATGAGTGACTATGTCAGGGTTGGCTTCATTACTTGCCACCCGCATCAGTGCCTCACGAGCTTGCGGATCGTAAAATTTCCCGATCGAACGCACCACTTCCTGACGAACCCTCGCATCAGGTTGCTCCATCGATAGAAGCAAGCGGCCCAATGCTTCATGGGTGTGCGTCTTGGCCAGCGCTTTAGCTGCCTCAATACGAACGCCATGGAATCCATCCTTCTGCAAGCGGGTCGTAAGCTTGTCCAAACTTGCCTTATCTTTTCGTCCACCGAGAAGCTTCACGCCAAAGAGACGCCCCATCATGTCGTCATCATTTTCAATCTGAGCAAACAGCAGGGGATTTGCCGGCTTAAAATCGATCGTCGCCAGCAGAGTATATTCAGGATCGATCCGAACAATCTTCGGCTTCGCAGGCAACTCGAAAAAGAAGTCCTCGGCCGACTTTTGCAACTTCGCAGTCACTTCCTTTATCTCCCCATCTTCAGACACGAATCGAATCGGCACATCAAGGTGAAACAACATCACATCCCCTCCAACCTTCTGCGTTTGCTCGAGACGGACCTTTGCCTGCTTCCGGGTTTGATCCCATGAGTAGGTGGCCTTCAACTTGGGCGCCCCTCCGTGAAATACCCACTGATCAAAAAATCGGTCCCACGAACGCCCTGTGAGTTCTTCAAAGACCGAAACAAGATCAGCAGTCACCACGGTCTGCCCCCGATTCCGCTCAACGTATGTCCGAATGCATTCCCGGTACAGATCCGGACCCAACTGACTTCGGAGCATGTGTAAGACCCAGCTTCCCTTCGGATAAGCCCGATAATCGAACTGCTCCATCGGATCACTGTATCCACGCCAGACGATCGGCTTGGTATCGCTCGTTCCCAGGACCCGCTCCGCGTCTTTGAAAAGTCCGAAGTTCATCGCATCCCTACCAGACTTCTCCTCTTCGTAGAGGTGAGTGTAGAAAGTAGCGAATCCCTCATTGAGCCAAAGATGCGACCAATCTTTGCAGGTCACCAGATCTCCAAACCACTGATGAGCCGTCTCGTGTGCATCAAGTCGATGTGAAGTACGAATATTCTCTGAAGCCTCCGTAAAGAGCGTTCCCGTCGTGAGCGTCGTAATACTGGTATTCTCCATTCCTCCCGCGATGAAGTCCGTGACACAGACGTTGTAGTATTTCGCCCAAGGAAATTTGTGGCCGATTTCGCCCTCAAGAAACGAAAGAATCTTCGTGGTATCCAGAAACGAGTTCGGAGCCTCATCAAACTCAGAGGGGGGCGTGTAAAAGGCGAGATCGAGATCTCCGTAGCGATCTTCCAACTTTTCAAAATAGCCGCCCACCACTGAAATCAGGTAGTTCACATGCTCCTGTTCCTGCTTCCAGTGAAAGGTGGTTAGCCCCTGCGCACTGGTCTCCCCCACCAGGGTTCCGTTCGATAGAACCACCATACCCTCCGGCACGCTGCAGATCACTTCGGAGGTGAACTTCTCGTTGGGGTAATCGTAACCAGGAAACCAGTGCTGATGCCGCTCAGGCTCACCCTGCGTGAAAAAATGATCATCTCCGGCGGGATAGCCCATGGCCTCAGTGCGGTAATACCATCCCTGCTTCGGCTCGGCCGAATAACTGACGCGGACCCAGGCCTCTGTTCCTGGTGCCACCTCCTCGGAAAACGTGATAGTCAGCGAGTCATCCGCTGAGTCCCAATCTTCGATAGCTGCCGAAGAACTAACCTCATCCACGGCAAGATCCACCGCATTCAACCGGATCTGGCGACGCGACCTGGCAATAGGCGTAAAAGTGAGCGTCGCAATTCCTTCAAGGGAGCGCCCCTCGAAGTTAGGCACAATCTCCAGTTTTACATGCGAAACGTCGATCTCGCGATCAGGAGCATACTTGGGATCGCTGCTCCCGGAACCAGCCCCTTCAACCAGCAACTGACGGGCCAAGTCTCGCTTACAGGCGCACCATTCCCAGCCACAATCTTCAGCGAAAGCGGAGCCTCCAAATATCGCAAAAACGAAAATCAGGAAGGCAAAAAGGGAAGGCAGAGTCAGACATCGCAGATACATCCGCGCATCGTGATACACTCTCGCCGCTCTGGCAAGAATCACATCAGTCATACACGCGTAACGGGAATCAGCCCTGAACCTTCTTCACAAAACAAGCCTTCAGGCCAATCGCCACTCCATCCATTTTGCAGGAGATCTCATGGTCACCATCCACCAATCGAATCGGCTTGGACTTCATTCCACTCTTCAGCACCGACGATGTCCCCTTGAGCTTCAGGTCTTTGATCATCTGCACGACGTCACCATCCGCAAGAACGTTGCCATACGCGTCTTTGACAACTCGCTCGTCAGACCCTTCTTCCTGCTCTTCCTGCTCCTTCTCCCATTCATGACCACAGGTCATGCACTCAAACTTATCAGGATGATCAAGCAGATCATCCATCGTGCACATGGGACAGGTGTTATCAGACATGACTACAGATAAACTTCATCCCGGAAGGACATGCAAGCGCTGAATCCTACCCGGTGAAAAAGCGTTTCGCTTTCTCGAAAAAGCCCTCGCCAACGGGATGGTTCTTCTCGGTCACCGTTCCGGCAAAATCGTTTAAGAGTGATTCCTGATCTTTACTGAGCTTCACTGGAACCTCCACTTGCACATTCACGAGAAGATCACCCTTGCGACCCGACTGCAGATCCGGCATGCCTTTGTCCCGCATCCGAAACGAAGTATTCGTCTGAGTCCCGGCAGGAATTTTGATCGAAGCCTGTCCATCGAGGGTTGGCACAAGGAGATCACCTCCGAGTGCAGCCAGCGTAAAGGGTAATGGCACCTCGCAGAAGAGGTCAGAGTCATCACGTTCGAAAACCTCATGGTCCTTCACATGGATCACCACATAGAGGTCACCAGCCGAACCACCCTGACGCCCAGCATCTCCGTGGCCAAGGGAACGAAGCCTTCCCCCTTCCATGATCCCTGCAGGAATCTTCAATTTGATGTGACTACTGCCATCTTTTCTTCCTTCGCCGGAGCACTCCCGGCAAGGATTGGAAATTGTTTCCCCACTACCATTGCAATCCGGGCAGGTCTGCTGGACCTGAAAAAATCCACGGCTGGTGATCACCTGACCCACTCCTCCGCAGGTATTGCAGGACCGAACATCCGAGCTTCCTCCTGCTGCGCCATGGCCTTTACAGGTGTCGCAGTTCACGAGACGCTCAATTTTGAGCTCTTTCTCCACTCCAGAGGCCGCCTCTTCCAGTGTCAGCTGAAGATCGTACCGCAGATCTGACCCACGCTTCCGACGCTCGGCTCTCCCGGAACGTCCTCCGCCACCGCCGAAAAACTCTTCGAAGATACCTCCGCCGCCACCGCCGCCGCCGCCGCCGCCGCCACCTCCGAAGACTTCCCGGAAAATATCGAACGGATCGGCTCCACCGAAGCCAGCCCCACCAGCCGAAGCTCCAGTTCCCTGAGCAAAGGCACGGTGCCCATAACGATCGTAGGCCGCCCGCTTCTGCTCATCCATGAGGATCTCGTAGGCTTCGCCCAACTCTTTGAACTTTTCCTCCGCCTCATGATCATCCGGGTTCTTATCCGGATGAAACTTGATCGCAAGCTTGCGATAGGACTTCTTAATCTCAGTACCCGATGCGTCCCGGGTCACGGTCAGCACTTCGTAATAGTCACGTTTTTCCATGATGGATGGACGAAAATAAAATCAGAATTGGCGAAAGATCAGGCTTCTACCTGAGGGCCCGATGAAACCACCACATTGGCGGCCCGCAGAACGCGGTCCTTGAGGCGATAGCCCCGTCGCATCGTATAGAGAATGACGCCCTCCTCTACCGTATCACTGGGCTCCTGCTTGAGAGCTTCGTGAAGATTGGGGTCAAACGTCGCACCATCTGACTCCATAATCTCAACTCCCTGTTCGGTAAGGAAATCTGTTATCTGCTTAAACACCATCGACATGCCCTGAAGGATCATCGATGAGCCACCTTCTTCTCCCTGAGCCGCTTTGAGCCCCATTTCAAAATTGTCGATGATGGGAAACAACTGTTCAAGCAAGCTGCGGTTGGCATATTGAATCGCCTCGCTTTTCTCCCGGGCCATCCGCTTGCGAAAGTTGTCCAACTCCGCGTGAGAGCGCGCAGCGACATCCTTCCACTTCTCAACTTCTCCCGCAGGGGTAAGAACTTCTTCGATTTCTTCAACCTCCTCCACACTATTGGCGGCAACCTCATCAACCACATCAGTGCCTTCGCTTTCACCGGAGTTCTCTCCCTCAACAACCTCAGGCTCGATGAACTCAGGGTTCACATCTTCCTCAACATCACTCATGGTTTCAAAAATTTACAGTTTGCGGGGAAAGATCCCCGGAGGCTCCAGAATTCACTTTCCGGAGGGGCGGGACTATTCACCGTTTCTCGATCGCAATCAAGGTGATGTCGTCGGTTTGCGACATGCCCGTCGAAAACTGGGTAACCTCGGCTGTGAGAGACCTTACCAATTCCTCTGAAGACTGAGCTGAATATTTCCCCAGAGCGAAAACTAAACGATCCATGCCAAACTCATCCCCATCACGGTCTTGAGCCTCAATCAGCCCATCGGTGTAGAGGAGCAGGATATCGCCTGACTCCATCGTAAATCGATGATCCTTTACGGTTCGCTTGAATACGGGACCCGCATCAATTCCGGCCGCCAGGCCCGGAGACTCAATCACCTCAATCTCACCTGTGGCCCGCCTGAAAAGCAGCGGAGGCTCATGCCCGGCCCGCGCCATGGTGATCTCATTGGAGCCCCTCTCGAGAATCAGGTAGAGCAGGCTCACAAACATGTCCTCCTTGATATCCGGAAAAATCGTCTGATTCACCGAATGCAGTACAGAGGCAGGCGACAAATTCTCAGGAGCCCGGTTCCTCAGATTCGATCGGCACATTGCCATGATCAGAGAAGCGGCTATCCCCTTGCCGCACACATCCCCGATCGCAATACCGTAACGATCCTCATCCACTGGAAGGTAGTCATAGTAGTCACCGCTCACGATGCGAGCGGCCCGGTACTCGGCGGACAACTCGTAGTCGGCCAGTTCAGGAGCAGAGCGAGGCAGCAGAACCCGCTGAATTTCACTCGCCTGCATCAGCTCACTCTCAAGGCGCCGTTTTTCTGCGGCCTCAGAATGAATGATGGCGCTGCCCAGCGCGAATGAACTTTGCTCCGCAGAGGTGGTGAAAACCTCCTGGTCATTCTGGCTGAACCCTTTGTCACCAGCTCGAGTCACTGCCAGAACGCCTACCTTTTTTTGAGCATATATCAACCCGGCCCCCAAAAAACTAACCCCTTCCTGCAATTCACTAATATTGTCAGCATACGCCTCGGAAGTGGATATATCCTCCAGATAGACAGGCCCACTCGATTCCATAGTTTGACCGATCAACGTCTCACCCGGATTGAGCGCCGAAAGGCGGACAAAGCTTCGGTACTGACTCCTGGCGTCTTCCTCCCGCTCCATCGCGATAATTTCAGCTGGGACTGGAAGAACCGGGACAAGCTCGCGAGTTTGGCAAACAGGCACCAACTGGCCTGTTGCTTGATCGAGCAGATACAGGATGCCGGCATCTGCTCCAATCACATCCACCACCCCGTCAACAACATACCGGTGCATGTTGGCAGGGGAGTTGTCCTCTTGAAGTTTCTCTCCCAGCCCGTGCAGGAAGCCAAACATACGGCGTTCCTCAATTTCGATTTGTATCTTTTCCTCTTCAAGTCGCTGCGCCAACCGGTGCTCACGAAGCCAGAGAAGAACCGCAACAGCGGCTATCGCAATAATAAGAACGACATACAGGAAATGTTCCATGATAGGTCGACGGGCTCCCCCTAATTGTCCGCTGAATGGGACTCTAGATCCTGTCGAAGAAACTCAACTACGTCGCAGAATCGGCTCTGATTCTCCGTGTTTGCTGCAATTAATGCCTCATGGGCATCCAAGACCAGCTCCGTTCTCTCCCGCTTCCCGAGGGGAGCGCAGACCAAGGGTTGCCCTAAATTCTCCTTCACCAATTTCTGCTCCTCCTGCCACTCTGAACCATCCCGATCGAGCTTGATAAGGTGATCCAGCCCCAACTTGGAAATCGAACGGGCATTCCGTTCACCCGGATTGATTACCTCAAGTGAGCCACCCTCATCCGTTTCCGCCAGAGTTGCAGCCATTCGATAGAGCACACCGATAAAGGTCGAGTCAATACCACGGCATCCACCGAGATCGATCACAAAGCGGCGACTCCCTTTCTCAAACCTCCCCATTAGGAATTCTTTGAGACATCCCGCATTTTCATGGCTGGCGGCCCCTTCCACCTTGACCCAGGAAACACTTCCCAGACAACCAACCAATATTGAACTTTCCACCTTCACTCCTTGTCTCTCTTTCTCAGCAGTTCGTCCAATCGTTCGGGAAAGATCACTCTTTCCAAAGGAATGAGGCGTATTCGGCGACCACCGTGCCACTCTCGACTACGGAAGCTCTCCACTGGCTGACGCCTCCGCCATCCTTATATTCATCTCCTAAAATCTCAAATTTTGTGACGTTACTGCGTTTCGGGCGCACGATCTCAATCTCTTTTGTCAGAATCTGAAACCCGGTCCCCGGTTGGCGGTAATCAAACCTGACTGTCGCTGGACTGCGAGTCGAAGTCTTCCAGAAGACCGAATAGTATTTCCCCATCTTCTTGGAAGAATCACTCCTATCAATCGCCCCGTACAAGTGACGCCGGTGTTCGAATTCCAACATCCGGTCATCGGTGGCCACGATGGATGTCGACTTCAAATGATAGGGATTTACTTTCGTGATAGCGACTGGCTCAGACGTAGCACAGCCGAACATGACCATGGCCATGCCTGAAAGAAGGAGAAATAGGCTCTTCGGAAATCCAGAAATCATCCGTAAAGATAGGGGAGGAGAGAGGGGGTAGCTTTCGCCCGCTTGACGAGCTTGTCACGCAGAAATATCCCACATATAGACAGAGGTTCACCCTAATTTTTAGCCTGTCTTCCGCGCTACCTCTTTCACTTTGTCCCATGCTTCATCCATCTCTTCCAGAGTTGCGTCCTTCAGATCCCTCCCTTCCTGCTTCAGAGTCTTCTCCACCTGCTGAAACCGGCCTACGAATTTCCGGTTCGCCTCATGCAGAAGGATCTCTGCTTCTGCCCCTGATTTCCGGGCAAGGTTAACCACCGCAAACAGCAGATCCCCGATCTCTTCTTCAACGTGATCGGCATCACCGCTTCCGATCGCTTCCTCCACTTCCTCAATTTCTTCACGAACCTTCGCAATCACTGGCTCCATGTCAGGCCAATCAAACCCCACCGTAGCCGCTTTCTTCTGGAGCTTCTGTGCCGCCATCAGCGCCGGAAGGCCATCATTTGATTTTTTGATCAGATACTCACCAGAGTCAATCGCATCCGATTCAGCCCCGTTCGCTGAGGCTTTCTCTCCTGCTTTGATCAGATCCCATTGACTCAAAACAGCCTCAGATGAAGCTGCCGTAGCATCTCCAAAGACATGCGGATGGCGGCGAATCAACTTTTCACAAATGGCAGTCGCAATATCATCCAGGTCAAAAGCGCCGCTTTCGGACGCAATTTCAGCATGAAAGATGGGTTGCAGCAGCAGATCGCCCAGTTCGTCCACTATCTCGTCGCGATCACCACCTCGAATCGCATCCGCCACTTCATAGGACTCTTCGATGAGATGCTTGATCAAACTGTCGTGGGTCTGCTCGGCATCCCAGGGGCACCCGCCCGGCGAACGCAACAGATGCATAATCTCGCGAAGCCGATCAATCGGAGGAAGATCAGAGGAAGGAATCGGACGGGCCATGTGTCAGAGAAGTTGAGGAAACAATCGAATGTGGACAAGTGCGGAACGAATCGTTTAGTGAATCGGCTCACCTTTACCGTAAAGACTGATCCCTTTTTCTATCATGGCAACGCATCGTTTTTACATTCCAGCCTCTCAGTGGAACCTTGAACAACTCGCTCTCTCAGAAGAGGAAGCCCATCACTGCGTCGATGTGATGCGCTGCAGCAAGGGTGATCGAGTCGTTGTATTCAACGGAGAAGGCACCGAATCAGAAGCAGAAATCATCAGCCTTTCAAAAAGTTCGGTCACACTGAAGCCACTGCTCGTCAATCAGACACCCCGCCCTCCAGCCTCACTCACGCTGGGCCAGGCCATCCCCAAGGGGAAGAACATGGATCTCATCATCCAGAAAGCGACTGAGTTGGGCGCCGCTCGAATCGTCCCATTGCTCTCTGAACGCACCGTCGTTCAATTGAGCGGTAACGATCTCGTCAAAAAGCAGCAAAAGTGGCAAAGAGTTGCCATCGAAGCCTGCAAGCAATGTGGCCAAAACTGGATTCCCGAAGTCGGCACTCCTCAATCCGTTGAGCAGTTCGCCAGATCAACGACGGACCAATTTCGCCTCATCGCCGCCATCAACGAATCTGCAAGAACTCTCAAAGCAACTCTGGAGGAATGGGACGAAGAAAACTCCGGGCGCCCGACTGAAGCGACGCTCCTGATTGGCCCGGAAGGTGATTTTACCCCCGCTGAAGTTTCACAGGCACTGGGGGCCGGATTCTCACCCATTTCTCTCGGGCCCATCATCCTCCGGAGCGAGACCGCCGCTATCTACGCCCTTAGCGTGACTGCTTACGAGTTGATGAATCGTTAATTACGCTGAAAGATTCCTGTCCCGTTGCCGTAACGGGTCGCATGACATTTCTCGCCCCTCGTAGAATCCTACGTTTCATGCTGGCAACCGCTGCTATCGCAACACTCATCATCGCTGCGGCAGCGGTGCTATTAATCTGCTTCGGATCAACCTGGTTCATCACCCCGAAACGCAGAGCCCTCGAATCCCGGCACCACGAGTTGCTCGCCAATCCAGCTGACTTTGGCCTTCGCATCGAAGCCCTGTCAGTCACGATGAAGGACGGTGTTGTCCTCGAAACGATTCTCGCCACACGCGCTCCCAACCCGGGGCGGGCAGAAAAAACCCGCCGCATGAGCAGTCGACTGGAACGTGGCGGCATTACTCCTTCGCCCGCTCCCCGAGGCACCATCATCCTGCTGCATGGCCGAGGAGGTCGAAAAGAAGATATGCTCAGCATCGCCCAGCGCTTCGTAGCCGCCGACTACCGATGCATTGTCTACGATGCCCGCGCCCACGGAAAGAGCCAGGGGCGCTTCTGCACCTTCGGTGTTCATGAAGTGATCGATCTCACTAGTGTTCTCGACTACTACAGTCAGCATTTCGAGACAGAGGGCTCCACATTGGGTCCAGTCGGAGCGTTTGGAAACTCACTTGGCGCGTCCATCGTTTTGCAATCTCTGACCTCGGAATCCAGGATCATCGCCGCGGTCGCTGTCGCACCTTTCGCAGAACTGCCTGACATCGTCGTCTCCTCAGGGAGGAGAAAAATACATCCTCAAATTCCAGCCTGGGTCATCCATTCAGCCATGAAGCTAGGAGGGTTGAGAGCCGGGTTTGACCCCTTTTCAATCGCCCCTATCCAGCACACGGCTCAATCAGCCACCCCGATATTCCTCACTCACGGCACTCTCGACGAAGTCATCCCTATTGACCATTCCAGAAGGCTGGCCAAAGCCACCAGTGCTTCAACGATGACCTGGAGAGAGATTCACTCGGGGTATCACTACAATATTCTGGCAGAAGGCGGTGACGATCTTTACGAGGAAATGATCCACTTCTTTCTCACCCACACTGGATAGCCGACGAACTATCGAGTCGTCGCCACAATGTGCATCAGATCCAAAATGGCCCGCTGTTGAATCGGCACCAGCAGCGGATCCTGACCAGGCTCACCCGGCACCTCAATGGTGAGACTGATCGTCTGCTCACTGAGCCGAATCATTCGCTCAAGCGGATCGTATAGAATGCGACCAACGATAGACGGGCTCTGAAATTCAATTTTCTTGACGGCCCCGCCGCTCTCCTCACTGCCAGAGACGGCTATCTCTCCAGCGACCTGTCCGGAGAGATCAATCTGAAGATACCTGTTCTGTTCGTAGCTAACCTCTCCCCGATACCGATAGGTAATATCAAAATCCATCAAGCCCGCCTCACCCACCCGTCGACGCCCCTTTAATTCCCAGACGTCTCCCTGCCGAACGCCATCCTTCGGCATTCCCTGAGGGATCATCACCGCAATCTGCTGCAATTCATCGAGCCCGAACCGGGGGAATTCCGGAAGCGGGGAAACCTTTGCCTCCCTTCCGTCTTCCTCGGCCGCAACCACGCGATGGTCTTTATTTAGTTTGATATTAACCCACCGAATCAAAGACGCATTCAGATGCTGACCCAGCACCGTCTGCCTATCCTCCGCCACCAGTGAATCGTAGTTGATCGACTGTCGCCCTGCCTTGAGCACGACCTTGAGCCTTTCCGTTCTTGCCTTTAAGGAGATTCCAGCTTTTCCATCCTTCCGGATTCCAGCATCAAACCGGGCCTGCTGCTCAACCATTGCTTCGCGACCGCCCTGACCGGGGATCTGCATCTGAACTTCGGTTCGTTGAATGAACCGATAGGTACTCCCCGGCTGAAACACTGGCTGAATATCCACTCGCGGTCCCGAGGGAGCTGACCTCTCTGTGCCCGGAATTCCAGGCACACTGAGGTCTGGACCTTCGATATCCGGAATGCTCAGGTCGATTTCCTGAGCATCACTGAATCCGGTCATCATCATCACAACGATAACAACCAAACTGGAGCTGAATGAGCGTGGGTACACGCGATGAGACAACCACAAATTCCAACCCCGATCAACGAACTTACCGAACAGTCCTGATTTCAAACAATAGCGCTTCGAAAGATTCCCCTCCCCGGCCGTCATTTGAATCTTTGCGCCTAGGGCAATGACTTGGCAACCGCTACCCCCGACGTCGAGACCGGTGCCTCAGCAACATCACTTCTCGGCTGAGTCTTCCAGAACTTCATAAGCGAACCGGCCCAGTCATCAAGAATCCGCTGTCCTTTCTCGCTGCCTGTCGCTTCAGCGTGCGCCTGAACCAAATCCTTCAACTCAACAGAGGATGAATCATCTTCTTCAAGGCGAACGATTTCGACCATCTCAGGGTTGTAGAGTTTCTCGAAGCGGCCTTCTTCGTCAAAAATATAGGCCACCCCACCGCTCATGCCCGCGCCGAAGTTCTTTCCGGTGCTGCCCAGCACGACCACTGTGCCGTTGGTCATGTATTCACAGCCATGGTCACCAATTCCCTCGACCACAGCCAAGCCACCCGAATTTCTGACGCAGAATCGCTCACCGCCACATCCATTTGCAAACAAGCGGCCACCGGAAGCGCCATACATCACAGTATTACCGAGAATCGAGTTCACTGAAGCTTCAAAGCTGCGATCCGCAGCTGGCTTAATCACAATTTCACCGCCTGCCATTCCTTTACCAACGTAGTCATTCGCTTCACCGGTCAGAGTCAGACGAATACCTCCGCAGAGGAATGTAGCGAACGATTGTCCAGCACTGCCTTCCAATTGGATATCAATGGTCCCATCCTCCAATCCGTGATCACCGTGCAACTTCGCAACGACACCGGAGATCTTTGTTCCGATGTTGCGGTAAGTGTTTTTGACAGGGTAGCTAAGTGAAGCAGACTCCTTCTTCTCAATCTTATCACCCAGATCAGACAAAATCTGATCATCAAGAGGAGCTTCGTGAATTCCGTCGTTGCGATCGCGCAAGCAAATGCGGGGAAGATCTCCAGAAATTTCGCTCCCCACATCCGCAAGGATACGGCTGAGATCAACCAAGTTTGCTTTTGGGTGATCTGGCACTTCACGCTGACGCATGTATTTCGTCTGACCGATGAGGTCATCCAGTTTGCGCACACCAAGAGCAGCCATGTGCTGGCGAACATCCTCAGAAACTGCATTGAAGAAATTGACGACATGATCAACCTCGCCCTTGAACTTGGCACGGTACTTCGGATCCTGCGTAGCAATACCAACTGGGCAGGTATTGAGGTGGCAACGACGCACGTAGACGCAACCCAACGCAATTAGAGCGATGGTGCCGAAGTTGTATTCCTCCGCCCCGAGAATCGCAGCGTGAATAATATCGAGGCCAGTGCGAAGCCCCCCATCGGTCCTCAGAGTGACACGATCACGAAGACCGTTGAGCATGAGCACCTGCTGCGCCTCGGCCACTCCGATCTCCCATGGAAGGCCGGCATATTTGATTGAACTGAGGGGAGACGCTCCAGTCCCCCCATCGTGTCCTGATACGAGAATTACATCAGCGTTAGCTTTGGCCACTCCAGCTGCAATGGTTCCGACCCCTGTTTCAGCGACGAGTTTCACCGTAACTTTGGCAGCCGGATTAAGGTCCTTGAGATCGTGAATAAGCTGTGCCAAATCCTCAATGGAATAAATATCGTGGTGCGGAGGAGGTGAGATCAAGGTCACGCCGGGCTGAGTGTTTCTCAGCTTGGCGATGATTCCATTCACTTTGTGACCGGGCAACTGACCTCCCTCGCCAGGCTTGGCTCCTTGGGCCATCTTGATCTCGATCTCTTCAGCGGACATCAAGTACTCAGCACTGACGCCGAAACGACCCGAAGCAACTTGCTTGATCTTGGAGTTACCCGAATCGCCGTTCGGGTATGGCGTAAATCGACGCTTATCTTCGCCTCCTTCACCGGAATCTGACTTTGCCCCGATCCGGTTCATCGCGACAGCAAGCATCTCATGAGCCTCGGGGCTGATCGCACCCAACGACATCGCAGCGGTTGTGAATCGACGACGCACGTTTTCGATCGGCTCGACTTCATCAATCGGGATCGGCCCGCTGCTGTCTGGAACCAGTTCAAATAGGTCGTGAAGCGCACTGGGCTGATTGTACTTCAATTCCTCCACGTAACTTTCGTAGTCCGCCTCATCTCCGCTCTTCACGAAGGCGTGAAAATTCTTTATAACAGGACCGTTGACCGCGTGACGCTCACCGTCTCGACGAACACGGAAAAATCCAGGATCTCCCAACTCAAGCAGACCCTTGTCGTTCGGCACTGCCTCTTGGTAGGCGGACGTGTGACGCGAAATGCTTTCAGCTGCAATCTCGTAGAAACCAATACCGGATATCTGCGATGGCGTCCCCGGGAAACAGACATCAATCACGCTGTCAGCAATACCGACAGCTTCAAAGATCTGAGCACCCTGATAGGAATTTAGCACTGAAATACCCATCTTCGAAAGGATCTTGAGAACCCCCTTCTCAAGTGCTTTGTGATAATTGACGAGTGCTCCCTCAACGGACATTCCCTCGAACTTATTCTTATTATTCGCATGGACGAGTTCGCGCACGGTCTCGTGAGACAACCACGGGCAGATCGCTGTCGCGCCAAACCCGAAAAGACAGGCCATTTGGTGGGTATCACGTGCCTCCGCCGTATCAATGATGAGGCTCGTCTTCATCCTCTTCTTGGCCTGGCCAAGCTGATGGTGCACCGCTCCAACCGCAATCAGAGAAGGAATACCAATCCGATCATGACTGATCGCGCGGTCAGTGAGAATTAAAGTCTCCACACCGCCATCGATTGCCGCCTCCGCTTTCTCGCACAGGGCATTAACCGCCGCCTTCAGACCATCGGCTCCGTCCGCTAGCGGCCAGGTGATATCGAGCGTCTCCGTTTTGAGGCAGTCGGATGCCTTGAGGGATTCGAGCTGGTGAGTATAGAGGAAGGGGGTCTCCAAATGGACCACCTTTGCGTTCAGAGGATCCTCCGCGAGCAGATTTCGCTCGGGCCCGAGATCAGTTTCCAGCGACATCACGAGAAACTCACGGATCGGGTCAATCGGCGGATTGGTCACCTGAGCGAAGAGCTGCTTGAAATAGGTGAACAGCACCTTCGGCTGACGCGAGAGAACGGACAGGGCCGCGTCATCACCCATTGAATAGGTCGCTTCCATGCCGGACGACACCATCGGCACGATCACCATATCAAGCTCCTCCTTGTTGATGCCGTTGGCCATCTGGAGCTGAGAGCGAGTCAGCGGATCATGAGCCGGTTGATCACTCACCTTTGGAGCCGAATCGGCCACTTCGGAAAACTGGGTCTGGTTCTCCTTGAGCCAGTCACCATAGGGCTGCTGCCCGGCAAGTTGAGCCTTGATTTCGTCGTTGAAAATCACTTCCCCCTTCTCAGTATCGACAACGATCATCTCACCGGGAGCCAGGCGGCCCTTCTTCTCGATTTTGTCGTCGGGTAGGAAACAATTACCCACTTCAGATCCGAGTGAGAAAATTCCATCGGTGGTGATCTTGTACCGTGCCGGACGCAGGCCGTTTCGATCGAGAGAGGCCGCCACTGTCTTTCCATCGGAGAAAGCGAGGGCCGCCGGACCGTCCCAGGGCTCGCAGAAGCAGCTGTGATAGCGATAGAAATCTTCGACCTCTTTCGTAGTGAACGGATCGATTTTCCAGGCCGGAGGAACGAGCATCGCCATCGCGTGAGGGACGGATCGGCCTGAAAGAACAAGCAACTCCAACGCCTCATCCAGGCTGGCTGAATCAGAACCATCCGGATCGATAATGTGGCGCAGGTATCGAAGCTCATCACCCCAGACCTCGCTCTCGAACTGACCAATACGAGAGTTCAACCAGTTACGATTTCCCCGCACCGTATTGATCTCACCATTGTGGCACAGCATACGGAACGGTTGCGCCAGGGCCCAGGTCGGAAAAGTATTGGTAGAAAAACGCTGGTGATACAGACACACCGCGGTTTCGTAATCCTCGTGGCGAAGGTCATCGTAAAATTCCTCCAGCGCCGTAGCGATGAGAAATCCTTTATAGCTCACCAGGCGATGGCTGAGCGACGGGATGTAGAAGTCATGAATTTTCTCGGCGCTGGCCTTGTCCTCAATTTCGCGGCGGCTCAAGTAAAGCTGGCGCTCAAAATTGCCATCACCCATCCCTTCGGGGCGCTGCAGCAAGAGCTGCTGAATCAACGGCATCGTGTCGATTGCCTGCTGCCCCAAAGCTGAAGAGTTGGTCGGCACATCACGCCAACCGATGATACCAATGCCTCGATTTCTCAAGACTCCCTCGGCAATCACCCGACATTTTATCTGATCATCACTCCGCGAAGCCGGTAAAAAGAACACCCCAACAGCCAATTCGGAGGAAGCACTCAAAGTTGTTCCCATCTTCTCCGCCTCAGGCAGAAGCAGTTCGTAAGGAAGATGGGTCGTCACACCGGCCCCGTCACCCGTCTTACCATCAGCGTTCACCGCTCCGCGATGAGTCACATGGTTGACCGAGTCCAAGCCTAGTCGAAGCACCCGGTGGCTGCGCTCTCCTTTGATATGAGCGACGACGCCAACACCACAGGAATCACGCTCCAGCTCAACCCGGTGCAGCGTGTTCTTCACGGCAGGACTCTTAAGATACTTACTCATCTCTTGGCAATTTCCGACTGCCCCCTCATTTTTGCTTACGAGCCTCCCCCCTCCAAACTCGATGCGAAACGCACTCAGCTTTCGTGCTGAGCCACTCAATAAATCCGACCTCAGTAGCGCTTTGGGTAATTCCCAGAAGTTTCCGCAAGACTACGAATGGATTTGAGGGACATTGAGTTTAGTCAGGATCATTTTTTGGGTCAATTCGCTTCTTTTCCTGCCCACCTTCATGAAGCGACCACATTCACGAAATTCGCACAGCTAAGCTCGATTTCAGACCATCCAGCGACTTGCCAGCTGCGGTCTGATCCGACATCCTTCTGCCCATGGGAGAACGCCTCCGAAAATCGCATCGACCCGCTTCCACTCGGAAAATCGGCTTTTGGATCGGACTACTGGTCTTCACGCTGGTCCTGACCTTCGGCAATTTCGCCCCCGATCAGCCCGCCATCAGCAAAATGGCCGCCGTCGCCCTGCTCATGGCCATCTGGTGGATCACCGACGCTATCCCTCTCGCCGCGACCGCACTGATTCCCCTAATCCTGTTCCCACTACTCGGAATCATGGAAGGCAATGCTGTCGCCCCGGTCTACGTGAACTACATTATCTTCCTCTTCATCGGCGGTTTTCTCATCGCTCTGGCCATGGAGCGCTGGAACCTTCATCGCCGCATCGCTCTCAACATCATTCACTTTGTGGGATCAAAACCCTCGCGTCTGGTCCTCGGCTTCATGTTGGCAACGGCATTTCTCTCCATGTGGATCTCGAATACCGCCACCGCCATCATGATGCTGGCCATCGGATTGGCCGTCATTCAGCAGGCTGAAGATGCCTTCGGCAAAGAAGAGTCCTCCAATCTCAGCCTGGCCCTGCTTCTAGGTATCGCCTACAGCGCCAGCATCGGAGGATTGGCCACGCTCGTTGGCACCCCCCCCAATTTGGCCCTGATCCGAATATTTGCTCTCAGCTTCCCCGAAGCCGCCACGGCAGGCTACGAGATCTCGTTCGGGCAATGGATGTTTTTCGGCCTGCCTCTCTGCGTCGTAATGCTCGCCATCGTGTGGTGGGTCTTGACCCGCCTGCTCTTTCGATCACCCGAAAGCCTGACCCTCGACCCCAGGCTGATCGAGGAGGAGAAACGGTCGCTCGGATCCATGAGCTATGAAGAAAAAGTCGTCATGGCTGTCTTTGCCAGCACAGCCGTCCTCTGGGTCTTCCGCAAAAAGCTCACCATCGGCGCCATCAGCGTGCCGGGTTGGTCCGACCTACTGCCCTTTGGAGCATTCATCGATGACGGCACAGTGGCTATCGCCATGGCATTTATTCTCTTCTGCATACCCTCACGATCTCAAACAAAGGAATCGAAGGAGCCCAATCAAGAGCATCATACCATTCTCGACACCGGTGTCTTCGCCCGACTCCCGTGGCACATCATCCTGCTCTTCGGTGGCGGCTTCGCCCTCGCTGCAGGATTCAAGGCATCGGGACTATCCAACTGGGTTGGAAGCCATTTTGCCAATATGGAGAACGCTCCGGAATGGCTTCTAGTCGGCTCAATCACCGGAGGCATCACCTTTCTCACCGAACTCACCTCCAATACTGCCACGACGGAAATGATCCTGCCGCTGCTAGCCTCCATCGCCACAGCGGCCAAAATTCACCCCCTCATCCTCATGGTCCCCGCCGCCGTTGCCGCCTCATGCGCTTTCATGATGCCCGTCGCCACCCCTCCCAATGCCATCATCTTCGGGAGCGGCCGTATCAAAATTGCCCAGATGGTCAAAGCCGGAATTGTCATCAACCTGATCAGCATCGTCGTGATCACCGGGCTCTTCCTGCTACTTGGGCCGGCCGTGTTTCAAATCGATCCTGATACACTTCCCAAATGGGTGAAGTGATTAGATTCACTCCACGCCCAGTTCCTTCTTCCACCAGTTAAGGTATTCGCGGTTGGTAGAGGACCCGCTGAGGCAGCGACTCTTCATCCTCTTCTCGAATGAGAGCCACTTCTCCTCCTTGATCATTTTCGCCAGTGCTTCATCCCCTTCCTGCTCACCGCCACGATCACCGGTTTCTTCCATCCACTGATCGATTCGACCATTCAACTCCTGAAGCTTTGCCGCATACTCAGGATCATCCGCGAGATTGTTTAATTCATTCGGGTCTTTTTTTAGGTCGTAGAGCTCATACTCCGGCCGCGTATCGCCGAACCATTCCTCTTGGCGCCCTGATAGTCGCCCCTGTTCGTGCATCACCGCCATCACCGTCAGCGCAGGATACCCCGCCTTTTTGTAGCCGCTGTGCTGGGAGAATGAACGCTCCGGATGGAAATTCCGAATCAGCTTAAAGTCCTCCGTCCGCACGCTGCGAATCCGGTCCCAGGCGTCGCCACAACGATCACGAGCCGCAAAAATCGCGTCCCTATCTTTCCAGTTTTCCGAAAACAGATCCTGTCCCTGCAAATGCTCAGGCACTTCCAGTCCCGAAGCTGCCAGCATGGTTGGAACCAGATCAATCAAGCTAACCAAGCGGTCATCCTCTCTCCCTGGCTCTGGCATCCCGGGAAACCGAACCATGAGCGGCACCCGCAAGCCCTCTTCGTAGAGCCATTGTTTCCCTCTCACATGTGGCCGCCCATGATCGCCAAAAAAGAAGATGATCGTGTTCTCCAGCTCTCCCTCCTTTTCCAGTCGATCCAGCACCAGCCCCACTTTTTCATCCAGCACTTCAATGGTCGCGAGATAGTTCGCCCAGTCCGCCCGGATTACCGGATGCTCCGGAAAAAACGGAGGAATCGTCAGCCCTTCACCCGAGCGGCCCGATAGGACAAAGGTCCGATGAGGCTCCTTGATCTGAACCTGCGCAAAGAAAGGTTGGCCCTCAGCCCGGCCGCTCCAATCAGGCGCGTCATACATTTCTTTCACATCAAAGATGAAATTATAATGAGTCTTCCCCCAGGACTCCCAATCCTTAGCCCCCAGAATGCTCACCCAATAGCCAGCCTCGCGGAAATAATCAGTCACAGGTCTGAACGGAGAAGCCAGCGGCTCCTTCAACCGAGTATCATGATGATGCCCACCCGTTGTTGTTTGAAACATCCCCGTGATAAAAGCCGTCCGGGATGCCGAGCATACCGGGGCCGTCGCGTAGGCATTGCGGAAAATGACACTCTCGCTGGCGAGGCGATCAATATTCGGCGTCTTGGAATCCTCGTCCCCGTAACACCCCAATTCGAGCCCAAGATCATCCGCCACAATCCAGAGGATGTTCGGCTTCTCTTCCGCGAAAAGTCCGAGCGATAGAGGGGCGAACAACAGAGTCAGTAAAATCGATTTCTTTCTCATCGGTAGATAATCGAACAATTCTTCCTCGGCGCTACCAACAAGGAAAGCGGGAAGAAGCCAGCCATGGGCGTGTCCAAAATCGGCCGGAATGGACTCAACAGGGTCTAACTAGCCACCAAACCCTGTTGAATCAGCCTCACAGCCCCTGCTTGCACCCCGCCGCATCCGAATTACACTCCACGCCACCCTAATTTCCAAGACCATGGCGCAGCGACGTAAGCAATTTCCTTTCGATGAATTTGAATCTCAGTGGCAGAAGCGCTGGGAGGACAACAAGACCTTCTCCGTCCCTAACCCGGGAGACGAAGGCTTCGACGCAGACAAGCCGAAGTACTACGTGCTCGACATGTTCCCCTACCCCAGCGGTTCCGGTCTCCACGTGGGCCATCCCGAGGGTTACACCGCCACCGACATCATCACCCGCTACAAGCGGATGAATGGTTTCAACGTTCTCCACCCCATGGGTTGGGACGCCTTCGGCCTTCCCGCCGAGCAGCACGCCATCAAGACCGGCGAGCACCCTGCGGTCAACACTCTGAACAACATCGACAACTTCCGAGGTCAGCTCAAGCGCCTCGGCTTTGCCTACGATTGGGATCGCGAAGTCAACACGACCGCACCCGACTACGTGCGGTGGACCCAGTGGATTTTTCTGAAACTCTACAATTCCTACTACGATGAGGAGACTCAGAAGGCTCGCCCGATTTCTGATCTCGAGGAGAGAGGTCTCACCCGTGAGGAAATCGACAACCAGCGCCTCGCCTTTGTCGCTGAGACACCGGTGAACTGGTCTCCAGACCTTGGAACCGTGCTCGCCAACGAAGAAGTGGAAGAATGGCGCTCCAAAGGTCACACCGTCGAGCGCCGCCCGCTCCGCCAATGGATGCTCCGTATCACTGCCTACGCTCAGCGGCTCATCGACGAACTCGATGATCTCGACTGGCCCGATGGCATCAAGATGTTGCAGAAAAACTGGATCGGTCGCTCTGACGGAGCCGAAGTTGACTTCACCATCGAAGGTGAAAAAGTCACCGTCTTCACTACTCGTCCCGACACTCTTTTCGGAGCGACTTACATGGTCATTGCTCCTGAGCACCCCCTCGTTGACCAGATCACGACGGCGGGTCAAAAAGAGGAAGTCGCCACCTATCAGAAAACCTGCGCCACGAAGTCCGACCTCGAGCGCACCGAACTGGCCAAAGACAAGACCGGCGTCTTCACCGGCGGCTACGCCATCAATCCAGTCAACGATGAGAAGATCCCCGTCTGGATCGCCGACTACGTCATGATGAGCTACGGCACCGGCGCCATCATGGCCGTGCCCGCCCACGATGGCAGAGACAACGAGTTTGCTGAGAAATTCGGCATTGAAATTATCCAGGTCGTCGAAGCACCCGAAGGCAACGAAGACAAGTGCTTCACCGGCAATGGCACCGCGATCAACTCCGGTTTCCTCAATGGCCTCTCCACCTCCGAAGCCAAAGAGAAGATCAGTGCCTGGCTCGAAGAGCGGGACCTGGGCAAAGAGACCATCAATTACAAGCTCCGCGACTGGCTCTTTTCCCGCCAACGCTATTGGGGTGAGCCTTTCCCCGTCGCCTGGAAAGATGGCAATCACTACGCCATCGGCGAAGACGAACTCCCTTTGCTCGCGCCCGTGCTGGAAGACTACAAGCCGACCGGCAACCCTGAGCCAACCCTCTCAAAAGCGACCGACTGGGTCGAACTTGAAGACGGCAGCCTCCGCGAAACCAACACCATGCCCCAGTGGGCAGGCAGCTGCTGGTACTACCTCCGCTATTGCGACACCGGCAACACCGACCGCTTCATCAGCGAAGAGGCCGAGTCTTACTGGATGGGGAAAAACGGCAATCCCGGCGGCGTCGATCTCTACGTTGGCGGCACCGAACACGCCGTGCTCCACCTGCTTTACGCCCGCTTCTGGCACAAGGTTTTGTTCGACTTGGGTTATGTCTCCACTCCCGAGCCTTTTCACAAACTCGTGAACCAGGGCCTCATCATGGGCGAGGACGGACAAAAGATGTCCAAGTCCCGTGGCAATGTCGTCAACCCCGATGAAGTCGTCGAACTCTACGGAGCGGACTCGCTCCGTCTCTATGAAATGTTCATGGGTCCCCTCGAACAGGTGAAGCCATGGTCCATGAAAGGCGTCGAAGGAGTCTTCCGTTTCCTCGCACGCGTCTGGCGTCTCGTCATGGAGACTAATCAGGAAGGCGAATGGGTCCTCAGCAATAAGCTCACCGATGACGAGCCTGACAAAAAGGCCAACAAAGCCGTCCACGCCACCATCAAAAAGGTGGGCGACGACATCGAGTCAATGAGCTTCAACACCGCCATCTCTCAGATGATGGTTTGCACGAACGAACTCACCAGACTCGACAAGGTATCCGTCTCGTCCATCGTGACATTGCTTCAGGTGCTCAATCCTTTTGCCCCCCACCTCACCGAGGAACTCAATGCCAAACTCGCCGAGGCATTTGACTCCGTCAGTAGCGACGAACTCGCCAACCGTGAGTGGCCGGAGTTCGTGGAAGAATACCTCCACGAAGATGAGATCGAAATCGTGGTCCAAGTCAACGGCAAGGTCCGGGACAAGATCAACGTACCCACCGATGCACCCAAAGAAGACGTTGAGAAACTTGCCCTCGAAAGCGAAAAAGTGCAGTCCTTCGTCGAAGGCAACACCGTCCGCAAGGTCATCGTCGTTCCCGGTCGCCTCGTGAATATTGTCGCGAACTGATCGTTCAGTGCTTTAGCTGATAGCCCTACTTCCTATGTCTCTCCCCCTCAATTTCAACAAAGCGAATCTCTCCGCCATGTCTCTGGCGAAGGTGGGAAATCCGGTTCGCAATGAGCCCCTGAGAACATCTCAGTCCCTTTGCCACTTCAAAGACGAAGAGGCCGAGTTACTGACTCATTGCTTCCTCAAATCATTCAAATCGCTCGAACTGCATCAACTTGCCCACCACACCGATGTGGAAAAGAATGAGCTTTTCGAATACGCCACCGCGATCTTTGAAGACAACGAAAATCTGCTCGAGAGCGGAGCCAATATTGCCAGCCATCTCCACGCCAAGTCCAATCACGCCAACATCAAGTCGGGTGATCTCTGCGTGGCATTGATCAACGATATTGTCATTTCCGGTGAGACAGTTCAGGCCATCAGCATCATCAAATCGGAGAGCAAAGTTCCATTCCTTCAGATATCAGAACGGGACGGCGACCTGGTTCTCACGACCGAGCAGGGCATCTACCCGGACAAAATCGACAAGGGCTGCCTCATCATCAATCACGGCAAAGCCGATGGCTACTCGATCTACCTCTTCGACAAAAGTGGTGGCAGCACCCAGTTCTGGATCCGCGACTTTGTGGGAGCCAAGCCCGTCACCAATGACGACTACCTGACCAAGCGCTACTCTGAGCTCTGCGTTGCATTCGCCGAAGAGGGCCTTCCCGAAGGCACCCCTCAAGAAGACCGCATGGCAGTGGCCAGCAGCGCCATCAATTACATCAACGAGTCCGATGAGTTTGATCTCAAAGAGTTCGAGTCCACTGCCCTGAAAGAGCCCGAACGAATCGAACAATTCGAAGAGTTCAAAGAAAGCTACGAAGAGGAACACGGCCAGCCGCTCAAAGAGAAATTCTCTGTCTCCAAAAAGGAAGCCGAGAAGGCTGGTAATAAACTCAAGAGCAAAATGAAACTCGACGTCGGCGTAACGCTGCAGTTTTCCTCAGGCTTTGTCCACGAAGCAGAGCGCTTCATGGAACGTGGGTTTGATGAGGACAAGCGAATGGAGTTCGTGAAAATCTACTTCAACACCGAGGTGTAGAGGTTGGGATTCGAAATTGCTTTGCTATTGCTGTGTCTTTTTGGCGAACGTCAAAGTACCGACCGCAATCGCTGCGAGGTTGAACAACCGGCCCCGGAAAAGACTAACGTTGCACTTCATTGTTGAAGTCATGCCACGATTTGCCGTCGGTCGGCGATCATGTCTTCAGGTTGATAGGTGCCAATTCTCCCGGAGGCATCTACTAGGAGCCATCCTGTGTCAGGCATCAGCGCATCGCATCCATCGTCGATAGAAGTTTCCGCAACGCCGAATCCTCTACTTTCGGAATACGAGAATCCGGGCTGCCCTTTCTGACCATCACTCAAGGGCGTATTTGGGAGCCCCTCACGAAAACAATCATCAAGGGCGTGGTTAAAGGTCGCAAAGAAATCGCTTCTGACCTTTGGGCCGCTGAATGAGATCGCAATACCTTCTGGCCCTCGATGGTTCAAGAACCCTCCGCAGAAAGGTATCGAGTGCTTCAATCGCGTTCATTTTCTGGGCATAACGCCAAGGCCACCGACCCGACGATAACACCTAACCCTGTCGAATTATGAGTGATACCCTATTGAGCCCTGAAACACCCGAACACCTCAAAGCTGAGTCGGGTTCGGGTGCGCCGTCTTGTTCTACCCATGTGCTTTTTAAAGTGAGATGGAGTATATCGGGGTTTTGTAGTGTGGACCCTGTATCCGCATTCACGACCCGCAAGCTGGCAAACGCTGAAGCCAGCAAGAAAAACGAGGCCGCAACGCAGTGTGAGTATGTCGTTAAGACTCTGAAAATTATTAGGTAGAACGTCTGAGCGCTGCAAGGTCGGTAACTATGCCAAAACGCCCCTGAAAATCATAGACGATCGAGTCGTCTTTGAATTTTGGACAATCTCCTTAATAGCTTTGAAATTCGGTCTCGACGAATAGTCAGACAAAGTGATCGAATCACCAGTTGGATGATTACTCAAAAGAGGCGACCCACCAATCAAATCTTTGTTATCTTAATCAAAACCGCCGCGAAGAGCCCAACAGGAGTTTCATGACCGCGATTCCTGAAAATAATTCAACCACGGAGGACCGGACTGATGAAACTGCTTACTGCCCTAGTTTCTGTGCCTCCCGAGATCTAACAAAGCCATCAGTCCCGATCAGCGATCATGAGCGATTTAGTTGACTGCGATAGGACCGGTCTCATGCGCAGAAATTGCAGGACCCTGAAAATGGGCTGGATCCAGCTATCGATAGACGTTACGCCTGTTTCCGACCTTGACCACCGTAACGATAAGCCGGCCCTCTTCAATTTCATAAAGGATCCGATAATCCCCCTGTCGAAGCCTGTAGCGGTCCTGGCCCGAGAGCTTCTTGGATCCCGGTGGCCGAGGATCTTCAGCGAGTTGAGAGACGCGCTCGAGGATGCGGATTTGATCCTTCCCGGGCAACGCCTTGAGATCTTTCTCAACGGACTTTCTGAACTCGATCCTATACATCCCCATCAAGATCCAAGCGCTTAAGCATCTCCTCGAAACCCAGAGTTGGCTCAGAAGCTCTTTCGTCGAACGCAGCAAGGTCCTCTCTGTCCTCCCGCAGAGCATCCCGCACTGCCCTGTTGATCAACTCGGAGATATTGCTTGAGGTCTCCGCCGCCTGAATCTTCAGGGCTCGATGCAACTCGGGGTCAAGATACACCGTCGATCGGGTGGGTTTGTCGGTGACGGCCATGCTTCAAAAATAACATTAAAACGTTATGGCGTCAAATTGACCGCTCGACGCCCCCTTTACGCTTAGTTTTTTCTAAAAGCCATCAGCCCCGATCAGCGACCATGAGCGGTTTAATGAACTCTATCCCGGCCCAGCGAACCGCCTCACGCTATTGAACGCGGTCGGGGGAAGGCCACCCCGCCTGAAGGCTCGAGGCTCTACCCCTTCTTTCTCCCCAACTCATACACAGGCCCTTCCGCGCGAATGTCACCGTGCAGTTGAATCATCTGCTTCTTGAACTCTTCCAACTTTTCCGGCTGTGACTTCGACAGTTCTTTGGTCTCGTTAGGGTCTTCCTTCAGATTATACATCGTGAAGTTGTCCAGATCTGCATCCTTGATGAAGTCCATGATGGTCATGCCCTCAGGAGGAGCCGCGTCATTCACCGTAATCGACTTCTGCGGCATCATGTTGGCGAGCACCTTGTAGTCCCCCACCCGCATCGTCACTTCTTTACCGCCTCGCGCGTGGTAGAGCCACCACATCATGGGAATGGGCCGCATCACTTCTTTGCCTTCGACCAAAGCAGGGAAGACATTCACTCCATCCACCGTTTTCTCAGGCTGGAAGTCCGCTCCTGCCACGGCAGCAAGGCTGGGGAGGTAGTCAGTGCCATTGACCGGCTCGCGACTCGTCGTTCCCGCTTCGATCTTGCCCGGCCAGCGAATGATGCCCGGCACTTTGTAGCCGCCCTCGTGCATGTGCCCCTTGGCACCGCGCAGATCTCCGGGTGAACCAAAGCTGCTTCCGGGGCGATGCTCTGGTCCGTTGTCCGCTGTGAAGACCACCAGGGTGTTTTCACGTAGGCCCTGCTCATCTAGAAAGTCGAGGAGTCGCCCAATGTGGTGATCCAGCATACTAACACAGCCATAGTAGGTCGGTCCCTGGCCTTCTTTTGACCCCCACTTCACCTGAGGGCCGCCCCTCTTAATCGTCTTGGCCGCCGCGATCGCTTCCGGCGTCTCGTAAGGGTCAACAAACTCGGGCGCAGCCACGACCGGGGTGTGCGGCTCACTGAACCAGAGCACGGACATGAAGGGTTTTGCCTCATCTCGGTTCTTAATGAAGTCCATCGTCTCATTCACCACGATCTCCGACATCCACCCTTGCAACTGAGCGATGGGCTCGTTGTTGCGGAAGAAACCTTTCGGGTTCTGGCCAAAGTTCGTCGGACTGGCGAGCCAGTGATCAAAGCCGTGATCGCCCGGATTGGGTTGAGTGCCCCCGGCAAGTTTACTGTCACCGCTGCAATGCCATTTACCGGCGAACATGGTCTCGTAGCCGGCGCTGCCAATCACCTCCGGCAGGGTCAATTCATCCGCCGGAATGTGGAGATCACGGAAGCGGGCGAAGTCATACATGCCCACGCGGTAGGGGCTGCGCCCCGTCATAATGCCAGTGCGAGACGGCGAGCAGTTCGGGCTGGCCGCATAGCAATCGAGCAGCCGAACTCCGTCCGCTGCCAGTTGATCCAAGTGGGGCGTGGTGATGACGGGGTTCCCGTAGCAGGCCAAGTCGCCGTAGCCCATGTCATCGGCGAGCAGGAAAATGATGTTGGGGGTTTCAGCAGCAATGGCACTTGCCCCAAACAGAGAGGTGAGGAAAAGGAGGAGGTTCTTCATTATGGATCTTTGTCGCCAGTAGCACTGGCTGTTTCGTTTTGGATAATATATACAAAGACCCCAAAAAGACGCTCTACGTATATCGGGGCAATAGTGAGACCAACTGATTCATCTGCCTCAGGCAGCCTGTGCGAATCAGCAAAGTCTGGTCCACTAGTGCCAAAGGACGCAATCGATACCTAAACTTTTTTCTAGTTAGGGGTTAACAAAACACGCCCATTTGACGTTTACTAGTACGATGGAGAATATTCCCTCCAGATCAAACGAGCACGAGTCGGATCCCAGTGAGGACAATCACGAACTATTTTCGCGTTTCTTCCTCGCCAATCAAAGCCGTGTTTTCGGATTTATCCTGACTTTGGTTCGAGATCGATCTGATGCCCGGGACATTCTTCAGGAAACCAGTGTGGTCCTCTGGCGAAAATTCGATCGGTTTGAGCCAGGGACGGATTTCGCGATGTGGGCGATGAGCACCGCCCGGCTCTGTGTTTTCGAGTGGCGACGCAAACAGAAGAAACTTCCCCTGCCGATGGATGATAAGATTTTTGATCTACTGGCCGACGAAGCGGTGGTGATCAGTTGCGAATTCGAGGCTCGTCGCGAAGCACTGCGCTCCTGTCTTTCGGTCCTTCCAGAACAGGATACGAGCTTACTGGTACAGCGTTACGATTTGGATCAGTCGGTCGCCAAAATCGGGCAACTACTGAACCGCAGTCGCATTGCCATCTACAAGCGACTCATGAGAATCCAACGCGACCTGTTGCAATGCGTGCAAAAAAAAGTTGCCCTGGAGGGAGGCATGGAGTCATGAAGAACAAAGGGAAATTTTCAGAGGATCACCTCGATCATTTGATCCTGCGATACCGGGAGGATGAGCTGACGGATAGGGAAGGACAGGCGCTCGGCACGCTTCTGAGCGACTTCCCCGAAGCTCGCCGGAGGTTCTCGGAGCAGGCCTTCCTCATTTCGGCGCTGGAAGATGAACTGAAGGGTGAAGCCCGGTTCAATGCCACCAAAGCGGCTTCGCTGATTCCATTTCGTAAAAGTCACGGCAGGCTGAGGGCTGCCATCGGTGTCGCGGCGGCACTGGTGGTGGGATGCGTATTTCTATGGCTGCGGCCGGGATCGGATCCTGATGCCTACGAGGTGGCGCATCACCAGCAAGAGCGGCTCGATCGCGGAGTCGCCGTGCTCATGGAAGCGCTCGATGTGGCGTGGGAGGGCGAAGCTATGGAGGTGGGAGAAATCATCGAACCGGGTTCGCTCAAACTGAAGTCCGGCGTGGTGCAGTTGGAGTTTTACAGCGGTGCCTCTCTCGTGATGGAGGGCGAGGTGGATTTGGAAATCGTGAGCGCCGAGCACTGCATCCTTCATCATGGTGGGCTTCGGGCCGTGGTGCCGCTCCAGGCGCGGGGATTTCGCATCGAGAGCGAAGAAGTCACGCTGATTGATCTGGGGACCGAGTTTGGCATGCGAGTGGATCGGGAGAAGAACACCCAGGTCCACGTATTTGATGGTCTTGTCAGGCTGGAGGACGGGATCGGACCGGAAGCGGTGCCAATTGATCGCGAAGTGACCGAGGGCCAGGCCTTACGTGTCAGTTCAGGGGGGGGACTGGAAGAAATCGCGATGGATCAGGAGTCGTTTCTGACCATCGATCGACTGGCCGAACGGGTCCGGGATCGGGGCGGTAAAACCTTTCGCCGGTGGGAGGCATTTAGCAAACAGTTGCAACGGGATGCCGGCCTGGTCGCTTACTTTCCCTTTGATCAATCAGACTCTGAATCTCGCCTCTTATCTGGACTGATCCTGGAAGAATCACAGTCCGGCGCGATTGTTGGCAGCGAGTGGCGCAACGGTCGATGGAAGCACAAGTCGAGCCTGAAGTTTCAACGCCCCTCTGATCGCGTTCGCATTCAGATTCCAGGCAGTTTTCCTTCACTAACCCTCTTGGCGTGGATTCGAATCGACGGACTGGAGAACGACTGCAATTCCATTCTCATGTCGAATGGCTGGTTTGGAGAAGGTCAAGTGCATTGGCAGATTCGAAGCTCGGGAGAATTGGCTTTTGCGGTTTTCGCTCCGAAGGATATGGGGGCGCAAACCATGTGGCGGTCGACACCGGTGTTTTCCCCTGCCGATCACGGGCAGTGGCGACACGTGGCGGTGACTTACGATGCGGAGGCCATGCAGGTATCTCATTTTCTCGACGGCGATCTGGTGGGCCGCTCAGAAATCACTCAGGCGCTGGCACTTCGTTTCGAAGGCGCCGAGATCGGCAACTGGGATGTGGGGGATGATCATCCCTTTGGTGCCCGCCCCGTGAGAAACCTGCAGGGTTCAATCGACGAGTTAGCGGTGCTGGGTCGTTCCCTCACGCCGCTGGAAATCGCGGAGTGGTTCCGAATGGGGAATCCGGAAAAATAATGCCACCCCGTGGTTAACAGTTTCGGCGAAACTGACGTTTACTCGTGAAACCCTTTTATTGTGGAAACAGCCATGAGTTTTAAAAAGCAGCATATCGGTTTACAAATAGTCCGGACAGCAAGAGTAGGCTTCGAGGTCGGGCTCCTTGTATTATTTTTAGCAACCAGCGTTCGGAGTGAATATCTTCTCGAATCGAGCCGAACGATCGATCAACTCGTCGCCAACGGGCTTCGGGAAAACGAGGTGCAGGTCAACGAAGTCATCAGCGACGAAGTATTTGTTCGGCGCGTATATCTGGACATCACCGGTATGATTCCCGGGTATGCAGAAACGAAGGCGTTTCTCGAGTCCCCGGAGCGAGACAAGCGAACCAGGTTAATCGACCAGTTGCTCAATTCTGAAGGCTATGTACATCACTTCTCAAACTATTGGGGTGACATTCTTCGCATCCATACGAAGCAGGGTCACGGAGAGCTCTACCGAGCCTATCTCAAGGTGGCACTGCGCGAGAATCTGCCGTATGACGACTTAGTGGGAGAGCTGATCACGGCAGAGGGCGGCATCTGGCAAAACGGGGCTGCTGGCTTCTACCTGCGGGATGCCGGGATGCCTCTGGATCACATGTCCAACCTGACCCAGGTCTTCCTGGGGACACGTATCGGCTGCGCTCAGTGTCACGATCATCCCTTTGATGAATGGACCCAAAAGCAGTTCTATGAGATGACGGCTTTCACTTTTGGCGCCAAGACTGGATTCCCTGACCCCGGCAGCCGTGTTAATGAAGTGATGCAAGCCGAGGGGTTATCGAAGGACGATCCGGAAGGCCGAGCCATCCTGTCTTCCATCTCCGAGATGGTGAAGTACGGCGGTAAACGTGCAGTCCACGACTACGGGAATAGCGCCGATCTCCATCTACCACACGACTATCAATACGACGACGGGCAACCGGGCGACCCGGTGCCACCCCGGACCATGTTCGGTGACGATGTCTCCGTTGAGGACGGGAAAACCAGCCGTGAATCACTCGTCGATTGGATGACTTCCAATCGCAATGATCGCTTCAGCCGGGTCGTAGCAAACCGACTTTGGAAGAAGGTGATGGGCCGAGGACTTGTCGAACCGGTCGATGACTTCAACGAAAAGACGGCGGGCATCAATCCTCCCCTGCTGGACTTTCTCGCAGAGGAAATGATTCGCCTCGACTACGACATGAAGGCCTTTCTCCGCATGATCTACAACACGTCCATCTACCAACGGGAGGCCACACCCGAAGAAGCTCCGATCTGGGAGCCATACTATTTCCAGGGGCCGGTGGTGAGAAGAATGTCAGGGGAGCAGGTATGGGATTCCATGCTAAAGCTGGCTATCAAAGATCCTCTTGAGCGCCTCTACGTTCCTCAGTATGAGCCACCGGTACCTGACTATGGCGGCATGAGCCTGGATGAAATCTACGCCGTGGCGAAAGCTGATCCGGGAATTGCCAGCGGTGGCCGGGATTTCAAAAAA
Organism: uncultured Verrucomicrobiales bacterium; assembly: GCA_963975655.1. Lineage (GTDB taxonomy): Bacteria > Verrucomicrobiota > Verrucomicrobiia > Verrucomicrobiales > DEV007 > Arctic95D-9. The sequence continues at coordinate 63,420 of CAXBHX010000023.1, forward strand.
TTTCTCTCCGGCCTGAACGAAGGAGGCAAGGGAAGAAGGGATGCCTTGCAGAAAGAGGGCGAGGCTGGCTATGGAGATAATTTCAAAGGCCTCTACCTTTCCTCTCAATTGCCCATGCCGATGCCCCCTTCTCACTTCCTGAGAGAATTCGGACAGTCTGACCGAGAAATGATCGAGGCAGGCAATCAGGATCCCACCGTCCCACAGGTCCTGAATCGTCTCAATGGTTCCTTCCCCGTCCTGCTCTCCAGCGATTTTCAACCGAACAAGAAATCCAAAGGCCGATCAGTTTACCTCCCCGATCAAATGGCCCAGGCAAAGTCTACTGATGATCGACTCGAGATCCTGTTTCTCAGTGTGCTCACTCGTCACCCGGATCGGCATGAAGTAGATCTGTTCAAACCCTATGTCAGCAAGGGGAATTGGGATGAAGTCCTTTGGGTCCTCCTGAATTCTCACGAATTTCTCTTTGTCCGCTAACCATCACTAGAAACCTTCCACCAACCGAAGAAAGAATTCCCCGATGAAACATCGTCCCAACCTGACTCGCCGAAATTTTGCCACTGGAGCAGCCGCCTCCATGCTGGGAGTAAATGTCCTGCCGTCGCTCTATGGCAATTCGCTGGCAGCAGCGCAAACCGCAAGCACTCCCACAAATGGAAACGGAGTTTCAGGGAAAGCAAAACAGGTGATTTACCTTTTTCTACGTGGCGGGATGAGCCATCTCGACACCCTGGATCCCAAGCCGGGCCAGACGGACATCATGGGCGACACCAAGGTTATCGACACCAACGTCGATGGAATTCAGTTTGGCCACTGGCTGGAAAAGTGCGCGACGCATGCCGACAAGATGTCGATTTTTCGATCGGTCACCTCGACTCAGGGTGCCCATGATCCCGGACAGTACTTTGTCAGGACAAACTACCAGCCCAACGCGACTATCGAGCACCCTGCCATGGGCGCATGGATGTCGGTTGCCCTGGGCGAAAGTCCAGGAGTCCTGCCTCGCCAGGTGGTCGTAGGAGGTGGCAGTAAACACCCCGGCGCCGGCTTTTTCGATACATCCCACGAACCGCTTCCCATCGGCGACCCCACCCTGGGATTGCAGAACATCCGAACGCCGGGAGAAATCTCCGAAAGCGAATTCCAGGACCGGATCGACCTATTGGGCCGATTCAATCGCCCCTTTGAAGAACGCTACACTCAGCGCGGCATCGAGGCCTATTCTCAGATGTACGGCGAAGCCATTCGCCTCATGAAAAGTGAAGAGGTCTCCGCCTTCGACTTGAACCATGAGCCTGACTCCCTGCGGGACCGCTACGGCCGCAATTCCTTTGGACAAGGGTGCCTCCTGGCGAGGCGCCTGATCGAGAACGGGGTCCGCTATATCGAGGTGGGTGACGACGGATGGGACAACCACAACGACATCTATTCCTCGGATCGCCTGCCTCTGCGCACCTCCGTGCTGGACAACGCACTTTCTACCTTACTGGAAGATCTCCAGCAGCGCGGCCTGCTCGACACCACGCTGGTGGTGCTGGTCACGGAGTTCGGACGCTCGCCTCGCCTCAGCGCGGGCAACGGCCGTTCCCATCACCCCAAGTGCTTCTCCACCTTGCTCGCTGGCGGCGGCGTCAAAGGAGGCTTCGTCTACGGGGCATCCGACGAACACGGAAACAGTGCAGAAGAAAACCCCATTTCGATCAAGGACTTCAACGCCACCGTTCACGCCGCGATGGGGATCTCTCCGGAGTTGGTGTTGTTTTCTCCAACGAAGCGCCCCTTCAAGCCTGCCGGTGGCGGCAAGGCGGTGACTGAGGTGCTTACTTAATGTGCTGGAGCGCGATAATGGCACCGAGCTAGGGGGCGTTTTAGATGCCAAATTTCGAAGGGATTGTCAGAGCCATGATCTGAGCGAATCCAGTCGAACCTGGCACTCCAATTCCTCCCTCCAGCTAGCGGAATTCATTCATCTTTTTCCCGTAGTCGCAGCGAGACCACCGTGATCAAGCTCCATTCTACTTTCAATTTTCTGATCCCAGCGACTCAATCCAGCGCCGAATCAACTCAGCGCCTTCTTTATCCACGGTGTGGTGGTTGCCCAGCAAAGGCATCCTACCGGCTTCGCGAGTCTCGATGCGCCGATAGATTTCGGAACGGCCGGGATCGCCAGGAGCGATGAGACGGGCTTCCTCCAGAGGCACGCCGGGCAGACCCACCAGGGGGCGTCCGTCGATAGTCTCCGTACGTTCATTCGGCAGCCAGTTCATCAATTGGAACTGAGCACGCCCGCCGAGACCCGTCTCACGATGACAATGCGTGCAGTTCACATGGAGGTAGGCCCGGGCCCGATCTTCGAGGCTGATCGTTTCGTCTGCTGGATCGGGCAACACTTCCAAAGTCGCTGAATCAGGCAGGTGCTTCATGTTGGGAAACCACAACAGTTCCCTCATCGCTTCCAGCTGGTTCATCGTTCCGCCACCCATCGCACTGTAGTCAAAGTCGCGATTGAGTTGTCCAAATGTCAGGCTCAGGGCAAACATTCCCCGCTGGGTGTGGCAGGCGGTACACTCGGCGCGACCGGGAAACCGCCACGTCTGTTTCTCACCATTTTGCAGGGTCAACTCGACATCAGCACCCTCCTCAGGCACCAGGTCCGCGTCGCTTTGCGCTTCATTCCATCGATACGTCAAATAGCGCCACTCCCCACCATCCTTGAGAGAAATCTGGGTTTCAATACGCCGACCTTCCAGCGAAAGCGTTTGCATGAGAGTCGATCCTGAAGGCATCTTCCAGCGGTCCATTCCCGCGAGTGTGCGAGCGTCCTGTTCCTCCGCCTTGCCTTTTACTGCGGGAGGTACGGCCTGAATCAGAATCTTTTTGTCGTCCACCCCAGGAGCCACAAAGTGCTGAGACTCGGCTCCATCCCAGTAGACCGGCAAATTGATTTCATAAGGCAGAAATCCGGGGGCCACCGCATGATCAGCGGTAGAAGTGAACAAACCTGTCTCACTCAATCTGGTCGGGATCGGCTTCAAATTCCGCTCGGGAGCGACCTGCAATTTAAACAGCCCTTGATCCAGGGCGACGACGATGATCTCGCGGTCCGGCGTTTCCGTGAACGAAACCACCTGGCCTCCCAGATCGGCAACGCGACGTAACTCCACCACTTCGTCGCCTTCCAAGGTGAAGGCCCAGATCTTCTTCGTGAGATGACAGCCGTAGAGATAGTGATCCTTCAATTCCGGAAACTGACTGCCCTGATACCACACCCCACCAATCACTGAACGCAGTTCCTGATGGGACTGCTCCACCACAGGGAGAGTGTGCGTTTTGTTAGGGCCTGACAGTGGATTGCCCGGTCGAAAAGGATGACTGCCCTCGAAAGTGCTCCAGCCAAAGTTCTCTCCGCCGCGGACCCGATGAACCATTTCCCAGTCTTCATCTCCGTTGTCGCCCAGCCAGATTTCACTGGTGCCAGGACGAAAACACATACGCCAGGGATTACGTAGACCGTAAGCCCACACTTCGGGACGAATCCCTTCCACTCCTATCCAGGGATTGTCCTCAGGAATGTGGTAGGCCAGATCATCGCTCTTGCGACTGACGTCAATTCGGAGAATGGATCCCAACAAGTTGTCGGTCTTCTGCCCCACGTTGGTGGGGTCACCGGGAGTCGATCCGTCACCGCTGGAAATGAATAGCATGCCGTCCGGCCCAAAGGCAAGATCCCCGCCTCGGTGGCCAATCGCTTCCCAATCCAGAATCAATTCTTCTTTCGCCGGATCGAGCGTGAAGGGCTCTTCCGGGTTCATCGCATATCGCGTCAGCAAATTGTATCCTGATCCTTCAGTCATCACCCCGGAGCGCAGATAGAATTCCGGTGTCTCCGGATAGTCAGGATGAAATCGCGCCCCCATCGGATTTCGGATTCCCCGGGTTTCGTATGGCAACCCATCCAGGTTACCCAGTTCCAGCATCAATTCCCGCTTTCCCGTCTCACCATTGAGATGCCAGATACCGCCATTGCGCTCCAGCACTACGTAGTGCTCGCCCTCGACTCCAGGCACGGGAACAATGCCCAACGCCTGTTGCCACTCGATTTCACCATGGAAAGGAACCGCATCATAGGGAAGCGGATCCTGTCCCGTGCCTTCGAGCGCACTTCCACCCCAGGGCGCGAGCTTCGGCAATAGGTCTGCGGAAACTTCTTCAGCCTGCACACTCCAAAGCCCCGCAGCTGCGATCAGCAAAGTAGTTTGCATGGAAGGCAGGCGCAGGGAAGACGTTTCGGGCATGCGGCATACATACAACGGCGCCGCCACCTTCGACAAACTCAAATCAAGATTTCAGCAATTCCGTGAGTGCTCCCTTGCTGTCCTGAAACTTCTCTTCTCCCGTTCCCATCTTATCAAGCATGGTCACGAAGAGGTTCGAAAGGGGCACCTCATTCTCGTCGTACTTGCGATATTGACCGTGCTCGAAACCGAGATTTCCGCCACCCGAGAAGATAAGTGGGTAGTTCCGACTCAAGTGGGTCTGACTCGTACAGCAGCCGAGCATCGACATGGTGTTGTCGAGTAGGTTCTCGCCATTGGCGTCTTCCATCCCGTTCAATCGCTCAAGAAAGTAGGCGTAGGCATCGGCAAAGAGTCGGTTGTAATTGCTCCACTGCTCGTAGTCGGTTCTCGCATGCGAAACGGAATGGGATGTTTTGGAAATTCCCACCGCGTGAGGATAGAGCGCTTCCGGCCCTTCTCCGTTTTCACCCGCCAGCTGAAACGTTGCCACGCGTGTGCTGTCGGTTTGTAGCGACAGCGCCACCAGGTCAAACATGGTTCTCAAATACTCTTTCGGCACGGACTGATCCATCTCCAAATTGACGCTTCCCATTTCAACGCTCGGCTTCGGCACATCAAGCCACTCCTGAGCTCGATCGACCCGCAATTCGACTTCTCGAACAGAAGACAGATACTCATCCATTTTTTCCTGGTCGCGCTTTCCGAGGCGACGATTCAAAGATTTCGCCTCGCCAAGAATCGTATCCAGCACACTGGCCTGATTGGCGAGCTTCTTTTGCTGATCCCCACTTTCTTCGCCAAAGAGACGGCGGAAAATCTCGCGAGGATTGTTCTGAGCAGGAATAGCCCGGCCGTCACGATCATAGGAAAGAGTCGCTGATCGATAAGGTCGATTAATTCCACCTGCCGACGACATCACGAGGGATGAAAACCGCGTTTGATCGCCCACTGCATTAGCCGCCACTTGATCCACTGAAATGGACTGGCGATACGCGCTGCCACTGATATCGGCTCCCGTCAGATAGACATCACCCGCCTTGTGCCCGGGCACTCGGCGTCCCAGTGGATGAGACAAGCCGCCAAAATAGGTCAGCTTGTCGCGAAAGGGCTCCAGGCTTCGATGGGTTCCTGTAAATTCGAAATCCTTGCCTTCTCCCGTGGGAAACCAGGCATGCTCCTTCCTCAAGGGATGATCATCCGGCGGCATGGGAACACCGTAGTGGAAAAAGAAGAATGCCATTCGAGCCACTGACTGATTCGATTCCGCAGCCCAGGACATCCCTTCCAACCACGGCAAAGCGAGACAGGTGCCCGCTCCTCGAAGAAGGGTCCGACGATCAATATTCCAGGATTTATTCATACGAATGTCAGTGTGAGTTAGGCAATTAGGCAATTAGGCAATTAGGCAATTAGGCAGACACGATCTCCGTGAGCGCCCCGTTGCTGTCTTTGAACTTCTCGATACCTGTTCCCATGCGATCTAGCATGGTCACAAACAGATTAGAAAGCGGCACTTCGTTTTCATCATACTTCCGGTAGTGCCCGTGCTGAATCCCGAGATTGCCTCCACCCGAAAGAATAAGTGGGTAATTCCGGCTCACGTGGGTCTGACTGGTGCAACAACCGAGCATCGTCATCGTATTGTCGAGCAAAGTCGATCCATCGGCTTCTTCCACCGAGTCCAGCTTCTCGAGAAAGTAAGCATACTGCTGAGTGAGGAACTGATTGTAGGTCGCCCACTGCTCGTAGTCCGTTCGCGCGTGCGACACTGAGTGAGAAGTCTTGTTGATGCCCACTGCATATGGAAATGTTGCCGCTACGTCATCCCCCTCTTCCGAAGCCATCTGATAGGTGCCGACTCGGGTGCTATCCGTTTGAAAGGCGAGCACCATCAAGTCATACATCGAGCGAATGTAATCCTTGGGGCCCGCAGGGTCGACGTCCAGATTCAGCGCAGTCGGATCGATCACCGGCTTCGGCACATCGAGCCAATCCTGAGCCCGGTCCACCTGCTGCTCCACTTCGCGAACCGAGGTGAGATACTCGTCCATCTTCTCTTGATCGCGTTTTCCCAGACGGCGATTCAGAGAACTGGCCTCTCCCATGATGGCATCCAGGACACTGGCTTGATTAGCCAGCCTATTGCGCTGGTCAGAACCCTCATCCCCAAAGAGACGGCGGAAGATTTCCTTGGGTTGGTTCTGGGCAGGAACCGGACGACCATCACGATCATACGAAAGAGTGAAGGAACGATAGGGGCGGTTGACGCCGCCCGATGTCGACATCACCAGAGAAGAGAATCGTGTTTGATCCCCCACTGCATTGGCGGCCACCTGATCCACCGAAATCGACTGACGGTAAGCACTACCGCTGATATCCGCACCGGTCAGATAGACATCTCCAGCTTTGTGTCCAGGCACCCGACGTCCTAAAGGGTGAGACAAACCACCGAAGTAGCTCATCTTCTCGCGAAAAGGAGCAAAGTGCTGATGGGCTTCAGTATATTCAAAATCGGCCCCCTCTCCCGTGGGAAACCACCCGAACTGTTTGCGCAGCGGGTGATCCTCTGGAGGCATCGGCACTCCGAAAGGAAAAAAGGCGAACGCCAGTCGCGCTTTTGGTGCTGAAGCTTCAGCAGCCCATGACATGCCCTCCAACCAGGGGAGAGCGAGGCTGGCTCCGGCACCTCGAAGAAGCGTTCTACGATTGATGTTCCAGGATTTCATTTTTTTAAGATGTTAGAGATTAGATATTAGTTGTTAGCTCTTAGCTTCTGGATGTATTCGTTGAGCATTTTTCGGATGGCGATGAGCTCTATGCTCAGCTCTTCGAAACAATTGGTGGGGAGATAGTTAAGATCCTTGGCTAGAAGGAGTTGGTATTCGGCTTCGCTGGCGGAGCCCATCGCGATATCCAGAAAGCGACCCAAGTCCGGGATTGAGTTTCTTCCGCACCCTTCAGCAATATTTGAAGGGATCGACATCATCGAGCGACGTAGTTGAGAAGTCAGGCCAAACTTCTCTTCCTTCGGAAACTGCCGCGTCACCGCATAGATCTCCAGCGTCAACTCATGACTGCGCTTCCAAAAATCCAACTCACGAAAGTCCCTCATCAAATGGCTAATCTCTAACTTCTAATTTCTAACAACTACGTCACTTCGTTCGGAAAGTTTCTGTCAGGACGATTCGCTCTACCAGGTCGCGCATTCGGTATCCGTCTTCAGCAAAGGCAACATTCAAAGATTCAACCGTCTCAGAATCGGTGAAATCAAGGTAACGTCCCAGCGCGTATCCCATCAGCTTTCGAATCACAGTTTCGGAGAACTGATCTCGCTTCTGCTCAAGAATGTAAGCTTTGAGCGCATCCAAATCCTGTATCTTCGTTCCGTCTGCAAGCTCGGTCGCGGGATCCACTTCTCCGCGGAGCACGGGTGATTTCTTCCCATTAGATTTCGGAAGATTTTCAGGCGCCTTCGCGAGAGAGATTCGTCGTATATCCGCATTGGATTCGAGCGCCTCTTGATTTTGTTCGCGGAAAGCTTTGTTAAAATTCCTCCGCTTTTCCTTGGTCTCGATCAGTAGCTTGTCGATCGCACCTTCCAGCAGGGGCTCGCGCTTGTCGATATACTCGAGAAACCGAACTAACTGGTCGCCCTTTCCTTCTGAGCCGAGGCTGCGAAGATGATTGTAGGGGCGCTGCAGAGACGTAAGAGCCTCGTTCACTGCCTTGACCAGGGCCTTTTCCTGATCACCCGCGTCCGGTGACACGGCCAACGTCGGCGCGTCCACCCCTTTCTGCTTCGGGAAAAAATCGGCGCCGGGAGCTGGATCTTCGGAAGCCGGTTCTTCAGTAATCAAAGGCTCCTCACCAACGGTTGAGTCACGCCATACACCGATGCCATCATAGTTTTCGAACGCCAGTCCCCAGGGATCGATTTTCTTGTGACAGGTCGCGCAAGCTTCCTGTTCGCGATGGGCCTCAAGCTTCTGTTTAAGAGACTGTCGCTCTCCATTGTCTTCTGCCTCTGCCAGAGTCGGGACCGCGGGAGGCGGAGGTGGTGGCGGATCACCCAACAAGCGCTCCAGCACCCAGACACCACGCTTAATGGGATGCGTATCGTCACCGCTTGAGTTTAATGTCAGGAGGCTGGCCTGAGTCAATACCCCTCCCCGGTGACCGGAGTCTTCCAGTTTCACAGATTGAAATGAGTCTCCACTGACCCCCGCTATACCGTAGTGCTTGGCGAGATCAGCATTCAGCATGGCACGCTTGGAGTCGACCAAGTCGAGCGCACTGCGATTATGTGTCACCAGATCTGTAAAGAACGCCACCGTTTCGGCATTCATCACATCCTTGAGACGATCATCAAACTGCGGAAAGAACTCCGGATTGATCGCCACAGCATAGATGCCGTCGAGATGAAACCACTGGGTGGTGAAGTTCTCATAAAACGCTTCGGCCCGATCATCTGCCAACATTCGCTGAACCTGACTTCCGAGCACCTCCGCATCAGATAGCTGACCTCCCTGAGCCAGAGACATCAACTCCTCATCCGGCATGGTGCTCCAGAGGAAATAGGACAAGCGCGAAGCCAATTCGTATTGGTTGAGGTCACGGGGCTCATCCGGCGATGCGCCAGCCGGTGCCGGTTCAGCCAGCATCAGAAATCCGGGAGATGACAGCACCGCCGAAAAGGTATCAATGAGCGCTCCTTCATGCGAAGCCTCCCTCGACCGCAACGTCTCATACAATGTCACCATTCGCGTGACCTCCTCTTTCCCCGCAGGGCGTCGATATGCCCGCGTCATGAAATTAGCGATGACTTCAGGAGCATCGGCGACCCCTTCATCAGTGAGAGCAGATTCCCCCAGGATACGGGAGCGAGTTTCCGGTGGCCAGGTGTCATAAGCCTGCCCCTCAATCTTGATCGAATCGATGATAAGGCCCGGCTGCTGATCGGCAGGCAATTCAAGTGTGCCTGCATTGAAGGCATTGCGAATCTTGAGAAACTGGCGGCCCTTCGTGTTCAGGGTGATCAACGGAAAATTCTCAGCCCGCACATCGAAAACGTAGTCTTTCCGCGCTTCGTCTGAGATATCCTGAGATGCCAGCACTTCAAAAGGGCTAGCGCTGGCCCCACCGTTGTAGCCGAGTTCGATGTGCAGTCGCGGCACAGAGTTTTTACCAGGGTTGACGGCAGCCGCTCGAACGGTAATGCGGATAGGCCCTTCAAAGGGGATCTCCGTCGAGTTGACCTGTAACAGCGCTCCGCCTCCAGAAGCCTTTTTACTCCCCTGCCTCGCAGGCGTCGAAGGAGGCAGAAGGACACCACTGTCCGCTGCGAGACAATTCATCACGTCCACCGGACGCTGAGGCAGCTTTTTCTTTTTCTTACCGGGCTCGTCCGCCACGGGCTTTGGAACAAAATGCTCCGGCTCCACTTCGAGAACGAAACGTTCCGGCTGCTGACCCGGCGCCAGCGCTTTGCGAACGGCCTGCGACGCAATGCGCTGAAAGTATTCCAAATGGAGAGCCGAAGTGCCCAGGACCGAACTGTTGTTCACGAAGCCCTCTTTAGCCGCCCCTTCGGGAGGCAGGTCTTTGGCGTAGTCCATATCCACACCAAGAAGATCGCGAAGTGTGTTGTTATACTCATATCGCGTCAGGCGGCGAATCACGTTGGAGCCACCCGTCGATCGGGCCAATGCGGCAGCGGCGCGTAATTCATCGCTCAACCAAGCCGTGATGATTTCTCGTTCCTCAGGCGTCGGCTGCTCCTCGTCGTCGGGCGGCATGTCGCCAATGTTGAGCTGGTTGTAGACTTCCTCCCAATGCTCCGCATCGAGCCCCTGGAACAAATCGGGATCCAGGGTATCGACTCGCAGATCCCCCTTATCCTTGTCCGGCCCATGGCAGGCGACACAGTATTTATCCATCAAAGGCTTGATCTGCTTTTCGTAGGTATCCAGATCCGCCTGCGGCGCTTTGGCCTCAGCCATTTGAGTCGAAATCCCGAGACAGATCAGGAGAGTTGAGACACCGCAGAATTTATTCATATCAAAATCAACGAGCAGAAGTGGAATAGCCTTCGCTTCCTCAATATATCAACCCTTCACGCTTTGAGATACAGGTGAGATTATAACGGAAATGAGCCCGGCCTGATAACGTATGTCAGAGGCTGTAACAAAATAGAATCTCACTGCCCGCAGTGATCAGGGCAAGGAAACGCCAAAGACGCTACCGAAGATAAACTCTGCCCCCAGTCCGGACAGGAGCGCAATTTCAACCAGCACTGGCAGCCGTGCTTTTTCCCAGTGGCAAATCATGCCCCCCATGACAAAGACCATAGCGATCGAGGTGAGCGAAAACGGCAGCTCCGTAAACTCCAGTAACAGGATGTAGATCAGCAATGTCACAAAACAAAGCACGCCGGTCTTCACATTCACGCTCCCTGAAGGCTCAATCGCGTCTCCCGACTTCAGACCCGAAATCACGACGACAATCAACAAACCCAAGACCACGATTCCGACATAAATCGGGAAATCGGGCAACTCACTGGCGGCCTCCACTTTGAGAGGCTCCAAGACAGCAAGCCGTTTTGCCAAACGGGCGCGCACCTCTTCACCCCGTGAGAAAGTCGGCTCAATCGATTGCTCTCCCAGGCGCTCATGCACTTCGGGATGCTGCATCGCCTTTTCCAGAGTGTCAGCAATCGTATCGATAACCGGCTGCGGCGTGCCCTTGGGGGCCCACCAATAATACGCATTACTGGAGGTCACATCGACTCCATCCTCGAGACAGGTCTTCACGCCCGGCAGAATCGGATGCGGCTCTTCTGACAAGGTCGCCAATACACGGATGTTTTTGTCCGGCGGTGTTCCTTCAGGAGAACGGTATTTGAGATACTCGGCGAGCGAGAACACCCCTGCTTCAAGGTGCCCGCCAATGATGCTGATGTAACGGGTCTGACCTCCCCCGGAGGATACCAGATTAAACTTTGCACCCGGCACCGCCTTCTCAAGATTCATTGCCGTAAAGTGAGCCGGAGAACCGATGTTGGCTCCGAAGCGAATTTCCTCAGGGGACTCCTTGGCCGCTTCGAGCAGATCAACAATCGATTCGTAAGGAGCGTCCTCCCTTACAATCACCAACAACACGATCTCACCCGTTTGGGCAATCACTTCAAAATCAGCTGGCCCAAAATTCGCGGCACCGGACAACTCCGCAGTGATGATCGACTCATGATGACAAAGCACTCGATAGCCATCCGGACGCCCATCCTTCACAAAGCGACTGCCAATGGTGCCGCTACCACCAGGCTGATTCAACACCACCATGGGTTCATCGAGCCAGCCTTCATCGGCGACCACTTTGCCCACAGGCCTGACAAAACTATCCACGCCACCCCCCGCGTCATAGGGCACCACGATTGCAATGGCCTTGGAAGGGTACGCCCCGTCAGACTGCAGCCAAGCTAGGCCCTCCGCTACTTTCCAGGCCAGCAAGGCCAGAATCAGCGCTACCACAATACCGTGAACTAACCGCTTCATGCTTCCGCCCCCTTTCGCTGAAGGCGACCGCGAATCACGGGCACTACCAACAACACCGCTGCCACCAGAATAAACCCAGCCGAAATAGGTCGGGTCACGATGGGCAACCAGTCACCATTCGTAGACATGAGTCCTGCACTCAGATTGAGCTCGGCAATGGGCCACAACACAAAGCCAATCACAAAGGGCGCCAGCGGTATCTTCACCTTCTCGAGAAGGAAACCCAGAATCCCAAATCCAAACATGACCCACACATCGAAGAGCCGATTCGACAGGGCGAATGAACCAATCACACAGAAAATCAAAATCACGGGCAGCAGATAGGCCCGCGGTATCGATGCCAGCCTTGCCAGAAAACGCATCGAGCCGAACATCACAATCACCATGACGATATTGGCGAGAAACATCGCCCCCATGATGGTGTAGACGATCACCGGGCTGTCGACGAATAGCCGCGGCCCGGGCTGTAATCCGTGCAACACCAAAGCCCCTAACAGAACCGCCTCAACCACACTTCCGGGGATCCCCATCGCAATCAGCGGAATGAGTGCCCCGCCGATGGTCGCGTTGTTCGATGCTTCTGCAGCCACAATGCCGGGCTCATGGCCTGTGCCGAATTTCTCTGGCTCCTTGGAAGTGCTGCGCGCTACCGCGTAGGCGGTCACTGATCCGATGTTGGCGCCAATACCGGGAAGAATCCCAATCCATGTCCCAATCACCGAGGAACGCAGCATGTTCACCGCATGCATCTTAAAGTCAGCGAAGCCGGGAAAGAGCTTTTTGCGACTCAACTCAATCGCCTTGGGAACCTGACCCGATGACATGGTCTCTTTCAGAATCTGATTCACCGCGAACATTCCCACCAACACTGGCACGAGTTCGAATCCGTCATTGAGAGCCGTGAAACCTAGCGTCAACCGCGGTTGCCCTGTCGCCGGAGAAATCCCCGGCATCGAAGCGAGAATTCCCAATCCACCGGCAAGCAACGATCTCGACAGTGACTTACCGCCAATGCTAGCGATCAGAACGAGCGCCATCATCACCAGTGAGAAATACTCAAAGGGTCCAAACTTGGTCGACAATTGAGCCACCGGCTTCGACAGCAGGACCAGAAATCCCCAAGAGATCATGCCTCCAACAAAGGAAGCCATCACCCCGAGCGAAAGCGCCCGGTCCGGTTTACCACTCTTGGCGAGAGGATAGCCATCCAAGGTTGTTACAATCGACGCCGGAGTGCCGGGCATGCGAAGCAGAGTCGAAGAAATCATGCCTCCGCTCACCGCTCCCACGTAGATACTGATGAGCAAAGTCATCGCATACCCCGTGTCCTGCCCGTAGGTCAGCGGCAGGGTCAGGGCGATGAGCATGGTCCCCGTCAGTCCCGGGATCGCACCGACAAATACCCCCAGGGTTGTCCCCAACAGCACCAGGAAAAGTCCCATCGGACTGCAAAGCTGGGAAATGGCATCCTGGAGGGGCACGGTGGGAAGTTGTTAGTGATTGGTTGTTAGTGATTGGTCGCTTGGACCCAGCCTGACGAACAGAGCCTACTTCACTGGTGTGCCGACGGCGGGAAGATTGTCGGCCATGCCCGCCTTGGTGCGGCGCAGTTCATCGACAGCCTGGGCTCGGAATTTCTTCAGCAGATCCTGGTGAGCTGAAAGCTGAGCCAGGTTGGTCAGCTCCTCGGGATCTTCCTCCATGTTATAGAGCTCTTCCGTCTCGCCCTCGATGAGGTTACGGATGTATTTGAAATCGCCCTCACACAACATCACATACCAGGGAATTCCCGGACCGTGATACAAAGCCGGGTCATCGGTAGCAGGAACCACATCGGCCGCGGATCCATAGGCCTTCGCCGTATGCACCAGC
>CAXBHX010000024.1:0-76326 GCA_963975655.1 uncultured Verrucomicrobiales bacterium
AGAACAACGAGCGGCAGGCACAGCAGGACGCGCGCGTCTGGTGGGTGAAGCAGAAGCAGGACAATGTGGAGTTCGCCGGCATGCTGGAGGCGACCGATGAAAGCCTGGCGCGCATTCGCGCCAAGCTGAAGGAACTCGGACTGGAAGAGAACACCATTATTGTCTTCACGTCGGATAACGGCGGCATGTCGGCGTCGAATGGGTATAGCGCCGATGCATCTCGTGAGGCGCTCGATTCCCGTTTTGCTTCGTCCAATCTTCCGCTGCGTGGAGCGAAAGGCTGGAACTACGAAGGGGGCGTTCGCGTACCGCTGATTGTCCACTGGCCCGGTCGCACCGAACCAAACTCGACGTCTGAGGCCGTCGTCACGGGAACCGATTATTACCCGACGCTGCTCGAGATGATGAATCTGCCGGCGGTGCCGGACCAGCACGTCGATGGAAAAAGCTTTGTTCCGGCGCTGAATGGTGACGCCTACGAGCGGGGGCCGGTCTACTGGCACTTTCCTCACTACAGCAATCACGGTTACCAAAGCCCCGGCGGAGCGATTCGCTCGGGCGACTTCAAGCTGCTGGAGTACTACGAGAACGGCACGGTGCAGCTCTTCGACCTCGCCAATGATATCGGCGAGCGCAACGACCTCGCCGAGACCCGACCCGAGGTGGTCGAGAAACTGAAGAAGGAGCTTCAGGACTGGCGCGATGCGGTCGACGCCAAGATGCCTTATCCCAAGACGCCGACCTCGAAGCCGGCTCCCGGCGCTCGTGTGGCCGCTCCCCCTGCGAAAAGCAAGGGGAGCGGGGCGGTCATCGTCAGCGAAGACCTCCCCAATTCGGTGGAGCAGTTTGCCCCGGGCTGGAAGGTCAAAGACTGGGGCGGTCCGGCAATGAGGCCCGGACTGCGCGAAGCCTGGAGCGGCCGTCGCGGGGTCCTGCTGACGCACCCAAAAAGCCGGGAAGTGCCTTGCGTGCTTTCGAAACAAGTGGAGGTGCCTGCGGGGCAGAAGATGGTGCTGGAGTTTGAAGTGAACAATCATCCGAAAGGGGATTGGCTGCTGGTGGTCAAGGTCGATGGAGTGGCGGTTGTGACGCAGGCCATCGAGGAGTCAGTCTGGCAGGCGTTCAAGGTGGACCTCAGCGTGTATGCCGGTAAGACTGTTCGACTCGAACTGGAGAATCGTCTCAAGGGTGACTGGAGGTTTGAGGCGGGCTACTGGAGCGGGCTGAAGATCATTCGCTCCGAGTGACCGGAGAAAACGGGCAGAGGGGCTGCGTTCTTCTCCATCCGGGTACGATTGGCCGAAACCCGGGTTCGGCTCCGGAGTTTAACCTTTTAGGGTGCGTTCAGGTATCCCTAACCTCAACTACCCAATCGGAAAGGATCCCCATGAAACAACTCCCCATCTATCTCGCTGCGGCCGCTCTGGCATTTGGCAGTATCTCACTCCAGGCGCAAACCTCAGATGAGGAAAGGAAATCTCGCATGGAAGAACGCCGCGGAAAGGGAGGCAAGAGTCGGGGCGTCGACGATGCCCCGAAGGTTGGCAGTCAGGCCCCGGATCTGGGCGTTCGTAAGAAACTCAATGGGGAAGAGATCAATCTGTCCAAACCTAACAAGGTCGCAGTGCTGGTCTTCGGAAGTCATACGTGAGGCCCTTTTTGCCGCCAGGCCGTGAGCCTGCAGAATGCATTTGAGAAATACGGAGACAAGGCAGACTTCACCTGGGTCTACATCAGTGAGGCGCATGCGACCGATGATGCTCGCCCCTCAAGGGATGTGAAGATCAAGGAGCACACGACGCTGGAAGAGAGGACAAAAGTCGCCAAAGGTGCGGCAGAAGGACTCGGGTTGACCATCCCTCTGCTGATCGACGACATGGAGAATACTCTCGATAGTGCCTACAGCGCTCACCCGGATCGGCTCTTCGTTCTAGATGCCGATGGCAAGGTCGCCTACGCGGGTGGACGTGGACCGTTTGGCTTTGATGTGGATGAAATGGTCGCTGCGCTGGATGGTCTAGTGAGGTGATTTTTGGCCGCAACTCACTTTGATGTGGAAAACATCAAGGTCGGCAGTTCTTCCTGATTGAACAAATTGGCATAGGGAGCCGTCTTGCTGAAGCCATACCGAACCGCGGTTGGCTGAGGCACTTCGGGGCTGCTCACGACAACCGTCTTGCCATCGATCACGGCGTCGGCCCAGGCCCATTTTCCATCGGCACCTGCGACGGCAAACCCTCGCACGTCATCGGCATGACGGCAGGCAAGTCCACTGCCGACATGATCGAACGATACTCGAATCGAATCACCTTCGATTTTGTGTGAGCGATAGACTGGACCCGAAACAGCCACATCACTTCCGTAGAAGGTTCCCATCGCCACTTGGGCCGCTCGTTGTCCGTATCCCGATTTGTTGGTAGGATGCACCCCCACTCCCATATCACTGATTGGCACCAGTGGAGCATTTTTCAACGTTCCTATTTTGATATGGTCGATGGGGTAATCCAAATTGATTGGTTTTCCGGATGATAGATCGGGCAGGGTAGGATCAAAATCCAGAGCCCCCCGGTTGATAGGATTGTCAGGGTTCCAGGCACAAAATCCGCCACTGGGTTTCTGGACGTGAAGGAAAGGGAAGTCGCCTTGACCCCAGACCTCTCTCCATCCGGAGATCAAAGCATGCATCACCGTGTATTGATCCGCCCCGGGGATTCGGGTCCGGCTCTCTCCCTGATCCCACAACACACCGCGGATGGCGTAGGGGACCATGTATTCGATGTAGCGCCCGTAGAGCCCTCCTGGAATAATGGGACCGGGAAAGCGACTCGGTTTTTCTCCTGCCGCCTTTTGCTGGTCGGCTTTGATTTTCCACTCGGCCAAAGCTGATTCATTGGCGGCCCGCAGCGCCGCCATATCAGGATAACCTCCCTCTTTCTTGAGCATGGCCATCAGCGCGGGGTCGGCTTCCACCATGGCTTCGTTCAACCAAAGCCCGGAAGGTGTTCCGCCGACAGCGCCCAGCATCAGGCCAATCGGCACGCCCAACTCATGATGCAGGTTTAAGCCAAAGGAAAAGTGTATCGCTGAAAACCCGCTGATCCCGTCGGTATCTGCCATTTTCCATCCCTGAATGTTGCGCCCTCGAATCTTTGGGTAAGGTCCATCGGCAACCGCCTTCGATAAAACGGGATCGTTCTTGGCATAGGATCTTACCGCACCGGCCATATTGGATTGTCCGGAGCCGATCCAAACCTCACCGACCAGCACATCTTGGAACCGCACCTCATTCACGGAACTTGAAACGATCAACTCGGCCGCTTCCCCAAGAGCCAACGCTTCAAGCCTGACCATCCAGTTTCCCTCTTCATCGGTCACTGCTGATTTGGACTGTTTGCGAAACTGAACTGTCACCGATTCGCCGGGGTCTGCGGTTCCCCAAATCGGAACCGGCATTTCCCGCTGCAACACCATGTGATCCCCAAACACCTTTGCCACGGTGACCCGAGCATCAGCGGTAGCCAGGATGCTGGAGAGAGAGACTAAAAGAACAAGGAAGCGATTCATTCAGAAATTGAACGCATTCCGCCCCCTTTCGGACAGGATCGAATTAGCGGATATACGGCCCCTTCAGCTCAGTTACTATCGGCTTTGACGTATTCCAGCCGGTGAAACGCAATTTTTCGCAGAATGCGACACGCCCTCCCGTAAAGTAATCTATTCGCGATTGAACGCTTCTGCTGAGATTGTCTGGATACTCATGAAAAACATCATCCTGATTGCCAGCCTTCTCCTGATCGTTATGAACGGCGGAGCGAATGAAATTGCCGAGTCACAGCAGAAGTGGATTGAGGCCTACAAGGGGCACGACAAAATAGTGCCGCTGGAAGTCGTTCTGCTGAATGAGGACACTGAGCCGGAGCTTACCGAGGGCTTTGTCGATTTATACAATGGCAAGGACTTGAACAACTGGGAGCCAAAAGGTGGTCACTGCACCTTCGAGGCCAAGGGCGACATGGTAGTGGGGACCTGTGTGAAAGGATCGCCCAGCACCTATCTCTCAACCAAGAAGAGTGATTACACTGACTTTGTGTTCACGGCCGAACTGAAATGGGTGGTCGACGGGAATACCGGGGTGATGTTTCGTGCCGCGTCCAAGTCTGGCGAAGGAAAGAAGAAGGACATCGAAACGGTCTATGGACCTCAAGCCGAGATGGAGGCGTTCTCCAAGGAGCGCTTCTGGTCTGGTGGCCTTTATGCCCAAGGTGACGGAGGATGGATTTATCCGATGTGGTTGGACGCTCAGGAAAAAGTGCGTGGTGCCATGAAGAAAGATGGCTGGAATCGCATCACGGTGAAGGCCAAGGGAGACACGATTAAAACCTGGCTCAACGGAGTGCCGGCCGCTCACTGGAAGAGTGACGAATACAAGCAGGGCTTTTTCAGTTTGCAGATTCACTCAGGCGCGGAAGGACAAGTGAACTTCCGTAATATCAAAGTGAAAGAGCTGAAGTAACGATTCGGTCACTTGAGAGGGTTTCTCAACTCTCTTAAAAAGGATCAGGGGTTTGCCGCACCGTCGAGAACGGTATCAAGATGCGTTTTGATTGCGGCGGCCCAGCGGACGTAGCCTTCGCTATTCTGGTGCAATTGATCTTTAAGAAATAGTTCTGGCCGGGGCTGACCTTTGGCATCGAGGAAGATGCTCTCAGTGCCAATGAAATAGGTATTTTCCGAATTGTCGCAAACGGCCTTTGCGGCTGTGTTGGCGGCCTTAGTCTTCGGCCACGCTTCCCATCGCTTGGGCGTGGCGGTGACAGCAATGAAGAACACGGGGGCGGTCGGGTTGTGGGCGCGAACCTTTGCGAGAACGTAGGTGAAGAGGGCCGCGACTTCTTCGGGCGTCTTATCATCAGGTTTACCTGAGATGTCGTTGCCGACGAAGAATACAATCGCTCGGAACTGATGGGGAGTGATGAGGCGATCGGCAAACACGGCGACATCAGACCATCGCGAGCCACCGAAGCCTCGGTTGATGGGGTGGTAGGGAGCCATGTCTACGGCGACGGTGTCCCAGATTTTAAAGCTGGAGCTGCCAACTAGAAGGATACTGTTCGCTGGGTGGGACTCTTTTTCGTTGGCTGTCTCAAATTCGGTTATCTGTTGTTCCCATTTCTCCGTCGCGGCGGCGCGGTATTTTTCGATATCGACGGGTTCGCCGGCATCGAGTTGGGCAGAGGCACTGAGTGTGAGGCTGAAGGCGAAGAAGAGAAGTATGCGAGTTTTCATTTTGAGAAATCGTTGTTGCTCAGTTTTTTACAGGTCTTGGTAAACTCAGGGCCAGAAAAAATGGTACAATCATAATGATGGCGCTGCAGAGGTAGGCGTTTTGGGAACCATAGGCGAAATAGATTCCAGCAGCGGTGAGGGGACCAATGGCGCGGGCAAGCGAGCCGGCCGATCTAAAAATGCCGAGGGCGGCGCCTTGTTCCTCCTCCTTGGAGTAGAGAGAAACCAGCGCACTGAGAGTGGGGGAGCAAAGTCCGATGGACAAGGCCATGATGGCCAGTGCGGTAAAAAAGAGGCCCAGGTTTGTTGCCATCGCCAGTGCGAAAAAGGCGATCATGCCAAAGACTACGCCGGCCACCGCCAGTGGCTTCTCTCCCACAGGTCCTACCAACCTGCGGACGAGGCCACCTTGCACGATCACGAGAACAAAGCCGATGAACACAAACATGCCGCCGTTCTGAGCCGGAGAGAATCCGAATCGCTCAACCGCCAGGAAAGTCAGCGTAAATTCCATGCCGCTGAAGGCCAGCATGTAGATGAGGTAGACCAGATTGGTGCGGCGAGTCGCGGGCGATGGGCTTTGAAACAGTCTGAATACTGCGAGACCTTTTCGTTCGGCTGAGACCTTCCCTCGCTTTTCCTCTGGCAGTGTTTCATCAAAGCGGCGTGCCACTAACAGTAGGTTCACCAAGGCGAGAATGAAGCTGATCAAGGCTGGCACCGAAAACGGATTGATTCCGCTGCCATCGAGGGCGGGAAAGCGTTCGAGTAGATTGATCGTGGATAGCAGCCCTCCGATGGCAGGGCCCACGATGAAGCCCAATCCGAATGCGATTCCGACCACAGCAAGGCTGCTGGAACGCTTTTCACGTGTGGTGGTGTCGGCGACGGCCGCAGTGGCGACCGAAAGGTTGCCTCCCATGGCACCTCCGAGTATTCGAGCCAGAATTAGAATCCAGAAAGACGCGGCAAAGAACCAGGCGACGTAGCTTAAGGCTAGTCCGCTGATGGTGATCAGTAGTACCTTGCGCCGTCCGACCCGATCCGAGTAGGCACCCCACAGTGGAGCGCAGATGAATTGCAGGATCGAATAGAGAGAGCCTAGAATGCCACCGAACAAGACAGCCGTCATGAAGCGGGGATCCTCCGCTCCACTCTGTTCAGCAAGCTGCGCCAGCGGGGCGACCAGTTTTCCAAGGAGGCTGCCATCTCCCGCGCCATGGGGCAGGTAGTAGTTCAGCATCGCCGGGAAGAGCGGGAAAATGATCGAGAATCCGATCAAATCGAGGAAGATCGTGAGGAAGACGATCCCTAGAGTTCGTCGGCCTTTTTTACTTCCTGATCGGGGGGCTGAGTCGTCAGTCATGCTGTTTGAGGAGCCTGGTCTGCATCTCCGAATGCGTGATTCAGGCACCCTATCCCATCGACTGGAATGGAGGAAGCTGAAAGCAATTGATCTCCCTTTATCCCGGGCCGACTCACTTGATTGATGTGATGGCGAACTACGTGGAGATTTCCGGGACCGATTGACCGGACGGTTTCAAAGGGCATGCGACCCTTCCGATGGAAGGTGCGAGCATTGCCGGCTGCCTCAATGAGTAACTGTCCGACTGCCACCGCTTCGTGGCCATGCTCGTAGGTGGCACAGTAGCCAAAGACCGCCTTTCGCGCCGCCCCAGGCCAGTGCCCTGAGAAAGGGAGGTATGATCTAAAACGGAAACATGACGAAGGCCAGTATGATTCCCGACCGAAGGGAATTACCGGCGATTTTCTCTCGTCTCGTCCGGTGGAGAAGTGCTACTCATGGGCACCGATTCAAAATTTGGGTGGTGAAGCGCAATGGAAAAAATCAGGCATCCGTTCGCTTCCTCGACGCTCTTCGCGCTCCGTAGGCCCGGGCCCACGGATTGGCGGTGATTCCGTGGCAAATGACGCTGAGAATGACGGTACACGTCACCGTCATGGCAAGCGGCCCCGTGTTGGGCAGGCCGCTGTTCAGCACCATGACCGCAAAGACGATGCTCGCGAGGCCTCGTGGGCCGAACCAGCCGATGAAGAGCTTGCCCTCCGTATCAATCCCGCTGCCAAGAAGCGACAGGTAGACGGGAAGCATTCGGATAACCGTGAGGCTCAGGACGGAGTACAGCAGGACAGTTAGCCCGAAATCGCCCCACGCCTGACCGACCACCACAGAGCCGAAGACCACCCAGGTCAACAACGCCAGAACGTCCCCCGTGCCTTCGGCGGCATGGAGAAATTTCCCGCGAAGATCCTTGGCGCGAATGCCGAAAAGAATACCGCCGGCGAAGGCCGCGATGAAGCCGCTGCCGCCAAGTGCCTGGGCAATCGCGAAACAGGCGAATCCCAGCGCGATCACCGGCACTTGGATCCAGATATCGGACAGCCACTGCCGGTTCATCGCCAGTTTCAGCAGTTTAGCGGTGATGAAGGTCAGTCCGAGGCCAACCGCGAGACCGATTCCGATTTCCTCGACGAGGCGGTGAAGAGCCAACGCCCAGGGGCCTTTCTCGCCGCCTTCACCGAGGGCCAGTTCCAGGAAGACGAGGAGGACCGGCACGCAGATTCCGTCGTTCAGACCACTCTCGGCGTTCAGGCCCTCGCGAATCGGGACGGGAACCGCCTTGTTGCTCACGACCGCCTTTCCGAGGGCTGCATCCGTCGGCGCCAGCATCGTGGCGAGTATCGCCAGAGCGAACAGAGACAAGCCGTCGAAAAGGAGCATGGCGAAGCCGAATCCTAACAAGAGAGTCAACGGCAACCCGATCAGCAGCAGCCGAATGGGGAGGCCGCGGTTCTTTCTGAGCACCCCAATGTCGGCGCTGGCGGCATCGATGAAAAGCACCAGCGCCAGGGTCAACTCGGCCAGTCCTCGAACCGAATCCCGGTCGATCTCCATGGTGTGCAGATCGAACACCACGGGACCGATCAACACCCCGAAGAGGATGAAAATGATCGGCCCACTGATCCAGGTGCGTTCGATGGCGCCACCAACCGAACTGTAAACCAGCACGAATGCCGCCAGGAGTGCTAAATTCTCATACATGAGCTGATCTCCCTTTGAAAAATTGAACCATGGCCGCCTTTTCTACCCTGAAATTTGCATTCTGTGGACTGTATTCTCCTTCGGGTTACTCTGGTTATTCCGGCGTCCCCAGCCCCGCGTGCCGATAGAGAATCCGTCGCATTTCTTCGATGGCCTCGGGATGCTTACAAATAGTGGTGTGAGTGGCCTGGACCACCTTCTCGGAAACCGCTTCGTCGAGATGGGCGCTCGGATAGGGAACGACCTTGTCGCTGCTTTCCTCGAGCGACTGCTCAGGTTTGTGGCGGCCGATGATCGAGTGAACGGCCACGCCGTCGCGAACCGGATTCTCGAGGATCGCCGTGAGGACGGGAGAACCGGGCTTCAATCCCCGAACGCTGTCGGGGCGATCTTCGATGACCTCCCGGCCGGCCTCGGTCAACCCTTCGATGTCTACCAGTGACCGGTCCATGAAGATTTCCCTTGGAAATCTGACCAGCTTGTGACCGAGGTTCCCGATCGGGCTAGTCGCGATGTTGCTTCCGCGGTGAGGGGCCGCCACACAGATCACCCGGGAGACATTCGGATTGGCCTCGAAGATCAGTATGTCCCGGAGCGTGCGTTTCTGCTCCTCGGTGAGGTCTTCCAAATCTTCGATGGGCCGGTCGAACAGGAAATCCGCGAAGACGTCTCCACTGGATCGGACCTGGGCATTGCTGAGAACTCCTCCCATGCTGTGCCCTGTCAGGACCATTTGGCGAAAGTTAGGATTCCGGCGTCCGTAGTGGGCCTGGAACTGTCTCAACCATTCCCGGAGAAACGCGGAGTTGTAGACGATCGGGAATCCCGTGGAGTAGCGAAACACCAGCAGTTGGTATTTGTCTCGAAGCTTCGGGTCGGCCCGGAGTTCGTTGAGCGTCTCCAACCAGACTTCGGGATTCGACATCAGGCCGTGGACGAGAATAACCGGGATCTGGTCCGGGCGGAATGGCTCCAACTGATAAAGGCCGGTGTGATCAAGATATTTGTCAGGATGGGTCATCGCCTTGAAGCCCGCCTTCCGGTCGACGTCGTAATCGGCCTGGACCACCAGGGGCACGGTCAGGTCCGCCGCGGCAGGAAGTTTCCGGCCGCGGACGGCGACCGCATCCGTGAGCAGGAGATCGGTCAGTCGCAATTCCACCTCGTCTCCGCCCCGGCCGAAATCCAGGAGGGCGTTGACCGGCACCGTCATGCCGATTGGAGACAGGAAGGGGTTCTTCTCCCGGCGTTCGTCGGTTCCCTTCCGGTGAACGATCATCGCTGCTCCGATGCCTTCCGAGCGGAGGCGTTCCATCTCGTAATTGCGAAGCTCGATCCGGTCGGCGGCTTCGAGGCTGTCGTAGTCGGTCGGGTCGATCGAGGCGGCTCCGCTGGACCGGTAGCGAAGACGGTAGTTCTTCCAGGGACCCGCGAACGTTGCGCTCTTGCTCCACGAATGACCGGAGTTGAAGAGAATTGTGGCAACCTGACCGGCGCTGTGGTTGTAGGCAGCCGCGAGGGGAGCATCGGTCGACTTTCCGCTGCCGGCGGCAGCGATGGCCGGCTCGAAGGCGAGTTCGGCGGCGGCGAGATAATAGCCCACGGCCGCCCGGGAGTCTTCGTCCGTCAGCCGGTGACCGGTGTCCGAACACAATTCGACCAGCGCGAGACGTTCGGCGGCAGTCGGCGACGGTCCTACGTCTTCCCGCAATGCCGAGATCGCCTGCGCGGGATCCCGGCGGTAGGCCCGTTTCCGTTCGCCTTCTCTGAGAATAGCCTGGGTGCCCGGGGTCAGCCTGTTCGAGTTCACCAGGTCGCCGACGAGCGGCGAGCTCGCCAAGGGCTGATCGAGCCGCTTGATACCTGGTGAGGCGCAGGAGCAGACCAGTAGCCCACAGGCGACGGCTCCGGCGATGTTTTGCCGACTCTTCCGCTTGCTGCCACTTTCGGCGGTCATGTTCCCGGCCGGTTTTCCCTTCGCCAGTCTTGTTGACGTAAAATCAATGATGTTCTGCATCGCTTTTGTTTTGATATCGATTGCTGTCGGAGCTTCCGATCGGATGATTTAGCAATCATCACGTCTCCCGCATCCAGTTTGGCGCTGTCCAGGTATCCTCTTCGCCCGGTTCCAATATGATGCGGCCGCCTTCCATGGTCAACCCGGCTTCAGTATCTCCTGTCCTCGTCGCTTTCTTCTTCCTTCTGTCTGGTGCTGGTGGGTTCCGCGTTCAGGCCGAACGCAGCGCCCCCTTTGCTGGCGATCTTTACTCAGGCACCCGTCAAATCCGCGAGCCCGGTGAAGAACCATGGCGTTCAGCAGCCATGGTTCTCCCCGAGCAAAACGGGACTTAATCTTACATTACGGGTTCGCCGCCGGGCCGCTGGAAACCGGATCAGGGCTTATGCCCCCTTTTCGGTTTCGTCTTCGTCGTTAACTTAGAGGTCCATTTTAAGTTTGCTTTCGTAGTCTCCCTTTGGGGTTTCGCCTTCGCCGGTCTTGTTGAAGTAGACCCACGGGGTGCTCGAGGAAGCATGCTTCTGCAGGACCGGGTCGGGCGTGCGGAAGCCCCATTTGTCCCAGTTGGCGAGCACCTTGTCCTGGACGTCCTTCGGCCAAGCCCGCCGGAAGGTCAGGATATGCGGCTTGGGTTCTTCTACCATTTCTTCCGTACCGAGGCAGCTGTAGAGACCGATTCCCGAGTCGGATACAATCTTCTGTCCCGGGATGCCAATCCGCCCGATGTAGTCTTCCGTGCTGTGGTAGGCCTCCGTCCCAACGCCAAAATTTGGGGAATCGGCAAAGTACCAGACGCCCTTCTCCGGGTGGTTGCGGGTGGCAAAGGCGTAGGTCACGGCCAGCGGGTCTTCGGGATCGATGTCCTCGCCCACCACTAGGACCTTGGTGAAGCAGCCTCCGATGTGATCCCACCAGATGGCTTTGCCAAGCCTTTTCATGAACTCGTCCTGGCTCCAGCCGGTCGTTTTGTGCCAGTCGTTCTTCACGCGGAGCACGAACCAGCTGCCGGAGGACTCAATGGTCGCGAGACCGTCGATGATCGGAAAACCCTCCTTCTTGAGCTGCATCACGACGTCGCCACTGTTGCAGACTGCGATGCCAATCACCGTGCTGTTGGGCGTCACGGCGGGGACAGCGGTCGGAAGAATCGCGTTGTTCCTGAACGTCACACAGGTGACGTCCTGCCGGTGTTTCTTGAGCGCCTTGTGTTCGAAGTGATAGCCCGCGTGTTCGCCGTAGGGCCCCTCCATGAGCATTTCCGATTTCGAGTGGCGGACGATGCCCTCGACGACGATCTCGGACGTCGCGGGAACGAGCAGGTCGTTGGTCTCGCACTTGATCATCTCAATGGGCGCGTTGAGCATCTGGCTGGCGACATCGTACTCGCTGACGTTGTCGGGGATGCGGCTGGCGCTCTGCCAGGCAGCGACCGGGGGCACGCCGAAGGCGATCGCGAAGGGCATGTCCTCGCCTTTTTCCGCCCACTGGGCACAGATCTGGCCGTTGTGCTGGCTGGCCATCCAGAAGCCCTTCATCGTGTTCTTGTCGTGCACGGCGGAGCGGTTGATCGACCAGTTGGTCCATTTGCCATCGGGGGTCTGGCAGATGTTCACACCGGCGGACTGCAGCATACGCTCGGCATCGCCGGCGTGCTGGAGCGGCACGGGGAGCTTGTTCAGGTCGATTTCATCGCCGACCCATTTGTTTTCTTTGCAGGGCGCATCTGCGGCATCGACCATTTTCGGCGGGTGCACCGGGTTGTTTTCCACGGAGTGCATGTAGGCTTCCAGGATTTCCATCAGCGTGGCATCGAGCGGTGCTCCCACGTTGGGCGCCACCCGGCTCCAGGGCCGGCCGAGCGTTCCGCTCTTGGTAAAGCCCCATTCGGCGGCGCGGAATTCCCCGCTGTCCTTGATCTTGTTGAAGATTGGCGAGGGCGAGAGGGTCTCGTCCGCGAGGCGGCAGATCGCCCCGATCTCAAGGTCCCAGTCGACCTCGTCGTCGATGGCGAGGTATTCGCCTTCCTTTTGCATGAGTTCAAGGTATTCGCGGTAGCTTCGCGGGATGGAGTCGTAGTCGATTTCAATAGCCATGGTATTTGGTTTGGTTAATGTGGGTTCGATTGGTCTTGGTATTTCAAATTGAGTGAATGGGGGACGCTCATGACGTGGCGCTAGACGGCTGCCGTTCTTTCGCTGGCGATCTCTCCGACTTCTTTTCGCCGTCCGGTCCTTCCCAGCGCTGTAGGAATTCGGAATCGAGTCCGAAGAGATCCAGCACCCTGCCGACACTGTGATTGATAATGTCGTCGAGGGTTTCGGGGCGATTGTAGAAGGCCGGCATAGGCGGCGCGATGATGGCACCCAACTGGGCCGCTTCATAAAACAGTTTGCAGTGTCCCACGTGGAGGGGAACTTCCCGGGGCATGAGAACGAGCCGGCGTTGCTCCTTCAGGACCACGTCGGCAGCCCGGACAAGCAGGCTGTCAGAGTGGGAGTGGACAATCCCGGATAGGCTTTTCATCGAGCAGGGGGCGACCACCATGCCATCGGTCCGGAATGAACCGCTTGATATCGAAGCCGCCTGGTTGCTGAAGCCATGCACCTCGTCGGCCAGGCCCTCGACATACTCGGGCGAGTAGTCGGTTTCGATTTCGATGTTGAGCCGGGCGAATCGGCTCATGATCAGGTGGGTCTCGACGTCATCGACCGTTTTCAGCACCTGCAACATCCGAATCCCGTAGATCACTCCGGTAGCGCCTGACATTCCAATAATGAGTTTCTTCATAGCTTGTTCTCCTTTTATTTCTGTTTGATCTTTAGTGACACCGAATCCCCATCACCGATTCCCAGCGCCTCGCGAATCCCCACGGCGGCGATCACTTCGACCTGGTTGGGCGCATAATCGGCGACCGCGGGAAACACGATGGCGGCATCGATCGTTCCCTCCACCGAGATGGGAAAGCAGCGGGCGTTGCAGTCGTTGGGGCCTTTGTTAGGATTGTTGATGCTCACCCCGGGCGACGTTTTCAGTTTTTCCCAGACGTCTTTCGATTCCGGGTCGTCAACCATCACGTTGAGCGTGCCCGGGAAAGGATCGATTCCCAGCTTGTTGACAAACTGCTGGCGGGCCCAGTCCAGTTGCGTGAAGTGACTGCCTCGCTCGGCTCCCGTGGCCAGCCGTCCGCGAATAGTTCCGCCCGCCGTTTTGTCTTCACGAATCCACTGTAGGAAGGTGACCGGGACGCCGTCCGGGTCGCGAACCTGGAAGAGCCGCGCTCCCCAGGAAGTCGATTGCGGAGACGGCGCGTCCACCTTGACTCGGCTCCGCGCGTCCTCGATGTCATCGACCTCGACAACCACGTGAAGCCGGTCGCCCGGCTCGCCAAGGCTCAATGGCGGGCTCTCCAGTGCGTTGTCGAGGATCTCCAGGCGCATGCCGCTCACGTCGAAACGCTGGCCGCGGCCATTGGGGCGATCCCATTGATCGACGATCGGGAAACCGAGATCCGTGCCGTAGAACTTCACGACTTCATCGAACTTGTCGGTGATGAGCGCGACGTAACTCATGACGGTGCCCCCTCTCCGATACTGCCCGCCAGGTTGTGGCTCGCGGCCCTGCATCGCGGAAGCACCTCCTCCATCAGCAGGCGCAGGCTCCGGTTCCAGGCCTCGGCTTCGCCGGCTGCGTCGTAGGAAACGATGAGCAAGCGTCCGAAGCCGCCGGTCTGCTCCTGAAGGTCCATGATCTTGTTGGCCACCGTCTCCGGCGAGCCGACGATCCAGAGATTGTCCGCGATGTATTCCACGTCGATCGCCTCGTCCGGCATCGACGGGTCGGATTTCAGGAAGGGTCCGAGGCCCAGGCCCAGATAAATTGGGAGGAGAAATTCCCGCCAGCAGCGGCCCATGATTCCACTGATCGCCAGTTCACGGGCTTCTTCGTCAGTCGGAGCGACGTAAACGTCCCGGATGATGCGCCACTCATTCCGGTCGGGGATGCGCCCGGAGCGGGCCGCGCCTTCCTCGACTGCTTCCCAGTGCTTGGCCGTCATTGAGGCGTCCGGGCTAACGCTCAGGCTGACCGGAATGTAACCCTTCTCACCCGCCAGTTTGTGGTTCGACGATCCCGGCGTCAGGCCCGCGATGGCGATCGGCGGATGCGGCGTCTGGTAGGGGGTGAGGTGGTAACCCAGGCTGGGTAACTCACTCTTCACTTCGCCCATGGACCAGAACTCGCCCTCGAAGTCCGTAGCTCCCTCGGTCCAGAGGCGGGTCATGATGTCGATGGCTTCAAAGGTCATTCGCCGGTTCGTTCCGCCGCTGGTATCAATCCCGAAGAGATCATGGTCGCTTGGCAGGGCGCTGATCCCCACACCGAGTTGGTACCGTCCTTCCGCCATGTGATCGAGGTAAGCGACCCGGTGAGCCAGTTCGACGGGATGGTGATAGGGCAGCAGGTGGCCGAGGGGACCGAGCCGGATCTGCTTGGTGCGTTGGAGCGCTTGGGCGATCAGCAGATCGGGGGCGGGGCAGGGCTCCCAGTTGGTCGTGAAGTGTTCCCCGATCCAAGCCTCTTCGAAGCCGAGGGCATCGAGCCTCTCCAATTCATCGAGATCCCGCCGCAGTCCCTCTCCAACCGGAACCTCAGGCGGGTGAGATGGCATTAATAGTGCACCAAAATTCATGTTTCATTTGGGAACAGCACAGAAAATTATTTAGCGCTCTCCTGAGCGTTTTGATGAGTAATATTTGCTGACCTGAGAGAAATTTACGGAATTCGACGGCAAAGATTCTTGTCAATTCCCGCCAAAAAAGGAATTGGTGTCAAAATAGGGCTACTAAACAACAAGATGTGCGTAGATTGCGACCGAGCCGGCGAAGAATTGGTTTGAGTTTTTGAGTTCAGTTGGGCCTAATGATTCTATGGGCAGAGCATTGGGAAGATCGGCGCAGAAAATCCTACGGATGGGACACCCCCTCGCGTTCGTCGCCTACCTCCGCCAGATTGGCGTGCCCGCCGAAAGGCACTTTCGTCGTCAAGGATTACCCACTTTGTGCGAGGATCCGGATGCCTTTGTTCCCCTGGAAAAAGCATGGGGCTTCTTCGACTCTATCGCTCAGCACGTGGATCCCTTCCTCGGGTGGCGTGTTGGTCAGTTCGTCGGCGACCATAATCTAAACCGGACTCTTCTGCAGAAACTGGAGAATGCGCCGACACTTTATGAGGCGCTTAAACAACTCGTCCGATTGAGCGCTTCCGAGGCTTCACACCTCCATATTGGTATTGAGGAGCGGGGCGACGACATAGTGCTCTTCACCCATTACCCGGATATGAAAGGAGTGCCGGGCTACTCCTCCTCACAGTCCTACCAGATCGGGGTGATTCTGGGCGTGATCCGTCATTTCATCGGTCAGGATTGGATGCCCACGGAGATCGGAATCGAGCATTCTCATACACCTGCCGTGGCTGAGAAGTTATTCCCAAAAACCCGGATCCTGGCAGGTCAGAGTAGAGGCTTCATCGCCATCCCGCGATCGGCGCTGCACTTGCCTCCACCACGCCGAGCTTCCGATGAGTGTCAGGAGAGTCCGCTGATTATGACGGACAAGCTCGGCTACGCCGACACGCTAAGGGTGTTACTTCGGCCCTATCTAGAGGAGGGCTATCCACGTGCGCTGCTCGCCGCGTCGTTGATGGATACTTCTGAGCGGACCTTGGAACGCCGATTGTCAGAATACGGTACTTCCTATCGAGCGTTGATCGACGGGCTTCGGTTTGATGAGGCCAAGAAACTTCTTGAGCAAACGGATGCACCGATCATCGATGTGGCAGCCGCCGTCGGTTTTGAAGATCCGGCCAACTTTTCGCGGATGTTTCGTCGGATCGGTGGCCTCTGTCCCCTGAAATATAGAAAGACCCTCAAGGATTGAGGCTGAAAAAGAGGTTCTGAGGGAGGTTGTGGCCTATTTTTTCTCATCGCTTTATCGAGGGATAAATGCGATGACGCGATACGGTTCATTGCTCAAGCTCTGGTCAATCGTCCGCGCCCGTAGAAGTTCAGTCGCGTGGCCGTGGACTTCAGTCGGGGGATCGATTGAAGTGAACTTTGGTGCCATTACAGAAATTTCGATTCGTTCGCTTCTCAGCCATCTAAAAATCGACCCTTTAGAGAATTTATCCCATGATGATTAAGATCCTACACACCTTGGCTGCTCTGGCAGCGCTGATATCCGCAACTCTCGGTGCCGCCGATAAACCCAACGTGCTATTCCTTGCCGTTGATGACATGAACGACTGGATCGGCTGCCTCGAAACCACTCCGCGAGCCATCACGCCGAATATCGATAGGCTGGCAGCGCGTGGCGTGAATTTTACGAATGCCCACACCGCTGGTGTCTTCTGTGCCCCGTCTCGGGCGGCGATTTTCTCCGGGCAGTTTGCCTCAACGACTGGCTGCTACCAGACGGCGACTTACTTTGTGGATCACCCTGACCTTGTTCCGATGCAATCGAGCTTTGCTCGTGCCGGCTACAATACCTATGGCGCGGGCAAGTTGTTTCATCATCCGGCCGGGGCGATTGACACGAGGGATTGGACTGAGTTTTTCCTGCGAAATCAGTCGCAGCGTGAAACCGGTTGGCCGCTCGACAGTTGGAGCGAAGAGACGCCGTTTCCCGATCCCTTCCCCGCCAGTATCTACAACGAAGGCCAGGAGATTACAGGGGGGCTTTTTCTCGAATGGGGTGCGGTTCCCGAGGGGACAGAGGAAGACATGGCTGATACCCAGAGGGTGAACTGGGCGGTGGAGCAGCTTGGAAAAAAGCACGACAAACCCTTCTTTCTTGCGTGCGGAATCTATGCGCCTCACTTTCCCAACTACTGTCCTCAGAAGTATTTCGACCTCTACAATGTGGAAGACATTCAGACACCACCTTACAAGGCGGATGATCTCGATGATCTGCCTGAGAAGATCAAAAAGATAAAGACGAATCGATCCAGGATTCATCAGAAGCTGGAGTCGCTCGACGCGGTGGAAGATGCCATTCACGGCTACCTCGCCTGCATGAGCTATGCCGATGCGATGATGGGCCGCGTGCTCGATGCGCTGGAGGCGAGTCCCTACGCCGACAATACGATCGTGGTGTTGTGGAGTGACCATGGCTATCACCACGGTGAGAAGGGTGATTGGGGTAAACACACTCTTTGGGAGCGGACTTCCAACGTGCCGTTCATCTGGGCCGGTCCGGGTGTAGCCGATGGCAAGAAGACTGATGTCACGGTGAGTCTGATCGACATGTATCCGACCTTTGTGGAGATGTGCGGATTACCCGAACCGGCGCAGGAGTTGGAGGGCACCTCTATCGCAGCGACACTATCTGATCCTGATTCTGCCGAAGATCGTGATGTGTTTCTTCCTCACATGAATCCAAATGAATTTGCCATCATCAACCGTGACTGGCGCTATATCCGCTACGGCGAGGACGGGGAGGAACTCTACAATCTCCAGGAAGATCCCAACGAATGGAATAACCTCGCCTCCAATCCCGAGTTGGCTGGGCTCAAATCGCAGATACGCGCGTTGGCGCCAAAGACATTTGCCGAACCCGGCACGAAGCTCAACGTTCGCAAAGACCTGGCGCTGGAGGGAGAGACCTATCGCTGGGTGATCCCGGAGCCGAAACAGCCCAATCAACCGAAGAAGAAGTAATTTATCATGAATCGACTGAGTCCCATTTTCACCGCGGCATCAGTGGGCCTCGTTCTTTTGTGTTTGGTGGTCTGGGGGCGATCAAAACCTTCAGAGGGTGTGCCCGATCGGGTGGTGGTGCTGACCTTTGATGATTCGGTGGTGAGCCATGCCAACTACGTGGCGCCGTTGCTTCAAGCGTATGGGTTTGGAGCGACGTTTTTCATCACGGAGGGATTTGAGTTCCTGGTGGATAAAAAGCACTACATGACCTGGAAACAGATCAAGGCGCTCGATGAAGCCGGATTCGAGATCGGCAATCACACTCGAAATCACAAGGCGGTGACGAAGCAATCGGTGGAAGACCTGACTGCAGACATCGAGTATATCGAGGTACTGTGTGAAAAGAACGGGATTGCTCGTCCGGTCAGCTTTTGTTACCCGGGGTACCAGACCAGCGAGGCAGCTGCGAAATTGTTACAGGAGCGTGGGTATCTATTTGCGCGAGCGGGTGGTGAAATGGCCTATGACCTGTCCGAAGATGATCCTCTTATTCTGCCTCAGGCTTTCGACGGAAAACCTGAGAGCACGCTAAAGCAATTTAAGTCGGCGGTCGATCAGGCTCGGGAGGGCAAGGTGGCGGTGATGACCTTTCACGGAGTGCCGGATATCAAGCATCCCTGGGTGAATACCGACCCGGAAAAATTCGAAGCATACTTAAAGTATTTGAAAGACGAGGGATGCCGGGTGATTGCGCTTCGGGATCTGGAACCATTTTTGAGGGTGAAGTGAGTCGATTTTGCAGAGAATTGGGTAGATGATGCTCGCATGCCTCAAGTCACCGCCAAATCGTCAGTCGACTACCGTGTTCCTTATGCGGACACCGATCAGATGGGCTTCGTCTACTACGCGAACTTTCTGGTCTATTTCGAGAGAGTTCGAAATGAGATCCTGAGAGACCTGGGGGTTCCTTATGTTGAGCTCGAGGAGCGTGGGGTCATTCTTCCGGTGACGGAGGCGCATTGTGATTACAAGCTGCCGGCGAAATATGACGATGTGATTCAAATTGTGGGGTGGGCTGAGATCGTGAGCAAAACCCGGATCAAATGCCATGCCGAAGTGCATCGTGGAGATGAGGTGCTGGCTACCGGGTATACTATCCACGCCTGTCTGTCTTCGGAGACCTTACGGCCGGTGCGCGTCCCGGCGGATATTGTGGGGGAAAGTTGAATCGCGCAAATAGGACACGATTTCTTGTTAATAGAATAGCGGGTTTTCTCTACACTTGGTAACCCCTGCCTGTCCTGGCCGCCAGGTCATGAGTAGGTGGCTTCTCAGATGAAAATACTCCCTGCATTTCTACTCCTGTTGACCGGCATTGGCTTCGCAGCCGAACGCCCCAATGTCGTCGTCATTGTCGCTGACGATCAAGGCTATGCTGATGTCAGCTACAATCCTCATTCACCACCTGAAGTCAGCACGCCTCACATCGATGCACTGGCAAGGGAAGGTGTGATCTGCACGAACGGCTATGCCAGTGGTCACGTCTGTTCCCCCACGCGAGCAGGAATCATGACGGGGCGCTATCAGCAGCGTTTTGGGGTCTACACGGCCGGACAGGGCGGAAGCGGGATGCCCCTGGAAGAGAAGTGGATCCCTATGTTCATGGGTGAAGCAGGGTATGCCTCGGGAGCTTACGGTAAGTGGCACCTGGGACTGGACATGGATCGCCATGCTATGAACCGGGGTTTCGATGAGTTTTATGGATTCATGGGGCGGGGAGCTCATCCCTACTTTGATCACTCCGATCCGGAGCATCCAATCTACAAGGGACTGGAGCCAATTACGGATGAAGAAGGCTACTTGACCACTCGCATCACGGAGGAAGCGGTCGACTTCATTGATCGACGCAAGGAGGATCCATTTTTTCTCTATGTGGCTTATAACGCGGTGCACACGCCGGCAGAGGCACCCGAGGAGGATATCAAGCCTCTGACAGATGATCCGCTCCGCAACACTCTCATGGCGATGTTGATGCATCTCGACAACGGGGTGGGGGAGATCGTTGGAAAGCTCAAAGAAGAAGGGCTCTTCGAGAATACGCTTTTGATCTATCTCTCTGACAATGGAGGGGCTGGAGCCATGAATGCGAACAACGCGCCGCTGCGTGGGTTCAAACAGGATGACTACGAAGGCGGTGTGCGAGTGCCGTTTATTGTTTCGTGGCCGAAGGAATTGAAAGGTGGGACTACGTGTGATGTGCCGCTCTGGTCCACTGACATTCTGCCCACCATTCTGTCGGCGACGGGTCAGGACCTTCCTACGGCGCGCCCTCTGGACGGAGTGGATATGCTGCCTGCGCTGAAGGGAAAAACCGACAAGCTTCACGATCATTTATTCTGGAGCTCGGGTGGCAGCGACGGAAAGTGGGGGCTCCGGTCCGGGAAGTGGAAGTTGGTAGGGGTGAAGGATCAGCTTGAACTGTTTGATCTGGAATCGGATCTCGGTGAGACCACGGATTTGAAAGAGGAACATCCGGAGCTGCTGGCTAGTCTGCAGCAGACCTTTGATGGCTGGATTGCAGAGATGGCTGATCCTATCGATGGATCACCGAAGGTGTGGTCATCCGAGGTGGGTAAGGCATCCAAGAAGAAGGATGGGAAAAAGCCAGCACCAGCGGCAACGGGTTCTGCCGTTTCCTCCAAGCCTCAGCCTATTGGTGGCAACAAGAGTAAAGCCAAGAACGTATTATTCATTGTTTGCGATGACTTGAATACTCATGTGTCACCCTCCGGTTATGATCCTATCAAGACGCCGACGCTGGCTCAGTTTGCGTCTGAATCAATGACCTTTCAGCGGGCCTTTTGTCAGTATCCAGTGTGCGGCCCCTCGCGGGCTTCGTTCCTCAATGGGCTTTACCCGCAGTCGAGTGGGGTGCTGGACAACACCGCCGATGTTCGTGAGACGCGCCCAGGCACCGTCTCGATGCCGCAGTTCTTCAAGGAGAACGGCTTCTGGACCGCGTGCGTAGGCAAGGTGTTTCACTCGCCGCGCCATGAACATGGTGAAGTGGCCTGGAACGAATTTCTTCGTTTTGAAAATGATGAACTTCCGGTAGTGACGGAAGCTCGCAAGAAATTCGAAGCGGAGCACGGGTCCATCGAAGAGCCCAAAAACAAGAGGTTGTGGAAGCCCATTGAGAAGGAAGCCAAGAGCAAGCTCGATGCGCAGACGCCTCCCGGATACGGGCGCAGTG
Source organism: uncultured Verrucomicrobiales bacterium (assembly GCA_963975655.1). Lineage (GTDB taxonomy): Bacteria > Verrucomicrobiota > Verrucomicrobiia > Verrucomicrobiales > DEV007 > Arctic95D-9. The sequence goes on from CAXBHX010000024.1 coordinate 21,314, forward strand.
GCCTGACCGACGAACAACACAAGGATGGGAAGAACGCTCGTCAGGTTGCGCAGTGGCTCAACGAAGAGCCCAACGGCGACAAGCCTTTCTTCATCGCCTGCGGTATTCAGAAACCACACGTGCCGTTCCTGGCGCCGGATAAGTGGTTCGACCTTTATCCGAAGGATGAGATCGTCTACGAAGCAGACAAGCCGAACCTGTGGGACGACCTCCCAAAGTCAGCCATCTCAAAACGCTACGAGTCCTTTGGTTTCGAGTTCAGCAAGGAGAACGATCAACTGCGCCGTGAATACATGCAGGCTTATCATGCTTGCATTTCGTTTATCGATGCGCAGGTAAAACTGGTGCTTGATGCGTTGAAGGAGAGTGGTCATTGGGATGATACGGTGGTGATCTTTACCTCGGACCATGGCTATCACCTCGGGGATCACTTCGTCTGGGGCAAAGTGACACTCTTCGATATTGGGGCCAAGGTGCCCTTCATTGTGCATGCGCCAGGACTGACAACTGGCGGGACGACCTCGCAGGCGATGGTGGAGTTGGTAGATATCTACCCGACTTTGGCTGATTTGACGGGGCTGACTCCGCCAAGTCATTTGCAGGGTATGGCGCTGACGCCGTTGCTCAATCATCCTGATCGACCCGGCAAGAAGAAGGTTGCCTACAGCGTGGTGACGCGTGGGCCTCAGCTCGGCTATTCGCTTCGCAACCAGCGCTGGCGCTACGGTAAGTGGCCGGACGGCGAGGAACTCTACAACCTGACCAACGACCCCCACGAGAAGAGGAACCTGGCTAACAACCCCGAATTTGAAGGACGCCTCGAAGAATTTCGTGTCCTGCTCACTGAGAAGGAAACTGAAGCGGCTCTGAATCGATGATCCGAATATTCCTCTCCATTTTGAGCCTTGCACTCTTTGCCGTTGGAGAGGAGTCCTCACCATTGCAGCCATACTCCGGTTCGTCACATAAGGGCGTCGATTGCTCCACGCTGAACGGCAAAGTCATGACTGGCTATCAAGGCTGGTTCGGCAGTGATGGGGATCGCATGGGTATGGGGTGGGTGCATTGGTCAAAGCATCGTAGCAAGCCTTTTGGTCCCGGCAACGCAACGGTCGATCTCTGGCCTGACATGAGCGAATATTCGGCTCAATATCCTACAGACTTCAAGCTCGCTGATGGAAGCGAAGCGACGGTGTTCAGCAGCACTGATCGGAGCACGGTGCTGAAACATTTTGAGTGGATGCAAGACTACGGCATTCACGGTGCCTTTGTACAGCGCTTCGCGAATGGATTGAATAATACGGAATTAAAGCTCCAGAAGGACATGGTGCTGTCTCATGCTCGCGAAGGCGCAAATCGATTTGGGAGGGCTTACGTGGTGATGTATGACCTCAGCGGGTTGTCCGCAGGTGGCGCTGAAAGGGTGTGGGAAGATTGGCAGGAGCTGCGTGAGAAGATGGATATTACGGGTGACCCGGCCTATCTGCATCACAACGGAAAGCCTCTCGTATCGATCTGGGGGGTTGGTTTTAATGATGGAGACAAGCCGCGTCAGTATTCCGTTGCGGAGTGTGGTGAACTCGTGGAGAAACTGAAGGCTGACGGGTGCTCTGTGATGTTGGGCGTTCCGACAGGCTGGCGCGAACTGGAGAGGGATTCGGTGGCCGATCCTGCCCTTCACGAAGTCATCAAGCTGGCTGATGTGGTGAGCCCCTGGACGATAGGGCGCTATCGCGATGAGAAGAGCTTAGCGAGTCATGCCGAGAAGCATTTGAAGCCGGATGTGAAATGGTGCCGTGAGAATGGGCTCGACTATTTTCCGGTCGTTTTTCCCGGCTTCAGTTGGTACAACCTCCACGGCGATGAACTGAATGCGATTCCCAGAGAGGGCGGGCAGTTTCTCTGGTCTCAGATGGTCGAGGCCAAGAAGGCGGGTGCCAACATGATCTACGTGGCTATGTTCGATGAGGTTGACGAGGGTACGGCGATCTTCAAGTGCACCAATGATGTGCCAGTGGGAGAAGGGGTGACGTTTCTCACCTACGAAGGCCTACCGGCGGATCATTACTTGAAGCTAGTGGGTGCCGGACAAAAAATGCTGCGCGGCGAGATTCCAGCGACGGATAAGATGCCAGGTCTTTAGGGCAGGCGGTTCTATTTTAGGCTGTCTCGCCTAGGTGAAGACGCGTCATTTCTTCGAGCGCTTCGAGCCAGCGGGGATGCTCATTGACACAGGGGATCAAGGTGAGTTCCTTACCTCCCGCTTCAATGAAATCTTCTTTGGCCCGCATTCCAATTTCCTCGATGGTTTCGAGGCAGTCAGCGACAAAGGCCGGGCACATCACGAGGACCTTTTTGACGCCTTGCTTGGGCAGCTCTTTGATGACGTGATCGGTGTAGGGCATGATCCAGGGGTCTCTGCCCAATCGTGACTGAAAGGCGACGGAATACTTGTCAGCTGGAACTCCGGCTTTTTCGATAAATGCTTCGACGGTCTTGTGGCACTGAGCCTTGTAACAGGTTTTGTGGGCCGGATGATCTCCGGAGCAGCAATCATCACAGGACAGGCAGTGTGTGCCGGTGGGGTCGGAGAGTTTCAGGTGCCTTTGGGGGAGGCCGTGAAAGCTGAATAAAAGGTGGTCGTAGCCTCCTGCTAGATGATCCTTCGCTGTGGCGACGAGGGAATCGATAAAACCGGGTTCGTCATAAAAAGGCGGAACATACTGAGCCTCCATTTGAGGCGCATCCTTTGCAATGATCTCTTTGACTCGCTCGACGGCACTTTCATAGCTCGACATCGCGTAGTGAGGGAACAGTGGTAACACCACAAGCTCTTCGACTCCCTGGGCACTGAGCTTTGCGATCGCTGACTTGATCGAGGGGTTCTTGTAGCGCATCGCCAGCTCCACAGGAAGGTTGAGCCGTTGCTTCAAGTCTTTGGATTGCTTCTCGCTGGTGACGACGAGGGGCGAGCCCTCGGGTAGCCAGACTTTCTCATAGGCCTCGGCAGATTCTTTGGGGCGAGTAGGGAGGATGAGGCAATGAACCACAAAGAAACGGACGAGATAGGGAGCATCGAGCACTCGACCATCCATCAGAAACTCTCGCAGGTAGCTGCGAACATCCGACACGGACGCCGAATCGGGTGATCCTAGATTAACGAGTAGTACACCTTTTTTCTTCATGTGGAATTTGTCAGAGGAGTAATCAAAAAGTAGATTCTGTCTATGCTATCAAAAAATCGCTGATCCGTTGAGCAACGTCGTGTCCAGATACGATTGAATCGCCCAATGAGATGCCGTCCCGGCAATGTCCTGCGAGAAAAATACCGGGATTGTCTCTCTCACATTGGCTCATCAGGTCTTTGAATCTGGCGTAGCCAACTTCGTACTGCGGGATTGCTTTCGGATACACGAAGCACTGGCTGAAAACCGGATCACCGGTCACTCCGTAGATGGATCGAAGGTCCTCCACCGTAAGTTTGATGATTTCTTCGGGACTGCGCCGGGCTAGCTCCGGGGATCTCATCCCGCCGATATAGTTTGTCAATGTGACATGGTTTTCCGGGGCGCGATGGGTAAAGAGGGAGGATGAAAAGATAGTGCCGAGCGTGTTTACACCCTCGACCTCCGGATTCAGCGTGCCGAATCCATTGAGTGCATGAGCCACGTCCTCACGGCGAAATCCCAGAACGACACTGGCGACTGGTGGATAGGTGATCTCGCTCAGGGCGGACAATTTCGGCTCACCTCCATCGAACTCAAGCTCTGCCAGTTTGTGCGCGGGCATGGCGAGCAGGACTGCGTCGAACTTTGCTCTCTCGGTGGCGACAGTAGTGGTAACGGAGTTTTCCCCGGACGTTTTCTCAAGTCGAGTCAGAGGGCTCTTTAGGCGGACTGACTCACCAAGACTTTCGCTGAGTGTGTCGGTCAGGACCTGGAGTCCTTCGTCGAAGGAGAATTTATTCGCATTTTGCTTGGACACTTCGCCGGTTCGCTTTCTCTCCCTGGCTCCTCGGATCTGTCCCATGATGAGAGAGCCATATTTTTGCTCGATCGCATGCAGTTTCGGAAAGGCCTGCTTCACGGAAAGCCGGCCGGGGTCTCCTGCGTAGACTCCGGCTACGAAGGGGTTTATCGCGTAGTCGAGAAACTCCTGTCCAAGCCGTCTTTTTACAAAGTCAGCGAGGCTCTCTTCAGCATCAGCCGGGGAGGCTTTGATGAGGGGCTCAATCAAAAGCCTGAATTTCGCACCCATAGAGAAAAGTGGGCTGGCGAAGAATCCGGTTGGCGAGGATGACATGAGCACTGGTTTGCCACCGCGCAAAATGAAGCGGTTCTCAGCATCGGGGTTGGACTCAAGTCGCCGATCATCCAACCCGAGGTCGGTGACCAGCTGGGTGATCTTCGGCGAGGTCTCGAGAATGGAATTCGGGCCGCACTCAGCGAGGAATTCTCCGTCCCGGGTTGTCTGAATGACTCCGCCAGTACGATCGCCTGCTTCAAAAAGCGTGACCTCGTGCCCCTTTTCGCGCAAGCGAAATGCGGCGGTCAATCCAGTGATGCCGCCACCAATGACCGCGACAGAACTCATATAGCTTTCGAATAGCGACCTTCTTTTCCGGCAATCATGTAGGCGTCAAAGCGCATCGCCACGATGCGTATGAAGAGACGCCCCAAATCAGTGACTTCAAGTCTTCCGGGAAGGCGTTGCAGCAGCCCTCCCTCCTCGAGATCATCGAGGGAGGCCAGTTCTCCGGCGAAATGTTCGGCAAAGTCGAGTCCCAGCATGTTCGACATCGCGGTGTAGTCGAGGCTGAGATCGCACATCAGGCGCATGATGGTCGTGCGGCGAATTTCGTCTTCTCTGGTCAAGACGTAGCCTTTCACGATGGGGAGCTCACCTGCGTCGATGTCAGCGTAGTAATCGGGGAGTTCTTTCTGGTTTTGCCAGTAAATGTCGTCGGCCTGTGAGATGGCGGACATTCCGAAAGAGTAAATATCAGTTCCACTCTTGGTGCTGTACCCTTGAAAATTCCGTTGCAGGGTTTTTTCTCGCTGCGCGACAGCAAGTTCATCATCGGCCCGGGAGAAATGATCCATGCCGATGTCGAAAAATTCATTCGAAGTCAGTTTTTCAACCGTCAGCTTCATTAGTTCCAGCTTCACCTCTGGAGAGGGAAGGAACTCATCCTTGAGGATTTTCTGGGCTGGCTTGATCCAAGGGACGTGAGCGTAGCTGAATACCGCAAGTCGGTCAGGCCTCAGGCCTAAAATTTCGTCGATGGTTTGGTCGAATGACTCGACGGTCTGATGAGGCAATCCGTAGATCAGATCGATATTGAGAGACTGAAATCCTGCCTCCCGAATCCAACTGACAACCTCTCTGGTCATTTCCAGAGGTTGGATACGGTGGACTGCTTTTTGCACCTCTGGATTGTTGTCCTGAACCCCGATAGAGGCCCGGTTGAATCCGACTTCACGGAGTGCTGCGAGCTTTTCCTGGGTGAGGCGACGTGGATCAATCTCCACAGAGGCTTCCATGTCGGGATCGACCTTGAAGCGCGAATGTACCATCTCGCCTAGCTGGCGGATCTCATCGGGCAGGAGAAAGGTAGGCGTGCCTCCGCCAAGGTGTATCTGGGTGACTTTTCGGTCAGGGTTGAGATAGAACCCCATCTTATCGAGTTCTCTCTCAATATAATCCAGATACTGCGCGCTCTTGCTCTGCTGAGTGGTGATGACGGTGGTGCAGCCACAGAACCAGCAGAGGCTCTCACAAAACGGCAGGTGGAAATAGAGCGAAAGATCCCGGTCTGAGGTCGCATTGTTTTTTGCGATTTTTTCGAGCAAGACCTCCTTCGGCGTCTCATCCGTGAAATGAGTCGCCGGTGGGTAAGACGTGTAGCGGGGGCCCGGCACATTGAATTTCCGGATGAGATCTATGTCGACCGTGAGGGCGCTCATGAAAAACTTTTGATAGTGGAGACGACGCTGGCGATGTTTTCGATTTTTGACTGAGGGGTGACGCCGTGACCCAGATTGAAAATGTGGCCGTTGAGGCCGCGCATCCGTTCGAGGATCCGTGTGGTTTCCGCGGCGGCAGCTTCCGGTGCGGCTTGAAGTAGGACGGGGTCAAGATTTCCCTGCACTCCGATATTGTCAGGCAGCTTCCTTCTGAAGTTGGCTAGATCGATAGTCCAATCAGCGCTGAGCATGTTTGCTCCTGTTTCGACGAGCGCCTGCCTATTGCCGGCCGCGCCTTTGGAAAAGAGAATGACTGGGACCTGGCCCTTGAGAGCCGAAACGATCTCGGCCATCCAACGGCCGGATGCTTCAGCAAAAACATTGTCAGCAAGAATGCCTCCTTGCGTGTCGAAGATCTGAACAGCGTCCACTCCCGAATCAATCTGCATCTGCAGGTATTCGATCACGGCGGCGGTGAGCTTTTCGAGCAGCGAGTTGAGGGCTTTTGGATTGGAATAAAGAAGCGCCTTTGCCGCTGTGAATTCCCGAGAGCTGCCACCTTCCATCATGTAGTTGGCCAGTGTCCAGGGAGCACCAGAAAAGCCGATCAGAGCGGTTTTTCCTGCGAGTTCTGATTTGATCAGAGGCAGCGCACCTGCCACATAGCTGAGGCGTTCGCGGATGGCTCCCGTTTCGAGTTTGGCGACGTCGGCTTCCGATTCGATTTTGAAAGCCATTTCGATACCTCCCTTGTCGCTGAATCCGTAGGGCTGGCCCATGGCTTCGCAGATCACGAGGATATCGCTGAAGAGGATGGCCGCATCGAAGTCAAAGCGACGAATGGGCTGCAGTGTTACTTCGGTGGCTAGCTCAGGCGTCTGCACGATCTCCACGAAGGTATGCTTTTCTTTGAGCGCCCGATATTCAGGCAGGGAGCGTCCCGCCTGTCGCATCATCCACACGGGGGGGCGGTCCAATGGCTCACAGTGGCACGCCTTCAAGAAGCGCTCTCGATTGCCTAATTTGTCGTCGGTGGCACGGCTTGAATCTGATTCCTCTGAGGTCATACTGTTGAACTGATTGTCGTCTACTGGTGAAATCTTCTACTGATACGGCTGAATCCCGGGTCTTCGGGCAGTTATTACGTTCTGCGTTCCCCTTTGGAAGCGCCAAATATGGAGGCAAATCAGGATTCAGCCACTATTCTCTATTCCACGGATCCGGCTGATATTCGACCTCAATATTCTATGAAGACGCGGGCCGGCCCGGCCTGCGGGCATTGAACCGACGGGGTAGTTGTGCTCTCGAATTCGGCTAGCGGCCCCCGGATGTCAGGTCGCTCCCGGTCGGAACGGTGTGTATTCGAAATTTTCGTCCGGAAACAGCGGCGCGTCCTCGTCCCACGAAAGGGGGTTGATCGCGAGAGACTCCTCTGAATTGAGGGCATCCTCCCAGGTCACCACTTGTCCGCTGTAGGCCGCCATGCGCCCCATGATGGCGAACAATGAAGAGTAGGCGCCTCTTTCGGCTTCGTTGTGCTCGAGATCGTCCCGGATGGCTCTGAAGAGGGCGTCGTGTTCAAGTTGATAGGAGTTTTCGGTTTCCTTCCCCCGCCAGGGAGATGCGTCCGGAGAAGAGGGGCGGATTGCACCGGTGCTTTTGAACGCAAGCTCGGCGGTTCCCTTGGTTCCCGTGATCTTTTCACCGAACCAGCTCCAGCACTTGGGGATGTGCCGGTGTTGGGTGATTACCTGAGAGCCGTCGGCATACTGAAAGTCGACGCTGAAGTGGTCGTAGATTTGACCGTTAGTGGGCCCTGTGCGAACAAGTCGGCCTCCTTGACCCTGGCAATTGACCGGGGGTTCATCGTTCTTGATCCAACGGACAACATCGAATTCATGGACGCTTTGTTCGACCATGAAATCTCCGCTGAGCCAGGTGAAGTAGTACCAGTTCCTCACCTGAAATTCGAGCTCGGTCTCACCTGGTTGCCGCGCGGTTCGCTTGTTGACGTCGGCTCGACAGTTGAAGATCTGGATAAGAGGGAGGTCACCGATTATACCGTCGTGAAGTTTTCCGATCACCTCCTGATGCAAGGGGCTGTGGCGCCGGTTGAAACCGACTCCTACTTTGAGATTTTGCGCCTTGGCGGACTTGGCTGATTCGAGGACTTTGCGGACGCCTGCGGAATCCACGGCAACGGGCTTTTCCATGAAGACATGCTTGCCTGCGTTAACGGCTGCCTCGAAGTGATACGGACGAAATCCTGGTGGTGTTGTCAGTATGACGACATCGATTTCCGGTATCGCCATGACTTTTTGAAAGCCGTCGAGACCAATGAATTGCCGTTCAGGCGAGACGTTGACCTGAGCCGGATCGGGAACGTTTTTCTCAAGTGTCTCCCGGCTTCGATCCAGTTGGTCCTGATCGATGTCGGCCATGGCCCACATCTCGGTTTGGTCATCAGCAGTCAGGGCCTGGGCGGCAGCGCCGGTGCCTCTTCCTCCGCATCCAATCAGGGCCACGCGAATTTTGTCTCCGTCTTTCTTTTGTGCGTGTGCACCTGACGGGAATGCTGATGCGGCAGCGGCAAGTAGACTGGAATTCTTGACAAAGGTTCGCCGTTTCATGGGGATGTCGGTCATGGGCTGAGCATAGCAGGGAGCGATGGATCTCAGTCAAGATGGACATTGTCGTGAACGCGTCCCCGTAATGGCTCGGCTAATGAAGGTGGCCGATTACGATGGCGCTATGTTTGACGTATCGATGAGTCGTCGCAGCGCGCTGCTTGCTTCCGCCTGTGCCTGGAGTGGATCCTCTATGGCCGGTCCCCTGGCGGGAAGGGTGAAGATCGCGGTGAAGTATCACATGATTCAGGAAGCGAGCCTTTCGGTGAGAGAGAAGTTCGAACTCCTTCGCGAAGTCGGGTTGGATGGCGTGGAGTTGAAGATTGATGACAAAGTCGATCATGATGAAGTTGAGGCGGTGATCGGAAAGACGGGCGTGCCGGTGCACGGGATCGTTAATGCTGCCTATCCTGACATTGTCCCTGCTGTGGAGCTAGCTCGCCGGTTGGGAAGTGATTCCGTTCTTGTTCTGGCGAGGGAGGATTCCACCCTTTCCTACGATGAGAATTTTTCCGTATGGCAGGGGAATGTCAGGAAGGCGCTCCCCCTGGCTGAGAAACACGGAATTCGTCTCTGCATTGAAAATGTCCGGGCTACTTTTTTGAAGACCGGGGAGGGAATGGCGCGTTTTGTTGATTCGTTCGATTCACCGATGGTGCGGTCCTACTTTGACCTGGGGAATACGATAACCTGGACGGAGCAGTCGGCTCAGCACTGGGCCCGGGCTCTGGGAGAGCGGATCTACAAACTCGACATCAAAGATCGCGGACACCCGGAGTTTGGCGAGGCCAAGCTGAAATGCGAAGGCGCGGTGGGTACGAATGGAGGCGAGGTTCACTGGGAGAAAGTCCGGGCTATTCTCACTGAGGTAAACTTCGGCGGGTGGGCTACGGCAGAGGTCGCCGGTGGAGATCGACAGAGGCTTGCAGGGATCGCGGTGTGGATGCGCGACGTTCTGGCGCTGGAGGCATAGGCCGAGAATTTGAGTAGCGAGTGAATTTGCGCGACTCCGTCTTTCATTCTACTTCGACGGTGGACTCGACCCTGTTATATCAGGCACCAGACCCTCTTGAAATAGAGCGGCTACTAATCCGCTCCTCGAGATGGTTCCTGTGTCGATCGAGCTCATGGTGAACTTTCTCTCATCCATGATGATCCCCGCCAGCCTCGCCGCAGAGGCACGGTCATTGGCCTCGGCTTCGTTGGGAAGCACTGGATGAATGTAATACGTGCCGAAGGCACCCGCCACTTGCCCGGAGGAATTTTTGATGGCTCAGACCAACAGCAACGCATCCCGTTCAGGTGCACCATCCATAGCAGGCACTGGGCCGACTGCTTTTGGGCCTTTATAGGCCCTCGAAATAAATAGGGTCAGATGGGAATGGCACGGTTTTAAGAGGGGTTTTCGGCACCCAGAGGCCCAACGGGCCGGACTCAAACTAGCTTGGGGGGGAGCGCTGCCCTGGGCTAGGTTGAGTCAGCCCTTCAGGCTTCGCTCCAACGAAGGTATCTCTTAAACCCGTGCCATTCGGCTCAGATGGTCTGTTTCAAATCTGCTTTGAAATTGTTGTAAGCATTAACAGACAGATCTGTCTGTTAATGGGTAACGTTTAGAAATATGAAAGCTATTGAACTCACTACCGAAACTTTTGAGCAAACTCTCACATCGGGCAGCCTGCCTGTGCTGGTTGATTTTCACGCCCAGTGGTGTGGCCCTTGCAAGATGTTGAGCCCGTTGATCGATCAAATTGCTGAATCTCGTGAAGGACAGGTCGTTGTTGCGAAAGTTGACATCGATGAGGCGCGGGAAATTGCACAGAAATTCAATATCACGTCGGTTCCGACCCTGATCATTTTCAAGGATGGAGAGCCCCTTGTTGGTGCTCGAGGGATGCAGACCATGCCTGCGATTGAGTCGATGATCGATCAGGCGATTGCCGCCGCTCCTGCTGCGTAGTTGGAGCAGCGCGCTGCCTTTTCCAACTTGAATACAGTGCTGCCTCCATTGGTGTTGGAGGCAGCACTGGCAATGGTTTGTCATTGGGCGTTATGAGTTGGCGTTCAGGCACTGATTAAAGACTGAATTGCGTGATCGATTTTCGAGATGGTTGTGGCTAGGCTATGGCCGTGATGCAAGGGCTTGGAAGAAAATTCCCGTTGGCGGCCATCTGGCTGGTTACTGTTGGATGCGTATGGGGCGTGGGGGTATCCCATGGGCAGATTGTGGCTGAACCAGTGGCTGAACCTGTCGGCGTCTTGGAGGCGGCTTCGAAGACGCCAATCGAAGACAATCGACAACCAACGGAATGGGAACTGAAGTCTCCCCGCCCCGGATTAGCTGTAGCGGGTAAGATCGGTGATAATGCTGAATTGATGTTGAGTTCGGCTGACCGAGAGGGACTCAATGGTTACTGGCAGTCAATCTTTCCGGTAACGGGTGGAAAGTGGGTTGAGTTTTCGGCTCTGCGAAAGGCGGTGGGGATCGACATTCCGAGGCGGTCCTGTGTGGTGCGAATTGAATGGGAGGGACGTGATGGGGAGGAAGTTATGAGCCCCTATTCATTCAACCCTGCCTACTTTGGCCGTGAGACCGGGAAAGCCCGCCCTGATTTCCCCCAAGATGGAGTGCCCGGTATAGGGGGATGGGTGAATGTATCCGGTCGCTATCTGGTGCCGGACGATGCGGTGACTGCAACAGTTCAGTTGCACTTACGATGGGCGCCCGGAGGATTGGTGGAATGGAAAGATATGAGGCTTCAGAAGTCGGTTGCTCCGCCAGAGCGAAAGGTGACGCTGGCTGCTGTTCATACGCAGCTGGGAGGGAGTGGAAGAACGGTGGAGGAGAACCGGGAATGGTTCGAACCCTTGATTGCATCGGCCGCTGGCCAGGGGGCTGATTTGATTGTGCTCCCCGAGTTGTTGACGTGTAAGGGCGTGACTCATGAATACAGTGAAGTAGCGGAAACGATTCCCGGGCCGACGACGGACTATTTTGGAGAACTGGCAAAGCAGCATGATTGCTATCTGGTGGTGGGGCTGCTGGAGAAAGAGGAGCATCTCATATACAATGCAGCGGTCTTGATTGGGCCCTACGGTGAGGTTGCGGGGAAGTACCGAAAGGTGACTTTGCCTCGTGAGGAAATCGCGAGGGGGATTGCTCCCGGAGATGAGTATCCGGTATTTGAGACGCGTTTTGGGCGAGTGGGATTGATGGTTTGCTATGACGTCTTCTTTCCCGAGGTGGCGAGGGAGTTGGCTATGAATGGCGCTGAAGTGATAGCACTTCCCATCTGGGGCGGTAACCCCCGCCTGGCTGCGGCTCGCTGTGTTGAAAATGGAGTCTACCTGGTCTCATCGACCTACACCGATCACGCTCACGACTGGATGAAATCGGCAGTATGGAATCGGGAAGGCGATCGTCTAGTAACCGCGGAAGAGTGGGACACGGTGGTGATCCAGGAAGTTGATTTGAGCCGGGCTACCTACTGGGATGGACTGGGCGATTTTCAGTCCCGAATCGCGAGGGAAGCTCCGGTGCGGCGGGCTGAGTAGAGGCGCATCCCTGCGATTGAATTCAGTGAACTGTTTGAGGAGAACCATTCGATAGCGGAGTGGTAACGAAGAATTGATGGAACATTCAGCATCCTCAATCGTGATGAAAGTCGTGAAACTGATGGGGAGAGCTGTTCGTCGGTGGGTTCAGCACGATGGACCGGGCCAAGCGGCCGCGGTCTCGTTTTATGCACTGTTCGCGACCGCTCCACTACTCGTTTTTGGGGTGGTGATGGCGTCCAAGGCACTCGGCCCGGAGAAGGCTCGTGAATCTGCGGTCGAGTGGCTCTCTGATATGGTTCCAGCCGATGCGGCTGAGTCTCTCGTTTCGGTGGTACACCTCAAGATACTGGCGGATGGACCGTGGTGGGCGAATACGATATCGGCCATTGTGTTAGTGTGGGCGGCCTCGCTGATTTTTTGGCGCCTCCTGATGGGAACGCGGGTGATGTTTGACCAGAAGTCGGATACAGCTAAAGCAGTGTTCTTTAGGAGTCTGATCGGGCGACTTGTTGCCTTGGTATTTGCCATTGTCGTGGGAATACTGATCTGCCTTGTTTTCATTGTGCCAACTCTGGCTGCGCCGGTGATACGGGAATGGCATTTGGGAGGGAAGAGTTTAGCGAGCGGCTTGAATGCGCTGATTTTGACACTGGGTGGTGTCGTTCTACTGAGGGTGGTGCTGTCGCCTGCACCGAAAAAAAGGGCGCTGTTTGTAGCATCCTTGTTCTTCTTGTCCTCCTTTCTTATTGGAAGGTCCCTGTTCCAAAGTTACATCTCCCATAGCGCCATTGCCTCGGCTTATGGGGTGGCGAGCTCGTTGGTTGTTGTCCTCGTTTGGATCTATTACATGTCGTGTGGCTACTTTATTGGGGCTGCTCTATGTGCGGAAATGTCGCTGGAGATGCCCCCGGAGAAACCGCGGCGGAAGTAGCGGATTATCCGGATGGAAATCGGATACGATTTCCCGTGCTTTTCTGAAACCGTGATCGTAGTCTCTCCGCAATGATCACATTTTTTCTGCTCCGGTACCTTCACTTTCTCGCTATCATCATCGTGGTGGCTATGGTTTTGATGCAGCATCTGGCATTGCGTCCCAGTGTCCCTAGATCGGTTGTTGTCAGGGCGCGGCGACTCAACGTCGTTTTTGCTATATTTGCAGCGGTTGTGCTGGTGACTGGACTGGGTCAGTGGTTCGGCGGAATTAAGCCCGCCTCGCTCTATTCGAGTAATCCTGTGTTTCATACCAAGTTTCTTCTCTTCTTGATTGTGGCGGGGCTTTCAATGGTTCCGACCATCTTTCTGAAGAAGAATCAGAACGGCGATGCGGACGAAATAGTGACCGTTCCCAAGGGAGTTATTATGTGCCTCCGGGTTGAGTTATTGCTCCTCCTGTTGATGCCCCTGCTCGCCAGCCTCATGGCATATGGCGTTGGAAGCCGCGGGTAGTTGCGGTTCCTTCCTTTTCTCAAAGAATTGAGTGGAGATGGCCTTCTCCAGTCCCGGGAATTTCGTGCACACGGAGCGCGCAGTCGCTTAATAATTATATTTTCCGTATTATAAAGACAATATAAGGAAAGTAAAAAAGATTGCAGTTATGATAATTGCGTCTCAGTATAGAGAGGTCAGGCCTGATTCTACCTATGAGACTGCTCCCATTCTTCTGCATAATCGCGATTTTCATTATCTGTGTTTTTACCGTTTTCATTGTTCCGGCTCGTGCTGAAACGGTGACTCAGATAGCGAGGACGAACGAAAATACGCTCAACGATCTGGTGGGGCGGCTTCCCATTCTTTTTGTTCCGAATGCTCGCGAGGCGGGCCAGCTGAGTGCCTTGCAGGAACTTCTGGTGCTGCACGAGTTGAAGATGCGCGGTGAGGGGCTTCCGGAAGAGTTGGCTTCGGCATTGTCCGGCAACTACTCGGCAATCATTTCAGCTTTGATTGAAGATCGAATTCCAGAAGACTACGGCTTCGCTCTGCTTTCTTATCATCGAGGACTATTGAACGAGTCGTACGAGTGGATGGGGCGTCGAGATCGGGATGACGCGGAAGCAGGGAAAATTATAGAGACCCTGCAGTTCTACCGTGAAGAGCTGAACGGGAATGCAATCTCTCTCTGGGATGTGCCGGATTCACTTCGGACTCCGGTGATCAACGGTTATCAGGTCTGGGTTAACGAACTGTTGAACTGGGGCTGCGACTGCCGGCAACTGAGCCCGGGAAATCTCTCTCGTGTTGGAGTACTGGCTGATGAGCTTGCGAGATTCGAAGGCTACTACAAGCGGGACGGTGTTGTACACCCCTACGAACGTGAACAGCTTCACGGGCGCTTTCTCAAAATTACGCTTAAGACGATCGAGATCCTCGGGCGGTAGTTATCTCGCTTCAATAAACGGTCAGCGAAATCCGACTCAGTGGACGGCTCGCTTGTACTCACCGCTCATCAGGATACGGATAGCGTATTCTTTCCTGCCTTTGGTCTGAGCGGGGAAATCATTGGACCAGAGAATCTCCCAGTGGGCTTCTCCGTTGATGGCTGACTTCTTTTTGAAAACGATCTGCTCGATGAAAATCGTGTCTGCAAGACCACGGGATTCGAGGTCGGTCTGAGCGATTTGGGCTGCCTGGCCGGCCAGGATGGGGGGCGGAGAGTCCTTCGCAAGGAGGGCGGTGGAAATCGAGAGCGAAAGGGCGGCGGCGAAGAGAGCTGTTTTGGTGGTATTCATACTGTCGTCAGTGAGTTGAGGGCATTTTAGCGGTTCTTTGCCCTTTTCGTCAACCGTAGGTGATCCACAGGGACGCAAAAGAGGGTTGGATCATTGACCCAACCCTCTTGCTTTTCTATACGCCAGCGGGCGTCCGTGTGTTAGACGAACTGAGGATCGTGATTATGCGCTTGGTGAAAGAGGCGGAAAGCAGTCAATCGTGATGCTTGATTCCCCTATGAAGCCTTTGTATAAGCATGACAATATGTCTGATTCGCTTCGCACCATTGCTGTTAAGGACGGAGGGGAATTTCCCTCCGTCGGTCTAGGAACCTGGAAAATTCCTGATGAAACATTGCCAACTTTGATTCCTGAGGCGGTATCTCTGGGATACCGCCACTTCGACTGCGCTTGCGACTACGGTAATGAGCCAGCTGTGGGGGAAGGGCTGAAGAATGCGTTGAGCGCCGGAGGGTGTGCCCGAGATGACCTGTGGATCACCTCCAAGCTTTGGAATACCTACCACCATCCAGATCATGTTCGAGCTGCCTGTGAGCGATCGCTCAGTGACCTCGGGCTCGATGAACTCGATCTCTACCTCGTTCATTTTCCAATCACATTGGCCTACGTGCCATTCGAAGAGCGTTATCCCCCCGGCTGGTTCAACGATCCGGATGCTAAAAATCCTGCTATGAAGCACGTTGATGTACCATACGCGGACACTTGGGGTGCCATGGAGGGCTTGGTTGATGCGGGTTTGGTGAAGCGAATAGGTGTCTGCAATCTGGGCACAGCGATGATTCGTGATTTGAATTCCTATGCGCGTATCAAGCCTTCTGTGCATCAGATCGAACTGCATCCGTATTTGGCCCAGCACCGCATGGTGAGGTTTTGTCAGGAAGCTGATATCACTGTGACGGCATTTTCTCCGTTTGGGGCGAGCTCATACGTGCCGCTCAGTATGGCTGATGCCGATGAATCACTTTTTGATGATGAATTGATGCAATCCATCGCTTCGGCTCATGGAAAGACAGTGGGACAGGTGGCGCTTCGCTGGGCCGTGCAGCGTGGGACCGTGGCTATTCCGAAAACTCAAACGTCGATTCACTTGAAAGAGAATATTGAGATCTATAATTTTGAACTCGCGGCTGATGAGATGAGTGTCATCGATGCGCTTGATCGAAATCGGCGTTTCAATGATCCAGCTGAGTTCGGTGAAGAGGCATTCAATACCTTCTATCCCATCTTCGACTGAATTTGGTTTGCAAAAGTATGGCTGAAGCGATTTTGGATCTCTTCCCACCGGTGGAGTAGTCGCGGGGATTGGGCCTAATTGGTATTGCCGTGCCTATTTTTGGGCTTCCCGCAGAGGGTTTGCGAAGTAATAGCATTTTGGGGCCATTCGGTGATGACCAGTGTCGGCTTTCTACAAGCAATCACCCGATAACGCCAAATTTGCCCTTGGACTTTGGATTAGCTTTCGAGTTCGCTTTTTCGATATGAACATTCGTTGCCTTATCGTCTTTATCTGCTCGCTGAGTTGTTGTTTCTCGATGGCGGAAGTCACTCAGCCCAATGTAATTCTCATGATGGCGGATGACATGGGTATGGGGGATACCAGTGCCTTTCAGGATTTCACGGGGAATACTGATGACGTTCAGCTTTCCACTCCCAACATGGAGCGTCTCGCTCGCATGGGAGTCAGGTTCACTGATGCTCACACTCCTTCATCGCGCTGTTCGCCGACTCGGTATGGTTTACTAACGGGCCGCTACCCTTGGCGCAATCGACTGAAGCATTGGGTTCTCTTTGGATCGCAGGGTGATCCGATGATTGAGCGGGATCGCCCCACATTGGCGACTTTGTTTCGCGATGCGGGCTATGGCACTGCCATGACTGGAAAGTGGCATGTGGGGTTGCGCTATCGGCGTTCAGATGGCAGCCCTGCATCAGGTTGGGATGATGCTGATTTAACTCAGCCGCTCTTCGATACGCCGGCAGATCATGGGTTTGACTTGGTCCGATTTACATCGCGGTCGCATGGAACGTCGGGGCCTGATGCCGCTGGCGGAGGGAAGAAGAAAAATGGTCCCGAACAGTCGGTTGGCCCCGGGCATTTGCATGATCGTAAGGCAGTAGGAGCGACAGGAAACGGCAAGGCGTTGGTGAAGGAAGGCGAGGACGCTTATTTTCATTCGAAGTTGGGCAGCCGATTTTCGGACATGTCGATTGATTATCTGTCCACTCATCTCGCCGGCGGTGAGAATGAAAAGCGGCCATTTTTTCTCTACTATCCCTCACCATCGAATCATGGTCCGTATACTCCCGATGAGGCGATTGATGGCAAACCCAGCCGGGGAGCGGCACGAACCAAAGCAGGCGAGCCGATGGATTTGCGTCATGACTACATTTACGAGAATGATTTGATACTGGGGCGGTTCATTGACTGGCTGGAATCAAATGAAGACCCCAGAAATCCGGGGAAGATGTTGATTGAAACGACCTTGGTTATTTTTACGAGTGACAATGGTGCTGAGAAGAACAGCGATGTAGCAACAGGACCGTTTCGCAGTCATAAAGGCTCCACCTATGAAGGGGGACATCGAGTTCCCTATATTGTGAGTTGGGGTGACGGAGGCATCGGTGATGGAATGGCGGACACTCCGGGACGCACTGATCGTAGCCCTATCTGTCATACTGACATATTCGCGACTTTCGCTGAGTTGATTGGATCAGAATTGCCTAATCCGGCGCAAGGTGAGAAAGGAGCAGAGGACAGCTACAGTGTTCTTGCCGCCTGGCGGGGTGGTGAACTGGGGCAGCGACCTCCGATGTTTGCCCATGACCACAAGGAATCCAAGCCTGATCCTGCGGTGGCGGCAGTGCGTCTCGATTCTCCCAGCGCGGGAGGACGAACCTTCGAGGGACAGTGGAAGCTTTTCTTTGATGCTAAACTGCTTCGAGGAGGAGAGGCGGTTCCCATCGAGCTGTATGAACTTTCCGGCGATCAGATGGAGGCAAACAACCGCATTAGCGAGCCGGAGTTGCAGCCGCTGGTGAAGCATTTGAGTCAGGTGGCACGGCACCATCGTAATATGGGTGGTCATCGTCTCGCTGATCTGCCAGTTGCGAAGCGGGCGGAGTTTGAACTGAGTGCTGAAGAAGGTGGGCAGCCAGCGCTGAAGACCTCGGTCGAAGGCAGTATTCTTTCCGCCACAAAGGCGGGTGTCGAGATGACTCTGGCTCTGTCAGGCGGGGATCCTCATTTCAATGCGGCCGGGATGGGGGCATCCGGTGGGAAATTCAAGCAGGTTGAGAGTGGTGAAACTCTGACGCTGAGCTTTGACCGCGATGTGGTGGTGCAGCATCTTGCGATCGTGGCGGGGAACGGTGAGTGCGGAGGATTCTATCAGGTTGGTGACAAGTCTCCTCTCGCGATATACTGCGTTGACGGGGACATCGACTCCAATGATCAGTCCGGCGTGTTGAGTGATCTGGGCGTGGTGAAGAAGGGCGAGCCTTTGTTACTTAGCAGCGCCCCGCACTATGGTTCCGAAACTCCCGGTCAATGGCGATTGAAGAAGGTCGTGGTCCGGGCGTTGAAGTAGGCCGGATGGAGGTTTTCGCCTTTGTTGTTTGTGCGGACAGTTAAAAACGGTCATGCGCCGGTATCGAACCGCTCGCACTGTCGTATCCTGCATAGTCAGCCTTTCTCTAATGTGTCGAATTCTCCAGATCTCTTTCCTCACGGCTCTGATTTCCTCAGGTGCAGCCGGAGTTGAAGCCGCAGATTCGGCCTACAGTAAGGTCGAGCCAATCCTGATGGATTTCTGCTATGATTGCCATGGGGACGGCTCCGATAAGGGAGACTTTGCGATGGATGATTTCGAGGCCATCGAAGAGCATCTGAAGGATTTCAGCGTTTGGTACGAGACCTGGAAAAACATCAGGAGCAATTTGATGCCTCCTGCTGATAAGAAGCAGCCGTCGGATGAGGAGCGTCAGCAGATGCTCAAATTTATCGAGAGCGAAGTGTTCAAGATTGATCACGAAAATCCTGATCCGGGGCGGGTTACTATTCGCCGGCTCAATCGTGAGGAATACCGCAACACGATCAAAGACATACTTCGGATCGATTTCCCGGTGAGTGACATCCTGCCGCCGGATGATACGGGATACGGGTTTGATACGATTGGCGACGTGCTGAGTATCTCTCCTCTGTTGATGGAGAAATATTTTGTAGCTGCACGGGAAGTGGTGGAAGAGGCCGTTCCTTTGAATGGTCCCGAGATCGTCGAGTGGTGGTTGGATCTGGATACCTTTCGTGATGACCGGAGTAAAGACTGGTCGCTGGACTGGCTTGCGTTCAATCACGCCCGGGTCATGAAGGCGAATCCCTGGGTCAGTTTTGATGGGGAATATGAGGTTCTGGTCGAATTCAGCATCAGGGGCTCCAAGGCGGCGAGCTCCCATACAGCAACAATGATTCTCGGGGTTGATGATAAAGAATTGACCCGTCGGAAGCTGGGCTGGGATAATTCAGAGCGGTTGACGTTAAAGACCAAAGCGTTTCTGAAAAAGGGAAATGAACAGACCCTTTGGATCGGATCAGAGACGGGCGAGTCTCCCGATAAGGGTGAGGAGGAACTGGGCGTGAGGGTTGAGTCGATCCGCCTCCGAGGCCCCCTGGATGGGAGCCAAAGAGATTACCCCTGGCATGTGCGATACTTGTTTTCCGAGGGAGTGCCTCCTACTGATGAAGACAAGCGAGATCCCTATCGACGGAAGATTTTGAGTCGAGTGGCCACGATGGCTTTTAGGCGTCCCGTGGATGCCCCTACTTTAAATCGGCTGGTCGCTATCGCCCGGGAAATCGACAAAATGCCCAACCGGACATTCGAGCATGGCATCGCTCAGGCGGTCACTGCGATTTTAGTGAGCCCTCGATTTCTGCTGCGGGCTGAGATTCAGCCGGAGCCTGATAATCCAGCGAAAGTGGTGCCCATTGACGAATACGCATTGGCTTCCAGACTCTCTTATTTTCTTTGGAGTTCATGTCCTGATGACGAATTGATGAAGCAGGCGGAGGAAGGGAGTCTACGAGAAAATCTGCGCGCGCAGGTCGACCGGATGTTGAGCGACGAGAAGTCTGACCGGTTTGTGAAAAATTTTGTAGGTCAGTGGCTTCAGGCTCGGGATGTTCAGACGGTACACGTTGATGTGCGAAGTGCGCTCAACATTGGAAGCCCGAGCGTCTCGAAGAGAACTTTTAGTGGTCAGCTTCGTGAGTCGATGCGGAGGGAGAGTGAAGAGTTTTTTGCCCACATTCTCCGCATGGACCGCCCTGCGACTGAATTGCTCGTGGCGGACTACACCTTTCTCAACAATTGGCTCGCTGGTTGGTATGGAATTGAGGGGGTGAAGGGCACGCATATGAGGAAAGTGGATCTGCCGAAGGACTCCAAGCGTGGGGGGCTTCTCTCGCAGGCAACGTTTCATGTGGTGACTTCAAATCCTACTCGTACCTCACCGGTGAAGCGGGGATTGTTTGTCTTGGACAATTTCCTGGCGACCCCGGCGCCTCCTGCGGTTCCAGATGTGCCGCCATTGGAGGATGCGGCGAAGGGGCAGCCAGGGAATCTGCCTCTGCGGCGGCTCCTTGAGATTCATGCTGAACAGAAACTGTGCGCTTCCTGCCATATGCGAATGGACCCTATAGGGCTAGCCTTGGAGAACTTCAATCAGGTCGGCCTCTGGCGGGAGAAAGACGAAGGGCAGCCAATTGATGCCAGCGGTAAGCTGATGACAGGTGAGGAGTTTAAGAGCGCAAAAGAGTTGAGTCAGATTCTCGCGACGGAGAGATCCCACGATTTTCACCGTGCGCTCGCGGAGAAGTTATTGACCTACTCAATAGGCCGAGGTGTTGAGTATTATGATGCGCCTACAATTGACAAAATCGTGGCGGATTCAGAGGTCAATGGAGGCACTCTGAAACAGATTCTATATGGAGTAGTGGAGAGTAATCCTTTCCAGAAGCGACGCGGAGACGGTGGCTTTTCTGCCGGTTCAGCAGTTGAATGAGCCAGAGCTAATTATTATGATGACGACGAAACAGGTAGGGGTAGATCAACATATAAAGATGAGTCGGGTTAGATTCCTGGGTAGATTGCTTTGTTTGTCGATCTGGATCTGTGGTCTTCAATCTTCGGCCGAGGCGGCGGATTCGATTCGGGTTCTTTTTGTCGGTAATAGTTACACCGGTCAGATTCGCGGGACTCTATTGAAAATGGTGGAGGATTCGTCCAATCGCGACTCCGTTTTTGAGTTCATCACCCCGGGGGGGTGCACTCTGGAGAGGCATCTTGGGACTGAGGAAACCGTCGCGAGGATCAATGAGGGCAACTGGGATTACGTGGTGTTGCAGGATCAAAGTCAGACGCCGGCACTGCCAGGTACGCCGGGTGACTCGTTTCAGCAATCTGTGGATGAGTTTAGTAAAATTATTCGTCATTCAGGAGCAGAACCGATTCTCTATATGACGTGGGGACGGCGAGACGGGGATAAGCAGAATTCGAATCTTTTTCCGGACTTTACCGTGATGCAGGACAAGCTGACGGCCGCCTACGAAAAAGCGGCCAAACGCAATCGGGTCAAGGTGGCCCCGGTGGGGGAAGTCTGGGAGGCGGTCAGGGATCGGAATAGGGAATTGGGTAGTGAGTTGTACAAAGATGATGGGTCTCATCCGTCGGTCAAAGGGGCTTGCCTCGCTTCCTGTGTGTTTATGCGAACGTTGTTTGCCGATTCGCTTATCGCGACAAAGCCGGTGAAAGGAGTGAGTGTTGAGGAATTCAACGTGATCCGAGCTGCGGTTAAGTGATTCGAGTTCATCGTTATCCCTGCTGCTAGAGCGGGGCACTTTATTGCCGGGTCTGTTCTTTCCTGATCCAGTTTTGTCTATTTCCTTTATGAAGCGGTTTCTCATCTATTTCATCGCCCTGACAACCTCACTGCATGCGCAGGAGGAGAACTATCCTGTTCATCCGGATATGGAAGTGCAGGACGGAGTTCCTGTTGGCGAGGTAACCCGGAGTGTTTTTGATGCCAGTGTGCTTTTCCCCGGGACTGAGCGTGATTATGCCGTCTATGTGCCGGCACAATATGATGGTTCAGAGCCGGCGGCGCTGATGGTATTTCAGGATGGAATGAGCTATCTAAAAACGGTGCCGGCTGCGTTCGATAATTTGATCCATGCAGGTGATATGCCGTTGACCATCGCGCTGTTTGTGAATCCGGGAGTGCTGCCGGCATTGAATGAAACCTCGCACCCCCGCTACAATCGTTCTTTTGAATACGATGCTGTGGATAGCCGCTACTCGAGCTTTCTGCTTGATGAACTAATGCCGGTGGCCTTGAAGGGGCTCTCCGTGACGAGCGATCCAAATTTGAGAGCCACTTGTGGATCGAGTTCGGGTGGTATTGCTGCGTTTACGGTCGCGTGGGAGAGACCCGATCAATTTCGTCGCGTCTATACGACCGTGGGCACTTACGTCGGACTACGGGGCGGTAATGAACTGCCAATACTGGTGCGTAAGGTCGAGCCAAAGCCACTCCGGGTATTTCTGCAGGATGGTCGAAATGATAACAATATATACTGCGGTAGCTGGTGGGTGGCGAATCAGGATATGCTCGCTTCATTGCAATGGGCCGGCTACGAGGTGAATTATGAATGGGGCGAGGGGAGTCACAATCGTAAGCATGGAAACGCTATCTTTCCCGATGTCATGAGGTGGTTGTGGGAGGGATGGAAGGATGACCCCGTTGTCCGGACACATCCGGATCGCTCGCAAAGCCGGGCGAATGAATTTCTCCTTGAGGGTGAGGACTGGGAACTGGTCAGTGATGGGCATCAATTTACAGAGGGGCCGGCCGTGAATGCGAAGGGGGAGTTGTTCTTTACCGATTTAGAAGGAAGCGAGATCTGGAGAGTGAGTCAGGCCGGCGAAGTGTCTCTCTTTCAGGAGAATACTGGCGGGACAAATGGCCTCGCCTTTGGACCCGACGGAAAGACTCTCTACGGATGCCAGCGCGAACCAGGGCGACTTGTTTCCTGGGATGTCGATTCAGGAGAGATGCAGGTGCATGCCACGGGTGTGAGGCCAAACGATGTGGTTGTGGCACACGATGGGACCATTTATTTTTCTGACCCCCGAAGTCACGCAATTTGGGTTATCCCTCCTGGTAAAGAGGCGAAGATCGCGAGCGATGAATTTTCAGGAGTCAATGGAGTGGTCTTGAGTCCCGACCAATCCTTAGTCTACGCGGCTGACTATTCAGGAAGATATGTATGGTCCGGTCAACGTAAGCCGGACCAAACTCTCGCCTACGTGCAGCCCTACTTTCACCTCCATTTTCCTCCGGCTGCAATCGACTCACGCAGCCTGGCTGATGGTATGGCCGTTACTGAGGAAGGCTGGGTTCTGGTTGCCACTGCGATGGGAATTCAAATCTGTGATCAGCCGGGTCGAGTGAATTTGATTGTTCCCAGTCCGGTGGGTGAGCGTCATCCCTCGAATGTAGTCTTTCGAGGTAACACTTTATACGCGACCTGCGGGAGCAAAGTCTTTCGTCGCGAAGTGAAGCTGAGGGGAGTCCAGGCTTGGGAGTCGCCGGTGATGCCCGGGAAGCCCAAGTTGTGACCGATAGTTTAAGCGGATTCTCCGAAAATCCAGAAATCGGAGGCCCTTGAAAATTTTGTGAGCCCGATGGATTGATCTTTCGTAACGTGTCCCGAGTGCATTACGTTAAAGCGTTGCTATGGGTATTCGTTTTCGATATTTTCTGTCAGTTTTGATCTTTCTGGGGGCGGTGCCGGCCATTGCTCAAAAGGCAAATTTCGACGATCTTGCGAATTTTGTTTCCGGGGAGTCAGTTTCCTCAGCGAGTCCATTGAATCAGGTCTCTAGGCGTCCGGTGGTCCAGAGTTATTCCGTAACCGCTAGAGCCCTGACGACGGAGTGGAGGGAGAAACGACTTAATCAAGCGCGGGAGTGGGCCAAGAAGGCTATTCATCCCTATATATCTCGTCCTGATGTGGTGAAGTATCCATTCAGTGGCCCGGATTTTGTTCACGTGGCGACCCTGTTCCCCGGGGCTGCCGAATACATCCTCGTGGGCCTTGAACCGTTGGGATCGCTCCCTGAATTTACGTCGATGTCAGACCCTCAGTTGGCGGGCTATCTGGGGCAGCTCAATTATACGCTGCGTAGTATCTCGAAACGAAACTTTTTTATCACGAAAGAAATGCGGGAGGATTTTGGCGGGAAGGGAATTGATGGCGTCTATCCTGTATTGCTTTACTTCGCGTCATTGACACGTCACGAAGTTCTCAATATGCGCTACATCAAACTGACGGGAAACGGGAGAGTGGCGGAAGTTGATTCGGGACAGGCTAGCGGTATTCAGATGGATGTCCGGTCGCTTGATCGAATGCCGGGATTCCCGTCGAAGCAATCGGTCTACTATTTTCGGACAGACCTCTCGAATTCGGGGTTCAAGCCATCGAGTAGTTTTGCCCGCTTTGTGAAAAGTCGTGCGGGTGGAATTCTTTACCTTAAGGCGGCCTCCTATTTGATGCATACTGAGGAATTCTCGAATATTCGAAACTATCTGGTCGGGGACTGTCGATATGTCCTGCAGGATGCCTCGGGGATCCCTGCGGATTTCCTGGCCAAGTATTACGGTATTTCCTATTTCGGGAACTATCGAGGACCCATTGATATGTTCTCTGAATTTGATCAGCCGGGCCTTCGGGCGATCTATCAATCCGGGGTGGCCCAACCGCTTCCATTTGGCACAGGGTATCGGATGAGTGATGCCGATTCGGTGCAGATGTTCGGGGTGAGGAAATAGTGGCGGAGGTCTTATCGGACCGCTATGCTTGGCCTTCTCACTATGAAAGTTCTTCTTATATTTGCCCTCATTTTCGTCTCGGTGGTTTCTGCCAGCAGTGGCGAAGCTAGAAAACCAAACGTGATCGTCATCATGGCTGATGACATGGGATTCGGAGATCTTTCCTGCTACGGCGCGAAAGACTTTGAAACTCCCAACATCGACAAGCTGGCTGGGGAGGGGATTCGTTTCACCAGTGGTTATTGCTCGGCTTCGACCTGTACGCCGACTCGATATTCATTTCTGACAGGCACCTATGCCTTTCGCAAAAAGGGGACGGGAATTGCAGCACCGAACAGTCCGTCGATCATCCCAGCGGATACTCCTACGATCGCTTCGATGATGCAGGATGCCGGTTATCAAACTGCCGTCATCGGGAAATGGCATCTCGGTCTGGGTGGGGAAGACGGCCCGGACTGGAATGGTGATCTTAAGCCGGGACCGCTGGAGTTTGGTTTTAACACCTGTTTTTTACTCCCCACGACAAATGATCGAGTGCCTCAGGTTTACGTGCAGGATCACAATGTGCTGAATCTGGATCCCAATGATCCGCTTTGGGTGGGTTCTAAAATTCCAAGTCCGGAGCACCCAACTGGAATCACTCACCGCGACTCGCTCAAGATGGATTGGACTCACGGACACAACTCGACGATCCACAACGGTATCAGCCGAATCGGGTTCTATACAGGCGGTCATGCGGCACGTTTTCGCGACGAGGATCTTGCCGACAAGTGGGTTGAAAAATCGGTGGAGTGGATGGAGCAGAACAAAGATGACTCCTTCTTCCTGTTCTTTGCGTCGCACGATTTGCATGTGCCCCGAATTCCGCATGAGCGGTTTCAAGGGGCGACCCCACTCGGCTTTAGAGCGGATTCGATCATTCAGCTCGATTGGTGTGTTGGGGAGTTGATGAAAGCCCTCGATCGACTCGAAATTGCGGATAACACATTAATCGTATTTTGCTCGGATAACGGCCCGGTGATGGATGACGGGTATGCTGATGAAGCTCTAGAGAAATTGGGAGGGCACAAAGCAGGCGGACCCTATACGGGTGGTAAATACAGCATCTACGAGGGTGGTACCCGCACTCCGTTTATCACGAGATGGAAAGGGACGATTGAGCCCGGAGTTTCGGAGGCTCTCGTTTCAACGATCGATCTCTACGCCAGTCTGGCCGAGCTTACCGGAACTGGTATTCCTGATGATGGTGCACTCGATAGTGCGAATGTGATGGGTGCCCTACTGGGTGAAAGTGGAGCTGAAGGCCGGTCCGACTTCGTCCAGCAAGACAATGGCTCAGCAGGCAACTATGGCTACGTTTCAGGCGATTGGAAGTTACTACTCCACGCGAAAGAGCAGGGGCGTAATCTCGTCGTCGAAAAGTCGCTCGAGAATTCGAAAGTGCCGAAATATCAGCTCTTCAATTTGGCTGATGATCCTGCTGAGAAGAAGAATTTGATTGATGATCGCCCGAAAATTGCAGAGGAAATGAAGGCGCAATTGACCGAGATTATCGAGGCGGGAAGAACGAGATAGGCTGAGCCAATATCATGCGGCTGATGACGGCCAGCCTTCCTGAGTCCAGCCCGACGGATGTCGGGTGGAAATTGGGATGCTACATCCTAAGGAACCTCAAATAGGTTCCTTAGGCGGGTAGGACTTTATCGGTTTTGCGCCAGCATCGGCTGCTGCTGGTTTCCCTGCTGCAATTCCTGAGCATCCCACATGTCTACCACTTCGACAGAAATGCCGGAGTTCATGTTCGCAAACATGATGGGAGCCACACTGTGGGGGAGCCGGATGCAGCCTGCCGATGCTGGATACCCGGGGAGGTCACCCACGTGCATGCCGATGGCAGAATCACCGAGTCGCTGCCAGTAGGGAAGCGAACAACCGTAGATGGTTGACGTTTTTCCAGTGGCGACGCGTTGGGTGATCTTGAAAGTGCCGCGAGGCGTGTGCTTGTCCGAACGGGCCGTAGAAATTGCAGTATCGATGGCGACTTGGTTGTCGATCAGAAGGAAAGCACGTTGCCTTCCAATATCGACGACTACCTTTCTCTCTAGATTCTTTCCAGCATCGAGCAGTTGGTAGTTGATGTAGGCATCATTGTGCATGTCGAGCCAGCCTGTTTGCTGTGCTTGACGGAGCGGGGCCTGCTGCGCTGCCTGGATCGAATTAATCTGTGCGATACGCATCTCTTTGGCCTGCTTTTTGGCCTTCATGTTGGAAAACAGACCCGCCTCAGCGGTGGAGACGGTTCCTAGAGTGATCCCCAACAGGGCGACAACTGCAATCGCTTCTCGAACACCGCGCGCTTCGACTTCGGCGTCTTCAAATATGAGGGCAACATTGTCGCCTTGAGTCTTTCGGAACTCATCGAACTGTTCGTCGTCGGCCAGAAGCAGGCCGAGGAGTTGCACTTTTGCCGATTCACCGTTGTCGCCAGCTTCCCAGCGGATCAAGGGGAGTTTGGCACCTTCGTGGGCGATCGCGGGATCATCCAGCGAAGTGGAGAGAACTTCGAGAAATCGGCGGACATAGTCTTCGGGATCTGAGGCATCAGAGAGAGACTCGAACGGGCGCTTGTCCCGGAACAATCCCTGAAGGTGGATATCGATGGCGTTGTCTTCCCATTTGAGGTAAGGCTCGTCATCCTTTCGATCCAGTTTGACCGAAAACTCCTGAAAAAGGTCGGTCTCCTGCGGATTCGACTGAACGAATGCGCCGTCGCGTGAAACCTCGAAAGTCAGTGCCGATTCGGAAAACATCGAAGCGCAAAAATCCACTTCGGATGCTGTGGATGGCTCTCGATCAGAACCTTCAGGAGGGAGTTCATTGACGGGGCCGAGGAATCTAGCTGAGCTACTCATAGGTGGGGTTGGTTTGGGGTTACAGGTCAACCTATCACCAGTCAGAACTGAGGCCGGAATGCCACGGTTCTGATACTGATGAAAGGAAAGTGTACATCATTGAAGGTGAAATGTAAGGATAAACCGACAGGATTCGGGCTATAGAAGCCGTAACTCTCGGTGCTGAAAAACTCGTTCCAGTTTGCCTTTGAATGCCTCCTCCAAGCCAGGCGACGTCAACATTTTCGCCGCGGGCGGAAAAACTCACCAGATGGTCGGGGCGGTAAAAGACATCGTCAGTGTCAGTGTCTGCCAGATCGACTCCGATTACGTTGGCAAAATGCGCGGGCCACTCCGCCTCGGTGCTGTCGACATTGCTGCAGGCTGCGACGGCGTGAACACCCTTGAGCCACGCTTCATCGGCCCACTCTTTATGCGGAATGATGAACTTAGCCAAACCTCGGCAACCAAAACTGCAGTTCAGAATATGGTAGCCTCGGTTGATGGCCTCCCTCACTCCGGCGCAGATGAGGTTAGTCTTCGAGAGGCTGCGTGCGTCGATGACTCGAAAGCTTCCGATTTCTGCTTCAGGCGCGCATTGGTGGATGATATCAGCGATGGCAGTGCCATGTCCGTAGGCATCCTGACCTTCGCCCTCAAGAGCTACGATCTCGCCGCCGCGCTCTTCAAAAGCGATTGAATCAGTGATCTTGAGACTCTCGAGACGGGGGTGTGACGCATCAATCCCGGAATCGATGACCGCAATCTTGATGCCCGCGCCGGTGCCTTCTTTCAAGGCGGCTTGAGCCTCACTAAGGCTTGGCCAATCAGTCTCGCTGGTCAATCGATGACTCATAGTTCGATATCGAGTAGAGTCGTCAGGAGTCGATAGTTCACGAGTCTTTCTATGACCGTAGAGAGACGGCGCATACGATTGAGGTTGCGGGCTGAGAACCCGGCCGGGTCCGTGGCTGATTCAGAGTCCTTGAGCTGAACGGTGCTGATGACTCCACGAAGGGTGCCCGCGACGTAGAAAGGAGTAGCGATCATGGCACAGGTGATCTGTCCGAATTCTTGATCAGCTCGCTTAGAATGTTGGGAATTCAGATACACCTGATTCTCGCAGAGCGACTGTTCGGAAGCGTATGCCAGGCTGGTTAATCCCTC
The DNA here is from genome assembly GCA_963975655.1 of uncultured Verrucomicrobiales bacterium. GTDB lineage: Bacteria > Verrucomicrobiota > Verrucomicrobiia > Verrucomicrobiales > DEV007 > Arctic95D-9. The sequence continues at coordinate 50,134 of CAXBHX010000024.1, forward strand.
GGATACAGATTGCTCCCAACCGACAAAATTCTGATCCGGCTCACAGTGAGTGACCGCCAGATTCTTCAGTTCCCGATCAACCAGCCAAACTGCAATGGCGTCCGATTTAACGCAGTCCATGGCGGAACGCAGGACAGAGCGTCCCGGATCTCCGATGAGTCCCTTGAATTCTTCCGGGGTCAGTTGACTGGCTGCGCGAGCAAGGCTGCTTTCAATATGTGAAGCATGCTCCGATATTTTGGGGTCGGGTGAGATCAAGGGGCGATTCCGGGTTACAACTATAGTTACGGCTCGGAGGAGGAGGAACCGAGCCGTAATTATGAGACGGCTGGGATCTGAAATAATTCAATCTTTTACTAAAAAAGGCACAAATCTTCCATATTTAGCCACTTTTAGCCCCATTGTGATGGGACTTGAGCCGTTTTTTTGACTGTGTCGACAAAGTTCCGAACTTCCGATTGATATATGGAGTCCGTTTCAACACGGTGATTCCTCCTGATCAAAGGCTCCCTGAAGTTCCCTTTGCGCTGGAGGTTGGGTCAAGGCGATGCCTGATAATGTTTGGGTCGTATCCTGAGGAAGTCAGTAAACCGCGAATGGATATGCAGATGATCGAGGAGAGTGGGGCAGTCGGAGCTAAAACTCGCTAGCATTCGCCCCGAAAGACCTTTTCGAGATAAGAAGGAATAGTGGAGGCAAAGAACTCCTCATCTGAGCCAAAGGTTGCATGGCGGTATATCGATGGACTGTGACCGAGTGAGATTAGATAGCGAAACTCGGCTGTCTCTCCAAATCGAATCCACGGGTGAGCCGAGGCACATTCATCATGAATGAATTCCCATTTCTCGAGTGGCAGGATGGGCCACATCAAACCGCACTGGGACTCAAGGCCGTTGGATTGGGACATGAATGAGCGAATTTCTTCGGGAATGGGATGGGCATGCGTCGACTCCCATCGCTCAAGTTGATCGCTGAGGACCATGGGGAAGAATGAAGCGTCGATTTTCCGTTCGCGAGCCTGAGGTAGTTCAGTTAGAGCAATAATGAAAGGTTTCCAGCGCATGTGAAGATTGATCGTTTTCGGACTTCGCTTCACTGCGAGGCTGAGCCCACTCCGATGAGTGTACCATAGAGTTGGTGCGCTGCACTTTGATCTTCTAGAACATGGATTTCGTCAAAAACGGAAATTCCGTCTGGTGAGGTTTCCCTGAGCTCCGATTGCAGATTGAACGGGACATCTCCGAATTGAAGCAAGTTAGTCACTTTATCAGGACCATCTGCTGTGGAAATATTCTCCTTTGCCCATTCATGAGTGTCGCAACGAGGCTCAGGGACGTATGGATACTTCAATGAAGAAGAACAAAGCGATGGCGACAATTCAGCGCCTTGAAGATCAGATCGTTAATCGCTTTTGCTCCGTCAAACGGCGATTGGAGAAAAAATTGGACTGGGTCGAGGACACCACTGAATTCGAGAGTCTTGAGGAACGGATTCGAGAGCAGATTCTCTTTTTCGAGGGAAGGGGATACTATCTGTTTCAGGAGCCGTGGCTTGAACACGAGCCATTCAAGCATCGGTTTCGTGTCGTGCTGACGTTCAGGCCGACCGAGTCAAATCAGTGAAGTCGATTTCTGAATCTGACGGAGTCATTTGTGCGCGATGAGGCTTTATCTTCAACTGGCGGTATTGACTTGACCCTGTTATGTCAAAGACTTGACCTTGTTAAGTTCATATTATGAGAACCCTAATTGCTGCTGTTTGCCTTTTTGCCACCTCTGCCTTCGCTGCGGAGAATCCTAATATTGTCTACATCATCTGTGATGATTTAGGATATGGGGACATTCATTGCCTCGCTCCGGAAACGAGTAAAATTCCTACGCCGAGTGCTGACCGGCTGGCGTCAGAGGGTATGACTTTCACTGATGCGCACGGTGGATCTTCCGTATGTTCGCCAACTCGATATGGCGTGATGACAGGTCGTTACAGCTGGCGCACCCGGCTTCAGAAAGGTGTTGTGTCAGGATTCGCCCCGAGTCTGATTGCGGAGGATCGAGTCACTGTGGCTGGTTTTTTGAGAGATCAGGGTTATGCGACTGCTATCGTCGGAAAATGGCACCTGGATTTTGAATACCTCGACCCGGAATCGGGTGAACGCTATTCCGCTAAGGATCACAATACACCGCCGGTGGGGGCGAAGATTCCGGATGGACCGGTTGATCGAGGGTTCGACTACTATCACGGATTCCATCACGCCAGGAATATGGAGGCCGTGATTGAAGATGATGAGGTCATTGCTCACGATGAGGTCATCAATATGCTTCCCCGACTCACGGAGAAGTCGGTGGCATACATCGACTCCCGGGCGGGAAAGAAGAAGCCGTTCTTTCTCTACGTGCCTCTGGGATCGCCACACACACCTATCGTTCCGAGTCCAGATTGGCAGGGGAAAAGCGGTGTGGGCGAATACGGTGACTTCGTGATGCAGAGCGACAATGTCGTGGGGGAGATTTCAGCGGCGTTGGAGCGAAACGGATTTGCCGACAATACGCTGGTCATCTTCACCAGTGATAACGGTTGTTCCAAGGCGGCGGGAATCGACAAGCTGGCGGAGCAGGGCCATATCGTAAGCGCCCATCTTAGGGGATCCAAAGCGGACCTCTGGGACGGTGGGCATCGCATTCCCTTCATTGCGCGCTGGCCGGGTAAGGTGAAAGCCGGCTCGACCAGCGATCAGCTCATTTGCCTGACCGATCTGCTGGCCACCTCGAGTGATATCATCGGGGCAGACCTTCCAGAGGGGAGTGGAGAGGACAGCGTTAGTTTTCTTCCTGCGCTTTCCGGAGATCCAATTGAATCGAGTAGGGCGGGCGTGATTCATCACTCCATCAGTGGCCACTTCGCCTATCGGCAGGGTCCCTGGAAGCTATTGTTAGCGCGTGCTTCAGGCGGATGGAGTTCTCCGAAAGAGAGCCAGGCTCCGGCTGATGCGACGATTGCTCAGCTTTACAATATGAAGGAGGATCCAGGTGAAGAGAACAATCTCTATGCTGAAAAACCGGAGATCGCGAGGCAGCTACTGAAGCTCCTTGAAAAAGATGTTTTCGGAGGCCGAAGCACTGAAGGTATCGAGGCAAAGAACGATGTTGAAGAGATCGTTCTTTGGAAGAGTGGTCAGGAAACTGGCGAAAAAGGTAAAAAGAAAAAGCAGAAGAAGTAAACTTCCTCTGCCTTGATCTGATCAGATCTGGCGGGCGAAACTTATTTCTTTCCCGCCAGTTTTTCGACATCTCGTCCGCGAAGGATCTCGCCATCCTCTGTCACCAGAGTGAACTCCCCCTGGGTTTTGTCAGCGAGCTCTTTGAGGTTCTCATAGGCCTTAAGAACCATGAAGCAGATCGAGTTGATCTTCGCCTTGCTCTTGGTGCGATTGAAATCGAGGACGTCATCCACGACCGGCTTTTTATCCGGGTGTTTGCCAACGGCACCGTCTGTCATGAAGTAAATCACATCGGGCTCCATGTTCATTGCCATCTTGAGTGGGTCGCGCCAATCGGTGCCTCCCACCATGGGGGTTTTCTCGATCATCTCCGCGACGCGTCGCAATGAGCTTGGAGTCGCCTTGAGGTATTTGACCTTGGGCCATTTTTCAGAGTCACCTTTCATATACTCCCAGAAGTTTCCGCCACCGGCGTGCCGCGACCAGTCTGCGGAGGTCTTCTTCTTGTCATACTCGCCCACGAACCAGGAAGGGCCGGAGAAGAAGAGGATCTGAAATTCAACACCGGGAGGCAGTGACTTCACCGTGCGAGTCAGTTCCTCCTGCATCAGTGAAAACTTGGTGCGGCCATTCTTGCCGCTGGATTTCATCGAGGCAGATGCGTCCACCACGAATACCACCTTGGTGGCACTGGTCTTGGACCCGAAGAACGAGACCATGCTGCCGCCGTCTTCGCCGGCGAAGCTCATTGAGGGACCGAAGGAATCTCCCATGCCGAGCGGCTCAAAGGTCATGTTGGTGGAATCAAACTCAGGGACTGCAAAAGAGGATGCTGCGAAAGCGGTCGTCACTTCCATCTGAGTCGAAGCGCTCTGGGCGGTCGGCTGGACCTGTTGCTTCTCCATTTTGACATTCTCCATGTCTTCGTTGTTGTCCGAAGGCATAGCCGTTCCCACGATCTGCGGTGGAGCAGGGCGAGGCTGGGCCACTTGGACCCAAATGAGCAGCGCGATGAGAACCACGTGGACGATGACTGCGACTAGAGCAGCGGATAGTTGGCTCTTGCGAGTAGACTCGGCATTGGCCGCGTGGATGGCGGTGCCTTCCTGGGTGACGAGGTAGCGATCGTGGCCTTCCTCTTCGCCGACTTCAAATTCATGCGGCACGTCTTCAGGGTGGACCTCGTGCACTTCGGGGACAGGCGGCGTATGACTGGCCGCTTCTTCTTGATCCTCGCCTTCGGATCCGGGAGGTCTAAGGGATTTGGGGGTGACGGGTTCCGAGCCTGCGGCGGCTTTCGCCGAATCGTCTTCAGCGGAGGCCACCATTGTATCGATGGGGGCGGCGGAGACGACCGCTTCGGCAATTTGCTCCTCTTCTTTAGCGGAGACGTGCTCGACCTCCGCAGAATCGGAAGTGGAACCGTGAGCGGCGATCACAGCCTCAAAGTCGGGGTCGGCGTAGCTGGCTTCAAGAGCGACGGCGGTATCGTAATGCTTCTTGGCTCTGGTGGGATCATCGAGGACGATGAGATGAGAGGCGATGATGCGGTGAGCGTATCCACTGGTGGGATGCTCCGCCGAGAAAGCCATGAGAATGGTGTCCCAGTTGCCTGAATTGGTGTGACCGCCTGCGAGTTCGAGCGCCTGATGGAGTTGGGTCTCGTTGGTGAGAACTCCAGTGCCTTCTGCGATGAGAGCCGCGGCTTCATCGGCCTGGCCGGATTCGGAGAGTTTCTCAGCGAGCTCGATCCTGAGATCCCAGCTGTCAGGGGCCTCGTCCAGACCTTTGCGTAGCAGTTTTTCGACGTTGCTCATAGTTTCGTACCAGGCGGATTTGAAATTGGCGGATCAATGGCAAATCCGTTCACAAGGTATTGATCACGAGCGGACCATTTTGTGACAGAAAAGTCAGGAAAACTGAAATCGCGGATCCGCGGGAAGGCATTGCCTAGTATTCGGCTAGCTTTTTTTGTGCCGCAGCAATGCTTTCATTGAATGCCTCGAACTTCTTATTGTTCTCCTCATTCTTCGCAGGACCTGTTGCGATCCAGTCATCCAAGGCGGACTTTTCCGTCTCCACGCTTTTGATGGCCTTGAGATATTCGGATCCTTTTGGTTCCCCGAGCTCGGCAACTTTTGCGTCAATGCTGGACTGGCTCAAGCGGGTTACTCCTTCGACTTCTTCGATGAATGAGGAGGGAGTCTTTCCCTGTCCCGCGCCGAGTTGGCCGAGTTTGGTTTCTCCATCACTGTCCAGGATGACGTAGGAGGGATAGCCTCGAACCTCGAATTTGGACTTCAGTTCTTCATTCTGCTTGAGGAACTTTTTGGGAACAATGCTCGAGTCCTGAGGAAAGTCGATCGTGACGAGAACGAGTTTATCGGCAGCGTAAGTTTTCCAATCGTCCTCAGCGTAGACGGCTTTGTCCATCAGCTTGCACCAGCCACACCAATCCGAGCCGGTGAAGTTGAGGAGCATGGGGAGCTTCTTTTCTTTAGCGAGCGCAGCTGCCGCTTCATAGTCCATGGTCCACTTTCCAACTTCGGCACCGGAGGTGGCTACCTCGCTTGCGGTTGAAGATAGAGGGAAAAGAATTAGCACGGCGGCAAATAGTGTCAGTAAAGTGTTTGTTTTCATGGGTCTGTGTCTAACAGGTTGAACAATTTAAAGGTCGAGAACAAGCAAATCGAAGGCGAATTTTGTCATATATATCTATCGGTCCGGAGTATACAGGATCCAAGGCATGTTATTTGTCCATTGAGTGCATGAGCGCGATTATTAGATTTCTGGCTGTTTTGAGCAGTGCTATCGGATTGGTAGGTTATGCCGAGGATCTGAAGCAGGAGAAGCTAGTGATCGCTCACTACATGACTGACATGTTGCCGCGAACGGAGTGGCCGCTGAACCGGTGGATCGATCCGGAGTTGTCAGATCCAAATGGCAGTACCTCGGAGGTGGGCGGTTTGCAGCAGACCGTGCCGATGGCTTCGCTCTATTTGAAAGGGGCAGACCTGGAGCAAGCCGTCGACTTTGAGATTCGAGCAGCGAGGCAGTTGGGAGTTGATGGGTTTCAGTTCTTCTATCCCTTGGGGGAGAATACGAAGATGTTGTCGAAACGGTATAATGAAACGATTCGGGAATTCATCAGGCTGAGTGAAACTCGCTATCCTGGCTTTCGGGTGAGCGTCTGCTTGTGCAGCCCGAATACGGTGGAGCCAACCACCCAGATGCAACGTGTCGCGCTGTGGGGTGCGCCGCTCGGTGAACTGATGGAGGGAACTGAGAAATCAGCGGCCTGGCTGCGGAGCGAAGATGGAAACATCCTCTTTTTTCTCTGGGTGGCCGATGCATTGGCGGAATCAGTGTCCCACCGAGCCAATACGCCGGATCAGATTCGGGAGGTGGGAGCCGCCTATCAGCAATTGGCTGATACTGCCGGGGTTCCCATTGATTACGTCTACCAGATTCGGCGATTTGACGATGACCCACCGTATCTGGACGCCATTCTTGAGACCTTTTCAGCAGTCTGGGGATGGACTTCGAGTGAGGAGAATGAAGCGTTCTGGGATCATGTCGCGCAGCGCTGCCACGAAACGGGTACGACATACACACAAAGCGTCTATCCGGATTACTACACCTCTAAAACCTATTCCCGTGACGGAAATCACGAATTCCTCTCCGTGGAGAAGGCACTTGCTTCCGGGCCTTCGAATAATGAACGCCATTACCGAGTCACCAATTTGACAGGGGTTCAAGTGAGCCTATTGGAGAGAGCCAGAGAACGTGATGCGGCCCTGATCAATTATATCACTTGGAACGACTATCCCGAAGGCCATCACCTTGCTCCCGAAATGGCTCATCGGTTCGGACCGGCCCTGTTACTTCGTCATTTCAAGGAAGCGTGGATATCGAGCGACGTGGCAGTGAAGCGGGATGAGGCGGTTGTCTTTTACAAGCTCTACCGACATGAACTGACCCCGGATAATTCATTTCCAATTTTTATCAAGAGTGCCAATCATGACGAAGCTTCAGAAGATCGCATCGAGTTGGTCACCTTTCTCACGGAACCTGCGGAGTGTTTCCTGAATGAGCATTCCTTGGGTGTCGTTCAGTCAGGACTTCAGATTCATTCAATTCCCAGTGAAGTGGGTCCGATCAGGGTGCGAGTGGTAAGGGATGGAAACTCGGTGATCGAATTTGAGGCGCCTACGCCGATTACAGATTCTCCGCTGCGGACCGATCGTCTGACCTATTCATTTTCCAGCGCATTCGATCGCGAGATGAGTCTATTGTTCCCTGAGAAAACTGGCGACGGGAAGAAGCCATAGAAAATGGCCCCTGGGGCTGATATAAGGCTGTATTGCCAACTATGAAAATCACACTGACTCTTTCTCTCCTGCTATTCTCATGGACTCTTTATGCCGATACCGTGGTGTATGTTTCTGAACGTGGAGACAAAAAGATCGCCGTGTATTCACTCGATGAGGAGAGTGGCGAATTAACTCGAAAGAGCGAAGTAATCTTGGAGGGCTCTCCCGGAGCCTTGTGCTCGAGCGGCGACGCGAAGTACCTTTATGCCGCGGTGAGGTCGCCAAATGAGTTCATTACTTTCTCGGTCGAGTCAAAGACCGGTGCCCTGACTCAGATGGCTCAAGCTCCTGCGGCGGGAGGAGCGGCTTATCTATTCCCTGATCATACCGGGCAGTGGGCACTGGCAGCCTACTATGGTGATGGAAAAGTCAGTGTGAGCCGGATGGATGGTGGAGTCATCATAGGGCCACCGGTTCAGGTGTTAGATGTGGGGTTGAAGGCTCATTGTATCCAGACCTCGCCCGATAACCGCTTCGCTTTTACGCCGCACACTGGGGACTTGAATTGCGTTGATCAATTCGCATTCAATTCAACGAGCGGATTTCTGAGCCGCAATTCCCCGGGAAATCTGGCTGGTGTTGATGGTGGGGGGCCGCGTCATATGCAGTTTCATCCGAACGGAAAATGGGTCTATTTGGTCAACGAGCAGGGGCGCAGTGTGACACACTGCCTATACGATGCGAAGAAAGGCACTCTGACCAGGCGAGAAACGCTATCGACTCTACCGGAGGACTGGACTGAGCCAAAAGGCTCTTGTGCGGACATTGAGATCAGTGTCGATGGTAAATTTCTTTACGCCTCGAATCGTGGTCACGATAGTGTGGCAATGTTCCGCATTGATGCTGATTCGGGAGCATTGACTTCGCTGGGTCAAGCTCCCACAGGCAAGACTCCAAGATCCTTTAATATCATTCCCGGAGGAGAGCGATTTCTAGTTTCGGCAGGGCAGGCAGATGATTCGCTGACAGTGTATTCCCGTGATGGGGAAACGGGAATGTTAACGCAACTCCATCAAATTGAAGGCGGTTCAGGACCGGGATGGGTTCAGGGGATGAAATTACCGTAAGATCATTCAGTCACTCGGAATACGCCGTTCATTGTCATCCAGTGACCGGGGAAAGTGCAGACGAAGTGGTGATCGCCAGGCTCTTTGGGAGCTGTAAAATGGAGAGTATGTTTGCCGCCGGGCTGCACCAGGAAAGTTCCGGCAATGACTTCAGGTACGTTCGGGGTGTAGTGTTTCTCTGATGCTTTAGGATCGTTCAACATTGAGAATGAAAGATCTCCAACTTTTTGAAGGTTGTCTTTTGTCACAAACACCACGTTGTGGGGCATGATGTCAGGATTCTCAAAGACCAGTTTGAGTGGTTCGCCCGCTTTAGCTTCGATGAGCTTGGTAGCGAACTGAAGCGCACCGCTGCACTTGAGTGATAGGGTGCGTTCGCCTTCGATCAATTCACCCGATTCTGTCACGAGTTTTCCGGCGTCTTTGGGGATGTTCACGCGAAGCGTGATGCTGGTGGGTTTGCCTTCGATCGGTTTAGTGAGGTCGGGATGACCAGTGAAGGCCTCGCCGAGTTCGAGGATGCTGGGGAAGAGGTCTGCGTTGAATGGGGTTCCATCTTCATCCTTCAAGTGCATGCGAAGATGCATCTGCATCACGGGTTCCATTTGTGGAATTTCGACAAAGATTGAAGACCCGGATTCAAGCAATTGGACCGAACAAACATTAATCACATCATGCCCCAATGACTCCGGGTTACTGACGGAATACTCAGGTGATCCGTATTGGGGGGAATACTCGTAGTTCCACTGCTGGACAAAGTAATTCCTGAAGCTGGTGGCGGATTTTCTATCGAGCTTGGTAGAGAAGTCGATGCGGATGCCATTGGAGTGAACCTGAAATCCGATGGGTTTGCGTAGTTTTTCTCCGGTGTAGCGAACCCGCTGAAAGCAGCCGTCGCTGACGGAGTAGTCTCCCCATCCGTCAATTCCAGTTACGTAGAGTTGGCCGTCGGCGGGAGAAAAAGCTCCCCGCATGATGCCGCTGAGGAAGTCGCCGTCGAGCGGGACAGTGGCTCCCTGACTCCGGGCTGTGGTGTCGTCACGGAGAATGAGATAGTGGGTCGAGTAACCGTAGGAGAATCCTAGAGTGTGGCCTTCGCCAAGTGGGCCCCAGCGGTCGCTGGTGGTGGCGAGAAAGCCTCCGGTGGAGTTGTCGATTCCGCGGGGAACGAAGCAGAGGGGAGGGGAGATGACCGCTCCGGGATTGTCACCGGGATGGCCGTAGTATTCGCCCTCGTGAACGTCGATAACCATGGACGTGGGCGTGTAGGTGCCTTCCTGAGGGCCTGCCAGTATGGCCCCTCCGGCCCCTGTGCCAAATCCCATGCAGTTGCGAACTCCAAAGGCGTAGTACTGGGTAGATTGATCGGACGCTGTGCGCTGAATGTCCTTCCAGTTTACGAAGTAGAATGCGCCGTCGTCGTCGCGGGTGAGGCCGAAGCTGTGGGTATGGCTGTTGCTGTGGCCGTCGAAATCATTGGCGTAGGTTTCATAGAAATCGGCTTCACCGTCATCGTTGATGTCGATCAGTCGGGTTATCTGTCCCCGCTCTAGTACAAAAATACCGTCGTCGTCGATATGGATTCCGATGGGCTGGTGGAGGCCTGCGGCGAAGCGTTTCCAAGTGACTTCGCTGAGATCTTCATCGAGGCCGGAGACGGCCCACATCTCGCCTGCCAAGGTGGCGACGAGAGCGGTTCCGTCTGGAAGAAACCCGATGCTGGTCAGTTGCATAACACTGTTGAATCCGGTGTCTTCCGGGACGGTGACGGTGTCAATCACATAGGGCAGGCTGTTGTCGGTCGCTATGGCACCTTGAGTGGTGAGCGTATCGGGCCACTGGAGTGCGCCGCCGTTTGTCAACGTTGAGAGACTGACTGTCGCCGCAGCCTTGGCGGCGGCAGTGGCGGCGGCCTGGCTTTGTCCGATAGCGATTCCAAGTGAATTTGAGTTTTCAAATTTGGGTATGACAAGAGAAGTCAATTTGCCTGATTTCTTGATGATGGCATTCGCCTTTCGACCTGGTGAGGAGAGGGACACATGAAGGTCATCGGGTAGTTGGCCCAGCGAGAGTTCACCTCCCGAAAAACCGAGTGGGAATGTCAGCGTGAATCCGACCGCCTTATCATTGTTGGCGGCTTTGACGATGGGGCTGCTGAGGATGGGCTTTCCATCCACTTCGAAGGAGAAGATGGCCCGTCCATTGTGACGGTAGTAACCCCGGTATCGGGTGGGAACGCTCTGGCCTTCCCGGGTCCAGGCCATCTCTTTACTTTGGTTTATGTACCAGACGTCTCCTTTCACATTGGCATTGCGCGAACTACCCCAGCGGAATGGATCGAATTCGATAAAGCCGCCCTCCCACACCATCGGGTAGCTGAGAGTCTGCGGGTTGAAGCATGTGGAGAGTTGACCGTCGGCGAGGTTCACTGCGACTCCTTTGCCGGCTGCGAATTTTTGATGGCGAATGGTGTGTCCGAGAATAGAACCCATCTCAATGTCATTCCATCGACCATCGTTGTGCTGGTTCTGATTGTGTTTGCCCCAATGCCCATGCACTCCGGCATCGAGGCCGGGAAAGGCGGGAACGAGATTGGGGCGGGCTTCCCCCATCATGTAGTGGTCGGCCTGGCGCTGGTAGAAATCGTAGACGCGGGCTTCGTTGACAGTGGCTTCAGTGTGCTGGTGTTTCTCCCTGTTGCCATCAGGTGTCACATAGGGGTGATCGTCTGGAGTCGCGATATTCAGATCTTCATCCGCGGAGGCGGGAAGGGTTAACGCGAGTGAAAACGAAAGTAGGAGCGATTTGAGTGCTTTCATTAGGATAGGCGGTGAGGTTCCTACGCAGGTATGGGGAATTCCTGTCAGGTGAACTTCACTCCGAAATAGCTGAGCCACCACTCCGGTGCAGTGGCGTGATGGGGTGGGATTGGAGTGATTCGATTTAGAGAATGATTCCTACGCTCACCTACTACTATTTGCCCTTTTTCTTGGCGAGGGCCTCGACATCCCTGCCACGAAGAATCTCGCCGTCTTCCGTCACAAGGGTAAATTCTCCCCGGGTTTTGTCGGCGAGTTCTTTGAGGTTTTCGTAAGCATTCAGAACCATGAAGCAGATCGAGTTGATCTTGGCGCGACTCTTGGTGCGGTTGAAATCGAGCACGTCATCCACGACCGGCTTTTTATCCGGGTGTTTGCCAACGGCGCCGTCTGTCATGAAGTAAATCACGTCGGGCTCCATGTTGATTGCCATTTTGAGGGGGTCGCGCCAATCGGTGCCATAGACCATCGGTGTTTTTTCGATCATCCCCGCGACGCGTCGCAAGGTGCTTGGAGTCGCCTTGAGGTATTTGACCTTGGGCCACTTTTCAGGGTCACCCCCCATGTATTCCCAAAAATTCCTCTTGGTGGTAGATTCGGTCCAGTCTGCGGAGGTCTTCTTCTTGTCATACTCGCCCACGAACCAGGAAGGGCCGGAGAAGAAGAGGATCTGAAATTCAACACCGGGAGGCAGTGACTTCACCGTGCGAGTCAGTTCCTCCTGCATCAGTGAAAACTTGGTGCGGCCATTCTTGCCGCTGGATTTCATCGAGGCAGATGCGTCCACCACGAATACCACCTTGGTGGCACTGGTCTTGGACCCGAAGAACGAGACCATGCTGCCGCCGTCTTCGCCGGCGAAGCTCATTGAGGGACCGAAGGAATCTCCCATGCCGAGCGGCTCAAAGGTCATGTTGGTGGAATCAAACTCAGGGACTGCAAAAGAGGATGCTGCGAAAGCGGTCGTCACTTCCATCTGAGTCGAAGCGCTCTGGGCGGTCGGCTGGACCTGTTGCTTCTCCATTTTGACATTCTCCATGTCTTCGTTGTTGTCCGAAGGCATGGCCGTTCCCACAATCTGCGGCGGAGCAGGGCGAGGCTGGGCCACTTGGACCCAAATGAGCAGGGCGATGAGAACCACGTGGACGATGACTGCGACCAGAGCAGCGGATAGTTGGCTCTTGCGAGTAGACTCTGCTGTGGCGGCGTGGATGGCGGTGCCTTCCTGGGTGACAAGGTAGCGGTCGTGGCCTTCCTCTTCGCCGACTTCAAATTCATGAGGCACCTCTTCAGGGTGGACCTCGTGCACTTCGGGGACAGGGGCCGCATGACTGGCCGCTTCTTCTTGTTTTTCGTCTTCGTCTTCGGATCCGGGAGGTCTGAGAGATTTGGGTGTGACGGGCTCCGAGCCTGCGGCGGCCTTCTCCGATTTGTCTTCAGCGGAGACTGAGACCGACATCGTATCGATGGGGACGGCGGTGACGACCGCTTCGGCGATTTGTTCCTCTTCTTTAGCGGAGACGTGTTCGACTTCCGCTGAATCGGAAGTGGAATCGTGAGCGGCGATCACAGCCTCAAAATCGGGATCGGCGTAGCTGGCTTCAAGAGCGACGGCGGTATCGTAGTGCTTCTTGGCTCTGGTCGGGTCATCGAGGACGAGGAGATGAGAGGCGATGATGCGGTGAGCGTATCCACTGGTGGGATGCTCAGCCGAGAAAGCCATGAGAATGGTGTCCCAGTTGCCTGAATTGGTGTGACCACCTGCGAGTTCGAGCGCTTGATGGAGTTGGGTCTCGTTGGCGGGAACTCCGGTGCCATCTGCGATGAGAGCAGCGGCTTCATCTGTCTGGCCGGATTCGGAGAGTTTTTCAGCGAGCTCGATCCTGAGATCCCAGCTGTCAGGAGTCTCGTCCAGACCTTTGCGTAGCAGTTTTTCGACGTTGCTCATAGTTTGAGAAGATCTTGTTGCCGTCCGTGCAACCACCGGCAGCATTGAACTGCAGCCGGAAGCGGGAGGGACGGGAGGCAAAAACTAGAATAAATGGCACAGAATGGCGATCATATTATCTCATTCATTCTGTCATGAATCGTCGTTCGCGCTGATATTTGATAACGCATCCCTTGTTTGAGTAGGGATTGCTGTTGATGCCAATTGGAAAATCCGGTAATTCAGTCCATGTCGATTCTGTATCGGGGCTTTGCTGGGGTAAAGCTCGGAGCGTCTGGGTAGAGCAGACAGAGCGTCACGAGAATCTGGTCGCAAAACAATTTCCGAATGAAGACACAAGTATTTGAATCAAAGGCGGAGATGGGAGCTGCGGCGGCTGAAGCCGGCTCCGAGATTCTTCGGGAGGTCATGGGCTCCTCCGGTGAGGCTTCAATCATTGTCGCGACAGGAGCTTCGCAATTTGAGGTGTTAGCCAGCCTGGTTGAGAAGGAACTTCGTTGGCCTTCTATCACCGGATTTCATCTTGATGAATACATCGGGCTTCCCATTCAGCATGACGCTTCTTTCAGGCGGTATCTTTGGGAGCGGTTTGTTAGTGCGTTGCCTCTTCCTTTGAAGGCATTCCACTTCTTGAGCGGGGAAATAGATGCCCATGCTGAGTGCGATCGGGTTGGTGCTCTGATTGCCGAAGTCAACGTCGATGTGGCATTTGTCGGTATTGGTGAAAACGGGCATTTGGCATTCAATGATCCACCTGCAGACTTTGAGACGAAAAGACCTTACCTGGTAGTCGATCTCGATGCTGACTGTCGTCGGCAGCAATTGGGTGAAGGCTGGTTCCCTGACCTGGAGTCGGTTCCGAAGCAGGCGATCTCCATGTCGATTCAGCAGATCATGAAGAGCCGCACTATCATTTGCACGGTGCCTGACGTGAGGAAAGCGGAGGCGGTAAAAGCTGCTCTTCTCGGACCGGTGACACCTGAAGTGCCGGCGTCCATATTACAGACCCATCCGGATTGCCATCTCTTTCTGGATCAAGGAGCCGCATCGTTGCTGTGAAGCCATTTGATCTCCAGGTGAATGGTTATGCGGGGACAGATTTCTGTTCGTTAGACCTGACGGGTGAACAGCTCAATACTGCATGTCAGGCCCTCGAGGCAGATGGTGTCGATTCCATTTTGGCTACCGTGATTACAGACTCAGTCGGCCGCCTTGAGGAGAAGTTGCGGAATCTGGTGGAATTGCGCGAGAAGGATCCATTGGCGCAGAGAATGATCACAGGGTTCCATGTCGAAGGGCCGTTCCTGAGTCCAGAGCCGGGCTTTATCGGGGCCCATCCAGTCAATGAGGTGAAGAGGGCAAACGGGGAAGACGCGAGACGCCTTTTTGATGCCTCAGGCGGACTGATCCGCCTGTTTACTCTGGCTCCCGAGATGGATGCTGGTGGTGCGGTGACACGGTATCTGACGGATCTGAGCGTAGTGGTGTCTGCCGGTCATACTAATGCCAGTCTAGACGAACTACACTGTGCCCTTGATCAGGGGCTCAGTATGGTGACTCATCTCGGAAATGGCTGTCCTGTCAGCCTTCCTAGGCACGACAATATAGTTCAGCGTGTCCTGAGTTTGCGTGATCGTCTCTGGACCTGCTTTATCGCTGACGGGCATCATGTGGATTTCTTTGCGCTCAGAAACTATCTCGACCTTGTCGGAGTTGATCGTGCCATCATGGTGACAGATTCGATTTCTGCTGCAACCATGGGGCCGGGAACTCATACTTTGTCGGGGAGCGACGTCGAGGTCGATGCGGAGGGCGTTGCCCGTCGTCCGGGCTCACCGAATCTGGCAGGCTCTACGCTCACCATGCCGCGACTTCAGGAGAACTTGAGAGAATACCTGGGGATGAGTGATTCTGAAATACGACAGCTCATTGACCTGAATCCCCGGAATGCACTGAAAAGAGAGATACTATGAGACGACTGATCCAATCCATCGGACCCGCCATTATTGTGGCAGCGGTTGTATTAGGCCCGGGCTCTATTCTGACCAGTTCGAAAGTAGGGGCCTCGTTCGGATTGCTGGGGGTACCAGTGGTCGTCGTGTCGGTCATTCTGATGATCGCGATGGTAGCTTTGTCAGCCCGGCTTGGAGCTGTTTACGAGGGTAGTTTATGCGACGAGTTGTCGGCAAGGTTGGGGCGACCCGTGGCGATGCTGGTTGGGGGGATCCTCTTCATCTTGATTGCCCTGTTTCAATCGTCCAACAATGTCGCCCTGATCGGAGGTATCGAATCGATGCGCTCTGAAGGGGCCCTTTCAGGGCCATCCCGCCTTCTTGTTCTACTGATCTTTAACGGAGGAATCATCGGGTGCCTCTATTTGCTGCGAGACCTCTACAAGTCGGTTGAAGGTCTCATGAAGCTCCTCATCGGATTGATGAGTGTGGCTTTTCTTATCAATCTGGCAGTAGCCTTTACGACTCCGCGCGAGTTCGTGCCGGTTCATTCGAGTGAGCCCCGGGAGTTGCTTCCTTTACTTGCCATGATAGGAACGACTTTCTCAGTCGCGGGAGCCTTCTATCAGGCCTACCTGGTGAAGGAAAAGGGGTGGGGGATTCCAGATGTTAGAAAAGGACTTTTGGATTCTATCGTGAGTATTTCCGTACTGGGCATGATGACCTGCGCGATTTTGTTGACCGCTTTCCGGGTGTTTCACGGGAATCCTGAGCCGGTGGCTCTGGCATCGGTGGGAGACGTCGCGGCGCAGCTCGAACCCTTGTTCGGACCCAGTGCGAGGATCGTCTTTTCTGCCGGTATTCTCGCCGGAGCTTTGAGTTCGTTTCTCGTGAACGCAATGATCGGAGGCACCGTGATGTCTGATGCACTTGGGAAAGGATCCAAGCTGACCGATCAATGGCCGGTTCATCTCACTGCTGTCTGTTTGCTGATTGGAATGGGAGTGGCGATGATGTCGCTCGCCAGCGAGGGCAGTACCGTATTGTTGATTACAATTGCTCAGGCGTTGACGGTGCTTGGAATACCCGCCCTGGCAGCCGCTTTGATCTATCTGGGGACCCGTAAAGAACTCGTCGGAGACCGAAAAGTGCCTCGGCCCATTCTGGGGCTCGCGGTTCTCGGCTTCGTAGTTTCCTGCGTTCTTGCCTGTCTCACCGCTTACAAGGTGTATGGGAAGCTGATGGGGTAGAGGGCCCCGAATGGGACCGTGGTGTCCTCGCCCATTCGTCCCAGGCTGCTCCTATGTAGCGTGTGAGCGTTTGGGAGGGAGATGAGAGACTCGGTTAGGATAGGGAGATTGCTCAAAGAGGTAGAAAATCCGAAACCTTTCGGGGAGATTCTGGTTTGATATCGCATGAAGTCTCCTCTCCTAGCTCTCTGCCTGCTTTTTGTATCGACTGCAGCCTTTTCGCAAGGGCCGGCACGTCCGAGCGATCTCGGTGCCAGTTCTCAACCTGTTGGCGAGGCTGGGATCATGTGGTACACCACGTGGGATACGGCCCGTGCAGAAGCGGCAAGGTCGAATCGGCCTATTTTCTTTATGGCAGCCGCGGCGACGTGTTCAGGTATCTCAGGAGTGTTCTGACCCGGTTACACCAAGACGCAGAACAGTTTGTTCTCGCAAAAAGAATTTATCGAAGCCACCCGCCAGTTTGTCTGTGTTCGACTGGAATCCTATGAAAGCAAAGAGCATCAAGATCTAGTGAGGTCGTTCTTGAATGGACGCTTTGAGAATACCGCATTCTGTATTCTGGCCCCCGATGGGGAGGAACGACTGACCGGCTCCAGTCGCAGTCCTGCCATGGTACTGGGTTCTTCAGGAAGAGGACCGCAAGCGGCACCAGGATCGTCAAACGATGTGGTCGACGGGATGAATCAGATTGCCAGGAGTTATCGGCCGAAGGGTGTTGATGAGCAGATGACACTTCAGGATTTTCATACGTTCCGCCAAGCCTTGAATGTGGCATCAGGGGATCAGCGGCTACTCCTTTTTGTGGCGGCGCCGGACTCCGAGAAAAGTCGCATTCGAAAGGTTCTTCAGCCCATCTTTGCTTCGGGTGAATTCACTGGCCGCTATCACCTCGATTTTGGAAGCTCTGCGACCGATGCTAACTGGAGTGATGTGATTGAGAAAACAAGCGCCAAGACGGGCTATGTCATTATCCGTGCCGATGAGTTTGGGCAGACGGGTGAAGTGATGGGGCAACTGCCTCTGACGGCTTCTGCCGAGAATCTGAAGACCGCATTGCTAGCGGCTAATGAGAGGTTTGCTGAAACTGAAGAGCGAAAAGTGTATTCAGAGCACGTTCAGGAAGGACGGCGCGAGGACATCTTTTTCGAAGGCGGTATGCCCTATGGCGAAGATCGGGACGGGGATGGCGAAATCGATCACGTCGGTGGTGGCAAAGGGAAAGGAAAAGGCAAGGGGCCGGGACGTCCTTAGCTTTGGGGGTTCCTTCTGAAATCACTATCGCTTCAGCTGGTGAGACGCGTCGGTCGTAGTAAATTCCTTAGGGGTTGCGCCGAAAATGTGACTTCCCGAAATGTTGAAAAGAACGCGTTTTTCTCGGGCAGTGTGACTGAAATTGTAGGTGTGTCAGTCTTCGCTATGCTCTGACCGCGAGTCCAGGCGATGGCGAAGATAGATTGTTCATCATCATGTTATTCTGCCAATTCGCTTTTCTCGAACCACTTTTGAAAAAGACGTTTTTCGACCTCCATCAGCGACTCAAGCTTCTGTTCCAAATTGAGCTCTGCTTTCTGGTTTTCCTCCCCCGCGAGGCGGTAGGCTCCCGCGATAATCACCGATTCCGCGGCGGGAAGCTTTTCGACTTCGATTCGATTGGCCAGATTTTCCGCTACGGTGAAGGCTTCTGAAATCTGATCGCGATTGATCTGTAACAGAATCAGCGTCGTCAGGAGGCCCGTGGTATTCGGAGATCTCTCAGCCATTTGTTTGATCAATGTCTCTGCTTCTGGTACCAGAGTCCCCGTTATTTCGGTCAGATAAATGGCATTGTTGACCAAGGGCATACTGAAGGTCTCCCGACGAATGATATGGTGGGTCAGCTCTGCAAGGTCGTCACCACGATCATTTTCTGCCAGGTAGGACATGAATTGCGTCAATTCACCGGTAGGAGGAAGCATTCCAACTACGCTTTTACTGGCTTCGATCAGGGCCTGTGTGGCGTGTTCGGGTTCGTTGGTCCGCCTGGCCCATTGGTAAAGGTCCAGATACGAGTTGCGATGTTGTCCCCCCAGCTCTGCCTGGCGCCAGGCCTCCTGCCAATGGCGGTTGGCTTCGGACTGCTTTCCGAGATTTTTTGCGGCAAAGGACCGGGAAAGAGAGAGGCGCATGGGGGGGATTCCGCTGGGCGGAGCGTTGAGGAGGGTGAGTTGTTCCTCCCAGCGTTCGGTGGCTTCCAGGGCTTGTAGTTGGATCTCAAACAAGGCTCTTAAAATTTTGGGATCATCAGCGTCACCCTTGAATTGCGTGGCAAAGTTGTAAGCCGTCTCCCACTGCTGCACACTAATGAGCCAGTTGCCTGCTGCGATGAGGTGGGTAGGACCCAGCTCGGAGATGGTTTTTTGAGCGATCGCTTTGCTTTCGGGGGCTTCGGGGTCTCCGACCTCTAAATATTCAAGGGTTCTTAGCGCGAGCAGGTCCTCGGCCGCTAGATGGCTATTTCCTCGAAGTTGACGCCACAGGTCGGCGGCGGGTTTGAGGATCTCAACCTCTAAGTAGTCGACCGGGATGCTTCGGATTTGACGGAGCGCCGAGGTGGAAATTGCCGTATCCTGGGAGGTTATCAATCTGGCCAACTCCTTCTGACCGCTGATTCTTTTGGCTTCGTCGGGTGAGAGGGAAAGTAGCTTCGTCCGAAGCATCATGAAACGGGCATCGCTGTCAGGCCCTTTTTCGAGAATTTGAATGGCAGCATCGGCATCGCCCTGGCCAGCGAAGTAGCCTGCCAAGAGGTATTTAATGTCAGGGTTCTGCATATCGGCCTCGGAGAGCGCTTCGAGCTGACTTCGGAATAGCCGGAAATCCCGGGCCGCCAGGTAGATGCCCAGGCAACGGGCTCGATCTTCAGCGGTGGCGCCAGGATGAATAAATATCGAGTTGGCGACACTCAGAACCCGGCCTTCGGAATTTCGAAGGCTTGTGGTGAGGAGGAACCTGAGGACTTCCAGACTGCTGGGATTGAGTTGGAAAGCGGCATTAGCAAGCTGTTGGGCATCGCTGAAATTTCCGGCTCTCTCGGCCTTTTCTGCTTTTTTTAAATGTTGGGACGAACGCTGGCCTTTGATAGCAGTGGCCAGGGCTTGCCGATTCGCAAAAGTGGCTCCACCTGCGATTAATAGAAGCGTAAGCAATCCAACGGCGATACCCCAATTTTTTTTCATATTAGGGAGGATGGGAAAAATAGACGTTCTACCCCTGAGAAATGGGTAGTGTCTCAAAGGGAAATGGGTGCCTCAGTAGTAAATTGAACTAGGCCAAAGAGAGGAATACGCTAAATCAATTCTGATATAAGCGTCGTCGTCTCTGGACAATCAGGCCAACGAAACCCAGGCCTGCCAGAATCAGAAAGCTGGAGGGTTCGGGAATGGCGACAGTATTGAAGGTAGCCTCATCTCCAACGGTCCCGTAGTCGCGCGTAAAGGCTCCCACGCCACCGACCGCTAGAGTCCCGTTGCCATTGACGCCAGGGCGGATAGTCGCGGTGTACCCATTCTCAGGGGCCGGAGAAGCAGGGTCGCTAGCAAAGGTTTCCGATGTTAAGTAAATTAAATGCTCCGTATTGGTATCGTTGATTGTTCCTGAGACAGTCAACCAGATGGCAAAAAACCGCCCGACAACAGCAGTGGAATCCAAGCCTGATGATGAGGAGTCATGAAGCCCTTGGACTCCTCCTAGAGTATCTGACTCCACCCCAACATTCCCAATAGAGATGAAGTCGGAGGTCAGAGCGGAAAAATCGTTGTAAAAGGCTGTTTGAATGGCGGCGGCGGTAGTGTAGGTCGAGGAGAATCCTCCGAAAAATATTTTCCCAGGTGGATCAGCCAAAAATGAGTCGCCTGAATCAACAAATGCGTAACCGCCATTAGTCCCGCTATTGACGTTAGTTACCTTAATCAGCGCGGCGTGCGTTGAAAATGACGACATTCCCAAAATCGTCAAAGTCACAATAGCGACTTTGGTTCCGATCAAAGCCTGAATCGCCCGTGCCAGGGGCTTCTTGAGAATTTTGTTAGTCATGTTTTTCCGCGAATCGTGGAATAGGAATCCTCAAACTAATTCGGCAAATCCTCTGCAATCATGACACTGCTTGGGCCACTTTGCCGATCAATGAAAAACGATCCTGCGTCGGGAAGGGGGGTATCGTTCGAATATACTCCGGTGTCAACATTTCGCCATCCTGGGTCCAAGCCGAAGCCGCCGGGGAAGTAATAATATTTGTCAAACCCGCCTGATGACGAGGGGATGTAGACTACATCGGCGGTCGCTGCGGTTCCAACTTTCAGTCCTTCTTTGATACCGCTGTTTGCTAACGTGAGTCTGCCTTCGACAGGGCTCGGATTGGAGACAAGGTTAAAGCCTTCGTAAAGCGGCACATTGGTCGGTCCCAGTTTGACGCTGCCGCTGATTACAATTTCCTTTGTTTCCGTGTCGCTGGTGTTAATGACCAAGCCGTCACCGAAGTGGAGGATTGTGGAACCTGAATAATCGCCGTCTTCGTCACGCCAGCCGGGATCTAATCCAAACCCGCCAGGAAAATAATAATGCCGCGTGAACCCTCCTGCGCCATACAGGTAGATCGTATCGGCTGTAGCGAGTGTTCCTGCTTTTAAACCGGCAGAGTTATCGGCGCCGAAGATAGAGTCAATTGTTGGCAGCTCACGAATACAGACCCGGCTTCCGTCAAAATCAATGGGATCAATTCCACCTGCCTCAATGTCTTCCGTAAGCGTAATGATCTGCCCAGTCCACGAATCAATATCCGCCGTATAGCCTTCGTGGGTCCCGTCGGCAATCTCCATGGCGTAAGCCTTGTTAACGTCCAGTGCAGTGAGATCAATTCCAACATCCACCGCGTCGTCCTCCAAGGTGGTGGTCGAGCTGGTCAGTGCCGGAGGGATGGTCAGGCTGACTCCCAGGTAGGTAAATCCAGAAGCAGGTAGCTCAGTGGAAACAAACCCGACCGGGGTGGTGGAAACGCTGGTTTGGGCCTGAACGTTCACGCCCATGGCGAATAGTGCTGTAATGAAGGTCAGGCAGAAGCTTTTTCGGTTCATTGCGTTCAGGGGCGAGGTGGAGAAGAGGGGTTCCAGCTAAAAATAGGGAACATTAGTTAATATTTGTTTAGATAGCAAGGTCAGGAACGGGAAAATTACTTGAAGGATTACGGCGAAATCGTTGTGGATCAGGGGATTGAGGCTCCCACTCTGACTGGGCTGGAGACTGTGAAGAGGAGTAGAGCGCTGCGGGTGGAGTAGTCATGGTGAAAGTGTGTTTTCCGGGATTCACGCTCTACTCCCTCCTTGGCGTGGAAATTGTTACAGGGGGAATGATGGGGTTCAAGGGGTAGTGGCCTCCAGTTTGACTCGGCCAAATCTGGCGGTCGCCGTATCGGTCGTCTCTGAATCGCGGATCACGACCCGTTCGAATTCAGCACTGATGATGGTAACGGTCTCGCTTTCGGTCGCAGCGGCGTAGCCCGTCAGGAGGTTGCTACTGAATTGCGCCGTGTAGGTCAGGCTTGAATCGTTCCTCCGTCGCAGGTATTCGACCTCGAGGCGATCACCTTCCAGTAGAATGAGCGGTGATCCTGATGTGCCTGTTCCGGACACTAGAACCGCGATGTTGTTCGCTGTAGGGTCGAGATTGAAGGCGTATTCCTCCAGCAATGTGAGCGTGTCGCCATCGTCATCGGCCGAGTAGAGCAAGGCATCACCGCTCAGTCCGTGGTTCGCCGCCGCCCAGTTCTCCATCGTGGTCGCCGCGGCGACGTCGGAGAAGACCCAATTCAGGTAACCGGTTCCGGTGGCGCCGCCCTTTCCGTCGAGTGCGATGCGATAGGTCTGGCCGGCGCTGACCGGGAAGGTGAGCTCGCTCCACGTTCCCGTGGCCGAGTCGTCATTGGAGCCGAGCGGCGTCAGACTGCCCACAGCGGCGCCGGAATAGGCCGCCAGGACGGTATCGAAAGCGGAGTTCTCGCTTGTGACTGTGAGAGAGCCATTCTGCGATGCGGTGTAGTTGAACCACACCGACGCGGTCGTGGCGTTACCTCCATGTTGAGGTTCGTTGGTTTCCCCGTCGGCACCGGTAGAATCGATGCCGAGTGAGCCTGCGCTGGTGGTGAGGTTGAAGCCATTGGCGAAATCGTTGTTGCCCACCTGCAGGTAGTTGATGGTGGCCTGGAGCGGAGGCGTCGGGGAATGAAATCCCCAGACAAAAGGTTTGATCGGTGTGGCCGCGCTTTGGCGAATCACCAATTGGACATCGTGTGGGATGAGATAGTCGCCCACATCGGTGGCGGTGTCGGCCGTGTCGATCCAGCGGCCGAGATCGCTGCGGTAGACGTAGGTGATGGCGAAATCTGGGGCGAAGAGGATCTCCGTCGTCGCGGTCAGATTGAGGCCCTCGGGAAAAAGCGAATTCAGGGTCCAGAACGGGGCGACGATGATCTCAACATTGGCGGCGATGCCGGCCAGGCTGCCGCCGTCGAGATTGACGCTCAGGCTGTTGGCCGAATTGGCGCTGATGGTGAACCGCATTCCTGCATTGGTTCCACTGACGATCTCGACGAAGTAGTCGGTGGCGAAAGCATCAGGCGTCCAGATGGGCAGATCGCTCACGGTGATCTCGTTTCCGGTGGCGCTGCCAACCATGCCGCGGTAGGCGATCTGGGAAACGAAAGGCACATCGAGGAAACGCGCCGGATCATGCCACGCGACGGTGTCTTCGCCGGGCTCGGTGTTGAAGCGCAAATATCCCGCGGCTTCATCCTGGGCAGAAAGATTCTGTCCAAGGGAGAGGCAGGCCAGCAGGGCGATGAGTAATCTTTTCATTTTCTGGAAAGTTCTGAAGGCGATTCTGAAGTCAGGTATTGCTCGTCGGTCAGGGTATAAAGGAATGCAACGAGGGCGGCCCGGTCCGACTCGTTCAGCGGCACGCCGCCTTCGGGATGTTTGGCAAGATTTGGATCGAGGGTCGAACTTCGGTGAACGCCGCCAGAGGTGTAGTGAGCCACGGTTTCCTCCAGAGTCGCAAAGCGACCGTCGTGCATGTAGGGAGCAGTGAGGGCGATGTTGCGCAGCGAGGGGGTGACGAACTTGTCGCGGTCAGTGTCTATGCCTGTCACTGTTTCGAGGCCGTGATCGTCGGTCGGTCTGAGGCCGTTGTTGTGAAACTGGTGATCAGTGAATAACGCACCGCCGTGGCAGTGAAAACAGTCGGCACCGAACTGCTGACGGCGCGGGTCATACTCGGTCATGAACAGTTCGAATCCGCGTTTTTCCTGCTCGCTGAGCGGTTCCCCGCCGCGGGTAGCGCGATCGAACCTGGAGTCGAAGGAAGTCAAGGTGAGGACGAATTGTTCGATGGCGATGCCGAGTCGCTCAGCGGTGATTTCCGGGCTGCCGAAGGCTTTCTGGAATTGCGCGGGATACGCTGGGTGTGCCGCGAGCTTGGCGGTGACATTCTCTAGGGTCTCGTCCATTTCTACATGATCTTGAATGGGCACTAGAGCCTGTTCCCGAAGAGAACTGACGCGGCCATCCCAGAAAAACGATGACTTCCAGGCGAGGTTGAACAGCGGCATTGAATTACGTGTTCCCACTCGATCGTCCACACCGGATGAGAGGCGGTTCGAGTCGGCGAAAGCGTTTTCGTCATGGTGGCAACTGGCACATGAAATCTCACCGTTGAGCGACAGTTGCGTCTCGTGGAAAAGCTGGCGACCGAGGGCGACGCGTTCGTTGGTCAGCGGGTAGTCCGTTGGCAGTGGGGGAATGGGGAAACCCTTTTTAATCCGGAATGGGTAGGGTGTGCCGACGAGGTCTCCCGGGGTCTGGTTGTTGTCTTCGGCCTCGTCACCCGTGAGGCTCGGCGACGATGCCGAAACTTTTGCGGTGAATACTGTGGCGAGGCGTTTCTTCAGTGTCTCAGCAAGCGGATCACCCTCGCGCGAGTGGGTCGAGGTCTGCGCCTGGGTCGCCAGAGGCGTCTCGGTATTGAAAAGACGATCGAGGTGAAAATCGAGCCTGATGGTGATTGGGCTGGCTGCCCTGGAGTTGATCTGGAACGCGACAGGGATTTCGCAGGTCACTCGATTTCTCGGGTTTCCTAAGTGATAGGAAAAAGCCCCATCAGGTCTGGCATGGCCTTCGAGCGCGACAAAGATGTATCCCCCCTGCGGTGACCAGTGGAGGTTGTTGACTATGGGGTTGAGCGGGTGCTTCGCCGGGTATTGACTCGGGTCGGCACGATCAGTCTGCTCGTCGAGACCGAGGTGAAGCTGCAGGCTTTGGTAGGAGCCGGCCGGTATGCCTGAAATCGTGATCCTCGAAACGGAATCGGTCGCATCGACGAAGGCAAACCAATCCGAGCGAATCAATGGCCCGGAGTCCGTTGAGCGCTTCAGCCTGGGCTCGCTGAGAAGGTAGGCCAGACGCGTCAGGTTGATGCGTTCGCCCGCGTCGGTGCTGATTTCTGCACTGGGTATGGATAGCGGCTGGTTGTTCCACAGGTGGCGAATTTCCAGCGTCAGGGTTTCAGCCTGCACCGGGGCCATCGCTAACGTCGGCAGCACCAACGCCAATATCCCACCGAGGCGGGATGCCGTCGCTGTTGCAAAAACAATTTGGAATCGAGTCAGCAAAATTCTAGGGAGCGATGATGATTTGAATGGAGTCGAACACGCGGGCGTCACCGGTGTTTGGGTTGTTGGTGAAAGTGACTGTCGCTGAAGTGTAGGAGGCCGCTTGTGGCACGGTGCATTTCACCCAGTAGCGGTCGGCCGTTTCGGTGCTGTCGACTCTGGAACTATACGAAGCAGTCACTCCATCGACGGTGATGGAGATGGGACCGATGTTCATGTTTGCCGGCACGCTGGCAGGACCGCCGCCAGTAGGAAGTTGAATGTAGAGGGTGTCCTCAGGTCCGGAAGGGAGATCGCTGTAGCCGCCGCCGAGTTCGAGATCCAACGCCACCATGGCGTTGTAAGCGAGCAGTGCATCCCCGGTGAGAGTCCCGACATCGATGGGAGAGCCTTCGTTTTGATCAGTGACGATATTGTAGAACTTAAACTCAGGGACGTCCTGGGTATCGAGAGGGTCGCCGTGGATAATCAGCTTGTAGTCAGGGTAGGCTCCGAGACGAAGGGAGCGGCCTGGTTCTCCGAAGGCGCCGACTCCGAAAGCCTCGGTGATGACTTGTCTGTCAGCGGTGTCGTTGCCAGAAAGAATCGGAACGATACTGTTGGAATCAACGGCGGTGGCAGGCACGGGGACATTGGCCAGTTCGAGAATGGTTGAGTAGAGATCGACCACGTGGACCAGTTTGTCGGTCGTGCTGCCAGCGGGGGCCTGTACTGATGGACCGCGGGCGACCATGGGCACGTGAATACCACCTTCGTAGAGATCGCCCTTGGAATTTCCATTCGCCCCGGTGGGCCCAAATGGCGCCTGGACGACTTGGGCTGGCGTTCCGTTGTCCCCGACCAGGATGATATTGGTGGTGTTGAGATCG
>CAXBHX010000025.1:0-71495 GCA_963975655.1 uncultured Verrucomicrobiales bacterium
GTGACTGGGAAAAGGCGATCGTGTATTTCGAACGGGTCTACGTAGCCTACGGAAAATTTGGACAACTCAATGCAAGAGCCTACTGGGAGCGGGGGCAGGTGTTGGAGCAAATGGACCTCAGACGTGAGGCCCTGGAGACCTACGAAGAGTTCGTGGGCAGGGATGATTTGCGACGGTTCGAGGAGATGGGGAAAGCGGAGGAGAAAGTGGTTCGTCTGCGCCGGATTTTTCCGAATGAAGATCCGAAGCCTGAAGAGGAGGGGGCCGACTTATGAAGTATCCAGGCTGGCGGATTTTTGCATTTGTCATTCTCTCATTGGGAGGGGCGGCAGATGCTCAAGATGTGATTTTCCTGAAGAACGGAGAATCAGCTGCATGTGAGATCGAGGCGTTGACGGATAATATTGTGACTTTCTCTTTGGTTAGTGAGAGAGGTGAGTCCTCTGCCAGCCGAACCATTCCGATGGATCGTGTGGAATACGTGGAGTTTGATTTTGAGGCAGGGGAGGAGGATCAGTTCGAACGGCGCTCGGAACTCGACGTCGAGACAACGAAGCGGTGGTGGGACCTTTGTTTTGCCCACCTCCACCGCCCGCGTTCCCGGGCAGCAAGTTGGGGGATTGCTTACGCACACTCTCTTCTGCGCGATGATCCGGAGAGATTCGGAGAACAGGCCCTCAGGTTGTTTGAGCGTGTGGCCGAGCGGGCATGGGGCCCGGGGGACATTGCCGCAGCGAAACGGGGGCGCCTTCAGGCTTTGATCGCTCTGGGTGAGTTAGAGAGGGCGACCGGAGAAGCTCTCGTTCTCGCCAGTGAAACTGAGGATCCTGAGTTGTTGATCGAGGTGAAGTATCTGCTCGCTCAAGCCGACTTCGCCAAGCTTGAGGCGCTGGAGGAAGAGCATCCTCGGTGGGACGAGGATGATGAGGTTCGGCCGGAGAGAAATAGACTCTATCATTCGACTATCGATCAGTTTCTTTGGCCGCATTTGTTTCACGCCTCGCGTGAGGGCGCGGCATCCCGAGGCCTGTTGGCCGCCGGGGAAGTCTATGAGTTTGGCGAGGACCGGACGCGAGCGGCTGATGTCTACCGCGATTTGACGAAGCTTTATCCAAATTCGGAAGTGAGCCGTGAGTCATCTGCTCGGCTCAGCCGGCTTTCCGACACTCCTGAAAATCTGTAAAACAAGACACTATGATTCGTATGCACCCAATCCCTCGAGCCTTTCTGGCGGCGCTCCTGCTATCGACCTTTCTCGCTCTGGTACCGCTCGGTGCTCAGGATGCGAGTAGTGAGGAGGGCGTGCCGACTGAGAATATCTCGGCGCTGGATCTCTACAAGCAGGGCGGAAATTTCATGCATATCCTGCTGATTTGTTCGATCGGGACCATTGCTGTTGCCGTGTATTGCTTTATTCAAATCAGCCGGGATAAAATGGCCCCCAAGGAGCTGGTTGACCGAGTCAATGCTTCGATGGCTGGCCACGATGTTTCGTCAGCCTACAGCGCTTGTGAATCTCATCCCAGTGTCTTCGGAAAGGTGATGTCAGGGGCTCTCCTGAAGGTGAACTTCGAGAGGGATCTCTCCAACAAGGCCAGTATGATGGATGCTGCGGCTGAGGTCCTGGATGAGGAGGAGCATCGGCAAATGGTATGGGTGAATTACTTGAATATTTTCGCAACACTGGCTCCAATGGTTGGTCTGTTAGGGACTGTGTGGGGCATGATCGAGGCTTTTGATAAGTTGGCGACGACAGCGGGTGATCCTAAACAGCTCGCTGGAGGGATCAAGATTGCGATGGTGACAACGGCGGGTGGTCTCATTGTGGGTATACCTGCGATGTTCTTCTACTTTTTCTTTCGCGACAAACTCCAGGGCGTAATGACAAACGTTCAGAAGCGCGCCAGTTTCGCGATCGATATTCTCTCGGGGGAGATCCGGCTACAAGGGGCCGCTGATCCTGCGCAAACAGCGGTCGAATCGGAAGAGGCTTGATTGATGGAAAGGCGCCGAAAAAGACCCTTGGATGAGGTGAGTTTTCAGATCACTCCGATGATCGATATGACTTTCCTTCTCCTCATCTTTTTCATGGTGACGCAGAAAATCACGGAGCAACAGTTGAATGTACCGGTGAAACTTCCTGTAGCGGTCAGTGCCGTGGCTCCCGAGCGAACGGAGCGCGAGGTTATCAATATAGACGGGAAAGGGAACTACTACATAGGTGATCAACAGGCCAGCCGCGAAGCGGTGTTGGCTCATCTCCGGATTAAGTTCAAAGATTTTCCACCGCTGCAGATATACCTGAGGGCGGACAAGGATACTCCCACGAAAAAGATTCGGGAGTTTGTGAACATGGCGACGGAGGTGGGAGCGATCGATTTGATATTTGGTGTGTATGGAAAATGAAGCGATTAACCGATTCACCCATCCTTGTTGAGTGGGTGGCTCAGGTTTCGATGTGAAAAATGAAGCGAGTTAGAAAGAGACGCCATCAGACGGTGGAGATGCAGATGGGACCTATGATTGATATGGTCTTCCTTCTGTTGGTCTTTTTCATGGTCTCAGCAAAACCTGTCACTCCGGAGAGTGACATCCCGATGGGGCTTCCTGGGCAGGTGTCTCAGGAGGAATCTGTGGATATTCCCGATGAAGCGAGAGTTATCATCGAACCCGATGGTCAGGTGGTGCTCAACGAGCAGAATCTCGATTCGCCGGGGAGCTCATCTCTGCCGGAACTTCGGGGCGTGTTAGAACGCTTTCGAAGGTCAGCGGAGAATGCCAAGTCAGACGCGCTGGTGACGATCGCTCCTCACGATACGGTGCGGCATCAGCGTCTCGTCGATGTATTGAATGCGATTGCAGAGGCTGGGATCACCGGCGTCACGCTGGCGGGAGGTGGCGATGAGTGAAGTTTCCGTTCAACTCACTCCTGATTCGCCCAAGCCCAAGCGGGAGAAGCGTCGGAAATCATCGCGATCAGCCGAGGGCAAAGCGCGCTCTCATCGCAGGGCCTTGATCAGCTCGGTCATCATTGGGAGTGTGGTGGTCCACCTGATTGCCCTTGTTCTGTTTGGTCTTTGGACCGTGGCCAAGCATTTCCGTCGCCCAGAGGCTCGATTTGAGATGAGAAAGGTGGTCAAGATTCCTCCGAAGCCTCCAGAGCATAAGATGAATGTGGCGAAGCATGAGGCGATGGCACCGAAGCCGACTTTCAATGACAAACTCATTAGCACGCGGCCAATTGAATTCGCTCTGCCTGATCTTCCCGAAGTAAATTTGGATCAGATGCTGCCTTTGGATCCATCGGAATTGATCTCGGATCAGGTCAACGGCCTGGTCGGGAGTGCGGGATTTGGCTCAGGCCTGGGGAATGGGCTCACCGGCGCAGGTGGCACTGGCGACGGGATGAGCTTTTTTGGGGTCAAGGCGCAGGGGGGGCGAATTTTGCTGCTGTTTGATGTCTCGGCGAGTGTGGTCAGCAAAGCCAATGCCGCGGGAATTCCGTTGGAGAAGATTCAGGAGGAGACAATCAAGATGATTAAGGCTCTGCCGATCAGTTCACAGTTTTCGCTGATTCAATTCACAGGAAACTATATGCCGTTCACGGATGAGTTGATCGCCGCGACACCGGGCAACAAGAAATTGGCGGTGACCTGGGTGGAGGAGGAGTGGGAAACCAGCGGGAGCATGAGTGTTGCCTCGAAAGGGGTGGTGCAGAATTACACTGGGGTGGTGGGCATTTTGGAGAGAGCGATTCAGATGCGGCCCGATGTTATTTTTCTCATTTCAGATGCCAGCTTCCAGTGGCGACCCGGGGGTGGTAGCGGGTACAGCAATATCCCATACGAAGAGATTAAGGAGGTGGTGGAGGGCATTGAGGATGAGTTGCGCCGCGATGTGCCTCTTCATTTTGTCGCGTTTGAGCCGAAGGACGACGATGCGAAGGAGTGGGGCCGAATTGTCAGAAAGACGGGTGGCGAATTCCGCGAGCTGAAGGGGAAATAGGTGGAGGGCCTGACGAGAAATGATCGACTAGTCACTTGGAATGGTGGCTTGCTGAGCCACCATGACTCGCAGATTAAACCGTTTAGGGAGTATCTTAGATTTGAGCTTTTTAAGAAAAACCAAAGAAATTCGGATAAAGTGATAATTTGAGTCAGGGATTTTTATAGATTTGAGCTCAATTAAGGGTATTTTAGCACTTGAGAAGTTAAAAAGTTTTTCTAACCTCTTACTAATCTGTAGTTTTCTCCCATCTCGTGACATGAAATTTGAGCCGATCAGCTCCATCTTCGCAACGCTTGCAACTCTGTTTTTGTTGAGTGGTTGCCAGAGTAATAATTCGCAACAGGTTCAAGTGCCCCCTGCCGTGCCTCCCGCACAGTATGGTGTCCCTGGTTCAGAAATCCCATTGCCTCCCGGCCAGCAGCCTGGTGGACGCTTTGGATACACTGGAGCGAATGCTCCCGGTGCACCTGCCGCTCCCGGTGCACCTGCTGCCCCGCGTGATGTGAGGGAGATAGAGGGACAGGCGAGCAACACGGCTGATGCCGCGGTTGAGGAAGCCAAGAAAAAGGCTCCTGCTCCAGCAGCGCCAACCCAGTTTGCCAATCCTGTTCCGGGGAATCCGCTCGCCGTGACTCTTCCCGGCGGTAATTCTTCTCTCGGTCAGATTTCGGTCGAGAAATACGATTCGGCCGGTAATCCTACGGGTGAGGCGCTCAAGCGGGGAACTCCCGTGCAGATTCCTGACCCCAATAATCCAGGAAAGAAAATCTACTTTAAGGTTCCCTGATCACAGAAAGTGGACAGCCGTTTCACCGTGTTGCCGTTCTCGGACCCGGTCTGATAGGGGGCTCCCTTATTCGAGCGGTCCAATCCCGCTTTCCGGAAACAGAGTTGAGGGCCTGGGCTCGACGGCCGGAAATGGTTGAACGCTTGCGGCTCGAAGAGGGGCTGGGTGATGGAGCCTCCCATTCTGTCTCTGAAGCGGTTGATGGTGCTGATTGCATCATATTGGCCATGCCCACCGGGGCGATGCCGTCAGTGGTGAAGCAAATTGGTTCCCTGCCCGCAGATCGCGAGGTGTTGGTGACCGACGTGGGGAGCGTTAAAGCGACAGTTGAGCATGAAGTGGGCGATCTGGTGAGATCTCAGGGTGGGCGATTTATTGGTAGTCACCCCATGGCCGGATCTGAGAAGGTGGGCCTGGAGCACTCAGACGGAGAATTGTTTGTTGGTGCGTCAGTGATTTTGACCCCTACTGGAGAGGATTCGGGAAGTGAACACCTGAAAAGACTAGAGCTGTTCTGGTCGGCGTTTGGCGCTCGCGTGTCATTGCTATCGCCTCAAGAGCATGATCAGATTGTAGCCTCTATCAGCCACTTACCGCATTTGGTCGCAGCCGCATTGGTGCGAGTGGTGCTGGGGCAAAGCGAAGCGTCAGGTAAATACTGCGGGGGCGGATTCCGCGACACGACTCGTGTCTCTGCCGGACCGGATGAAATGTGGTCGGGCATTCTGTCTGACAATCATGAGGCCGTTTCAGACCGCCTCGGAGCTTTGATTACTGAACTCGAAAGTTGGAAAGACGCACTCGACACCCTTGACAGAGATCAGCTTCGCGTCTTTCTGTCCGAAGCCCGTAAGCTCAGAGAAAATCTCTGAGACCCGGGCGCCTACCTCAATTGTTGCCATGGCCGACCTGCGCGTCAGAAAAGTTAAAGATTTCTCAGCTGAACTGAAGGTACCGGGAGATAAAAGTATTTCCCATCGGGCCCTCCTGTTTTCGGCACTGTCGAACGGCCCCTGCGAAATTACGGGCTTTCTGGCGGGTGAAGACTGCATCTCGACGCGCAATGCTCTCGCCGCGATGGGCGTTGAGATCGAGGAACTGGGGGCGGGTGGCACTCATATTCGCGTTCATGGTTGCAGCGGTGAATTTAAGAAGCCGGAGCGAGCGCTGGACTGCGGCAACAGCGGAACGACGATGCGGCTAATGTCAGGCATGTTGGCTCGCTGCCCCTTTGAGACCGTTTTAACGGGCGACGATTCGCTTTCGCGGCGACCGATGAAACGGGTCGCTCTCCCTCTTGAGCAGATGGGAGCCATAATCAAAGGGCAGGGCGATCGATGCACGGCTCCGCTTACGATCACGGGTCGGGATAAATTGAAGGCTATTCACTACGAGTCTCCTGTTGCCAGTGCACAGATCAAAAGCGCCATCATGCTGGCCGCTTTGGGAGCGGAGGGTAAAACCAGCATCACTGAACCGCATCCTTCGCGGGATCACACCGAGCGGATGTTGAACTACTTGCTCGTCAAGAATATCAGAGAAGGGGATACCGTTTCGATATGGGGTGGGCAGACCCCGGAGTCGAGGGACATTGAAGTGCCCGGCGATATATCGAGTGCGGCGTTCTGGATCGTGGCTGCAGCGGCGCGGGATGGAGCCCGGCTGTTGATCGATAAAGTGGGCCTTAACCCTACCCGCATCGGCATCCTTAACGTCATGACCCGAATGGGAGCCAAAATCACCGAGCGCATCGATGAATCGGGGGCCGAGCCAATGGGTTCAATCGAAATTACAGGGGGCCTGCTCAAGGCCACCGAGATTGGTGGTAAGGAGATTCCGAGCCTGATTGACGAGATTCCCATCATCGCAGTAGCTGCTGCCTTAGCTCAGGGTACCACGGTGATCAAAGATGCGCAGGAATTACGAGTGAAAGAGAGCGATCGAATTTCAGCTGTCGCGGAAAATCTCCGCCGAATGGGAGTGCCGGTTGAGGAGTTTGCCGACGGCATGGAGATCACGGGTGGAGAGACGCTCAAAGGAGCGGAAATCAATTCACTGGGAGATCACCGAATTGCCATGTCATTTGCTATCGCGGGTCTATTCGCCGAGGGCGAGACAGTGATTAAAGGGGTGGAGTGTATCGAGACCTCCTACCCCGGGTTTATCAGGGAGCTGGAGCAGCTTCAGGCGATGAGCCGGTAAAGCTTGTTTTCAGCTAGGCGTGCCGGAGGAGGATACCCGGCGGCAAATGATGGTTTTTTCTTGCCTCATTTCGGAAATCCTGATGTTCTCGCGCCGTAAATTCATCTGAGAAACGGACGGGCCGGCAGAAACCCCGTGTAAATACATTGTATTGGCAGAAAAATGGCCTGAAATCGATTTTCGACTTGTAATGGCAATGTATTTCTTTCAGTTTACATAGTAAAACATTTCTCAAGTAAGAGAATGCCGATTTAAGCGTGGAAACCCCTATCCCTCTGACTCATGAAAATTGCGAAACAGCGTCTATTTCAACGACTCTTTCCCTCCAACCGCAAAGGTGTTGCGCTGATAACGGTGCTGACCGTGATGTCGCTTACGACCATTCTGGTGCTGACGTTTTTCTCGCTGGCAACCAACGAGCATCGGGCATCTAAGACTTATTCGCAGGGTCTGCAGGCCCAGCAGGTTGCCGAACAAGCGGTGAATATGGTGATCGCTCAGATCCGGGAGGCGACGACCGTGAGTGATAATCCGAGCAATATCAAGGCCTGGGCTTCGCAGCCAGGGGCTATTCGGACGTGGAACCAGAGCGGGGGGTTTGATCGGATCTTCAAGCTCTACTCCGATGATATCATGAAGTCTGATGATGAGAAAGAGGTGCAAGCTGACTTTACTGATCTTCAGGACTGGGACAGTCAGCCTGATCATTATGTGGACCTCAATGAGCCGGTGATTCGCGGGGAGAGGGTCTATTATCCTATCGTTAACCCAACTGCGTCGGTTATTCCGGAGAAGTGGATCGGTGGCTATAAAGATAGCGAGGATACATTCAACGATAATGGAGTGGAGGGGTTTCGTTACAATTACGCGGATGGAGAGAGTGTGAAGGGTGGAGCGCTGGGAGATAAGGCGGCTGTCATTGCTAAAGCGACTGACGGGCACGTCCCCATGCCGGTTCGCTGGATTTATCAACTTGCGGACGGCACGCTGGGCAGTCTGGCGAAGGGTAGTAGCGGGTCAAAGGAGTATCAGTTTGTGGCATTCTCGGGGAACGGAAAGGCCTCTGAGAAAAACCCATTGGTGGCCCGGTTTGCCTTTTGGGCGGACGATGAGACTACCAAATTGAATGTGAACACTCATGTGGGAGGCGCCACCTGGGATCTGCCCCGCGCGGGTGGAAAGATGGATCGGGAGATGGCGAAACATCAACCGGCTAAGAATGAGTGGCAACGATACCCGGGGCACCCGGCGACTACTCACCTCAGTCCGGCCATGGCGCCCGGGTATGTTCTGAATCTAGCAAGCCTTCAGGCAATGGGTCAGAGCCGCGCTGCGATGGAGAAGCTGTTTAAGGTGGTGCCGCGAGTGGTTGGCGGTGGCTCCGAGTCCGGCACGAGAGTGATTAATCGGAATGACCCTTTAGAAAAGGATGGCTTGATTCCTGATACAAATCCGCTTTATCCGTCGATCGATGATCTGGTGATGGACGCTGATCGCGAGCCGCATGTTTATCCTGATTCCGAAGGTGGTGAAATCACAGGAACGGAGTTGGGGGACTACCTGGAGCGATCCAAGTTCTTTCTGACGGCCTACAGCCGGGCTCCGGAAGTGAACATGTTCAATCTGCCCCGGGTGGCTATCTGGCCGATTTTCAATACCGAGCGGTCCGAGGCTGGTGACTCTGATTATCAGAGGAAGCTGTCTCCGTTTGATCGCCTGATTCACTATTGTGCGACGGTCGGACCCGTTTCGGGCACGAATGATTTTGATTATATCTTCAAGCGTGAGAAGGCCGATTCTGCGACTTACGACTATGACTCCATTTCACGGAATCAGGATGTCTATAAGTACCTGGACCGGTTGATGAAGGACGATTACCCCGGTTTCGGAGATAGTTTTGAATCAAAGTATGGGGCTGATCAGGAGCAGATTCTGACGGAAATTTTTGACTATATCCGGACGACCAATATTTACGATGATTCCCTCTATGTATTGGATACGGGGGCCCGAAACAGGGATGGAGGGTATTCTCCGACTAATACTGACGATCACCTGGGGTATACGAACTGGCGCAATGCGACCCGGGGAAAGCGTGGGGAAGGCCTCAAGGGGCACGGTCAGGTAGTGCCTATTGAAATTAGTGACACCAAAGGGTTCGGTCGGATGTACTCGCTTGCGAGCACGCAAATCATGGCTATTTGCGCCGGACAACCTGGGATGTGGAATACGGGGCGATTTCCCGGGGCGGTGACGCCTCCGGATGAAGATGTCTTCCAAACGGATATTTTGTACGAGCCGTATGGGAAAGTATTTTTGAATCTGCCTCCATTACCGAAGGGGATCGATAAAGAAAAACCTGATGCGACCTGGCCAACTTGGCTGACCACGCTCAGGACCGCGACGGATGATGTTTCTAAAGCTGAGTATGAGGCGGCCTTTAAGCCTTATAACTGGAACTGGCAGCTTGCCTTTGCTGATTCAGGCTATCGACGTGCCGTATTGAGCGACCCGACTGCCAATCGGTTTAATCGTGATTTGATCACTGCGACTTCAAGTCAAGGCATGCGCCTTCAGCCGACGGAACGGATGGTGCAGGGGGCAATGCTTTTCAATCTGTTCACGCCGAGTGTGGGGTGGGTGGCGATCAATCCTGACATGGAGATTGAAATTACAGCCACGAGCGGCGGAATGACATTTGCGGGCGTCGACGGGTCCGTGCCGTTCCTTGGCTTTGGGCACGATGCTGATGGGTTTGCCAGTGGTGGAGGCGATACTTATGTGTGGGCGACGAATTGGGTCGAGAGCATTCAGGGAGCACGGCGGTATGGCGGAATACTGCCGTTTCAATACACAATGCATGCGCTTCCGGATGTAGTGCGACAGGCCGGCCGGGATGACAAGGGGAGGAATGCCAGTGTCCACGGAGGTAAGGGACGGCTCACTCCGATTGATCGCTTTTATAATAAATTGGAGACCGGTGTCCGGGCGATCGATGGAACGGGTAGGGGAAAGCGGGACATCATCAATTCGTCGTCAGATGTGGCCGACGCCTACCGGTATGATCTGGTGACGATTCCGTTTAAAATCAGTACCCCGACGCTGGACTTCACAGGAGGGGACGTTGAATTTAAATTCTTCCCGGGGAGGGACCGCTCGGAGGGAACCCTGAATGATGAGAGTAGCTCCAGTGATCCGTTGCAGGAAATTACGATTGAGTTTCCCGATTTTGACGAGGATGCCCCAAGTGCGGTTGAGCCTATTGCAGACGCCGGTGGGGACGGCTGGCGCAATCGGCGCAGGTTCGGCCCAATGCTTGGGAAGCTGAGAAGGGGCGGTGGCAATCCAATTCGCGACAGCTTTACTTTTCTGGAGCGGGTGAGCCTGACGGCTGATCCAGGGAACGACAAGGTCGGGACGAATTTACACAAGGCCTCTCTGTATGATGGCGCCACCGAAACAGTGACTAAATCGGAGGCTGGGCTGGCTCACGGTCGGATGGGGCAGCTCGGCGTGCATCGAAGTGGCGGATTATCCTCCATGATCGGGCCCGGGGATATTGTTCGTTCAGTTGAGGTTACTCATGGCGATCTCCGTCTGGTCGCGGCCCAGAAGGTGATTGGGGCCGGTGAACATTTTGAGCCCCACCGTTATTACGACAATGGTGATCCCGATACGGACGGTGACGATAAGATGGCGCATTCTATGACGAATTCCGTTGGTAACGGCTACTGGGGTTTCCGAAAAGAATCTGACTATCTGATCGTGCCGGATCTGCCGAAAGTTCGCAATCGAGCAGCCTATCATAATAGAACGCCAGTGCCGTTCGGGACAGAGAAGTCCAAGGACGTTCAGTTCTACGGGGACTTCGACAACGGAGTCGGGCTCATGATTGATGGCCCTTACATCAACAAGCCGGACGAAGGGAATATCAGCAATCTTGACAACAAGACGGAGAATGAGCTCGATAACTACTGGGCGGATCTAGGCCGTGAGAGAGACCTGCCCTATTTTGCTTCCTCCTGGCGCGGGGAGGCAGGTGGAGCTGCATTCTTTTCGCCCAACCGAATGGTTTCGGGACCGGGGACCTTTGGTTCATTGCCGACTGGCATCAAGTCCCAAGACCCCTGGCAAACGCTTTTGTTCCGTCCTGATGTGGAGGGCAACGATTATAAAACTCACCCCGGAGCAGAGTCACCGCCTGATCATCTGATCATGGATTTGTTTTGGATGCCTGTGGTTGAGCCCTACGCGATCAGTGAGCCTCTGTCGACTGCTGGAAAGGTGAATATGAACTATCAGATGGCTCCATTCCTGCATGTCGATCGTTCGACAGCGCTGCGCGGAGTCTTCCGGTCCGAGTATATGTCGTGTGTCCCGAGTACCTGGCACACCGACTACAAGGCAAGGTGGGGTGTGGGATTTGGGAAAGTTCTGGAGAGGGTGATGCTAAGATCGGCGATCATGGACAGCGCCACTTTGGAGCAGTTTTCTGACTATTTTGGAGATGGCGAAAAGATCTTTAAATCTGCCACAGAGATCTGTGACATTCATCTGATTCCGGAGCAGCTCAGTGACTGGCTTGAACTCCCAAAAGTTGTCAGCGCAGGAAGTTACACGCCTACAGTGGATCAAATGAAGGATGGGGAATATTGGAGGAGGCATGCGATCGTCGGCGACAACTCAAGAGAGAAGACCTACACGAATATCTATCAGCGACTGACGACCAAATCGAATACCTTCAAGGTTCATTTCAGGGCTCAGGTGATCAAGCAGTCCCGTCGTGAGAGTGATTCGGAGTATGGGGTGTGGCGACCTGAATTGGATACCGTTCAGGCGGAGTATCGTGGGTCCTCAATCGTCGAGCGTTTTGTCGATCCTAACAATCCTAATTTGCCGGATTTTGCCACGGACGAGACGGCTTCGCTTGATGAGTATTATCAATATCGGGTGGTGAACCCCCGTCGTTTCGCTCCCTGAGTTCAGTTCCTGAATCTTACCCATGAAATTAGTTAAAAAAACTGAAGCAGGTGGTTTCAGCCTGGTTGAAGTCACTATCGCGATGGCAATTGCGGCGGTCGCGGTGGTCTCTATTCTGGGGCTTCTGCCTCAGGGGTTGGACACCATGAGGGCTGCGGGTGACGAGGCTATCCAAGCTCGTATTCATCAGCAGATTCTGAATGAAATTCAGATGACGCCGTTCAATGCCAAGGAGACAAATTCGGCAGTTGAGGCATTTAATAAACTGGAGATCTACTACGATGGCCAGGGGGAGGAACTGGGTAACAGTAAGGGCAGTAGTTCTGTTAAGGGATCCTTTGAC
The DNA here is from genome assembly GCA_963975655.1 of uncultured Verrucomicrobiales bacterium. Classification (GTDB taxonomy): domain Bacteria; phylum Verrucomicrobiota; class Verrucomicrobiia; order Verrucomicrobiales; family DEV007; genus Arctic95D-9. The sequence goes on from CAXBHX010000025.1 coordinate 12,318, forward strand.
CATATCTACACGGCCAGGGTGACTTTGCCCAAGGCAGGGAGCGACAGCGCCCCTGACAGTGTGGGGGGAGCTAAGTTTGATGGGGTGACTTTCTCAAAAGGAGGCAGTGAGGTGAATAAATACATCCGACCTGTTGTGATCGAGATCGCTCCAGTTGGCGGTCTCGCGGACAAATTTGACTGGTCCGATGAGGCTAACCGCTCCACAATTTCAACCTACCAGACCTACATTGTTCAGATGGGTCACGATTTTACGCCATGAAGAAGACAACAGTTGCTAACAGGAGGCGTGGCTTCTCGCTCATCGAGTTGATGGTGGCGATGGGGATTCTCTCCGTATTGATGCTGATGCTGACGCTGCTTCTTGATCAGGTTCAGCGAAGTTGGACGTATTCGGAAAGCCGCATTACCCAGTTTCGTGAAGCCAGGGTGGCTTTTGATCTGGTGACGAAGAACTTGGGACAAGCTTCTCTCAACACCTATTGGGATCTCAAGGACGAAGACGAAGACGGGCTGATTGATAAATACTATCGGACTTCCGAGCTGCACTTTGAGACGATGAAAGCGGATGATGCCAAATTGTCGGTTTCCGGTTCTCAGGAACTGGTGGGGCACGCGGTCTTTTTTCAGGCCCCTCTCGGGTTTTCTACCAAGTACCGAAATTTGAATAACCTGTTCAATGGGCGGGGGTATTTCGTGTCCTTTGGAAGTAATGAGGCATTTCGCCCGAGAAAGCAGTTTCTCGATAGTATCGCCCCCTTATATCGATATCGGCTCATGGAATTCCGCCCTCCCGCGGAATCCAATCAGGTCTTTGCCGATGGAGGGGCGGAGCGTGAAGCGGGAGAGCCTCAGGATTTCACTGAATGGTTTAAGCAAGGTCTCACAGGAGTAGGGACAGGTGATTTTGAGTCCCATCTCAATCCCATTGCGGAGAACATCGTCACTTTGATCGTGCTACCTCGCGATTCGTTGGAGGCTTCGAGCGGAGGGCGTGATGATACTCACAGTGAAATCGCTCCCGATTATGAATACAATTCGAATGATGTCGCCAATAAGGATATTGCTCAGCAAGTGCCCCCGTTAGTCAGGGTCACGATGGTGGCGATTGATGAAATTTCGGCCATTCGCTTGGCGGATGGGGGGCAGAGGCCTGAGATTGTTCCGAAAGATCTGTTTCAGAGTTCGCGTGATTATAAAAAGGATATCGATACGCTGAGCGCAAAGTTGAATGAGGAGAGAATCAACCACAAAATATTCAGCTCAATGGTTATGCTGCGGAGTGCTAAGTGGAGTGACGCCGGCAACTGAATTTGAACCTAAATTTTTTTTGTTTTTTGCCCTTATGACACATCGCTCAAATACTCATCGGATTCACGCCTTCTCTCTTATTGAGATGATGGTTGTGCTGGGGGTGGTTTCTATTCTCCTGGCTTTTGCTGCGCCCAATTTATTCAGTTTGCTCAGTTCCAGTACGCTCTCGGGAGAAGGTTCTGTGGTTCAGAATCAGTTAACGTATGCTCAACAGACCGCCATTTCGAAGAGTGCCGACGTTGAGGTAAGATTCTTCAAGCTGGCTGATGAATCAGCGGGCCGGCCGGATGCGGCCTATCGGGCGTTTCAGCTTTATCAGTACACTCCCGAGGGCGAGATGGTCCCGATTACCTCGTTCTTTCGCATTCGTTCGCCTGTGGCAGTTCATGAGAGCTTGAGTACTCTGCTCGATACCGGTAATCAAGGGGATCGGACAGACTCGGCTTATGGTTTCGATTCCCCCCGGCAGGGTGAGGCTTTGGTTCCTGCTGGAAAGGGCGGGGAAAAGGTGAACACGCCATACGTGGCCTTTCGCTTCAGGCCGGACGGATCAACTGATCTTCCGCATCGCTCAGGCGAGGCAGAAGATACCTGGTATTTGACTCTGGTACAGGGAGAGGGCGCCTTGCAGAACGAGGATCCTGATAATTTCGTCTGCCTTCAGGTAAATCCCTATAATGGGAAAATTAACGTTTTCCGGCCCTGATACCGCCGCCTGGAATCTCACTTCTGTGGGCCGTCGATTCGGGGGATTTCTGCTAGACCTGAGGGATTGATAAATCGGAATAATCCCGTCGATTCGCCGATGAGGCTGCTGTTGATCGGGCTACATCGTCACAGCTGTAGAAATTGAAGCGGATTTCTCCCAAAAACTGCTTGTGAAATTTTTCACAAGCGATTAAGTGGGGCGGCTTCAAATCTGAAATGGGTAACATTTTTCCACGTTGGACAAACCTACTAGCGGTTAAGATTCTTGTATGTCTCGGGGCTCTCGGGACATGCGTGATAGCGCTGGCATGGTACTCTTGGACCCCCAAATACACGAGGGTGGGTTACATGCCTCAGCAGCCTATTCCTTTCGACCACAGCGTGCACGCCGGGCAGCTCGGTATGGATTGTCGCTACTGTCACGGTTTTGTGGAGAATTCCCCACATTCCAATCTCCCTGCTGCGCAAGTATGCTGGAACTGCCATGGTCCGGGCAAGGTGAAGGCTGATTCCCCTAAGCTTGAGCCGTTGCGCCAGGCGATGGATGAGAATTACGAGAATTACACTGGCGAGCCCATTCGTTGGGTCCAGGTGCACGAGGTGCCGGATTACGCTTACTTTAATCACTCGGCCCACGTCAATCGAGGCGTCAGTTGTGTCGAGTGTCACGGCAATGTCGATGAGATGCCGATCGTGTACCATGCCAAGCCCTTGAGCATGAGCTTCTGCCTCGAATGTCATCGCCATCCGGAGAAAGGATTGCGTCCGATGGATCAGATCACTAATCTGAGCTGGGCCGCTGAGGATCTCGATCCTGATGAATTTTACGCTTACCTTGCGGGCAAGTCAGGGAGTGATGCCGTTGATTTAAAGAAGGCCGATGAAGGCAAGGAGTGGGACCGCGATTTGATCGGGGCGCACCTGAGGCAGGCCTGGAATGTCAATCCGCCGCAGGACTGTGCGGCGTGTCACCGTTGATCGAGAGTTTTTTAGAAATCGAATGAAGCGTAAGTGGAAACATCCTGCTGAACCGGAAGCGCCCCGCGAACATTGGCGGAGTCTCGGTGAGCTTGAGGGGTCTGGCGAGTTCCAGGGTTGGCTGGAGCGCGAATTCCCTCAGGGGGCTGCTGAGATGGAGATGGATGATACCTCTCGTCGTAGCTTTGTGAAACTGATGGGGGCGTCGACTGCTCTCGCTGGATTTGGTGTGGCTTGCAGTCGCCCGGTGCGTCATCTGGTGCCTTTTAATGAGCATGTTGAGTGGGTGGTGCCGGGTAAGGCTCTCTATTATTCGACGGCTAAGCCCCGTCTCGGTGGCTTGGGGTGTGATCCTTTGGTGGTAACCACTCATGAAGGGCGCCCTACCAAGGTGGATGGGAACCGCTTGCATCCTGGTACAGGGGGCGGTTCGTCTGCTTATACTCAGGCTTCTATTCTGGACCTTTATGACCAGGATCGCTCGAGGGGGTATCTTGCCGGTGGCAGCCCAACTTCTGCGGATGACTTTGAGTCTTCTTTCCTCCAATCGTTTCGTGAGGCGAAGGCTGGTGAGAAAGTGGCGGTGCTTGTTTCCGAATCGACTTCGCCTACTCGGAATGCTCTGCTGGGCGATGTTGCCAAGGCTTATCCAGGGATCTCCTTCTATGGGTATGAGGCGCTTCAGCCAACCGGGCTTCGTGCGGTTCAGTCCTCTCTTTATGGGGCGGGGGTCATTCCGGTCGTTAACTTTTCGAAGGCGGAGCGAATTCTTTCGCTTGATTGTGATTTCCTGGGCTACGAGTCGGTGGGCGAGGATTCGTCTGCTGAGTTTGCTTCGACCCGTGACGTTGATCATGGCAGCGAGATGAGCCGCTTCTATGCGGTTGAGTCAGCCTTTACGTTGACGGGTGGTCAGGCGGATCACCGGTATCGCATAGCGCCGTCACAGATTCTGCCGATCGCGGCGCTTGTGGCGAAGAAGCTTGGAGAGCTTCTCGGGGATGCAGGCTTGAGTGCTTTGGCTGATGAGGTAGCTGGAGGCTTAGTTCTCCCTGTCTACAATCAGAAGTGGATTAACGAATGCGCTGCCGATCTGGCTAAGCATGCGGCAGGATCAGTAGTGGTGGCCGGTGGCCGTCATGATGGCAGTGTCCATATTTTGGTGGCCGCTATCAATAAGGCTCTCGGTGCTTATGATCAGCATATTGCTTTGATCCAGCATGATCTCCCTGAGTTGGGCGGTGTGGCTGATTTGGCCAAGTCGATCAAGCAAGGGAAGGTAGAGACTCTCTTTGTTCTCAATGGTGGCGATTTTGCTTTTGATGCACCGTCTGATCTTGGTGTTTCCGACCTCCTTAAGGAAGTGGAGACTGTGGTTCACTGTGGTTACAGTGTTAATGAGACGGCAAAGTCTGCTGACTGGCACGTGCCGGGGGCGCATTACCTGGAGTCCTGGGGTGATCACAACAGTTTGACTGGAGTTTATTCGGTGCAGCAGCCGATGATTAACCCGCTATGGGGTGGAATTTCTGAAAATGCTTTTCTTCTTTCGCTGGTTGAGGAGGGGGTTTCTGAGGAGTCCGTTCTTGATCGGGTGAAACGAAGTTTCGCTTCTGCGGGTCTCAAGGACTGGGCGGATGCTTTGCGCGATGGCTTTGCCAAAGGAAAGGGGCTTCCGAAAAAGGCTTTTTCTGCGGATGTTGCCTCGGTTGGCGGCCTCAAAGGATTGAAGGTGGCTGACTTGCCCCATGCTGAGGCGCTTGAGGTGACCTTGACGGTGAGCGGTTCTTCCTATGATGGACGTTTCGCTAACAATGGTTGGCTTCAGGAGGCCCCGGATCCCATTACGAAATTGACGTGGGATAATGCGGCGCTGGTGAGTTCTTCAACGGCTGAGGCGTTGGGTCTTGATGACGGTGCTTTAGTTGAGCTGTCAGTTGGCGATCGCAAGGTGACGGCTCCGATTTTACGTTCACCGGGTCATTCGGATTTTGTGTTGAGTTTGCCAGTAGGATACTACGGTGACTTGGCGGATGGAACGGTCAGTCAGGGTGTGGGCTTCAATGCTTATCCCTTGAAGACTACGGGCCAATCCTATGTGGTGGCCGGTGTTAGCTTGGCGTCTCTGGATACGGAGCACGCACTTGCGCTGACGGCTGAGCACTACAGCATGGAAGGTCGTGCCATTGCCCGTGAGGGTACGGTGGAGATGTATGACGAGGATCCTTCCTTCGCTCAGACTCAGGGGATGGATCACCACATCCCTGAAAATATTTCCCTCTACAAGGGGCCTGACTACGAGACTGCTGAGAATCCGGAGGGACCGATCGTTGGCGCTCTTGATGGGCACGAGTTCCGCATTGATCCGCTGCACCAGTGGGCGATGACGATCGATCTCAATACTTGCACGGGTTGTAATGCCTGCGTGATTGCCTGCCAGGCTGAAAATAACATCCCGATCGTAGGTAAGGATCAGGTGTTGGCGGGTCGCGAGATGCACTGGATCCGGATGGATCGGTATTTCACCAGTCCTAAAGACGAGGAGATTATCTCCGAGCGAGGAACTGCCTGGGATTACATTACAGGTGCTGAGTCGACTGAGGATACGGCGGGTAAACGCAAGGTGGATGATGATCATGTGGAGATGTTGTCACAACCGGTTGCCTGCCAGCAGTGTGAGAGCGCTCCGTGCGAGACGGTTTGCCCGGTTAACGCGACTGTGCATACTTCGGATGGCCTGAACGCGATGACTTACAATCGCTGTATCGGCACTCGTTACTGCGCAAATAACTGCCCCTATAAGGCACGTCGATTCAACTTCTACGACTACAACAAGCGCCCCATTGAGAAGATCACGGTGGGCGGGATCGAGGCGGAGGGCTTCAAGTTTGGTCCTCTTGCTCCTGCCAGTGGCAATGCGACAACGACACAGCGCCTACAGAAGAATCCGAATGTTACGGTTCGGATGCGTGGTGTGATTGAGAAGTGCACTTATTGCGTGCAGCGCATCAGTGTTGCGAAGATTGCTGCAAAGGTTGCGGCTAGAGATTCCGACGATATTCAAGTTAAGGCGAATTCGTTTACAGTCGCTTGTCAGGATTCATGTGGTGCCGGTGCGATTGTGTTCGGTAACTTGAAGAATCCGAAAGATAAGGTGGTTGCATCGAAGGAAAATCCTCGCAACTACGACCTTTTGAAGTATATCGGCGCACTACCTCGCACGAGTTATCTCGCCCGCATCAAGAATCCGAATCCGAAGATGCCGGGTGCCAGCAAGGTGGGGGTAGTCACCTCGAAGATGCATTAAATAGTTTTTTCTCTGGAAATGGCAGATACAAAAACAGCAGATCAAAACGTGCATCCTTCCGAAGCGGAGGGCGTCGCGCGTGAGCCTTTGGTGCTCAACAACCGGTCCATGAGTTGGGTGACTGACCGGATCTGCGGAATTGTGGAGAATCGCCAGCCATTCGTCTGGTGGGTGCTTTTTGTTCCGTCTGTAGCTCTCTTTCTTTGTCTTGTCTTCACATTGGTTTATCTGGTTTCTACGGGTGTTGGTGTGTGGGGAAATAACCAGCCGGTTGCCTGGGGTTGGGCGATTGTGAACTTCGTTTTCTGGATCGGTATCGGTCACGCGGGAACTCTAATTTCAGCGATCCTTTTCCTGACCCGCCAGAAGTGGCGAACGTCGGTGAACCGGGCTTCCGAAGCGATGACTTTGATCGCGGTGATGTGTGCCGGTATTTATCCCGGTTTTCATGTGGGACGTTTCTGGATGGTGTGGTTCCTGGCTCCGGTTCCCAATGCGAATGCGATCTGGCAAAACTTTAAGAGTCCCTTGCTGTGGGACGTGTTTGCCGTTTCGACTTACTTCCTGATTTCAGTGATTTTCTGGTACATTGGACTGATTCCAGATTTGGCGACTCTTCGCGATCGTGCCACCAAGAAGATCCCTAAGTTTCTCTATGGGTTTTTTGCCCTGGGCTGGCGTGGCGGAAACCGACACTGGCGTCACTATGAGATGGGCTACCTTCTTCTGGCCGCACTTTCAACCCCGCTCGTGCTTTCGGTGCACTCAGTGGTCTCCTTTGACTTTGCGACATCAATCGTTCCCGGTTGGCACACCACGATTTTCCCTCCTTACTTTGTAGCGGGTGCGATTTTCGGTGGATTCGCGATGGTTCTGACTTTGATGCTGCCTGTGCGTAAATTGTATGGTCTTGAGGACCTCATTACCCACAAGCATATCGACAACATGGCGAAGATCATTCTCCTGACGGGAACGATCGTGGGATACGCCTATATCATGGAGCTGTTCATCAGTTACTATGGTGCCAACAAGTTTGAGGCGGATGCGTTTCACTTGAGGATTCTTTCCGGGCCTTACACCTGGGCCTACTACTGCATGTTCTTCTGCAATGTGATTTCACCTCAGATCTTCTGGTTTCACTGGGCGAGGCATAATCTGTGGGTCGTGTTTATCGTGGTGAACTTCGTGAACTTCGGTATGTGGTTCGAGAGATTCGTGATTATTCCTACGACTCTGGCGAGGGATTTTCTCCCCGGGCAGTGGGGATACTATTCTCCGTCCTGGGTGGAGAAACTCATGTTCGCGGGCACCTTTGGCATGTTCCTCATGTTGTTCCTTCTCTTTATCCGCTTCCTGCCGGTCATCGCTGCCAGTGAGGTTAAGGGTGTGCTTCCTGAGGCAGACCCACATTATCCCGACTGGAAGAGGCTTCGAGAGAAGCGCCGCCAGTCGAGCGCATCTTAACTTTGAATTTTTAATATTGAACTCTACCTCGATCAGTAGCCGTGAGTGAATCAACTGACAAAGCAAGCAGCCTGTTTGGTTACGTCGCCGAGTTTTCGACTTCGACGGACCTCTATCACGCTGCGGAGAAAGTTCGGGAAGCCGGATTCCGTCGATGGGATGTGCATACACCGTATCCCGTTCACGGCATGGACCATGCCATGGGCCTGGGGAAGAGTTGGTTGTCTGCCGTTGTGCTTTGCGGCGGAACGGCTGGGTTTTTCACGGCCCTTTTCCTGCAGTTTTTCACTCAGGTTTCCCTTTACCCGACGGTGGTTCAGAATAAGCCGACGAATCTTTTTACCTTGCCTGCTTTCTTCCCGGTGACGTTTGAGCTTACGATCCTTTTCGCAGGCTTTACGATTCTGTTTGGAATACTGACTTTTATCATGCTGCCTAGATGGAATCACCCTCTCTTCAATTCAAAGCTCTTTTCGAAGTGCACTGATGATGGGTTTATTATGGTGATTGAGGCACGTGACCCTAAGTTTAAGAAAGAGAAGACCCGTGAATTTCTGTCGGATATCGGCGCCGGGAAAGTTGAGGAAGTTGCATACTAAATTGTGATCTAGGCATGCGTTGGTTTTTTCTAATTTTAGCGATTGCAGTTGTCGCCATGGTCTACGCGATCGGGCCTCGTGGTGAAAAGTTTTCTCATCCTCCGTTCGAGTTGTTTCCGGACATGGATCGGCAATACAAGGTGAAGTATCAGAAGCCGAGCAGCTTCTTTGAGAACGGGCAGGGCGCGCGTAAGCCTGTGGCCGGAACGATGCCCATCGGTTTTGAATTCCCTCATGGAGGAAATGGCGGCCAGTTATCAACTGACCTCGATTTCGGACGAGGGGATGACTATGCGAGCACCGGATTGTTTGGCGATTTCTTCGGCAAGGGATTTCCTGAAGCGCTAGAGCTCGATGACGAGTTTCTTCAGCGCGGCAGGGAAAGGTATCAAATTACCTGTACTCCTTGTCATGGTGAGTCGGGCAATGGTGCCGGCATAGTGTCGAAATACTGGCCTATTCCGCCTACAGCAAACTTGCTGGATCCCCGGGTGAAGGCCTTGCCCGAAGGGCAGATTTTTTGGACGATAACGCACGGTAAGGGGCTCATGGGTCCTTACAGCGGAGTCGTCTCGGTTAAGGATCGCTGGGCGATCGTGGCGTATCTCCGGGCACTTCAGGGTGCCTCGGGGAACTAATTTTGTATTTGTATCTGTATTCACTTCTGATCATATGGCTGGGTTGAAAGACGGTGACGACTTTAGGGACGGGGAATTCTACAAGATTCCCGCTCTGATTAAGCTCGTGTGTGCGGTCGTGGGATTTGGAGGGTTGATTCTCTTCTTTATTCTGCGCTTCGCGATGCCGGATAGTGCCGGTGCGATGGGTTACAGTTGGCTCTTTGCGGTCATTTTCTTCCTCTCGCTTGCGGTGGGTGGTTTGTTTTGGACTCTGCTGCACCATGCAACTAATTCGGGGTGGGGAACCGTGGTTCGCCGTCTCATGGAGAACCTTGCTAGCCTGATTCCCTTCATTTTGATTCTGGGGCTTCCCTTGTTGATTCCTCAGTTTGGGTTTCGTGATGCCTTGTGGGAGTGGTTCCCGAAACGTGAAGCGGCTTTGCACATGGCCGCCGAGAAGGCAGTCGAAGAGAAAGACGCTTATATCGTGGTTCAGGAAAAGGCGATCACCAGTGCGAGCCAAGAGGTGGAGACCGCCAAGTCGGAGCTTGCTGGCATCGATTCACCGAGTGCCGGCCACAAAGCCTACTTCGATCGTAAAATCGAAAGTTTGGAGAAGAGGGCGGCCAAATTAAAGGAGCACGACCTTTCAGAGGGTGCTGTGCTGCAGGAATTGGAGGACGAACATTTCCGGGAGTCTAATGGACTGCTCTTCGCCAAGCGGGGATACCTGAACAATGGTGCCTGGTGGATCAGAAATATTTGCTACTTTTTCGTCCTTTCCGGAATTGCATTGATCTTGCGCAAGTGGTCCGTAATTCAAGATAGCGATTCCAATCCCAAGTGGTTCCGCAGGATGCGTCGCTTCAGCTGTGGGTTTCTACCTTTCTTTGCCACGGCCTGGACTTTTCTTGTCTTCGATTGGCTCATGGGGCTCGACTACACTTGGTTTTCTACTATGTGGGGTGTTTACCTCTTCGCGGGGGCTGCTCTCAACTCGATGGGGTTTTTGGTCCTGCTTCTAACTGGCCTTCGCAAGGCGGGTTACCTTAAAAATGTGATTACGATGGAGCACTACCATCTCATGGGTAAGCTCATGCACGCCTTCGTAATCTTTTGGGCCTACATCGCGTTCTCCCAGTTTTTCTTGATCTGGTATGCCAACATCACGGAAGAGACGAAATTCTATCTAACTCGTAATACAGAGTTCTGGAATGCTTACACCATCACGTTTTTAGTGATCGGGCACTTCTTTATTCCGTTCGCCATCCTTCTGGTGCGATCCGTTAAGAAGACGCCGGCTCTTATCTCGCTCGTTGCGATCTGGAATCTGATGATGCATGTGCTGGACATCTACTGGATTATCATTCCCGAGAGAGGTCCGTCGATTACGGTGGCTGCCGGAGCTCCTATTGCCATGACGATTCCAGGTGCCTGGATATTTGATGTCATCGCCTTTGTCAGTGTAGGCGGCATATTTGGATATTTTCTTCTGAAGCAGCTCGGATCGGCTAGCCTCTTTCCTTGCCGCGATCCACGACTCGACGAGTCTCTCAACGTTGTTAACTAACTCTCGATAATCGTAATTTTTGCTTCATGAGCGACCCAAATCAGCCAAACAGCTCAGTGCTAAAGATGTTCCTAGGTGGAGCCGGAATACTGGTGTTTTTCGGGTTTATCGTTCTGATCCTTTCAAGTCGGGCCGGACACGAAAGTCTCGCTGATCGCGCTTTTGAGGGTGACTTTGATGCGGCGAAGACTGAATCCCGGTGGACCAATCTGGAAGAAGTGAGTGGGGCTCAGGAAGCCCTGGTCGATTCAACGAAAGTCGATGCCGCCTACGCCGCCTTGGCCAAGAGCGCTCCTGCCGCGGGCAAGACTGAGCTCATTGTTCCCGGTTCACCTACTTTCTTGAAGCAGCTTGAAGCGTCTCAACCCGCGCCAGTCGTTGAGCCGAAAGCTGACGTATCTGGAGCCGAAGTTAAGGCTGAGTCACCTGCCGCTGAACCGAAAGGGGCTCCGGCGCCTCCGGCGTCTGACGCGGGTCAAAAGAATGCCCCTAAAGTGGACATGCCGGCTCAGAAGAAGCCAGCGAAAGACAAAGGTGTAAAACCCGAGGCTAAGGCACCGGTAAAAGAGAAGCCGAAAGCGTCCACGAAAGGGGATGCGTAAGCTTAACCAGCTATCGGGGCGAAAACTATTTCTATGACACTGCCACAACCAACACCTGAGGAAATGGAGGAACGCGCGGCGATCGACCGCTCGACTCGTTATCCCGTGATGTTTTTCTTCACCAGTGCGGCAGCCTGGTTGCTGGTGGCTGCACTGCTTGGATTGGTGAGTTCGGTGAAGCTCCGGCTGCCGGGTCTGTGGGATGATTGTCAATTTATGGGCTATGGGCGGCTCTTCCCTGCGCATCTAAATGCTTTAGTCTATGGCTGGTCAATGCAGGCTGGTATTGGTGTGATGTTGTGGTTAATGGCACGCTTGACTCGTAATCAGCTGCGCCATTCTGTAGCGATCATCGTTGCGGGCCACATCTGGAATGTGGGGGTCACTCTGGCGGTTCTCACGGTCTGGTTCGGTTACGGCAATTCACAGCCTCTTCTTGATTTCCCGCGTTGGATCTGGCCAATCCTGGCTCTGTCTTACACCTTGGCGGTGGTATGGGTGATTCCGATGTTCCGGAATCGTCGCGAGTCTCTTGTCTACGTCTCGGAGATGTATCTTGTGGGGGCGGCACTCTGGTTTCCCTGGATTTTCCTGACCGCGAACATTCTGATTAATAAGGGGACCGCGCCAGTCATGGGTGCAGGTCTGGACGGCTGGTATATCACTAATCTGATCTACTTCTGGATGGCTCCGATTGCTTTAGCGGTGGCCTACTACATTGTGCCTAAGATCGCGGGTCGTCCGATCTACAGTTATCCTTTAGCTCACATCAGTTTCTGGATTCTCGCGTTTTTGGCGGGTTGGACCGGATTTTCACGATTCATGGGTGGCCCGTTTCCTGCCTGGATGCCCGCAGTCAGCGGAGCCGCAGCGATTTTCATTCTTGTGGCGATACTGGCTACCGTCTCAAACTTGATGATGACCCTGAAAGGGTGCACCAAAATCTGGGAATACAGCCCATCTCTGCGATTCACGGTTTTTGGAATGGCGATGCTCGCGCTGTATGCAGGGCTCTCTGCAGTGAGTTCGACGTTCGCTCTGGGCAAAGACCTACAGTTCAGTCACTTTCTGGTCGGGTTGGATACATTGGCCGTTTATGGCTTTTTCTCTATGACCATCTTCGGCGCCATATACTTTATTGTTCCACGGATCACGGGTGCTGAATGGCCCTCTGGGAAAAGGATTCGGACTCACTTCTGGTTCAGCACCTACGGCATCTTGACGCTAATAGCAGCGATGCTGATCGGTGGTATCGCACAGGGCGGCAACATGGCGCAGTGGGACCGGGATTTTGTCACCACTTTTGAAGTTGATTCTGCCTACGTAGTTGGTAGAGCCCTGGCTTGGGCCTTGATCGCTTTTTCGAATATTTCCTTTCTCTATCAGCTTGCTCTGATGTTCATGGGTAAAGGTCGGAAGTCCGAAGGTCCTACTCTGATTCACGCCGAACCGGGTGAAGTAAAGAGTGCGAAGGCTGCGGCAGGTTTGAGTTAATTTTAATATGGTTTGTGGAGTTGAATTGAATGAAGTCTGACACATTCTGGAAGCTGATTGGGGGCCTTGGCGTTGCGTTTGCGCTGCCGCTGATCTTTATCGTAATGATCCCTTTTGTGGCACAGTCAAATGTGCGGCCACTGCCCTACCCTGAGGGTCAGGAAGTAGACGGTGGAATGACCGCCTATCCCGACAAGGCACTATACCGTTATGGTTCCAGCGACTTCGGTCGTCAAATCTACGCAGCTGAAGGGTGTGCTTTTTGTCACACTCAGGTTGTTCGCCCGACCTATGCCGGCCCGGATATGTGGCGCCCTGGCTGGGGTGGTCGCGAGAGCGAAGGATTGGCCCGTGAGACCCGTCCACGTGACTATTTGATGGAAGAGGTAGCTCCTCTCGGTTACCAGCGAATCGGACAGGACTTGTCGAATGTCGGGCATCGTATCACCTCAAGAGAGGAGATGCACAGGCACCTCATCGACCCAACGAGTTTCGACCCGGACAGCGGAATGCCGGCGTTTAAGCACCTTTATAAAGAGTCACCCTTCGGGAAGGGTGTTGAGCCAACCGCCAAAGCAGAGGCTTTGGTCGATTACCTGTTGTCTCTCAAGAAAGATCAGCCGCTTCCTGATGCGGTCAGCACCGGAAGCTGAAAAATCACTGGAACCGAATTTCAGAAACGGAAATTATCCTGATGGCAAACGACGATCAGAAGAATATCGATTACAAACAGGGAACCGTTAGCACGGTGGATCTGCACGACTCTGTTCGCCGCGAAAATCCGCTGCTCCCCGGCGGTGAAGGATCGGTGGGTATTGTCTTTCTGGTGGTGTCCGCGTTGATTTTGATTCTTGGCGGTGGACATCTGTTCAGCACAAGTAACGGGTTCAGCTCGGATATTTATATCAGCGACTACTACTCTCCTCAGCCTCGCCCTACTTTTGGTGGTGACGATGGTGGCGGAGCGGATGTTGCCTGGATCGATGACTGGATGAGCGACGGTAAGAAAGTCTACAGCAACTGCATCGCGTGCCACCAGTCCTCCGGGCTTGGCATACCGGGGCAGTTTCCTCCACTGGTTGGGTCAGAATGGGTTAGCGGTGGCACTAAGCGTGTCGGTGCTGTCCTCATCCACGGTATTAGCGGTCCATTCACCGTGTCGGGCCAGTCATATAACCAATTGATGCCGGCTTGGAATAATCTGAGTGATGAAAAACTCGCTCAGGTTTCGACATACATTCGTCGTGAATTTGGCGGTCTCCCTGAAGGGGTTGATGGCGTAGTCACTATAGAGATGATCAAAGCGGCTCGTGAGGAATACAGCGGTCGCGCCACCCCATGGACCGAGGCAGAGTTGCTGGCGATTCCGGAAGGGGACGATCTTCCAGGTAGTCCAGTCGATTTGCAGACCGGTGAGCCAGTTGGTGCAGCAACCCCTGAAGCAGAGGTTGAAAAGATAGCTGAATAAGCGACAGACAATAGAAATTGCCGTAGGCACCGCAAATTGATTGAATCTCAGGCAAGACAAATTTTCCGACAGGTATGAGCGCAGTGACAGCAGAGAAACACGAGGAAGCACATGGTGAGCATGATCATCATGTCGAGCCCTTTTGGAAAAAATACATTTTCTCGACCGATCATAAGACGATCGGTATTCAGTATGGGTTCACCTCGCTGGTGTTCCTTGCTTTCGGGTTTTTCCTGATGATGGTGATGCGGTGGAGCATTGCCTATCCGGATCGCGCGGTTCCCATGCTGGCTGATTGGCCCTGGTTCCAAAGCTGGCTTGATGACAGCGGGAAAGTGACGGGTGATCTTTATAATATGTTCGGTGCGATGCACGGAACCATTATGGTGTTCCTCGGAGTTGTTCCTCTCGCATTCGGTGCATTTGGAAACTACGTGACGCCTTTGCAGATTGGTGCTCCCGATATGGCTTTTCCTCGCCTCAATATGGCGAGTTATTGGTTCTTCCTTATTGGTGGAGTGTTGATGTTTGTCAGCTTTTTCCTGCCTTCCGGGGCAGCAAAGGCGGGTTGGACCAACTATTCGCCGCTGGCGACGACGACAGATCTTCACTATGGCGATCTCTTTTGGACCGGGCAGACACAGTGGATTCTGGGGATGGTTTTTCTGATCAGTTCCTCGCTGCTTGGTGCGGTTAACTTCATCTGTACCATTATCAACCTGCGCTGTAAGGGGATGACCTGGATGCGGTTGCCTTTCTTTGTCTGGGCCATGCTGGTGACTGGCTTTCTTCTCTTGCTGGCTTTTCCTCCTCTGGAAGTGGCGGCGATCATGCAGCTAATGGACCGGATGGGGGGCACAAGCTTCTTCGTTCCAACAGGTCTCAATGTCAGCGGAATCCCGTTTGATGCAGCAGGAGGTGGTAGCCCACTGCTTTATCAGCACCTTTTCTGGTTCCTCGCTCACCCTGAGGTATACGTGCTTATTCTTCCGGCTATTGCCATCGTATCGGAAATTATTCCCTGTAATACGCGTAAGCCGCTCTGGGGATATAAAACGATGGTCTATGCGGTCATGGTTCTCGGATTCCTTGCCTTTATCGTGTGGGCGCACCACATGTATATCACGGGAATGGGGCCTGCTATCTCGACCTTCTTCCAGACGACCACCGTTCTCATTTCCATCCCATCGGTGATTCTGATCACCTCGTTGCTGATTTCAATGTGGGGTGGATCAATTCGATTCAATATCCCGATGCTCTTTGCGACGGCCTTCATTCCGATGTTCGGTATTGGGGGGCTGACAGGTCTTCCTCTAGCTTTTAGCCTGCCCGATTTGCACCTTCATGACACTTACTACGTCATTGGTCACTTTCACTACGTGGTGGCACCGGGAACAATTTTTGGTCTTTTTGCGGGGATCTATCATTGGTTTCCCAAGCTCACGGGAAGGATGATGAGCGTGAAGCTTGGGCATCTGCATTTCTGGCCTTCGTTGATACTCATGAACGGAATCTTTGCTCCGATGATGTTTCAGGGAATGGCAGGATTCCACCGTCGGGCATTTGATGGAGGTAAAGCTTACGAGCAGATCAGCAGTCAGGAATTTGCGCCAGCGAACTCGTTTTTTGCCAATATTTGCGAGTCGTTAAATATCATTCAGCCGGATGCCGCGGTGCTGATGATTGATCTCAACATCATCACTTCAGGGTCGGCCTGGTTATTGGCTATCTTTCAGGTGCCATTCATCATCAATGTTTTTGTGAGTCCATTCTTCGGGAAGAAGGTGAAGAATGATAATCCTTGGGATGCGACAACTCTGGAGTGGGCGACACCTACTCCTCCGCCTCACGGCAACTTTACCACAGAGCCGGTCGCCTATCGCGGGCCCTACGAATACAGCGTTCCAGGTGCTGATCAGGATTTTACACCACAGTTCGAGGCGTCGGGTAGCGACGCTGACTCAAGCGAAGGCGAAGCAGATGCGGATCCTGTCACAGTTTGAGACGAGACTGACTGATTTTTAGAAGCAGAAATACGATTTTTGGATATGGAGATTCCCTACGAAGTAACACCCCGTCGTGATACCGGGCTCTACAATGCCAAGCTGGGCATTTGGTTGTTCCTCGCATCGGAAGTGATGCTCTTTGGCGGCCTTTTCTCTGCTTATGTCTTCCTCCGCGTTGGAGTGCAGACGGGAGTGGATAATCCGTGGCCATGGGGCTTGAACGTTCATAAGGAGTTTGTTTGGCTTGGTTTTGCCAACACTCTCATTCTGATCGGTTCGAGTGTCGGGGTCGTCTTTGCCTGGGTCGCCCTGAAGGAGGGGGACTGGCGAAAATTTCAGATCTATATGTACAGTGTTGTGGCGTGTGCTGTCGCCTTCATGTGCATCAAGGCCTACGAGTACAATAGTAAGCTGAACCACCACCACGGGATCAAGTTGATCGATAATTCAGTGATGGAAGGAACCATCGTTGATGGAACCGACAAGATTCGATTTGAAGGGACCGAGGTGTCATTTGGCTTACAAGCTGGACTTCCTGTTTTTCTTAAAGGTCTTGCGGGGGATTCATTTCCTGAATTTACCGTGCAGGGAGATGGCGACGGAGAGGCGGCCGTTACCATTACTTCCGAGTCTGCGTTCAATGCCTGGTTCTTTGATGAACGGCGCAGGGTTTCTTCTGATTTAATCGCTGAGCGCAAGCGTTACCGCGGTGAACTGGCGTCCGGAGTTGAAAATCCGACGCCTGTTTCAGTGAGTTCTTCTGCGACGCTGGTTTCCGCTGAACCATTCAAGTTGCTTGGAAATCCCAGGAAGATCGTGACTCATTCTGACACGACTATCAATTTCAGTGATGGATCCAAGGCGACTGGAACACTCATCAGTGATGATGTGTTGTATGAGGTTCATGAGGTCGATCTTCAGTTGGTGCTGCCACAGAATCAGCGCGACTCAGTGGTCTGGGATGTGATTGGCGACGAAGGAGCCAAGAAGCAGTTCTTCTCTGAGCAACAAAAGGCCTACGAAGAAATGAAGTCCTATTACGCAAAGCGGGGTGAGTCCATCCCCGAGAAGATGCTTCGAGGCTATGTGATCAATCTGCACGACGTGCACGTTGGCGGTCACCATGATGCGGATCATGGTGATGAGCCTCACGAGGGAGAAAAGCACCATGGCGAAGAAGTTCACAGCAGTGAGTCGAAGCCCTCGTCAAAAGATGCGGATGTCCACACTTCTCATGACCACGGCAATGCAATATCCGTCCCCCGGGATAAGATTAAGTTCATGGGGAATCATGGTCCTCGTTACGGGAATTACTACGCCATCTACTTCACGATGACCGCGTTGCATGGCCTTCACGTGATCGGTGGCGCACTGGTTCTCCTATACTTCGTGGTCTTTGGCAAAAAGCTTTTCCTCAAGAATCCCGATCACTTTGCCAACCGTGTTGAGGTCGGTGGTTTGTTCTGGCACTTTGTTGATTTGGTCTGGATCTTCCTGTTCCCGATCATGTACCTCCTCTAATTTTAGACTCGAATATTTTTCTCATGGCAGACGCAGCACACGACTGGGCACAGCATAAGAAGACCTACATGGTGGTGGGAGTCGCCCTGTTTGTTTGCACGGGCATCACGCTCTTGCTGGGACTTTGGGCTCCCTTGGACTTGGGCCCTCCGGGACCGACTCCCGCTGACTTTGTGATCGGATTGGCTGTGGCGGGGGTTAAATCCACTTTGGTCGCGCTTATCTTCATGCACTTGAATCATGAGAAGAAACTGATCTACAAAATGCTGGTTTTCACTTTTCTGTTTTTCGTCGGACTGATGGTATTGACTTTGTTCGCCGGCTTTGACCCCATTCAAGAGCAGTATGACACCTTGGAGACGACCAACGGTAAGTTGACCGAAACCCTTTAAAAAATAATGTCGCTGAAACACTTCCATATTGCCTTTGTTACCATTTGCGTTCTGTTCGCATGGGGCTTGGCGGCATGGTGTCTTTTGATGCCCGGTCAGCCCCCCATCCTGAGTTATATGGGATGGCTGAGTTTGGCCGGGGGTTTAGGACTGCTGGTATACGGCGTCCGGTTCCTTAAGAAAATCAAGAACGTAGCTGTCTGACGGAGGACTGTTGATTTGTGATGAATTTCCCCTCGCTGATTGAATCATTTTTTCTCGCATGCCCGATGTGCATGAGTGGTGCCGAGGGCAATTCGCTTCTCGCTGCCAACTCGGCGATTGGAGTGATGCTGGTGATTCTTTGCAGTGTGTTGATGACAATTCTCAGTTTTATTATCCATTTGGCAAAACGGGCACGCCGTTATGCGGCAGAAGTGCCCGGTGAGACGGGGCAGGAGAATCGCTCCTGATCGAAAACACGTGAAGCGAACAAAGAAAATTTACACGAATTTAGTATGATTGAGTGGATTAACGACATCTCTGGAATGCATGAAGTTGCCTCGCGCCATGGGCACGTGGGAAATCACTTGTTGGCCCTGATTCATTGGTTCATGGCGATTCTTTTCGTGGGCTGGACTACTTTTCTTGGGGTGATTATTGTGAAGTTTCGACGGAAAAAGAGTCCTAAGGCTTGTTATAAGGGTATCACTTCTCACTTTTCGACTCATATCGAGATCGGCGTGGTGATTGTGGAGGTTGTTCTTCTTCTCGGATTTGCTTTTCCACTCTGGGCCAAGCGAGCTGATGTCAATGAGCGCCCCACGGGAGCGGAAGTTGTGAATTTGCGTGCCGTCGGAGAACAGTATCGCTGGACGTTTCACTACGCAGGCGAAGACAAGATGGTTGGCATGACGTCCCATGAGCGGCTCAGTGGAGCCAATCCTGTTGGGCTCGTAGCAGAGGATCCAAACTCGGCTGATGACTTTGTGTCAGTGAATGAACTTATTATTCCTGTGGGCCGTCCGGTTGTCATTCAAGTGACTTCCAAGGATGTGATTCACGGTCTCGCGATTGTGCCGATGTTTTCTCAGCAGGATGCCATTCCGGGATCGGAGATTCCAATGTGGTTTATTCCTGAGAAGGAAGGCGAGTGGAATATCGTGTGTGCCCAGCTTTGCGGAGCGGGACACGCTCAAATGGTTTCTTACGTGAAGGCCGTCAGTAGTGATGAGTTCGACGAGTGGTCGGCGTCTCAGAATCCACTGCTTCCCAAGCAATAGGCCGAGGGGAGTGAGATGATTTCTTTGACCGGCGGAACTCATCGTAGTTCCGCCGTTTTCGTTTTTAAGAGTCTTTCGTGGGGGCCTGAAACGTATCACCGAGGCGATGAGTGAAGATCGAAACAGCAGTCGAGGGTTTCAGCGATTTGCCAAAGGGGTGGTGATTTTAGCTATTCTATTAATTTGGTGGGGAGCCGCAACGACTACAAAGAAGGCGGGAATGGCCTTCGCAGATTGGCCTTTAAGTTTCGGGTCGATTAATCCTGAGGGATGGCTGATCTACATGGTGCCATTCCTTGAGCACAGTCACCGGCTGTTGGCGACTTTGGTGGGGCTCCTTGTTTTGGCGATGTTCAGTTGGGCTTATGTGAACTCAGGACGCCGAGCAGTGGAGGTGGCGGGAGTGGTGTTGCTGTTGGCTGTAATATTCGGGGTCTTCATTGCTGCCGGAGCGGAGCGGTCTGATGATGATCGGAAATCAGTTTTGATCACCGTGGCGCTTGCGATTTCGATCCTGCCTGTTGGATGGCTGGCGTGGAGCTGGAGGGGGCGAGATTGGGTTCTGGTCGAGAAGCTGAGTGCACTGGCTCTTTTAATGGTGACCACTCAGGCCATATTTGGGGGACTCAGAGTCACTGAGATTTCGAATTCTTTCGCCGTCGTGCACGGATGTCTCGCTCAAGCATTTTTCTGTCTGCTGATATTGATCGTGATGGTTTCAGGGAGTGGGTGGAGCAAGACCGGTGAGCAGCCGTCTGTGGCGGAAATGAGCGGCCTGCGGCAGTTGAGCGCAGGTTTGGTGTTTCTCGTCTTCATCCAGCTTATTCTGGGAGCTTCGATGCGGCATTTTCATCGGCATGGTCTCGCCGATCACGGAATTCTAAAAACTCAGGAAATGTGGATTCCATCTTTCGATGAGCCCATTATTGCGGTGATGTTTTTTCACAAACTAACCGCATTGAGCATTTTGTTTCTTGTGGTGACAATCTCGGTTCAGATCGGCCGGCGAAAGGCGGCTGGAAGCGGAGGTGCTGGACGGATGATCCCGCTGATGACTGGCTTGGTCTCGGTTCAGGTGTTGCTGGGAATCTCGGTTATTGCGACCGGAAAAAATTTCTGGATCACCAATGTTCACGTTCTGAATGGGCTGGCGATTCTTGCCGTGGCATTTGTGATTATGGTCAGATCGTGGCGTGCTTCTTCCTCTGAAGCCGCGCTCGCCAAACCTTGAAGTTCGATCTACACTCCACCCTTCTTGATATTGGCCTTCTTAGTAGGGGCACAAGTGAATAATGTCGGCAGGATTTGCCGGAGAAAAATGGACGATCAGCAACCTGATGAAGTAGCAGAATCAAAGACTGAAGGCTTGAAGGGGCTTCGGGAGGATCTCGTGTCGTTGACGAAGGCGAGATTGAGTGCCCTGGTAGTTCTGACGACACTGTTCGGCTATTTGGCTGCGGCAAAGTCGTCTGGCGAGTTCAGCTGGGAGATCTTGTTGAACACTCTCTTGGGAACCATTCTCGCTGCGTTTGGATCATCGGTGTTTAACCAGTTGATGGAGGTCGAGCCAGATTCCCGCATGGATCGTACTTCTGATCGTCCGCTTCCTTCGAACCGAATACCCAAGCCAGTGGCATTTATTATGGGCTGGTTGCTTTGTGCGTTCGGCATTATCCATCTGGGCGTCAAAGTTGATATCATGGCGGCAGCGATGGCTGCGGCTACTTTGCTGACCTACCTTTTCATCTACACTCCGATGAAGCGTACATCGTCGTTCAATACGATTGTGGGTGGTATTTCCGGCGCGCTGCCACCGCTGATCGGGTGGGCTGCGGGAGGACAGTCGATATTCAATGCCGGCGGGGCATTTCTATTCTGTCTGCTGTTTCTATGGCAGATGCCTCACTTCGCGGCGATCAACTGGATGTATCGGGAGCAATACACCAAGGGAGGATTCAAAATGTGGTCGAACGACGATGTAAGCGGAGCGAAGACAGGTAAAATCGCCCTGTTTTTTTCCATCCTGACCTGTTTGCTCGGACTGCTCTTTCCACTCTTGACTCCGGTTATGGAGTGGTGGGGCGCTATTGGCGGAACCGCGTTGGGGGCCATCATGGTGTGGTTTTCGGTAAGGTTCCTGAAAAGCGGTGAGAGAAAAGATGCTCGATCGCTTTTTTTCTACACGCTCTTGTATTTGCCTATCATGATGATCGTATCATATATCGCGTGGCAATCGTAGGTGGGAAATAATTTCTTATGACAGATTCAACAGAAGATGAAGCTCCAAAGATGACTCGGAATCAGGTGATTACCTGGTGGGGGTCCATCGCCGGCGTCTGCGCGGTAATCGCTTTCGGATCGATTTTTGTGACCCGTGCCTATATGGCTCGGCGTGACTATGAGTTTGAGAACTGGAGGCCGCCTCACGTCGCTCGCTTGGAAACTGATCTTAATGCCATCAACCGTGATGGCCGCGAAGTAGCACTGAGTGAACTTCGAGATAAAGTGTTTGTGGCAGGCTATCAGTACACTGAATGTCCGGCGGGTTGCCTTGGTATGGCGGCGATGATGAAATCGCTGGATGAGGAGTTTGGTGACAACCCGCAGTTTCGACTGGTATCGATCAGTGTGAATCCTGCAGGGGATACTCCGGAAAAAATGGATGCCTGGGTCAAAAAGAACGGAATCGATTCGGAAGATTGGTGGTTCTTGACCGGCGACTCCGATAAAATTGCTGATTACATGATTTCGGAGTTCATGTTTTATGGCACGGAGCCGATTGTTGATCCGGCGATAATGGCTGCGCAGGGGCCCTTTGCCCACGATCAGCGGCTCGCCCTGGTGGACGGGGATGCTAACATTCGAGGTTATTATGATGTGATGAGTCTTGAGCGCGGAGAGATTGAGTATAAACGGTTGGTCAGAGATTTGAAGATGGTATTGAATCCGGATCTGAAGGCTTCAGATCTCTAGTGACTCGATTGGTTTTCCTGAAATGACAGTTTTTGGTTCCATTGACTTCACCGTTTTTCCACCGATCAACGCGACGTTGAATGGGATGACCACGGTTCTGTTGATCGCGGGCGTGACCCTCGTGCTTGTGATTGTGTCGTTCCGCGGAAAGTTTGAGAAACACAAGAGGTTGGCCCGCTATACACTTCCCTCTTGGTTGTTCGTTTCTATTACCGGGGTGGTGATTTACTTCATGGTTTATGTCTGGTTTCGACCGGCCGGCTCTTCTGGAGAAGCGGGCACTCATGAAAAAACCTCCAGTACAGCAGTCATCGGAAAAAGTTTGCAGGCTGGCGATCTGATATTTTTTCCCGCTTCTCAGGTGCTCGAGGCCGAGCCGGGTGAGTTAACTGCGGAAGTGAGTTTTAGCGTGAAGAACCGTGGAAAATCTCCGGTCGGCATCATTCGTCTGGAGAGCGGTTGTGAGTGTCTCTCTGTTTCGATTGACCACGATCCTGTTCCCGCTGGAGGAGTGGCAACGATCACGGGCTTGTTTGATATCAAACAGCTTCGTGGGGCTTCTGAGAAGCGTATCAGCGTTCTTGTAGACAATCAGAGCCGTCCTGTTTTTTTGACCACTCGGATTGAGATTGATGAAATTTATTCGATTGAGGAGTCGATGACCTCTTGGGCCGTAGGAGGTGAGGCAGTTACTAAAGTCGTTGAGTTTCGAGTGCTGCGGAATCGGCCCATTCATATTCTCAGTGCGGAGAGCAAACGAAAAGAAGTTACCTGCGAAGTCGAAACCATTGAAGAAGGTCGTTCGTATAATCTCAAATTAACTCCCGATTCGACCGCTTCAAGTCTATTGGGAATCGTGCGAATCGAGACAGATTGTGAACTGGAGTCATACGCTCGACCGTTAGCCTATTTTACGATTCAGTGATGAAGGATACCTGGCAACAAGTGGTCGTCATTGTTTCCATCGCGGCTGCAGCCACGGTCCTGAGTGTATTTTTACATCCAAAGGCACCACCGTGGTTTCGAGTCGCCAGCGCCGAGGAATTGCAGTGGCAAGTCAATTGGGAGGAGGCGCTTGCGATTGCTGCTGAGACTCCCGTTCTGTGGGTAGATGCCCGGAGCCGGGAGAAGTATGAGGAGGGGCACTTTCAGGACGCTGTTCTTCTCAATGTGGCCGAGTGGGGCGATCTTATGTTTCAAAACATGGATACGCTGCAGGGTGCTATGAGCCACCCTGTGATCGTCTATTGTGATGGTGATGACTGCCGGAAGAGCGGAGAGGTAGGCCAGCGTCTCAGGGATTTGTTGGGACTGGACCCAGTCTACGTTTTAAAGGGAGACTGGCGAGATCTTGAAAAAGGCGATGCTTCTAAACGTTGAGCTATCCACAAAAAATTCGATTCCAGTATCGATTCAGAGCTTCACGCTCAAACCATTCCAAGGTCCACGTTTCTGCGGATAGAATTTCAGAAGCGATCTTAGCTGGAATACGGTAGGTCTGCGCTATGATAGGGGCATCCTCCGCGTCAACCTCGACGATCACCCGTTCGTAGAAGTCACCCTCATATTGGTCGAGTCGATGGAGCACTGTCGGCGGAACGTTGAGGATCAGTCGACCCGGCACAGCAATGGTAGCGGTTTGATCAGAAACGATGGCTGGGAAATCACCTCGGAGAACCCGAAATATTTGATAGCCTGACAGCGTTGCTGGAATCGATTCAGGGGAAGGATGAGCTGTCACTGCATTCCAGATCCTGGGAACGAGTAGTGTGCCGTAGATAAACAGATTCATCGATGTGGAGGCATGCCTCTGCGGATGAGAGTATCTTGCAATTCATATGGGTATAATCCAACCTTTTCATGTGCAACTCGTGATCCGATACTCCATTTTTGTATTCGCTGTTATCCCCTTGGTTTTTGTGGGGTGCAGTGCAACGGGTAAGGGGGAAAGCGAAGCTGGATTGGATGTTTCCCAGTCGTCGGGGGCTCCGATGAAGATCCCTCTTGGGGCTGTTCAAATGGTGGATTCTGAGGGGCATTTTGTTCTGATTCAGTCGTCTCGATTTATCCCCGTCGAACCGGAGACTACAATCGTGACGGTGGGATCTGATGGCGTCGTGACAGCGGAGTTGATCATCAGTCCCGCTCGGAAAGGTCAGTTTCTTACTGCTGACATTACTAGTGGTCATCCGAAGGTCGGCGATCGTGCTATCATGGACTATACGCCGAAAGTTAGGGAACCCACCCGGGATGAATCTCCCATAGGGGAGGATGATGAGATCCAGGTGTTGGAGTGAAGGTGAGTTCTGTCGAGTCGTTGTAGGAACGTTATAGCCATGTCAGCGACAGCTCCAAACAAAGCAGAGGGAACGCGGCGGCCGTTAGAGCGGGTGCTGCGCATCCATGAAATGGTAAGTCGGAAAAATTTTCCGAACTGCAGTGATATTGCGAGTGCGCTTGAGGTGAACCGGAAGACGATTCAAAGAGACATCAATTTCATGCGCGATGAGCTCGACTTGCCATTAGTCTATCATGACAAGAATCATGGTTATGCCTATTCGCGTCCGGTGAACGAGTTTCCGATTCTCAAAACTTCGGCGGAGGATCTGGTAGCGCTGATTCTGGCCCGAAATGCGCTCGAGCCTATGCGGGGTTCTTCTCTTGAGGCGACGTTGAGGAGTGGATTCCAACGACTCCAGTCGAGCATGAGTGAGCAAATTACGATCCCGTGGTCGGAAATTGATCAGGCATTTTCTGTGCAATCACAGGGACTAACAGAGCATGACGTTTTTGTCTTCAACCGTCTTGCGAAGGCCGTGTTGGAGTGTAGGGAGCTTCACTTTGATTATAGTAAGTTACGAGACCCTCGTCCTGTTCCTCGCCGGTTGCAGCCCTATCATCTCGTTGAGATCGATGGCGGCTGGTACGTGATCGGCTATGATCTGGATCGGGAAGCTCGACGAACCTTTGCCGTCCAGCGTATGGGGAGTGTGCAATTGACTCAGCGGCTGTTTGTGAGGTCGAAGGACTTCCGTCTTGAAGACCATTTCGCCGGGAGTTTCGGAGTCTGGGCAAATGAAGACGGAAAGGGATCTGCTTATTCGATCAGAATATTATTTCGCGGATTTGCCGCCAGAATAGTGGGAGAGCGGAGGTGGCATCCGAGTCAGGAGATTACTCTCATTGAGGCAGATGGAAGCGTCATCGAGTTGTCGATGGATCTCACCGTATTGGAGGATATCGCCCGGTGGGTGATGGGTTTTGGCGCCCAGGCCGAGGCGCTGGAACCAAGTGAGCTGAGAGATATGGTCGCTCTGCAGTTGAAGCAGGCGGCCGCTCAGTATTGATTTTGAGTTAGCTGATGTATTGGCAGAAAAATTTTCTGTCCAGCGACGATTCCTCCAATGCTGTTAATATCCAGAATTTCTCCCGGCATGATGGCAAGTCCG
The DNA here is from genome assembly GCA_963975655.1 of uncultured Verrucomicrobiales bacterium. Taxonomy (GTDB): domain Bacteria; phylum Verrucomicrobiota; class Verrucomicrobiia; order Verrucomicrobiales; family DEV007; genus Arctic95D-9. The sequence continues at coordinate 38,044 of CAXBHX010000025.1, forward strand.
GCAGCAAGCTCTTCAAGTGATTGGCCGGGTTGTACGATCCATGGCGTGCATTCGATAGTTTGACTTTGATAGACCTGGGGCGGGAGGATGGAGCCATTTTCGGAGGTGCTTGGTTCGATCATTCGGAGGGTGAATCTTTGGACTTTCCCGCCTGAGTTGACATTTACGGTGGCCGCTTTTGCGGGTTTTCGCGCAATAGCGGTTTGGGATCCGTGTGAGAATGGAATGACCCGATTTTTGAGGGCTGGGTCCAAATTACCTGATGGCTGGCGAAATACCCTATCGAAATGGGGGACAGGAATGGCTCGAATTATATCCGACCTTGAGGCTGCTCCAAACGCTTCGTGTTGTGGAAGCGCGGGAAGATCAGTGACTGTCTTGCGAATCCTCAGTTCCGGCCGATTGAAGGAACTCTCTGGCGATTGTGCATTCGCTGGCAGTGCCTTGGTCCTGTTTCCAATCGTGGATCTATTGGTGGAGATGGCATGAATGGGAACAATCACGTGTCCGCGGTCACGTGGCGCGTTCAAGTCAAGAGGGGTATTGCGTGCACTCCTCGGTGGCTGGTCCTCACGCGGTGTCTCTAATCGCCGCATGAATTCAGTTACGGAAACCGCTGAGGACAGGTGTCGGGATGTGGGGCTTACCTCGAGCGGGGATGTCGCTGCTGAAACACTCTTTTGAGATTCTTCGGAGACCGATGCATTCTTTGCCAAAGGGCGAATGCTCCGAGTATTACGAATGAGATTGGTGGCGACAGTCAGGTAAGCGTCAATGTCGGCCTGCGCAGCAAGGGCGATGGCTACTTCTTGAGACGTGGCTTGTCTGGCCTTAAACGGTTCGGGAGATCTTTGTGCTCCTTCTAATTCGGAGGCGCGTTCGGATGATGTCCCTGCACTTTGTAACTGTTTGAGCATCGCCTCTCGAGATGACGTTCGATAGTGGATTCCGGTGGCCCCTAAGGCAATCACCACAACGATGGCAACCGCAATATGCTTCCAATCGTAGAGGGAGGCTTGCTCCCAGTTTCCCCACATGTGTGACTCCGAGGGTGAATGGCGCTTTCTAAAATATCTCATCGCTCTAAAATGCAGTTGTTAGCATTAATGTAATATGGAAATTATAGTAAATCTAATAAATAATGAATATTATCGTAAAATTTTGATTTTCTGAGGGGCCTGCCCTCTGAATGTCCCACCCCCCGGCGTAGATTTTACCCATGAGAAAGAGACAGCAGTACGCAGGGGTGAATCCCGGAAGATCCCCTCAGATTTCGGGCCTCAAGGAGTTTCCGGAGAGAGGGCCGGAATTGCCACGGAAAGGGCGGGAGAGCGGTCTGATGGGATTGTGCCGGGAGATTGCAGGCACATTGGTTCGGCGGTATGTGGAAGAGCCGGACGGCGAAAAAGTGCGCGACGAAGTAAGGGCCGTTTTGGCTGAAAAGTTACAGTGTGGCCCGAAACAGGCTCACGGTCTGATTGGTCTCGCTTTGGAGTTAATCCACTTGAACTGCTACGGCAACTATCGCCGAGACGACCTTGAAATGAGTCTGCTGGTTTCCCAGGCCAGCGGACAGGTCGGGGAGGTGGATCGGAATTGAGCTGCTTTCGGAAGCGGACTGAAACGGGTTCACATGGTTTTCTCGTCCTCAGCAGCAGGATTCTCATCTGCCATTGAAGTATCCCCGTCGATCACAATACCCGATTCGGCGGCAAACTCAGCAAGCGCCAGCTCTTCCAGTGCGGAGCGTTCGGCTTCCATTTCCTTGAGATCAGACGTATCAATGCCGTCTTTGGCGACTCGGGATCTTCCTTTGGCTTTGTCCCTCTCTTCCCGCACCACTTCTTCAAGACGATTAAGGGTATCTCCTGCGCCGCCGATCTCACTGATCATTCCTGCAGCCATTTCATTGAGCTCTGCAGTGGCCTTGGCGATACGGGTTTCGTCAATGTCCCGCCTCAACGATTCGATCTTGTCGCGTGCTGCTTTCACCGCGATATCACGAGAACCTTTGAGTTCTTCATAGGTTGCTTCGGCTCCTTCAAGTTGTTCCAAATTGGATTCGTGCTCTTCCTTGATGCTCTGGAGGCGCAAGGCGTATTCACCTGCGAGTTTCCGGTTGCCCGCTTTGAGGTGGGCTCCCGCTTTGGCGGTCAGTTCGCGGACTTCCTTTTCCTGGCGTTGGACCTGAGAAATAAGCCTTTCACACATGCCTGCGTGAGCTGCCAAGCCTTTGTTGTATTCGGATATTTGCTTTCGAAGATTCTCCTTTTCAAGTTCAAGAAGAGCTCCCGGATTCTGTTTCTCAAGCCCGGATACAAAGAGTCCAAAGAATCCTCGGATGAGGTTGCCTAGTCGGTTAAACATAGTGTCACAAGTGTTAGGAGTTTAGCGGTAGTGCATCTTGGCACTACCTGATCTTAAAACAAAGAAGGAATACGGCAAAAACTCGATTACAAAATATCCGGTTTTTTCTCCGGATTCAGGTTTGGAGGTAGCTTCAGGAGCATCTCAGGGCTATCATCCCGGCCATGGGAGATCGACACCCTATCGCCGCCGGCCTAACAGTTCTCGCAAATATTCTCGAACGAGAGAAAGCGAGAGGTGCCTCGACGATGTCTTTGAGACCGGAGACAGAATCGGCCCTCCAGAGTATGCCGCTGGAGTTTATGAAGCTGGCGGCGCTGCCTAAGACTTCCACAGATGGGGAAGTGCCCTCCGGGAGTAGTTCGAGGGGTGGTCCGTCATCAGGGAATGTTGAGGAGATCGGCAATCGAACAGAGAAGTGGGCGCGCGAGCAGCTCAACTCGATTTTTCGAGAGGTCAAGGGGTGCACTGAGTGCCGACAGCTTGGCACGTTAAGGGAGACGATCGTTTTTGCGTCCGGCAACCCCATGGCAGATCTCATGTTTGTGGGAGAGGCGCCCGGAGTAGAAGAGGAGAAGGCTCGGAAGCCGTTTGTGGGTGAGTCAGGCAAAAAGTTGGATCAGATTGTCAAAGTGATGGGACTGGATCGCGAGGCTGTCTACTTCTCCAATATCGTTAAATTTCGCCCCAAGAAAGGGGATGGCCGCTTTCAGGGCACGAGTGATCGAAAACCCGACGCCACTGAAATGAGCGCGTCGATCAAATACATCCGTGCTGAGATCGAAGTGATCCGGCCTAAAGTGATTGTGGCACTGGGCGCAACGGCAGCGGAGGGGTTGCTCGAGGTTGGCGGGGCGATGTCGAGTCTTCGTGGAGCTACCCACGAATTTGCGGGGGTTCCAGTCATAGTGACCTATCATCCGAGTTTCCTGCTCAGGCAGGAGGGCGAGGGCGATCCTGCGAAGGCGATGGCCATGAAGCGCCGGGTCTGGGAGGATATGTTGCGGGTGATGGAGTTGTTGGAAATGCCGATTTCTGATAAGCAGCGCGGGTTCTTTCTATAGCCCTGTCTGATGATGTTTTTTGAGCGATGAAGGAAGACCAGGGAGAATCACCGTCAGTCCCATTGTCTAATCCCCGGTCCGACCGGGTTTCTCAGGCGTCTTTTATTGGTGGGTTTTGGAACAAGGTATTCTGGCTGTCATTGGCCATGATCGCTTCAGGTCTCGTCGTTTTTCTCTCCTTCGTTTGGATGGGAAAGCAGGGGATTGATGCGACCTCAGAAACCGTTGTTGGCATCGCGAGGCTTTTCAAACCTGACGAGATTGTCGAGACTTTTGAGAACTGGCGTGAGATGGAAGCCACCGCTACGGATGGTAATATTCTCGAAATCGCGACCGCCGAGGCGACAGAAGAATTCACTCGAAAGACGAATCTGGCGATGTTTGGAACAACATTGCCCCTGGGGACAACTGTTTCGGAAATTACTGTTCCGGCGACTTACCGGTATCATATCGATATCAGTGAGGAATGGTTTCTTGCGACTGACGGACCAAAGTTACTGGTGTTGGCTCCAGCCGTTCGTCCCTCGTTGCCCGTCGCTTTTGACACTGGCAGAATGAAGAAGAAGACCGATTCCGGGTGGGGCCGCTGGGATGGTCAGGATAGTCTTGATGAGTTGGAGAAGACGATCACGAGTAAGTTGGCGTTGAGAGCAGCGGCCCCGGATGCGCTTGAAGTGATTCGAGAAGAAAGTCGTCTTGCCGTGGCAAAGTTCGTTCGCCGTTGGTTGCTCAGCCATGAGGCTTGGGACATGGATCAGTTTGAGCAGATCATAGTCGCTTTTGACGGCGAGGACTTGAGTGACCACGGGTTGAGCGCCCGTCCCGCGACTTTGATCTTGGGGGGAAAGGCCGAAACTACGCTTCCCTAGAGTCAGTCAGTTGGACTCTAGGAGGGATCACCTTGATTTGAGACAAGGAGGCGATCGCGAAGCTTGCGAACTTTGAGAATGCTTTCTGAGGCACTGCTCGATCCACTCTCGCTCATCAGCGAATCGGCGAAGGGATTGTTGGCTCCCCATGCTTTCCATGGGCCATCAGGGACCTCGTCAAGGTCGACGAACCGCCAGTCGACAGTTCCGTATCCGCTCCCAAAAGTGAGGAAGTCACGCACCGCCGGGGAAACATCAAGTCCGGCCCCGCGATTCCCTGAGGTCTTGGGACGGCTGTCTCCGAAAACATAGTTATGATCATCGGTCTCAAATGGGCCGACGTCCTCCCACTGCGCGTAGCAAACTCGATCGCCTCTTCGGATGGCAATCCACCGGCCTTTCAATACGGTTCGCCCGCTGCGATAAAACTTCTTGTTGAACCAGGGGATTGAAGCCCGGGCTGAGGCTTTGGTGCCTGTTCGGGAAATGTCATTGTAAGGCAGGGCAAAATAGAAAGGGTTTTGATTGGGCGTAAATGCCTTGGGAATATAGCCTGATCGGGCGGAAGCTTTTGGGTTGTCGAAGCCGCCATAGTTGGAAGTCCATCGGCGATCCCAGGCACTCATCGTGTTGGGAACCGGATTGTTGGCGGTGGGAGTTTCTCCAATCCAGAAGACGGTGGATACAATGTTCCGCTTCCACGGAAATCGGGTGTAGGTCTCGCGCGGGCGGGTAGGAGCGAAAACTCGAGGGAGCGTCGCCTTAGGCGGTGCCCCGGGGATGGCGCCGGGAATCAAGTGAGCAGGGGCTAAGTAGACCGGGGGAAACAATCCTTCACCCGAATTGTCCCGTGAAGATGAAATGCTAAGCCCATCCGCAGCGCGACTCCCGACAAGTGCAGTTGTCTCAACGTCCTGAGCGTTCAGCCCGCCGTAAGCGATGGCCAGAGTGCCGATCAGAAGGAAAGAATATGTCAGGCTCGTACTCACAATCAATTCAACGGCTTAGCGCGAAACTTGTTGGTAAAATTGGTGCTAAAAATAGCCCAAGTCCATTACAAAAAGAGCACAAAATTAGGGAATTTCCAGTAAATTCCTTCAGTTATGTTAATTATACCCCTCTTTAGGAGTTCAACTGCGACCTCTTACTTCTTCAGTATGGTGTCGTGCTGCCAGTTGATATCGTCTCGATCCGGATGATCCAGAGTATAGTGCAGGCCCCTACTTTCTCGGCGACGTGCCGCAGAATCGACGATCAAGGTCGCAATTTCGACGAGGTTCCTGAGCTCGAGCAGTTCAGAAGTCACCCGAAAGTTCCAATAAAACTCCTGCACTTCTCTTTGAAGATTGTGCAGCCGAGTTGCGGCCCGTTGGAGCCGTTTGGTGGTCCTGACAATGGAGACGTAGTCCCACATTAAGCGGCGGATTTCGTCCCAGTTGTGATAGATCACCACTAATTCATCGACGTCGGAAAGATCGCCGGATTCCCATTCAGGGACTTCCAGCACTTCCTGTTTGGTGCCGAGTGGTGATTTTTTGAGAGCGTCCTTAAGCGCCAGGCCCGAAACTACGGCACCTTCGAGTAGTGAATTGCTCGCGAGGCGGTTTGCCCCGTGGAGGCCGGTACAGGCAACTTCTCCTACCGCCCAGAGTCCGGGAATTGAGGTCGCTCCGTTGACATCAGTTCTCACTCCCCCGCATTGATAATGTGCGGCAGGAACAACGGGAATGGGATCCCTGGTGATATCGATATCGACGCTCAGACAGGTTTCGTAAATGTTGGGGAAGCGGGAACGGATGAAGTCGGCAGGTTTGTGGGTGATGTCGAGAAACACACAGGGCCCACCGGTAATTTTGATCTCCCGGTCGATTGCCCGGGCGACGATATCCCGGGGAGCCAAAGAGCCGCGCGGATCATACTCCGTCATGAAGCGACGTCCGTGTTTGTCGATCAGCTCAGCTCCCTCGCCGCGCATAGCTTCGGTGATGAGGAAGGACTTCAGGGTGTGGTGATACAGGCAGGTCGGATGAAACTGCACGAATTCCATATTCGCGATTTCGCAGCCTGCCCGCCAGGCCATAGCGACGCCGTCCCCGCTCGCGACCTCGGGATTGGTGGTGTAAAGATAAACCCGCCCGCATCCGCCGGTGCAAAGCATCACACGATCTGAGCGTAAGGTGATAATCTCCCCGGAGGCTTCTTCCAAAACGTAAATTCCCAGGCAACGCGGAGGGGATGCCAGAGCCAGCTTTGCAGTGGTGATCAAATCGATGGCGAAATGATTCTCTAGGAGATCAATGTTAGGTGACTTATGAATGGCATCGAGCAGTTTGGTCTCGATTTCTCGGCCCGTGGTGTCTTTGTGGTGCAGCACACGTCGCTGGGTATGACCGCCTTCCCTGCCCAAATTGACCTCAGTTTTCCCCGATTCGGTTTTATGAGTATCGAACTCGACACCCCAGTCTATCAACTCTTGAATGGCCGCTGGACCGTGATCAATTATCTTCCGAACAACTGGTTCCGGACAAAGGCCGGCTCCGGCATCCAGCGTATCGGCTACGTGCTGATCCACAGAGTCATTTTCATTCTGCACGCAGGCAACCCCCCCTTGCGCCCACGCGGTATTGGTGGTCGCCGCTTCCTTTTTGGTGACGATGGCGACAGAACCCCATTTGGCAGCCCTCAGGGCGAAGCTCAAACCGGAAATTCCGCTTCCGACTACAATGAAGTCATAGTTTCTCACTTATTCGGTCTTCTGTTAGTCTCTTGATCCCGCATCATTGAAGCCAGTCACACCGAAATTGTCAATCAGCCTTGTCTTTCCGAAAATTACCGCAGCCAGTAGTCGAGGTGTTGCGTTCTCGAAGGACTTTAGAGGTTTCAGAGTGGTTGCGTCAACGATCTCAACATAGTCAATCCGGGCTAGAGGCGCTGTCTTAATCTGGGCGATAATTCCAGCTCGCACTATGTCCGGAGAGGCGGTGGGCTCCAGCGCAATCTGTTTCGAGGCCAACGTGAGACTACGATATATGATGGTGGCCTCTTCCCTTTCCTGAGGTGATAGATAGGCATTCCGCGAACTCATGGCCAATCCATCCTCTTCCCTCATGGTGGGACAGGGGATCAGTTGGATCGGAAAATCAAGATCCCTGACCAATCGTTGAATGATGGCCAACTGTTGGAAATCTTTTTCTCCAAAAACCGCCGCAGTGGGCTGTGTCAGCAGGAATAGTTTGGCGACTACCGTGCAAACTCCGTCGAAATGGCCGGGGCGGCTAGACCCGCAAAGCGTTCTTGAAAGTTGATCTTCGTGGATGCCTATCGAGGCGTCTTCGGCATACATTTCCGATGTGTCCGGAACGAACACTGCCGTGACGCCGTGAGCTTTGCACCGGTCAAGGTCAGCTTCCAGTTGGCGGGGATAGGCGCCGAAGTCTTCGCCAGGGCCGAACTGAGCTGGGTTGACGAATATTGTGGCAATGACGTCTCCGCCATTTGCATGGTCGGACGCCAGATCGAATAGAGACGCATGGCCTGCATGCAACGCGCCCATCGTAGGTACAAGGACCCTGCTGTGACTTCGACTATTTGTCAGCCAGACGCTGAGTTCGGCCTTGGATCTCAATACCTCCATGGCAATCAGCGCCCTTTGATGGAGATCAGGTGGGTGTCGGTTCTGAGGAAGAGCCGATTATTTGCCACCGCGGGAGTTGCATTCATTCCTGCGCTGAGACGCGAGCGCCCTGCAATCTTAAACCTGTCTCCAATCGCTACGGCAATCAGTTCGCCATCGCGGCTTCCGCACCAGATTTTATTATCAGCGATGATGGGAGAACTAAAAAAGTTGCCTCCGATTCTTTCTCGATAAATCAGTTCTCCGGATTCCATTTTACGGCATGTCAGGACTCCGCCGTCACCCCAGAGGTAAAGCCGATTTTTGTAAATTAGAGGAGTGGGAACATAGCTGAGTCCGTCAGAAATCCCGAGATCGTAGAGAACTTCCGGGGCGCCCTTCACTTTGGGGCGAAGGGCAGTGGCTTGTTTTCCGGCGCCACCCGATCCAAATGTAGCGAAGACTACTCCGTCGCCTGTCGCAATTGATCCGACGCTCCTCAGCGCATAATCACCGGGGTATTTCCAAATTATTTCACCGGACTCAGGGGAAAGTCCCCTCCACCCGTCGTTTGTTTGCAGGACGATCACCATAGGCTGACCATCGACTTCGATAGCAATAGGGGTGTTGTAGGCGGTGAGGTGTTTTTCGTCGTCTCCCTTCGTTGTTCGCTCAACCTCCCAGAGCGTTTCACCGGAGGTCGGATCCACACCGATGACGTTGCTCCTTTTCTTCAGAACTGAATCGGTGTGCATTATGAGCACTCCGGAAGTCACGATGGGTGAGGCGCCGTAACCGTGGTCGGAGGAAAAACTTTCCCAGCTTCTCTCCCACAATAGGTCACCCTCATGACTGAGCCCGTGCAGCTCTGTGTTCGACCCTGAACCCCATACCACAAAAACGCCATCCTTCGTCGCGACGGGTGTCGAGGATGCGAAGTTGTTGTGATCGTGCAGGTTGTGTTCTTCGAGGGCTGACTTCCACTGCCAGAGACGCTTCCCGTTGTTCGAATTGTAACATTCAACCCGCCGCTGTTTTCCGTCATCAGCTATGACTGTGATAAATAGCTTTTCACCCCAGAGGACGGGCGAGGAATGGCCGTTGCCCTCGATCTTAACTGCCCAGTCGTAGTCGGCTTTGGTGAAAGAGTCGGGTAGCGAGCTGATTCTTCCGATGCCAGTTCCGTTCTCACCCCTGAATCGGGCCCATTCCTGAGCATTAGTCGTCGTCATCGGGAATGCGATGAGGCACAAAAGGGAGAGGGGGAGGTAAGGGAGTTTCATCCAGCGTCGGGGTGGGCTGCAGTATCTCTCAATAATGACGGTATGTCAGTCCAGCGCAACCGGAATCCCCCAGCGGGAGCGTTGCCTGGCGTATTATCGATTGCTGATGACTCTTGCCAAATCGAGTCCTGATGGTTACAGCTTTCCTGTCATGCACATCGAAACTTTCAAGGTCTTCTGCGATCTCATTGAGACGACCAGTTTCTCGGACGCTGCAGATAGGAACGGAATCAGCCAAAGTGCGGTCAGTCAGCAGATTCGCAATCTGGAGAAGCGATTCGGGGTGATCCTGGTGGAACGCGGGCGTCGGAATTTCTCGGTTACTCCTGAAGGTGAGGTGTTTTTGAAGGCAGCAAGGCAGATTATCGATTCCTACCGAAGTATAGAGGAGGACTTGGGCGCGATGCGGGATATCGTATCTGGCCGTCTCACCATCGCTACTGTCTACAGTATCGGGTTTCACGAACTTCCTCCCTATATTGAGGAGTTTCGCCAGAAGTATCCGGATGTGGAGGTTCAGGTTCAATATCGCCGTTCAAATCAAGTCTACGCAGACGTTTCTGATAACCTGGCGGATCTGGGGCTGGTGGCTTATCCTCAGGAAAAGAGGGGAGTGGAGATCGAACCCGCCTGGAAAGATCGATTGGTGATTATCTGCCCTCCTGATCACCCGCTTGCCAAAAAGAAAACGCTCAAGCTGAGTGAAATTGATGGAGAGCGCTTTATTTCATTCGAACCCGATTTGCCAACGCGAAAGGCAATCGATGGAATGTTCACTCAGGCTGATATAGAAGTGAAGGAAGTCGTCGAGTTTGATAATATCGAAACGGTTAAACGGGGTGTATTGATTGAAAATGCCATTTCCATTGTGCCCGGTGAGAGCGTGAAGTCAGAAGTCGAGTCCGGCACGCTGGCCCGTATACCTATCGAAGGTAAATTTGTCTATCGTCCACTTGGCATTGTGCGTCGTCGCACCAAGGCAATCACACCTGCGATGCGGGAGATGATTGGGATCTTGAAAACGAAAAAGACGAGACCGTAGTCTCGTCTTTGGTTATTTAATTTTTAAAGTAGGCGGTCGAACTTACTTCTTGAACGGGCTGTTAGCGAAGGCATCGAAATCTTCTTTGAGCGCTTCGACGGAATCGCTGGGACCTGTCAGCTTGAGAAAAACATCGCCCTGACTGCTCGGGAGTATAGCAGCTAGCATGATGTAGTCATTTTGAGGTGTAGAGTTTCCCGAAAACGGGCCGCCCATGGATTCTTTGTAAGTGCCCTTGGCAGTTAAGAAGGTAACGGTCTTACCATTCATTTCTTTCTCTTCGATTTTCGTTTCGGGGGCACCTTCGAACTGACCAATCCAGCGATCGATGTTTGCTTGTGTCCCGCCACCCTGACCGGCTCCGAAAAAGTAAATCACGAGGTCGACGTCCTTGAGGTTCTCGTCTGCGTGATCGTAGGTAAGCTGGCCCGCCCGCATCGAACTGGTGACCTGCTGGCTTTTCCAGGGTTTTCCGAAGGTGAACGTAAATTCGCTAACGGTGAGTGATTCATCCTCTTCGCCAAGGGCGGGAAAAGTGAGTGAGAGGAGACTGATGCAGAGGGCTAAAGGGTAGATTAATTTCATGTGCAATTATGGACGAGAGATTTCCACGTGACAAGGTCACGTATACTCGTTATCAGGTTATACTCCTAACAGGGTTGAGTCGATGACTGAACCCTGTTTATTTCATATGAAAACAAAGAGGATCGTATTATCAGCGGGTTGCCTGGCCCTCTTGATGCAGGGAATGGCCATGGGGGCTGAGGTGTCGACTCCTCCAGCGAGCGAAGTGGAGCGACTTCAGCTCGATTCGTTTTACGAAAAGTATTTGAGCTACCAAGGGTTTCCCATTGTGGCGTCCAGCGAGGTGTCTGATTACGCGCTGAAAGAGGCAGCTTTTCTTATCGGTCAGATGCTGGAGGGCCGCGAGGATGTGATTGCTGCCCTGGTGGCGGGTAAAGTGAGGCTCTCGATCATGTCGATTGGCGAGTTCACTACCGATGTGCCTGAGCATGCGACTCTGGAGCCGAAGATCTACTGGGATAAACGGGCGCGTGGGCTTGGGGCATCGAAAGAGAGGCCCGCTGTGTCGGTAGGCGAGGAGAACCTGTTGGGGTACCCTGGAGACCCTTATGCCGCTGAGAGCATCATGATCCACGAGTTTGCTCATGCAATACACCTTATGGGTTTGGTCGAGGTCGATTCTACATTTCAGCAAAAACTTGAGCAAACGTTTAACAGGGCAGGTATTGCCGGCCTTTGGAAAGGGAAATACGCAGGCACCAACCCGTCAGAGTATTGGGCTGAAGGGGTTCAGTCATGGTTCGATACGAATCGTGAAAACGATTTTGAGCACAATCATGTGAACACGCGGGAAGAGTTGAAAGAACACGATCCCGGTTTAGCCGCGCTGGTTGCCTCCGTCTTCGGTGATGGTGACTGGCGGTATCAGAAACCACTGCTTCGAAGCGAAGCTCCGCATTTGACAGGGTATACGGCCGAAAATGCTCAGACCTTTGTCTGGCCGAGGAATTTGGTGAAAGCTTATGAGGCCCTTGAGCGGGGAGACGATAGAGAATTGTGGGAGCTGCAGTCGATGGACACCTATGAGAGCAAGAATGTGACGGTGAAGAGCGGTCCTACCATCAATATTCGCTTTGAGAACAAATCAAACCAACGGCTTGCCGTTTACTGGGTGGGATTCGATGGGATTCGCCGTGAGTATGCCAAACTGGATCCCGGGCGCAATCACGAGCAGGGCACCTACGGGGCGCACCTTTGGGTGGTGGTCGATGAGAAAGGACAGGATCTGGGCTGGCTTCGAGCCGGTGGGGTGAATGGCCGGGTCATCATGAAGTAATCAGGACTCGGTCGGCGTGCGCCGGGAACGAAGCCAGTGAACAAGGGCGGCACAAGAGGCGAGGATCGCCAGAGCGATGGAAAAAGCATCTCCGAATCGCGCGTAGAAGGTGATCGGCGGATTGAGGTCCACTTGGATTTTGCCGGGCAGGCTACCACGGATGAAGGTTGATCCGGTCTCGTCATCCTGAAGAATTCGAGGGAAGCCGTCGCCCGCTCGTCGATCGAAGACGCTGCCACACGAATCAATAAAGGCGCTCACGCCGGTGTTGGCGGCTCGAATCATAGGCCGTCTAAATTCGATGCATCTAAAGATGGCATTGTTAAAATGCTGAGTCGACTCGGCACTTTCATAAAACCACCCGTCATTGCTCACATTGACCATGATCTGGGGAGAGTCCCGTATGAATCGACGAGTATGGCGGGGGACGGTATCTTCGAAGCAGATCAGAGGAACAATGTCGATACTGTGACCGTCTTTCTCGATGACAAGAGGCTCATAGGATGTCCCTGGCGTGAAGTCTTCTTGAATGATGGATCCCGCGATCCACTCAAAAATTGGAACGGAGTCTCGAAACGGGATATACTCTCCGAACGGCACCAGGTGAATCTTTTTGTGCATTTGATAGGATTCGATATCCCCCTTCATCAGAGTGATCGTATTGTAAATCTCTCCTGAATTGCTGTCGCCTTCGTCAATGTAGGTGGCCTCTTCGAGGCCGGTCAGGAGATAGAAGTCGTCCCCCTTGAGGACGTGATCGTTGAAGAATGTTTGAACCCAATCCAGACTGAAGAGACCGGGGATTGCTGTCTCTGGCCACAGGACAAGATCATGAGGTGCTGTCTCGACGAAGGTGCGAGTGAGGTCACGGTAGTCGAAGATGACTTTTTGTCGGAGGTCGAGATCTTCAGACCACTTTTCCTCCAGTGGGATGTTCAACTGCATGACTCGTGCGTGGACATCCACCGAATCTCCGGGCGGTTTTGAGATCGCATTCGTGCCGTAGAGGAAGATGGCGATGATCATGGCGACACCAAGGCCGAAATCGACGTGAGGGCGGAGACGTTTGCGTTCTTTAACCTCGAGTCCTAAACGGACTAAAGTGCAAAATCCGATGACTCCGGCAACCATCATGACGAAGCCATAACCGGTGATGCCGATGACGTCAGCGAATTGAACGAGGAGCAGGTGATCCTTCAATGCCGTACCAAGCCCATTCCATCCAAAGCCGGTGAACACGATTCCTCGCATCCACTCGAGCCCACACCAGGCGGCACCGTTGAGGCAGGCCACCTTGAGAACGTCAATTGACTGATCAAAGAGATCCTTCCGATTCTCTTTGGGAGGGCGAATGATCCAGCGGCCAACAGTGGCTCCAAACGCTCCAAAGATGGCAACGTAAATGGCTAGATAGAGAGCCAGCGCCAGCAGGGCAGCAATTCCAGCCCATATGGTGCCCGCGACTTTCCCTACTTCAGTCATCCAGCTGAGGCTGATGATGAAAAAAGTAGCGCCGGTAATGTATCCAAGTAGCAAGCCCCAGCGCCAGCGTGGCCATCCGGCTTTGGGCTTCGAAAACCAGAGGGCTCCCAGCAAAGGGGCCTGCCAGATCCATATCAGGCTGTCCACATTGTATGGAGGAAAGCACAGCGCCAATGCCACCCCGCTCAGCAGGGCGGCCATGTAGGGCCAGGAACTCTTGATTTTATCCATCAGGCTGAGCTTCTCTCAGCCCAATCGCGTCCGCATATCGGAAACGATGGCACTCTTCAGGGCGTTAAAAGATGTTTGCGCCGAGGCTTTGGCTGCGGCCAGTTCCTCCGCTGTGAGCGGGGTGCTTGGAGCCTCCGATGGGCGCTGGTAGATGTAGTATTTGATTTTTGGTTCGGTTCCCGAAGGGCGCACAGCAAAGGCACAGCTGTCAGCCAGGTCCACGAAGATCATCTTCTCCTTCGGGATGGCATCGCCTTCCTCGTCGGTGTGATCCTGGTTGGCAAAATCCCTGATCCGAGTCACTGCGACGCCGTCGATTTCAGTGGGAGGATTGTCTACATAGCTCTGGGCCAGCATCTGAATCTGAGCGGCACCGTCTGCACCGGCGAGTGTCTCAGCGTGTTGCCCTTCGATAAAGACGCCGTGCTGGCTGTATAGTTCGTCGAGCAGTTCCACTGTGGTGAATCCTTTCGATTTCGCGTAGGCAGCGACTTCGGCGAAGATCACTGCAGCGCCGTTACCGTCTTTGTCCCGCAAGAAGTCAGCCCCGAGGTAGCCGTAGCTCTCTTCCCCTCCGAAAACGAAGAATGTGGAATGCTCAAGCTGCAGCGCGCGGCATTCTTTGTCAGAGAGGTCGCGGTAGTTGGTCCGGAGATCTGGAGGGATGGCGTTTTCGTATTTGCGGAGCTTCCCCCCAATGTATTTGAATCCAGTCAGGGTGTTGACGACCGCGACATTGAAGCTGTCGGCGATCGATTGTTGCAGTTCTGTGGTCACAAAGGTCTTCACCAGCGTGGCATGGCTGCGATTGCCTTCGTTAATAATTCCCTGATCGGTGAATGCTTTGAGCCGATAGAACGCCATGAGCGATCCAATTTGATTGCCGGTGAGAAGGGTCATCTCTCCAGCTTTGTTTCGAATGACCACTCCCATGCGGTCGCAGTCGGGATCGGTTCCAATGACGATGTCGGCTCCGCTTGCTTCGGCCTGATCGATTCCCATTTGCAGGGCATCGGCGTTTTCAGGGTTGGGGGATTTGACGGTGGGAAAGGCACCGTCTTCCGTGTCTTGTGCTGCAACCGTGTCGCAGTGAAAGCCCAGGCGGCGCAGCATTTGGGGGGCGATGGTGCCACCGGTGCCGTGAATATTGGTGAAGACAATTTTGAGGGCGCTTTGCGCTTTGACCAACTCGGGATCGAGTAGCAGTGCCTCAAGAAGGCTCATGTAGGCTTCATCCATGTCCGCGCCGAGTTCATGGACCTGGCCCTGTTCATCGGCGGAAAGAATATCATAGGTCTCACCGCTGACGGCTTCCACCTCAGCGATGATCTGGCTCGCATCAGGCTCGACGATCTGGGCTCCATCATCGGCGTAAACCTTGTATCCGTTGTCGTGAGGAGGGTTGTGGCTGGCCGTGAGAACTATACCTGCCGTGGTGCCGAGGTGGCGAACCGCGAAGCTCAGATGGGGTGTGGAG
The DNA here is from genome assembly GCA_963975655.1 of uncultured Verrucomicrobiales bacterium. GTDB lineage: Bacteria > Verrucomicrobiota > Verrucomicrobiia > Verrucomicrobiales > DEV007 > Arctic95D-9. Next base: position 53,333 of record CAXBHX010000025.1, read on the forward strand.
CGAGGTACTGGAAAGATGTGAATATCGACACCATTCTCGATGGCGACTTTGGTGACACGGTCGGCGAAGGCTTTGCCGAAGTAGCGGGTGTCACGGGCAACGGCAATGGAGGGTCGTCCTTTGCCAGTGTAGGACTTTTTGAGATGGCGGACCAGGCCGAGGGTGGCGCGAGTGATGTTGTAGTAATTGAGCGAACTGGTGCCGACACAGGGGAACTCGGGGCGGTCATCCGGTCCGGCGGACCCTCGCTCGGCTGCCGTGACGGTTTCGCCAATCGAGCGACCACGAAGTCCTCCGGTGCCGAAGGCCAGCTTTTTGAAGAAGCGGTTGTTGAGCTCAAGCCAGTTGCCTGATGTTGCCAACTCAGCGATAGATGCTTCGTAGACCGGATTTTCTGAGCCGGTCAGAAGTTCGCACATATTGTTAAAGCTACTCTGGAGCAAATCGTTGTTTGCAAGGGCAGCCTCGAGTTTGGCAGAAAGTTCAGAATTCATATTGTGTCGCATCCTAGAAAAGGCGTAGAGAGAATGCAACCAAGGGAAGTCATGAAATCACTAAATCCATCTCCGGGCGCAGATACGACCGCGTGGCGCATCGTGCACGATACCGCTGCTGGTGTGTGGGTTGATCACTTTGACGGCCGCTGGCTGGTGCAGACACAGGGCAACCGCTTCCCCGATGCGCTCAAACGGCTCGCGGAGGGGGTGGCGACCTCAATTTACTGGCGTCCGAGGGACAAAGCCGCTTCTACGGCTCCGGAGCATGTCTGGGGGGAAAAGGTGACCGAGCGCTTTTCAGTGAAGGAGAACGGCGCCAATTTCTGGATTGATTTCGATTCGGGATACTCTTCCGGGATCTTTCTCGATCAACGCCTCAATCGTCGCCGGGTCGGGGAATCGGCCAAATCAGGGCAGCGAATCCTCAACGCTTTTGCCTACACCGGCGGATTTTCTGTGATGGCGGCCCTGGGGGGCTCCGTGACGACGACCTCTGATTTGTCGAAAACCTACCTCAATTGGACCTGGGACAACTTTCGGGCCAACGGGCTCGATCCCGACGAGCATTTCGGAGTCAAGGGCGATACCTTTGACTGGCTCAGAACCTTTGCCCGACAAGGTCGGACGTTTCATGGCATCGTGCTCGACCCTCCAACTTTCTCTCGAAACAGCAAAAAAACCTTCCGGACGGATGCCAATTACTCAGATCTTGCCGCTCTGGCTACTGCCGTCGTCGAGCCGGGGGGCTGGATTCTCTTCTGCGCCAATACTCACGGGTTGGGAGTCCGGCCGTTTGAAAAAGATGTTCTCGCCGGTATCAGGCAGCGGCGGCGTGACGTAGTGTCCGTAGAAGTCCTTGCCATGCCACCTGAGTTTCATGGTGACGATTATTTGAAATCCCTCTGGGTTGTAGTTGGTTAGGAGCCCTTTAGAAAGTCATGCGCACCATTCGATACACTCAGAAAAACTTTCAGTCCGCGATTCGGAAGTTAGATCGTCGCTCCGCTCCACCCGCCGGTGTCGAAGCGATTGTGAAAGGCATTATTGAAGACGTTGAGAAGCGGGGGGATAAGGCGCTGATTGAGCTTTCCAACAAGTTCGATAAGGCAGGGTTTAAAACGGCGAAAGATCTCAGGGTTACTGAGGCTGAACTGGGCGCGGCTGAAGGTGCTGTCGATGCGCAAACGAAGAAGTCTATCGCCGCGTCGAGGAAGAACGTGATCGCTTTTGCTAAGAGGAGTCTACGTAAAGATTGGTCCGGCAAGAATGCACAGGGTGCTGAAGTCGGTGAGCGTTACCTCCCTTTTCAGCGAGTGGGTATTTACGTGCCAGGGGGAAGCGCTCCGCTTGTGTCGACATCGAATATGACGGTCTGCCTTGCCGCAGCAGCGGGCTGTCCTGAAATTGTGGTGATGACTCCTCCGGGACCTGATGGAAACGTCAATCCCGCTCTCCTCTATGCGCTGAAAGAGGCCGGGGCGACTGAAGTCTACAAAGTCGGGGGAGCGCAGGGGATGGCGGCAATGTCCCTCGGGACGAAGACGATCAAGCCGGTGCTGAAGGTCTACGGGCCGGGGAACTCTTTTGTCGTCGAAGCGAAGCGTCAGCTCTTTGGTGTCGTTGCGGTGGATCTCCTGCCTGGGCCGAGTGAGGTGGTGGCTTTAGCTGACAGCAGCGGCAACGCGAAATTTATAGCGGCGGATATGTTGGCTCAGGCCGAGCACGGCGGGGACAGCATCATGGGTTTCATCACGGATTCAGAGAAGCTACTCACTCAGGTGGAAGCTGAAGTTGATCGACAGATCAAGACTTTGAGCCGTCAGACTCAGTTGAAGAAAGCACTCAAAGATGGAGCCTGGTGTGTGTTAGTGGAGCATTTTGATGATGGCGTCGATCTGGTGAATGCCTTCGCTCCCGAGCACCTTTCGCTCATCACGAGGCGTGAAAAGACCGTCCTTCCGAAGGTCACCACTTCGGGGGCCATCTTTCTGGGGAATTATTCACCGGTAGCGGTGGGAGATTTCCTGGCGGGTCCAAGTCACGAGCTGCCAACAGGCGGGGCGGGCAAATCCTTTCCGGGGCTCACCGTCGATATGTTTCAGCGGCGCACCAGTATTGTGAAGCTCGACAAAGACTCAATTCGGAAATCTGCTCCCCACGTGGAGGCGTTTGCCAGAGTCGAAGGGCTCGATGCGCATGGACGTTCCGCCACCATCAGGGTGGAGTAGGGGCCCTCAATCAGCGGGGGGCAATTTCCTGACATAAGGGTTGGCCCAGTCAGTGGGGCCGTCGGGTATCAGCCCAATAGGACCCTTCCCGCTAAACCCTGTCATGGTGCCCGCTTCTTCTCCATTGATTTCGAGCGCCAGCTCACCACTCCTGAGGAATCCTTCGATGCGGTTCCATCGGCCGATTTTCTCCAAGGCCGGGTGATCTTGAGAAAGTGCCAATTCTTTGCCGTGCACTGACAGCTGGAATGGCCCTGAATCTTCGCTCAGTTTCACATCGACGATGAAGCCGATGTCTCCGCTGAATTCTTCTTCGGTAAACAGGGGTTCCGCATCGGCCTTTGCGATCATCTCCCAGTCTCGAGACTTCCATCCGCTAGCAGCCTGCCACCCAGATAAATCCACTCCTGTGTAGAGACAGCGGAATCCGCGGTTGGCCGTAGCGATGTTCTCCTCGGCGATGGGTGTGTCAGGCAGTTCCTTAATACGGGCATTCCGATAGTTGACGATTCCTCCCTCGCTCTCGATACAGAGGTAACCTTTGCTCGGGCTGCAATTGGTTCCCTGTGTGACGACTTTGCCGTTGACCGCGAGGGAAATATTGCCGTCCCGACACTCGATACGATAGTGGTTCCATTCAGGGCTTGGATTCGAACGGTTCTCTACGGGGAAAGCTCGCCCGCCGCCGCGACCATTGATGGGACTCATTCTAGCCCCGTGAATGGGAAAAATGTCACCGTGGGTCGTGTGGCCTTTGGTATCGCCGTAAGCGTTCTCGAGAATTTGAACTTCGATGCCCCGGTGAAAAGGTTGGCCGCGGGCAGTGATATCGTCAGCCCAGACGAAGATGCCAGCGTTACCTTTAGGTTTGAGATGCCTCCACTCCAGTTCGAGGATGAAATTCTGAAGCATCTGCTCGGTTCGGATCTCTCCAATTGGCTTTCCTGAACAGACGAGATATCCCTCCTCGTTGAAATGCCAGGTGGAAGGAGCTGTGTTCACTTCGACCCATCCTGTCAGATCTTTGCCGTTGAAGAGGGGGCGAAAACCGTCCTCTTCGGCAAGTGCCACTGAGGTGGCGCAGGTCAGAACTATCAATAATTTTTGGAGTATCGTTTGCATTCTATTGTGCGCCCAGCGCGTTCATTTCAATCGCGTAAAAACCAGTGCGGGCTGTTACGTAAAGGGTTCGACCATACAGGAGACAATTAGCTGGTCTCTCGGGTGGTGTCAGGCGGAGGATTTCTTCTCCTTTGGGGGAGAAAGCGATAATGTCGGTCCAGGTGACGTAGAGGTTGCCCGCGCCGTCAACTGTCATGCCGTCACTTCCCACCTCGGCAAATTTCCGTTTGCCACCGATCTTTCCGGGACCTTTTACCGAGTAGGCCCAGATGGTTTCGGCACCAGGGTCCGCGACGTAGAGAATCTTTCCTTTTGACGCCAAAATAATACCGTTCGGCTTGGCGAGGTCGGCGGCAATCTGGGTGACCTTGCCTTCTCTGTCAGTGTAGTAGACGCCCATGATGTCCAGTTCAATATCGCCACCGTCTTTCCCATAGCGGGGGTCTGTGAAATAGAATCCTCCATGCGCGTCTGGGACGATGTCATTGGGGCTGTTGAGTTTTTTGCCGTCGAACTGATCGGCGACGACGGTGATATTTCCGCTTGGATCGGTGCTGGTGACACGTCGATTGCCGCCCTCACAGGCGAGTAGGTTTCCTTCCGGAGTAAAAAACAAGCCGTTGGCACGACCGGTCGGCTCTCTGAATACAGCTGTCTCTCCTGAAGTTGGGTCGTAAACATGAGTGCGTTCGTTAGGGATGTCGTTGAAGTAGATTTTCCCGTCGGGAGAAGCGGCAGGGCCCTCAGTGAATTTGAATCCGTCTGCCAGTTTCTTAAATGTGGCGCCCTCTTTGACCAATTGAACGGGAGTGTGAGATTCGGCAATCCAAGTCTCCATTTTTTTGACGATTTCCGGGAATTGTTTAGCTACGTCTGTGGTCTCGGACGGGTCGCTCTCCAGATCGTAGAGTTCGGTCGGTTTTTGTTCATTCAGGGTGTCGAGCTGAACGGCCTTCCACTTGGGCGTGGTCACTCCAATCTTGCCCCCTTGTTCAAGAAATTCCCAATAGAGGTAGTCGTGATGAATCTGGCTGGCGCTGTTTCCGAGAATGGTTGGGGCAAACGACTTGCCGTCGAGTCCTTCAGGAACCTCGAATCCGGCGATGTCAGCCAGGGTGGGGAAGACATCGAGAAAACCTGACAGGACATCTGATTCCGATCCTGCTGCAACTTTTCCCGGCCATTTCACGATAGTTGGGACACGAACGCCGCCGTCATAGAGGTCCCGCTTGTGACCTCGCTTCTCTCCGTTGGAATCAAAGAAATCGACTTGGTGCAATCCTTCTTCGTGGGGGCCGTTGTCGCTCGAAAGGATAATGAGTGTGTTTTCCGTCTGCCCCAGTTCTTCCACTTTGGCAACGATTCGACCGACGTAGTTATCTAACAGTCGCATCATCTGAGCGAATCCCTTCTCGGGCTCCGGCCAGTCTTTGTCGGCATACTCACCATGATCGGGCACTTCCATGCCATCGTTGTAGGGCGGTCTGCCTGCCTCGTTGTTCGTGTGAGGCATGTTGGGGGCATAATAGAGAAAGAAGGGAGTATCTCCGGTGGTGTCGAGGAACTCGATAGCCGCTTGAGTGAAGAGAGCGGGAGCGTAGTCATTCTTTACCTTGGAGACGCCGGAACCTTCACGTGTCTGGCCCATTGCGTAGGCTGGGTTTTCGCTCCACTTGTCGTCGAGCACGTTGTTGAGCTTTTCGACTTCACCGTTGCGGATCAGGAACTCGGGATAGAAGTTGTGGGCGTGATGCATATTCACGTAGCCATAGAACACATGGAACCCTCTATCATTTGGATCGGTGCGGGGAGGGGGGCTGCCAACACCCCATTTACCAAAGGCACCGGTGCGATAGCCTGCCGACTTTAAAGCTGAACCCAGCGTGGCCTCTCCGTCCTGGAGCAGCGCAAGGCCATTCCCTCGAACGGAGGAATGACCCGTGTGCTTACCTGTCATGAGCACGCAACGGGAAGGAGCGCAGACAGTTGACCCTGAGTAGTGCCGAGTCAGCTTCATGCCATCAACTGCGAGTTGATCGATGTGGGGCGTTGTAAGCGTCTCCTGACCAAAGCACCCCAAGTCCCCGTAGCCGAGGTCATCCATGAGTATGTAGACAATGTTCGGGCGATTTTCTGCGGAAGCCGGAACGATGAAGGCGACTACTAGAAACAGGAAAGGGAAGAAGCGCATAGAACAGCGATTTAACGGCAAAAAACTGAAGGAGAAAAGGAATTACCCGCTACCGAATTGCGGGATAGACTTCAGGATCGCTCTCCTGAAGCAAGGCTTACGGAGTGTGCGCCCAGAGCGTTGTAGTCCGTAGGGTCACAAGTCAGGAGGATGATCTGCAGTCCGCGTCGGCTGGCCAGATCGAGCATTCGTTGCAGACTCTGAATTCTGTCGGGATCCGAATGGGTGAAAGCGTCGTCGAAAACTACGGGCAGGGAACCTCCGTGATCGGCAGCCAGAATCTCAGCCAGGGCCAGGCGCACCGCTGCGGCGACCTGTTCGCGGGTTCCTCCACTGAGTTTGTCGAAATCAAAGGTGAAGCCGTCCCTGGTCATAGTCCATCCACCGATTTTTCCGTCATCTACGGAGACGGTGGCGGAGGCGGTCGGGCCGAAGATCTGTTTCAGATAGTCCGAAACCTTCTCGGCGAGAGGGCGGGAAAAGCGGTCGGAGAGCTTCTTCTGCTCATCAGTGAACCGGTCTCGCAGCAACCGGATGGCTTCGGCCTGACGATTTACGCTCTCATATCGCTCTTTGGCAGAGCTGGCATGAGTATGGGCGATCTCAAGGGCTCCGGCAGGGTCAGTCGTTCCGTCCGTAGTGAGTATGCTTCTGGCCACGGCGTGTGCCTGACCTGCATTCTCGATTTCTTCCTTGCCCATCTGAATGGCTCGTTCGAGTCGATCTACATCGGCTTGGAGCGAATCGGGTTGGAGTTGGCCGAGTTCACTCTGTGTTTTTGATAGGGCCTGGGCGGCCAGTCTTTTTGCATCGAGCCGAAGAATTCGATTCTGTTCCCATTGATCCTTTGGACCGAGCGGATCTTCTTTGGCCTGGAGTTGAGCTTGAATTTCAATGGCGCGATGTTGGACTTGCTGAGCAGATTGCTTTTCACTGTCCAAGTCCTCTTCGGCCTGTTGTGCCAATTGTGCGGAGGCAGAGCGCTGATTTCTGGCTTCAGTAACTTTGAACTCGAGATCGTCCATTTGGTGATGGATTTCGTCCCGGAGCGATCTGGATTCATCTAGCGTTGAGGGTGCTTTATATGAGTCGACGCGTTCGGAGCGCCGCTCAAATTCTGCCTCTGATGCAGTCAGCTCCCGAGCCAAAGTATCGATTTTCGCGCCTAGCTTCTCGGCGTCCTTGCCGGACAGTTCGCCGTCCAGAGTCTGGAGGCGGGCCTCGAAGCTCTGCCTCTGAGCTAGGATTTCGCTGGCGGCAGCTATCGATTTCACTTCGGCGGAATTGAAGGCTTCTTGCTTTGCCAGTCGGATTTCGCTAGCGCGGCGTTTTGCCTCTGCGAGATCGGTCCCGCCACCGGGTGTGATTTTGAGAACCAGTGAGTCTCCCGCCGTTACAATGGTTTCAGCCCCGATGGTGTGTTCGTCTCCTTCCGCAAGGGCTTCATCTCCCACCTTTATCGGCAGGGTTGTTCGAATCACTTCGATATCCGTGGAGAGAGCATTGAGAACGGCCTCGGCCTCGGAAAGGTCCGATTCGAGTCGCTGAAGGCGGCGAAATCCGGGTTCATCGATTAACGGCAGGAGGGCGAGCTTGGCGTCAATTGCCTGTCGAGTCTTGCGAAGTGCACTGATCTCATCGTTGCGTTCGACGAGTTGGGCCATTTCGGTTCGCTGCTCGAGCAGGCGCAGCCAGACTTCGGCCAGTTCTCGTTGATCACGAGCTTCGCTCAGGATCTTTTCGGCTGCATCGGTGGCTCTCTCAGTATTCTGGACAGCGGACTTCTTATCTTTGAGCCCGCCTTGAAGAACCGTGATTCGCGAAGTGGCAGGTTCCAGACTTTCAGCCAGTTGTTGCCTTTCGACTCTTAGTTGTTCCACCTCGGCGATGGCCTGTTCGATCTGCTGATGTTGGCTGGATACCTCGTCGAAGCTTCGTTGCTCGGAGCCTTCGCGAAGACGAAGCTCAGAAACGGTTTTGAGCCCGGTTCGGGCTGTCTCAAGGTCGACGATAAGTCTGCTGCTTTCCTCTCTTCGGGAGCGAATTGTATTCTCGGATGTGGAAAAACTGCGTCGTGCTTCTTCCAGGCGTGAGAACGCTTCTTCAGCGCTCTGAACTGCTGCGGCCATCTTGTCTCGCTCTTCGTTTGCTTGAAAGAGCAATGAACCCGCTTTCGGCTTTCCTCCTTTGGTGAATAGCTCGTCGTATTTCTCCTGAATTGTTGCTACGACCTGGCTATCGAGAGTGGATTGCATCGCGGCTCCACCTCCAGATTCTTTGAGTCGGGACAGCAATGCATCGCGGTGGGCTGCCGCGGATTCTGAAGGGTCTTCGCCTCCGCTGCCTTGCCAGACCCATAAATGAGACCACTGGGTTGCGGCTTTGTTAGCTCCACCTCTACCTCCTCCGGCTTCTTCGACCTGAAGTAATTCGGCCAGTCGGGATTCTGCTTCGGGGCCATGGAGAGTGGCTCCTCCTTCTTCGCTAAAAAGGGTCTTACCGTTGGTTCCGCTGAAAGTTTTGGTGACCTGAAAAGTCTTGCCGGCGGCTTCGAAACGCAATTCGACTTCGGGATGTCCCTGATGACGGTCCGAGACCATGCTTTTCTGGATCTCTCCTCCGACGGATGCCTTGAGAAACAGGGCCCGGTGAATGGCCTCGGCGAGGGTGCTTTTCCCCGACTCGTTTGGGCCGCCCACTAGATTGAGAGCTGCCGACAGATCGACGGTGGTTTCGCGGTGGATTCGGTAGTTCCGAATAGTTGAGGATAGAAGGCGCATCGCTATGGGTTGATGGCTCCATACAGTTCTCGAAGGGCGATCCGGGCCACTTCGGCAGCATCACTTTCGCCTTCGGTATCCGGCATGAGTCCAAGCGCAACATTGGCAATGAGAGGGTCGCCAGTGCGGGTAGTGAGTGCTTCAATTTCGTCGTCGGAAGGAGCGAGTCGAATGTAGTTTTTCTCTTTGAGTCTGAGGAGTCGTGATCTCCACTGGTCGAGTAGTTCGTCTAATTGGGTGGCGGCTCCGATTCCCAGCGATCCGTTGACGGTTAGGTGAACGAGGTCTTCGCCGGCGCGGCTGCCGATACGGGCTGTGAGAGTTTCCTGGAGTCGACTCACATCTTCATCCGATGCGAATTCAAAATTGATGACATGCCAGCCGAGTTTGCCAGTTGCCATTTTTTCGACGGCAGGTGTGCCGTTTCTTGTGACGGTGACACAGAGGGCATTTCCCGGATCGTTGTTCTCTCCTTTGGGAAAGCGATCGATCTCAGGGGTGCCGGCATACCATGCATCAGGATTGATTTCTTTGGTTCCGTGCCAGTCACCGAGAGCGATGAAGTCGAATTCTGAAGCGGGAAGGCGGTCGAGGGCGATCAGGTTGGGAGATCCAAGGGCGCCATCTTCGTCGTCACTGCCGCTGCTGTCGAATCCGTGGACACTGCCATGAGCGAGGACAATTCGCGGTTTGTCGGTATCAATCTTGAGTTCTTCAAAATCGAGGGAGCGTAGCCATTCTGTCGGATCGACAGATTCATGACGCCGTAGGAGAGGGCAGGGGAATATGACTGCCGAGTCCAGTTCCAGCGGTCGATGTTCGAGCAGGATTTGAAAATTGGGGGCCAAGCTTTCACATTCCTTCTTGAAAAAGTCCTGCTCCCAGAGGCAGCCGGGACCTCCATGGTCATGGTTGCCTGGAATAGCGACGACCGGGATTCCGATTTCGCCGATTGCGCTGCAGGCAGCAGAGACGGTGCTCTTGTCGGCGGTGAAGCTGTCGAAAACGTCTCCGGCTACAAGCACAAATTCGGCCTGCTTTTCTTTGGCGATAGTCCCGATTCGCTTGATCGCTGCGATCCTTTCGCTTCGGACTCTGGCAGCCTTATCGGGATGAGAGATTCGGGCGAATGGCTTTCCGAGTTGCCAGTCTGCGGTGTGAATGAAAATCATGAAAGAACGGACGTTCATTCACCCATATCGGGTGGGGGCTGAGTGTCCAGTCGAAAGCGGTTAGTTTTGAGTGATTCCAGCTAAACCGGGTTGACTGAACGTCCATACCCTGTTGGGTCTTGGACCTGACCCTCTTAAATTGGTTTCTCCAATATGGTGCCTCCGGAATTTCCTATTTCCCAAATTCAAGACCCGTTGCGGGTGAGCGGTAAGTACTTCCGTTCGGGGGAGGACGTGTGTTTCATCAAAGCGGTGACTTTTGGTCCGTTTCCGGCGGGAGCATTTCCGGATGAGGGCCGCTCAGAGTTAATTCGCATTCGGAAGGAGTTGGGCGCCAATGCGATCCGGCTTTACGAGATTCCTACTCTCGACTTCATGCACGACTGCGCGGAAGTGGGTCTGCGAGTGTTTATCACAATACCCTGGGCGCAGCACATCGACTTTATGTATCATCGTAATGCGGTGGTGGAGGCAGATCGCCTGCTTCTGGAAACCATTCAGAAGTTTCGAGGGCACCCAGCTCTGGCCGGCTATTTTGTCGCCAACGAGATTGAAACGACGTTGGTGCGATGGATGGGACCGCGACGGGTCGTGGAGCAATTGGAGCGGCTCATCGATCTGGGGCATGCCAATGATCCGGATGCGCTGTTTGCCTACGCTAATTATCCGAGCACTGAGTATTTGCTGCCATCGAATCAAGATTTCGTGGCCTTCAATCTTTATCTGGAGTCACCTGAAACGTTGGGCGCTTATCTGGCTCGTCTGCAGAACCTAGCGGGGGATCGGCCTCTGCTGATCACGGAGTTTGGTTCGGACTCCAAAGCACACGGTGAGTTGACGCAGGCGGGAATGCTGGAATGGCATATTGAAGAGGTTTGTCGGGCTGGTGCTGCAGGGACGACTATTTTTGCCTGGAGCGATCTCTGGCAACGTGGGGGGAATACGATTGAGGAATGGGACTTCGGTTTGAATCGCCGGGACCGTTCTGCCAAGCCAGCTCTGGAGGTGATTCGTGAAAAGTGGGCACCCATAGTCCAGCCCAGTGATGAGCTGTCGCTGGGCGACGCCCCGATGATGTCGGTCGTGGTTTGCACCTATCGAGGCAGTTCGACTTTGGTGAAGTGTCTCGATTCGTTGACTCAGCTCAATTATCCCAACTACGAGGTAGTGGTGGTGAACGATGGGGGTGATAAGCGGGTTTCTGAAATTGCCGAAGACTACGCATCCGTGGTGCTCGTTTCGATGGAGCATGTGGGGCTCAGTGCGGCGCGCAATCGTGGGGTCGAAGTGGCTCAGGGGGATATTATCGTATTCACAGACGACGACTGTGTGGCGGAGGCTGATTGGCTTCAGTGGATCGCGTGGCAGTTTGTGAGTCAGCCTGATTTGGGTTGTGCGGGTGGTCCGAATGTTCCACCTGCGTCCGAGACGCTGAAGCAGGCCGTCATCGCCGCCGCGCCGGGCGGGCCGACGCATGTGTTGCTAACCGATGCCTCGGCGGAACATTTGCCCGGCTGCAATCTGGCAGTAAGGCGTGAGGTTTTTGAAGAGGTCGGCGCATTCAATTCCCGGTTCTGGACGGCAGGGGACGACGTGGATTTTTGCTGGAGAGTGTTGGATGCCGGGTATGAGCTAGGATTTCACCCGGGAGCATTTGTCTGGCACCACCGACGCTTCACGACGACAGCTTTCTTGAGGCAGCAGATCGGATACGGTCGGGCAGAAGCCATGCTGATGCCGTTGCATCGGAATCGGTTTCAAGGTTCTGGTGGGGCGTCCTGGCGGGGGCGAGTCTACGATACCGGCGCTCCCGGAGGGCACTCAGTTTACCATGGCCGATATGGATACGAGCCGTTTCAGCTCGTTTATCCCGTTGCCGGTTCCGGACTACGGGATATTTGTCTGCACATAGGTTGGTGGGTCATGATCATCGCAGTTGGCTCGGCCGGAGTGATGATGTGGCCATTTTGGATTTTGGCCGGCCTGATGGCAACGGCCTCGGTAGCCGAGGCGAGGAGGAGAGCTTCGCGTGCGATGGTTGAGCCTGACTTTGATTCACGTTTCGCGAGATGGTGGCTGACCTGGTTGATTTTGATGCAGGGGGTTGTACGCAGCGGGGCGCGTTTGCGTTTTGGTTGGCGAAGAGTGAATTGGCTAGGCAGCCTGACTGCCTTGGGTTCATCCGTGACCGAAAAAATGATGTCTGGCTGGTGGAAGCTGGGAATTGAAAAGACCTTTTGGAGTGAAGAGGCCGTGGGGCGGGATCAATTGCTGGACGCAATCCTGAAGGCTTATCCGCATGCTTTTGATGATGAGACAGGAAAGACCGATATCATTGTAAAAGATGGGTTCTTCTGGAATTGGGCCATTTTGACAACGACTGAATATCATGGGGATAAGAAGCAGATGACCCGCCTTCGGTTGTTGGCTCGACCGCAATTGGTGAGTCGGGTTTTGGCCCTGATGATTATTCTCCTCATTCCCGCTGCGATCACGATGGGGCTGCTAGGTGAATCGAATATCTTCATCGCCCTGCTTGGGCTCTACCTTCTCGGAGAGGGGATCGCCCGCCTCTTTATGTGGGTGAGGCGGCCGAAGTTCAGTGCGCTGGCACGATCAATCGGATTGAAGGAGGTTTAACCCACTTCTCCGATGCTAGAGAGGGTGAGATAGCGCTGGTGAGGGGCCCTGCGGTGTTCGAATAGAAATACGCCCTGCCAGGTTCCTAAAGCGAGGCGACCGTTGTGCACCGGAATGACCTCGCTGGTACGAGTCAGCGCCATGCGGAGGTGACTGGGGCTATCGTCAGGGCCTTCGTAGGTGTGGACAAGAAAAGGAAGGTCTTCGGGGACCAAATGATCGAAAAAGGAGTGGAGATCAGTCCTGGCTTCAGGATCTGCATTTTCCATGATGACGAGGCTGGCACTGGTGTGGCGGACGAATACGGTTACCTGCCCGCTGACGAGGCCCGCTTCGCGAACGAAGGCCTTCAGCTCGTCTGTGATTTCGTAGGTGCCTTTGCCGTTGGTGGCGATAGAGAATTCGTGGGTGTGGGTCTCGAAAGGCATGAGGGGCGGGGGTGATTTAGGGTCAGCGGATTGGCTCCGACTTGGGAATGAGATCTAAAGGGAAGGTAAAAGATAGCAGGCGGCTTCTTTGTCGTTGCGGATCAGAAGGAGGCGTCCGGCCACTGCGGGAGCATTCCAAGTCATGCTTGAAAGGGCGTCTTCAATCCGGCCGGTTTCGGTGAACCCCTTCGGATCAATTTGTCCGCACACCACCGGTCCATCTTCTGTCTGGACAAGGAGTTGATCACCGAAGAGAAGGTGTTGGCCAAAGCCGAATTTCTGATTCTTCCAGACCTTGTCACCTGTTTTTAGATCAATGCAGGCGAGTCGTCCTTCGTCGAGGCCGTAGGCGTAGCCTTCGAGAAGAGCAGCAGAGCTGAACTTGGTTTTGAGGCGAGTTGATTTCCATATCTCCTTCACTGACCATTGATCGCCCGACTTTCTGAGTTCCAGGAGCGGAGTGCCCATTCCGTAGCTGGCGGACATGAGAAGGCGGTCCTCTCCCACTTTGAGTGGTTGCCCAACTCGTGGGTAGTCTCCTGGCCATGGGTAGGTCCAAAGTGCTTCACCAGTGGCAGGATCGTGGCCAGTAGCGTCCTTGTTGTTGACGCAGACGAGGATGGTGGTGTCGAAAAAGTTTAGGAGTCTGGGGGAGCTGTAGCTGGCACCCTGGCCTTGATAGGTCCACACGTCTTCGCCACTCTCCAGGTCGAAGGCAACAAGTGTGGTGCCAGGCCGATCGCTACCGGGGATGACAACTGTTCCATATTCTGGAAGAATGAGGGGGGCGTTAGCGAGTCCCCATTCGTGAATTCTGCCGTCGAATTCGCTGATGACATTGCGTGTCCAGATGACCTTGCCGGTCTCAATGTCGAGGCAGTTTACGATTCCTGTCGACCCGAGGGCGTAGGCACGCCCGTCGTGGAGAGTGGGAGTGGAACGGGGGCCATCGCCTCCCATCGTCGCCGCCGGGTTCTCGAGATTGTCTTTCACGAGACGAACCCCCTTGTCACGGTGTTGCCAAAGTGTTTCCCCAGTGAATAGATCGAGACAGGTGACGCATTCATCGTCGCCGTTCTGTTCATGAGTGAGAGCTTTCTTTCCTCTTACCGTGAAGCTCGACCATCCAGTCCCAATCGACCGTCGCCATACCAGTTGAGGGGGAGTGGATACCCAGTCACTACTGAAAGTCGGGGTGCTCCAGGTGGCGTCGCGCGCGGGGCCGAAGAACTGATTCAGGTCCGCCGATGCTTTTTGCAGCTCTTCGGTGCTTGGGCCATCGGCAGTGTTGATTTGAAATTTCACGGTGTTTCCGTGGCTTTCAGCGTTCTGCCACACCCATGAAAATTTGGGTGCCGACGACCCAGATGAGGAGCCTTCGTACCGCAGCAGTGAGCTGGCGGTGAAGACTAGCGCGATCGCCCCGATGAGGCCCAGTCCGACTCGGAGGCCTCGCTTTTTGAACGGGGCTTTTCCGAAGCAGAGATACCAGACGGCAAGAAGAATACCCCAGAGGATAATCGAGCCGACAAGCAACCAATTCAGAAATGTCAGCCCCTGAATGGCAATCCAGATCCAGAGAATGGGGCCGGAGAAGAGGATGATGAGCAGGGTTGCGTTCCTGATTGCTGATTTCATGAGATGGGCTGAATCTTCACTGGTTACGCCAAAGTGCCAACATTGAGGGTGGTAAACCATGAGAATTTTCTTGTTTCCGGCGGGTGATTCGTGATGTTGGCAGGACAATGGCAGAGACAAACACGGGTCGAAAGCAGACGGGAAGCGGGATCCGTGTGCTTATTTCACTGGCTTGCGTGGTGATTATTGTGACGGGCCTTAAATTGGCGACGGCCCTATTCATCCCTGTGATGATGGGGCTATTCATCGCGTTGCTGTCGATGCCAATTCTGAACTGGCTTGATAAGCATGGCCTGCCGCGTCCTCTGGCGGTGGCGATGACGGTTTTCGCTGACTTAATGATTTTGGGTGGGATCGTCTTTCTGGCTTCAGGCGTGATCGGCGATTTCAATGAAAAGAGTGGTGAATACACCGAGAGGCTGAGAGGGCAGGCGGCCGAGTTTTCCATTACGATGGATCAGCAGCTCGCCCGACTCGAGGGCTTCTGGAGGAGTGCGGGTGAGGTGACTGAAAATGGACAGGTTCAGGAGAATGAGAGGGGGGTGACGAAGAGCCCGGAAGGCACCGATGATTCCAGGGAAAGCCTGGAGGACGATATAGGTGTTCTCGGGGCTATCGGGCCGACGATGACCTTTAAGGAATTGTTTGATCTTTATTGGGATTCGAGCCGTGTCATGGAGATGCTCGGCGGATTCGATGTGGTGACCCGGTTTACTTCTTTAGCCTCCCAATCCTTCTTTGCCCTCATCGTGATGATCTTTGTTCTCGCGGAGTCGGGCAGCTACGCGCACAAGGTGACTGATGTCCTCAAGGTGAGGGGGCCGGATCTGACTCGATTTCGGAGCATTTCCCAAGATATTCAGAAGTATCTGGGAATCAAGACTGCTGCCAGTGCTGCAACGGGCTTATTGGCCACGCTAACTTGCGTAATCTTCCAGGTCGATTTTCCATTTTTGTGGGGGTTGGTGGCGTTTCTCTTCAATTACATTCCCGCAATTGGCTCTATCTTAGCGGGACTACCGCCAGTGCTGCTTGCCCTGATCCTGCATGGGTTCTGGCCCGCTCTGGGAGTGATGGGTTGTTATCTGGTTATCAATGTGATGATTGGGAATTTTCTCGAGCCGATGTTGTTGGGCGATCGATTTGGCATCTCCACGGTTATTGTCATCTTATCGGTGTTGTTTTGGGGCTTTGTATGGGGGCCTGTCGGTATGCTGCTGGCAATTCCTTTGACGATGCTGGTCAAGGTGATGCTTGATAACAGCTCGGACCTTCGCTGGATTTCGGCATTGATGGGTAAGGGAGTTCCTGAGGCCGGAATTGAAGAGGAGTCGAATTCTGATGAATCAGATTCAAATGAACTGGATACGACAGATGCGCCGTTGGCAGGGTGAATTTCACTTAAGGCTATTGCAGGGAGCGGCAGTTTTTGTCGTGGCGGGAGCTTCAGTGCCACTGCTGAACGCGCAGGTGGCCCCCGCTAAGTCGGCTACCTATCAGTTGATCTTCAATCGACTCGATGGTGATGGTGACGGCAAGGTTACCGCGGCGGAATTGGAGAAGCAGGGTAGGAAGACAACCTTGATTGACAGTGCCGACAAGGATGGTGACAGAGTTTTGTCACGGGAAGAGGTCTATCGCTTTTTTCAAAGGCGTGTGAAGGACGGGCCTGAGGCGTCGAGTGAACCCATTATCCTGGTGCATGAGTTTCCTGAATCCTCACGGGTCGATGAAGCGTCGTGTCGCTCAGCGGCCGAGTACTCTGCGAGTAAGAATGGTTATTCCACGGTGGTGATGGTCGATGGCCGGGTGGTTTTTGAGCGTTACGATCAAGGATGGGGCCCGGAGACGTCCCACCGTCTCGCCAGCGGGACGAAGAGTTTTTCTGGTGCCATTTTGGGAGTGGCAGTCAAAGATGGTTTGTTGACCCTCGACGAGCCGGTTGCGGATACCATCACAGAGTGGCAGTCGAATGAAGCACTTAGCGGCATTTCGATCAGGCATCTGCTCAGTCTGACGAGTGGTTTGGATCCCGGGGCGCCGGGTGTTGTTCCAAGTTATACAGATGCGGTTGTCATCAGTGATGACGGCGAACCCGAGACTGGGCCCGGTGAGAAATTTGCCTACGGCCCCCGACCGTTTCAGATATTTGGCGAGATTTTACGGCGTAAGCTCGCGGCAGACAAAGAAATTGGCTATGCCGATCCTCTGGCCTACTTGGAAGCCCGTATCTTTGAACCCATCGGTCTGAGCTACGCTGAGTGGCTCCGGGATGAGAACGGTATGCCTAAACTTCCTTCGGGGGCCCGCCTCACGGCTAGTGAGTGGTGTAAGTTTGGAGAACTCCTTCGAAATGGAGGGATCTGGGGGGGCGAGGAGTTGCTTGATCCCAAAGTGCTGAAGGAGTGTCTGACGGGCTCTAGTGCTTATCCGGGTTATGGAGTGACCTTCTGGTTGCTTGATAACAATCCTGCTCGAGTTGAGAAACGAAATTGGATCAAGGGCGGCTTCATGGCGGCAGGTAAGGGGAAGCAGCGTCTCTATGTGATACCCAAAACTGGTGTCGTGGTGGTGCGGCAAGGTGAGAGCACGGTGTTCGAGGATCTCGAAATGCTCGATCTTTTGTTCCTGAAAGAATCAGAAAAGTGAATTTCGGGTGGGTGATACCCTACCTTCGGCAATAAATGAGGCAGAATCCCGAAACTTTTCGCGTGACATTCCTGTCTCGGTCGCTTTGGTCGGAGGAGACATGATCATTCCTATCTCCGACCTGACTGAGCCATTCTATGAAGGGTCTGTGCAGCGTCTCTTCGAGGTTCCTCAAGATGACGCCGTGATGGTGACACAAACGACATCACGCGGGTCGGTGTTTGACGTGGGGGCTCTCTTTGAGATTGAGGGTAATGACGTCAACCGCGGTCTATTTCGTCACGTTCTCTACACCCGTATGGCTGACCCTGAGGTCTGGAAGAGGGTGAGAACTGCGATCGAGTCGGCTTCGGATCTCGACGATGCGTATCGGGCCGAGCTTTTGAGCGGTGTTTTAGAAGAGTGCTGTGAGAATGGAGCGAGGACTCACCACGAAGGCATGCTCGACGCTGTCACTGGTGAGGTGGTGCGTGAGGGAGTTCCAGCCAATCCGAGCGCTTTCAACGTCGTGCGAAAGTATCAGATCCTGAAGCCGACCCGAACAGATTTTCTCGGAGCGCATTTGTTTGATTATTCACAGTTTCCTCACGAAGACGGTTTCGTCGTGCCTCTCGAGTATATTGTTCGGTTTGGCATCACCAGTGCTAGTTCAGTCTTCCGGAAGTATCAGGCCATGGACGTGAAGTCCCGCCAGGCGTTTGAAAAAGAGTTGGGCACTTCCCGCTCGCTCGAGGCGTGGCAGTATCTTGAGAAACCGATTGGCGATTTCACGAGCAAGTTTGAGCCTGAGGATAGGATGGTCAGTAAGCAGGAGGCTC
>CAXBHX010000026.1:0-69644 GCA_963975655.1 uncultured Verrucomicrobiales bacterium
TTGAGATCGACGGATAGCAGCAATCGTCCAATTTCGGTGTCGAGCGCTTCGAGCGCTTTTTGATAGCGCGACTTGTTATCAGTTCCAGTTCCGCCCTGGAGAAGCTCGGCTGGCGGATCGTGAAAAGGATCGTGCGGCGCGGTGAATCCCATCCAGACAAACCAAGGTTCATCGGCTGTCTCGCGGGCATCAATGTAAGCCTTGGCATCGTCGACCTGGTCGGTGGTGGCATAGGCGGTCTCGTCGCTAAGCACTCCATTGGTATTTTTTTGCCAAGCCGTGTAGTCCGGTAATCCACCGCCGGTGATGCCTTCAAAGTGCGGCCACCCACCCACCGTACTGTAACCAGTGACGTTGTTGTTGAGGTGCCACTTTCCGAATGATGCCAGTTGATACGGGGAGGCGGCGGCGGTAAAGGCCTCGGGCAACGTGGTTTCGGAGGCTTGTAAATTATCTCCGGCGTTCCCCACGCCGGTTCGGAAAGCGTGTCTTCCGGTCATGAGCGCCGCCCGGGTTGGAGAACAGACCGGCTGGGCGTAGGCGTTGGTGAAACGAACGCCGTTGGCGGCCAATAATTGTAGATTGGCCATCGTCGCAAACGTGGTTCCCGGATTCAGAGTGGTGTTATTATCGATCGGGCTGGCATCGATTCCCCAGTCATCGACGATGAGGAGGAGTACATTGGGATTGGCCACGTGATTGAATTCGCCTGTCCAGGCACCGGAATCAGGGAACGTTGCGGAAACCGTGTAGGTGCCGTCGGGCAGACTTGCGAGGTCGACCTCCAGTTGCACCGCGTACTGTGAAAGCCGCGATATGACGGTCACCGGTTGGCCGTTAAACGTAAAAGTGGTCGGTAAAATCGCCAAGTTCTCAGGTGGTGGGGGCGATCCGCCTGTGGTGAGGTAGACCGTGATAATGGTGCCCGCCGGCTGGACCGCGCTATTGTCGTAGACGAAACCAGCGTCGTCGAAAGGTGCGACTGAATCCATCCGCGGCTTGTAGTAGGCCAAGCTTTGGTCTGCTGCCCTGGCTCCGTCTGTGAGCGAGGCAAGTGGTGAATCTGCCTTGATTTCGGCTGACAAATCGATCCAGGCGGAAGCATCGGGAGACGTCTCAATGCGGTAACTTCCTCCAGCCACTGACGACCAGGTCAAAACCACATCGCCATTGCTGTCGTCGACTGAAATTGACTGAACTTTGACAGGGCGCTCCGCTCCGCCCTCCCAGTATACTGTGGCCCCGCCGGGGACGCTGTTTTCCTGGCTGCCAACGGGAGTGCCGTGATAAGCGCGACCGAGGTTGTAAGGGAATTCCGGTTCGCCGCTCCCATCAATCGCGGTGAAATACGCCCAGGTTCCCTGAGGGAATTCGGGCGTCAGGCAGAACCGAACGTTGCTGAGATTGAGATCGAAATCAGTGCCTAAGGTCATTCCCAGGTCACCTTTGTAATCGTAGTCTTCGAGGTAGTGTCCGACGGGGTAAGCGTTACTGACATTGGGGCCGTTCACATTCGCGGCGATAGTGGTCGATCGACCCTGCAAGACGGTGACCCATTGAGGAAGACTGTCCCGGGTCGCGCCGTTGGCCAGATTGCGGGGCTGGTAGCCTGTAACCATGCGGCGGACTGTGCTGGTGGCATCGCTAGGGTCGCTGTAGCCGTAAGGACCGTAGATGGGAAGTCCGTCGGAAACCCAACCGAGGATCGGCGAGTGCTTGCCGTTGAAATTTTCGGTATAAGAGTTGGTCGCCTGATTGAAGTCAACGCTGTCACCCATCAGGTGGCGAAGCCCCGGAGGGTGGACGTGGTAGTGGTGTGTATTACCTGCCTGATGTCCGAGCGCGCTGTCCAGGGTGAAGTATTCGTTCACCCAGGCGTCTCGATTCCAAACCTCATCACCCGTATAGGCCGTATTGGGAGATGAATCGCCCTGATTGGCATTGTTCCACGAAAACGCATCTCGATTGTCAAAAAGCGCCACGCCATCGACGAAGAATCCGATGACGCCGAGACCGGTCTCGACTGGAGTCGCCGGTTGAGCACTGGGTGTGCGTGAAAGCCGGTAGATAAACTCGCGGTTCGACGGGAAATTTGGGAAATCGACCGTCTGCATCTGGTTGATGTACCACGGCCCCATGGTGTGGAAGGGCAGTCCGGTGCTGCGGATGTAGACGTCAGTCGCGGTGTAGCTCACTTCGTGCACACCGCTGTAAGTGGGAAGGGTCTGGGTGCCGTTTCCGCGGCTCCAGGTGGTGACCGAGTTCAGCGAATTTTCGTCCTCCACGGTTTCGTAGAGGCTCGCGTAGCGGCCGGTGGCATCCGTGAACCAGGATTTAATGAGCGGTTCTGCCCTCACCGATAGTGGAGTGATCAGAGCGAGAAGCAACAGCATGCCAAGGCGAACCGGCATACGTCGGCGCCTTTGCGGGCTGAGTTGAAGGGAATGCGTTGCAGTCATAGATTATACCGGAAGAATGAGTGCCATTGTTTCGCTCTCAAGGAAGCGTTGCTGACTTCTCAGTCCGTCTTTGTCTCTGTGATGGAATTTAACACCGCAATCTCTTATCCGATGTCGGGATGGGATGAACCGAGCGATTCTTGGGATGAATCGCCCTATTTCGGGGCGAAATCCCCGATTTCAGGAAGATTTGAGAAGTTCTCTCAATTCTGAAAGATTGCGCGAAAGGGCAAGGCGCTCGGATGAATGAAGTTTTACCCAGACTTCTCCACGGGCAGGAGTCTCGATTGAGCTCACTCTATCCACCGGAATAATCACTGAACGGCTGATTCGAATGAAGCGATCTCGATCGAGGTTTCCCTCCAGTTTTCCCAGTGTCTGCCTCCACAGGGGCACCATGGATGGGGTGTGAACTTCGATGTAATTTCCGTCCGCCTGGAAATAATCAATTTCATCTACGGGAATGTAAAAGGTTTCGCCCCGCTCGCGGATTTCGATTTTTCGGAGATAATCGGACGGTTCCTTGCTACGTCGACCGCGTTCATCGGCGAGCCATTTCTGAATCTGGGTTCTGGGCTCGTTCAAAGCACCTGCCTGGAGCAGATTTCGCGCTTTGGTGATCGCTTCCTCGAGTCGATTGCGGCGAAACGGTTTCAACAAATAGTCGATCGCGTTTACCTCAAAGGCGCGGATGGCATGGTGATCGGATGCTGTCTGGAAGATGATCAAAGGAAGTTCGACCGATTCGGCAGTCAACTCTAACAGGATTTCAAAACCGTCGAGATCAGGGAGATTGATATCGAGGAATACCAAGTCGGGCTTCTCATCGGTAATGGCTTCAACGGCTTCTGATCCAGAGGAACATTCACCGATTACAGAAATATTGTCGATTGAAGACAACATGATTCGGATCCGCTCCAGGGCGAGGGGCTCATCATCCACAATGAGAGTTCGAATGTTCATTCAATGGCTGTTTCAATCCTGCTTTTTGCGGGAAAGCAGATCACAATCCGGGTCCCTCCGCCGGGCGGGGTAGAAATCGTCACAACACTTTCACCTGTGTGGAGTGCCTCAAGTCGAGACTTGATATTGGACAACCCAAACCCCTCTCGGGAATCGCTTTGGGTCGGTGTGTTTTCCCATCCAATTCCGTCATCTTCTACGACGAGTTCAATCCGGGAGTTATCAAGTAGGCGCGAGGAGATTAACAGCGTTGAGGGTTCCGCTTTCGGCTCAATACCATGTCGAACAGCGTTCTCTGCCAACGGTTGAAGTAGAAGGGTAGGGACGAGACAATCCAAGGTCTCATCTTCGATGGTCTCGCGAACTTGTAGTCGCTTTGGGAATCTAATTTTTTGAATCGAGAGATAGCTCTGAAGCAGCTCTAACTCCTCACGTAGGACAATTTCCTGGGTTTCGCTTCGGGCATGAACACTCCTTAATAGCTCGCTGAGCTGTGCAATCATCTCGTCGGCCTTATCAGGATCGGAATGAACCAGGCAGGAGATCGAGTTGAGCGTGTTGAAGAGGAAATGGGGTTCAAGCCTGCTTTGAATGGCGGTGAGTTGAGCTCGCGCGAGATCTCGCTGAAGCTGCAGTGACTTCTTCTCCCGACTTTGCGCCTCGCGAAAATGCCGGGCGGAACTTGCGAAGAAGACGAGAACCCAATAGAGGGGAAACCAGAATTGGGACTTGCGAGCGACCGAAAATATTTGAAACGTGAGTCGGTTGATTTCATCAGATTGAGCTTGGGGCGCGCGCCGCCGTTGGGCAGGACGATTGGCCCCAGGTCCCTTGCCTCCCCGGAGGATATTTTCCCGTTGCTCAGCCCCTTGGGGAATCACTGCGCGGGCCGCAGGCGCAATGGCGAAAACG
Source organism: uncultured Verrucomicrobiales bacterium (assembly GCA_963975655.1). Taxonomy (GTDB): domain Bacteria; phylum Verrucomicrobiota; class Verrucomicrobiia; order Verrucomicrobiales; family DEV007; genus Arctic95D-9. The sequence goes on from CAXBHX010000026.1 coordinate 4,335, forward strand.
ACCAAGCTTTCTGCAAGCGTAATCAGTGCGATCGAGGCGAAGACATGAAACAAAACATTTCGAATTCTTCGCTGCTTTTCAATGATCGGGAAACGGTTTGCGAGCCACCAGACAATCGGTGCCAGCGCAATCCACGGACTCCAGTCGACGATTACTCTTACGATTGCCCGCGGCCAAGGGAGTTCGATTCCCCATCGGTACTGAGCGGCGAACGAGGCGAGGACAAGAGTCCAAATCGACAGGTAGACAGCCAGCCGCTTTAGATTCTGACTATTGATCTGTGGCATCTTGCCCCTCATGAATCGGAACACTGAGACCGCCAAGGGGTGAACATCAAAAGAGCAGTTGGCGTAGGGTTTATCAAAGTCCAGCAAGACTACTTGATCGAATTAGCACTATCAATGTTTTGTCCTGAGGATGCAGGTCACGAGGGCTGCAGTGTTGGAGTTTCCGAGCAAGGAGGTCGACACGGGCTTATGGACGGCCATTCTCCCCGCCGCCTTTCCCTTTCCCGTCCGGTCGAAATCCGGTGCCGGGTCCACGGCGTCCAGAATCGGTCTTGGGATCTTCCGGTGTTTTTCCGATCACGATATCCCAGTGGGCGGAGAGTTCTCCTACCTGGGAACCTTTGAGCGGGTTGAAATCGGTGATTAGCGAAGCGCGAGATTTTGGATCTTTGATGCTGTTGAGAATTCGATCCGTTTGGTTCAGCTTCTGTGAGGAATCGTAGAGTTGGGTCGTTAGCACGCGCTTTCCGCCTTGGTTCACCGCGATGTGGTAGTGAGAAGTGCGCGGTCCATAGGGGACTGGTCGAATCGCGCGGAAGTAGTAGCGCCCGTCAGAAGCGGTGAGGAACCGCCCATAGCCCTGGAAATTGGAATCGCGCTCTTGTCCGCGCGCGGCTCCTTTCGTGTGGATGTAGCAGCCCTTGGCATCGGCCTGCCAGAGTTCGATGACCACTCCCCGGGCAGGGGAGCCGTCGATGTTGAAGATCTGACCGGAGAGGTGGGTGATTTCTCCAATGGCTGGGTCTAGCGAATCGTTGAGGAGAACAAGGTCGTTGTCTGTATCAAGTGGAAGTTTATTTGGATAAAACGGGCCTTCGGTTTGAAACGGAGTGGAGGAAAGGGCTTCGGCAAAAGCGCCTGGAGTCGTGAAAAGCGCGGCGGAACCGAGCAGGCTGCGCATGAGGAAGTTTCGGCGATGGCAATCAGGGCAAAAGTGGGTCTTCATGCAAGATCAAACCACCGGCGCGGTAAAGGGTTTCAGACAATTCACAGCCAATGGCTCCTTTTTGCGGGAAAATTCAAATCTGGAGTCACCGCTCATTTCCCATTGCAGGAGTCAATGGGTGTGTATTTTCGATAGCACCATGGGGGTTTCAATAATCTGGAAAGGATTGCATCCGGGGCGGTGGTGCCTTTGAATTTGGGTTATGCCAAATCCATGGACCGGAATCGGGAATCCCTACACTCGAGTAGAAGTCATCGAGCGTCTGCGTGATACGCTATCAAGAGGTGAACCCATCATAGCAGCGGGTGCGGGAACAGGGATCAGCGCCAAGTTTATCGAAAAGGGCGGGGCGGATCTCATCATTATCTACAACTCCGGCCGTTTTCGCATGATGGGCCACGGTTCAATCGCAGGCATGATGGGCTACGGCGATGCCAATGCGGTCGCAATGGAAATCGGCGAGTATGAAGTGCTGCCCGTCGTGGAAGAAATACCCGTGATCTGCGGGGTGCACTGCACCGATCCGCGACGTCGTATGTGGCATTGGCTGCAGCAAGTGAAGGCAATGGGCTTTTCGGGCATGAATAATTTTCCAACGCATTCCATCATCGATGGAGACTTTCGTCAGCAGTTGGAAGAGACGGGAATGGGCACGCATAAGGAAGTCGAGACAGTGGCATTGTCCCGCAAGATGGACATCTTCTCGATTGTCTATGTTGCCTCTCCTGAGGAGGCCAAGGCGATGGCTGAAGCCGGGGCAGACGTGATCATCGCCCATGTCGGGTGCACCGTTGGTGGCTCCATCGGTGTGACTGATGCGGCAATGTCTTTAGAGGAAGCAGCCACTGCAACTCAGTCTATTATCGATGCCGGTAAGTCGGTTCGCGACGATGTCATCTATCTGTCTCACGGTGGGCCCATCGCGACACCCTCGGATGCAGCATTCATTAACGAGCGCACTGATGCGGTTGGATTTGTGGGGGCGTCCAGTCTTGAGCGCATGGCGGTTGAGGAGTCGCTGACAAATTTGACAAAAGAGTTCAAATCCATTCCTCAGAATCGCACTACTTGAGCCCCTGGAATGAACACTGAACCAAAGACGATCGCTGTTCTCGGAACGCTGGATTCGAAGGGCGAAGAACACGCCTTTGTTGCCGATTTGATCCGAGGCAAAGGGCACTTGCCGCTTTTGATCGATGTGGGGACGGGTGCCGAGCCTACGACTCAGCCGGATATCACCCGCTTCGAAGTGGCGGCTGCCGGTGGCATCGATCTGGAAGCGCTTATGGCTCGAAAGGATCGCGGCGAATGCGTCGTTGCCATGAGCGAAGCCGCTCCCAAGCTGATCGATAAACTGGCGGGGGAGGGGAAGATCCACGGCATTCTGTCACTCGGAGGAGGAGGTGGCACCGCGCTGGGTACCGCAGCAATGCGCGGATTGCCGGTGGGATTTCCCAAGGTGATGGTTTCAACCTTGGCGAGTGGTAATACGGCTCACTATGTGGGTTCGACCGATATCTCGATGATTCCCAGCATTGTTGATGTGGCGGGACTAAATCGAATCTCGAGGACGATTTTCACCCGGGCGGCCGGGGCCATTTGTGGAATGGTAGAGTCTGAGGTCGCAGATATGGATGATGAGCGGCCTCTGATCGCGGCGAGCATGTTCGGTAATACGACCGAATGCGTCGACGCGGCGCGCGCAATCCTGGAGGAGGCTGGATACGAAGTCCTCGTATTTCACGCAACAGGAACCGGTGGCAAGACGATGGAGAAACTGGTCGCTGATGGACTGATCTCAGGTGTGCTCGACATCACGACCACGGAGTGGGCGGATGAATTGGTGGGTGGAACACTGACGGCGGGGCCGACCCGACTGGATGCTTCGGGGAAGGCGGGGGTTCCTGCCATTGTGACCCCGGGCTGTCTTGATATGGCAAATTTTGGAGAGCGGGACACGGTCCCTGAGAAATACGAGGGCCGGAACTTCTATATCCATAATCCGCAAGTGACCTTGATGCGGACCACTCCGGAGGAGTGTTCGCAACTCGGAAAGATACTCGCCGGGAAAGTAAATGCCTACACCGCACCGGTAACCGTGCTGCTGCCGACGAAAGCAATCAGTATCATCAGCGCAGAAGGACAACCGTTTTACGATGCAGAGGCGGATGCCTCGCTTTTCTCTGCGATCAAAGAGAACCTCTCAGACTCCGTTGAGTTGATCGAAGTTGATGCTGAAATTAACGATCCTGCCTTTTCCAAAGCCTGCGCCGAAGCGCTTCTCAAGAATCTACGCCAATAGATTATTCGATTTCAAAATCTAACAGGGTTCGATCGATGACCCGACCCTGTTAACTCACAAACTCAAATACCTAACGCTCATGCCACAAGTTAAACACTACGGATGCTTTCAATTCAAAGAGGGCACCTCAGACGCTAAGATCGCAGAATGCTTTTCCGCGATGGAAGGAATGGTCGGCCCGATTCCAGGTCTACTGGATTTCAACTACGGTCCTTACGATTCTGCGGAAGGTCTCAATGAGGGCTACACCCACGGGTTCATCATGACCTTCGAAAGTCCTGAATCCCGGGATGCCTATCTGCCTCATCCCCTTCATGAAGAAGTGAAGGTTGTCGTGGTGCCCAATCTTGAGCGGGTCGTCGTCTTTGACTTTAACATGCCATGAAACGGTTCCTCTCTACTCTCTTTGCTGTAGCCTTTTCGCTTTCCGGGGGGCTTGCTGCTGAGCGCCCGCCTAACTTCGTCGTCATTTTTGTCGATGATCTGGGGTATGCGGATCTTGGTTGCTTCGGCTCGCCTGACATTCGCACCCCGCGTCTCGATACGATTGCAGGGGAGGGGATGCGTTTTACCCATTTCTATGCGCAGCACATTTGCGGTCCATCGCGGGCGGCGTTGATGACCGGTTGCCATCCGCTCCGACTGGCTGAGAAAGGGAACGTCAAAGAGATCCACCCGGTTCTTCACACGGATGAAATCACCATCGCTGAGGTATTGAAGGAAAAGGGCTACGCAACAGGCTGTTTCGGAAAGTGGGATCTGGCGAGGCATTCGCAGAAGGGTTTCGAGCCGGACCTGATGCCCAATTACCAAGGGTTTGACTACTTCTTCGGCACACCGACGAGCAATGACGGCTATGTCGATCTCTACCGAAACGAGGAGTTAATCGAGGAGAAGGCGGATATGGGGCTCCTGACGAAGCGATACACTGATGAGGTGGTGAGCTTCATCGATGAACACCAGGAAGAACCCTTCTTTGCCTATGTGCCCTACACCATGGTTCATACACGACTGGATGCTTCGCCGGATTTTAAGGGGAAGTCTCCTCGCGGACTCTACGGGGATGCGGTGGAGGAAATCGATTTCAGCTGTGGTCGAATTATAGACAAGTTGAAGGAACTCGACCTGGTCGAGAATACCTATTTCCTGTTCACCAGCGACAACGGCCCGTGGTTGATCAAGAACAAGGATCGCGCCGATGGACATCTTCCCACGGATCACGGAGGGTCCGCGGGTTCGCTTCGTAGTGGAAAGGTATCGACCTGGGAGGGGGGCGTCCGTGTTCCCACGATCCTGTGGGCGCCCGGTCGGGTTCCCGCGGGCACCGAGTGCGACAAGATTGCTGCAACGATTGATCTCATGCCGACTTTTGCCCAGCTGGCTGGCGCCAAGGTTCCGGCTGATCGTGTCCTGGACGGCGTGGATATCGCTCCCTTGTTTGCGGGAGAATTTGAAGCGGCCGATGAGAATCGATTTTTCGCCTACTACTTCATCAATTCCCTGCAGGCAGTTCGGCAGGGGAAGTGGAAGCTGCATTTGCCTCGTCCGGCCAATCCACCGTGGCTGGGGAAGTTTGCGGGGAACAATCACATTGCACCGGAAGACTGGGCAGGATTTGAAGAACCGTTCCTCGTTGATCTCGAGGCCGACCCTGGCGAGACACGAAGTGTAGCGGCCGAACATCCCGAGGTGGTCGAGTTACTCCTCGGCCTGGCCGAAGAAGTGCGGGCAGACATTGGTGACTATGATCGAGTCGGAGAGAACATGCGATTCTTTGACCCTCCTGAGCAACGTCCTGAAAAACCGATGTTTCCTACTTTGAAACCAAGGGCGAAGAAGAAATGATGAGAGAATTTTTGATGGTCAAATTTCTGTGGTTGAAGGTGATGGCAGGCGTTTTTCCCCTGACTCTAAATGTCGGGATTTCTGCTGAAGAGAGACGGCCCAACGTCATCTTCATACTGACCGACGATCTCGGTTATTCTGATATCAGTTGCTACGGGGCGACCAAGGTCAAAACCCCGCATATTGACCGACTCGCCGCGGAAGGTATTCGCTTCACTGACTTTCATACTGCGGCGTCGATCTGCTCGCCCTCACGAGCTGCGTTCCTGACCGGGGCTTATCCACAGCGCGCTGGCCTCTACATGGGCATCAATCCGAATCGGACGGCTCATTGGTTTCTCGGGTTGAACCCGGATGAAATTACGCTGGCGGAGCAATTCAAGTCTCAGGGCTACCACACCAGTATGGTCGGGAAGTGGCATCTCGGCACGGAGCCCGAGTTCAGCATGCTGAAGCAGGGATTCGACAGCTACTACGGTATGCCATGCAACTTCTCTCATGACCCGAGATTCCTCGATGGAGAAGAAGTCGTTTTTGAGAAGACCCCTCTGGATCAACTAACCGAACTCTATACGGATCGAATCACAACGTTCATTCGGGAGCAGAAAGATGAACCGTTCTTCCTCTATTACGCACACAACTACCCGCACACGCCGTTTCAAGCAGGAGATAAGTTCAAAGGCTCGTCGCAGGATGGGGTGCGCGGCGACATCATGCAGGAACTGGACTGGAGTATTGGGGAAATGATGTCAGCACTGGAAGAGGCCGGCATCGCAGAGAATACTTTAGTCGTCTTCACTTCGGACAACGGCCCTACCAGCAACAAGTATGCCTTGCCCTATCGCGGCACGAAATACGTCACGCTTGAGGGCGGGCACCGCGTTCCTTTCATTCTTCATTGGCCGGCGAAGATCACGGAACCCCGGGTCTCCGATGTGTCGGTCAATGCGATGGATTTGTTTCCGACCTTGTCGGAGATCATCGGTGCATTGTTGACACAGGATCGGAAATACGATGGGGAGAGCCTGATGCCGCTTCTCGATGGAGAACCACTGGCGAGGTCGTCTGACGCTCCCTTCTACTACTACAACTGCGAAAACTTGCAGGCTGTCCGCGTGACGGACTGGAAACTCCACCTTCCCCGTGAGGCTGCGCAGGTGCCGTTCTGGGAGAAGAATAAGGCGTTTTTTGGACTCGAGGCTCCCGTTCTTTACGACCTCAGCGCCGACCCCGGTGAATCCACTGATGTGGCGGCGCAGCACCCGGAAGTGGTGGATCAGTTGATGGCACTTGCAGAGGAGACCCGCGAAGACTTGGGAGAGTACCTGGAGCGCGGAAGTGGACAGCGCCCGACCGGAACCGTCATCCCTGATGCTCCGATCATCTCTCACGAAAAAGATTGGGGGATGGTCGATGGCGCAGTCTCGGGGGGAATCGCAGAGGAACGTCAACGACGTCACCCCAAAACAGCCAAGCCAACGAAGCCTAAAAAGAGAATGGGTAAGGCCGCTCCGTCATCAAAATCTGCAGCGGCCACGGCAGAGCAGCCACCGAACGTTATTTTCATCTTTGCTGATGATCTCGGCTATGGCGATCTGAGTTGCTACGGCGCGACCAAGGTGCAAACACCGCATATCGACAGCCTAGCGCAGGAAGGCCGCCGCTTCACCGATGCTCACTCAGCGTCGGCGGTCTGCACGCCGTCGCGTTATGCGCTGATCACCGGAGAGTATCCCATTCGAGCGAACGGCGGCAGCGGAACCTGGGGACCGCTTTCGTCCCAGTCAGGACTTATCATCGATACCAATACACTAACGATCGGAAAGGTTTTCAAAAACAAAGGGTACGAGACCGCCGCGATCGGCAAGTGGCACCTTGGTTTCGGAGCTGAACGTAATGATTGGAGCGTACCTCTCAAGCCCGGGCCGAATCAGCTTGGGTTCGACTACTACTACGGTGTTCCTCTAGTGAACAGTGGCAGCCCCTTTGTCTATGTCGAGAACGATACGATTGTTGGCTACGATCCGGCGGATCCCCTGGTCCTTGGGAAAAAGCCTATCTCTCCGACACCAACATTCCCCCCGGAAGCATCAAAAAAAAGTGCGAACAGGTTTGGCGGAGCGCTTAAGGCGCACCAGATCTATGACGACGAGAAGACCGGCGAGTTGATGACAGAAAAGGCGACGGATTGGATCACGACCAATAAAGACAAGCCGTTCTTCCTCTATTTCCCGACCACCAATATTCACCATCCTTTCACCCCGGCTCCGCGGTTCAAGGGCACCAGCCAATGCGGATTGTATGGCGACTACCTTCACGAGTTGGACTGGATGGTCGGTGAACTATTGGCCTGTCTCGAAGAAAACGGCCTAAGCGACAACACGCTGGTCATCTTTACCAGTGATAACGGCGGCATGTTGAATCAGGCTGGGCGCATCGCAATGAATGCGGGCCACCAAATGAACGGTGAACTGCTCGGTTTCAAATTTGGGTCATGGGAAGGTGGACACCGCGTTCCCTTCATCGCCCGCTGGCCTGGAGAGATCGAGGCCGGAACTGAATCTGATCAGCTGATTTGTAATGTGGACATGCTCGCCACTTTCACGGCACTGACCGGACAGGATTCTCAAATTCTCAAAAACAAGGACAGTGTCAATGTGCTGCCCGCCTTGTTAGACAACCCCGTCGAACCTTTGCGTAAGGAGTTGCTCCTTGCCCCACGACAGACCAAGAACCTAGCGATCCGTCAGGGAAAGTGGCTCTACATTGGAGCCCGTGGCAGCGGCGGCTTCACTGGATCCAAGCCAAGCGACCACGCCTGGGGCGGCCCTGCAGCGATCGAACTCGCCGGCAGTGTGAACAGCGATATCGAAGGAGGTAAATACAAGGCCGATGCGCAGAGCGCTCAGCTCTACGACTTGGACGCGGACCTCGCCCAGACCACCAATCTTCACGACCAGTATCCGGAAGTTGTCACCGAGTTGCGAGCCCTGCTCGAAAGTCATCGAGTGCCTAAGCCCGCGCGCCGCGCGCCGGTCAAGGTCCGGACAACAACCGAATACGACGGATTCAAACCTCTGGGAGCGCTCCGTTTCACCTTCGAGACGGGCAAACTCGACGGCTGGTCCATTGTGCAAGGCAAGGCGGAACTTCCGGTTTCGGATCGGCCGTCATTGCCACGCCAGAAGAACAGGCCGTTCCATCGGGAAGGGAAATTTCATCTCTCGACGATCGCCACCGCGGACGGGACCTCCGACGAGCAACAGGTCGTATTTCAGTCGCCGGAGTTTGTCATTCACGGAGACCGGGCCAGCTTCCTCGCCTCCGGCGGCTTCATCCCCGACTCGCTCTATGTGGGATTGCTTGATGCGGAGTCGAAAAAAGTTCTGCTCACCGGCGGTGGGGCCCGGGGGCCGCAGATGAAACGAACCACGTGGGACGTCAGCAAGCTGAAGGGAAGGACGGTGGTTCTTCAGGTCGTCGATCAAAGTAAGGACGGCTGGGGACACCTGACCTTCGACGACTTCTCCATCGACGGAAGCCTTCAACCCGCCGCCAAACCGACTGATCGCTGAATCTGAAAACATCAACATGAGTGGACTCCTGAAAAATCCATTGAACTCTTTTGCCAAACTGATCTGTGCCGGTTTGGCCATTGGTGGGGCACTTTTGCCGACGCTCCGCCAGGCAGACGCTGCCACGACCGAATCACCCAACGTCGTTGTCATCTTTGCCGATGATCTTGGCTACGGCGATCTGAGTTGCTACGGCGCGAGCAAGCTTTCGACACCGAACATTGACCGACTGGCTGCCGAAGGGCGGCGATTCACCGATGCCCATTCGGCTTCCGCCGTCTGCACGCCTTCGCGCTACGGCTTGATGACGGGTCGTTATCCATTCCGGAAGGGCCTCTCCAAGCCGGTGTTTCTCAGAACAGGTTTAGTGGTCGATCCTGATCGCACGACGGTTGCTGATGTGATGAAGCGAGCTGGCTACTCCACGGCTTGCATCGGCAAATGGCACCTGGGCTTTGGCGATAAGGCTCCCAACTGGAATGGCGATTTGAAACCGGGACCGCTGGAGTTGGGATTCGATTACTACTACGGCGTGCCCATTGTGAACAGCCATCCGCCCTTTGTGTATGTTGAGGACTACCGGGTCGTTGGACTGGTTCCGGAGGATCCCTTTGTCTTCGGGCAGCCGGCTAAGACTCAGGAGATATTCGAGAAGATGGGCACCAATCAGATTGGTGGGGCCGATGCTGCTCACGCTCTGTACGACGATTATGCCGTTGGCACACACCTCGTTGCGAAATCGGTGGAGTGGATCGAGAACAATAGCGACAGGCCGTTTTTCCTATATCTCGCTACGACCAATATTCACCACCCGTTTACTCCGGCCAAACAATTTCAAGGGACGAGTGACTGCGGGCTCTATGGGGACTTTGTGCACGAACTCGACTGGATCGTTGGGAGCGTGATAGAGGCTCTGGAAGAGCAAGAGATCGCGGAAAATACACTGGTGATCTTCACCAGTGACAATGGCGGGATGTTTAATGTCGGTGGGCAAAATGCCTGGGATTCGGGGCATCACCTGAATGGCGAATTGCTGGGATTCAAATTCGGGGCCTGGGAAGGTGGACACCGCATTCCGTTCATTGCCCGATGGCCGGGCAAGATTGAGGCTGGATCTGTCTCCGATCAGCTGATTTCCAATGTGGATATGCTAAGCACCCTGGCGGCTCTCACCGGGCAGGACCTTCAAACCGATGAAGGCCCCGACAGCTTCAATATATTACCCGCTTTGATTGGTCCCGATGTTGAGCCGATCAGAAATCATCTCGTCATCGGTGCCTCCAAGGGGACCCATCTCACGTTTCGGCAAGGTGAATGGGTCTATATTGGCGCGCAGGGGAGTGGAGGCTTTACCGCAGCCAAGCGCGGAGCCCATGCCTTTGGTGGTCCGGCTGCGATTACCTATGCCGGGCGTGAAAACAGTGATGTGGTTGACGGCAAGCTGAGGGCGGATGCGCCGCCTGCTCAGCTCTACAATCTTTCCTATGATCGTCCTCAGACCACGAACCTGATACTCGAGAAACCCGAGCGGGCGACTGAAATGCGTAAGCGGTTGGATGAAATCAAGGTTGGCAACGCGACTCGGCCTGATGTTCAGTAGGGCCAACGCATGAGCGACGAGATCAACTCCAAATACCCCTCCATCGAACACTTGCGCGAGCGTGCTCGCCAACGTATGCCTCGTTTCGCCTTTGAATATCTTGAGGGAGGATGCAATTCCGAGATCAATCTTCGACGCAACACCGATGAGATCCGCGAGATTCAGCTGAAGCCGTGGTATCTGCGGGACTATGCGGGTTCGGATCAGACGACGGAGTTGTTCGGTAAGACTTATGATGCCCCATTTGGGATTTCGCCCATTGGACTTCAGGGGTTGATGTGGCCACGGGCCACGGAGATCCTGGCGAAAGCGGCTCACGCACACAACATCCCATTTGTCCTCAGCACTGTCGGAACCGCTAGTATCGAAACGGTTGCGGAACTGACTGAGGGGAATGCTTGGTTCCAACTTTATCATCCGGCAGAAGATGAGCTTCGCAATAAGCTCCTGGACCGGGCGGCGGATGCTGGAATGCCGGTTCTTGTAATCCTTGCCGATACACCAACGTTTGCTTACAGGCCGAAAGAGATCAAAAACGGACTTTCGATTCCACCTCAGATGTCGGTCAGCAATGTCATTCAGATGATGACGCATCCAACGTGGTCTTTTAGCCAACTGTCAGCAGGGGCTCCCGAATTCAAGACGATGACGCCCTACATTCCAAAAGGGCTCAGCATGAAGCACCTCGGCCTATTCATGAACCAGACGTTTTCGGGTCGCCTAAATCCTGACAAAATCGCAGCGATTCGAGACAGATGGAAAGGTAAGCTCGTCATTAAAGGAATCGTGAATCCAGAAGACGCTGAGAAAGCGATCAGTCTCGGGGTCGACGGAATGATCGTATCCAATCACGGGGGGCGTCAGCTCGACGCAGGACAATCAACGATTAAGCCACTCACTGAGCTGGCTAAAGAGTTTGGCGATAAGACTACGATGATGATTGATAGCGGTCTTCGCGCCGGTCCCGATATTGCCAGTGCCCTGGCGAGCGGAGCAAAATTTACCTTTATGGGGCGATCCTTTATGTATGGCGTAGGCGCTCTCGGTGAGGACGGCGGTAATCACACTATCGCGATGCTCAAGAAGCAGCTTCAGCAGGTCATGGAGCAGGTGGGCTGTGAAAGGGTGGGGGATTTTCCCGGGCATCTGATTGAAGGATGCGAAAAGGATTAATCGGGTCGCTGATCTCGGGTGACGGTTTGACAGTCGATATCCACATTTCACCATGAAAATACGTCTTCTGATGCCAACCATGACTCTGCTTTTTTGGTGCAGTCACGTCTGTGCTGAAGATTCGAAGCCGCCTTCGGGAAATTTTGATTTGAGTCACTGGAAGCTGACTCTGCCAGTGAGCGCGTCCGACACTTCCTCCGGTAAGTCGATGGAGATATTGCCAGCGCTACTGAACGCCGACTACGCGAACTCCGAGTATTTCTACTGCGGCACGGACGGGGCCATGGTCTTCTGGTGCCCTGTGACGGGTGCCCGGACGGAGCATACTGACTACCCGCGCTGCGAACTGCGCGAACTGATTGTCCCGACAGACGACAACGTGTGCTGGTCGGCGAAGGGCTCTCACACTTTGGACGTCCGCTGTCGGGTGATGGAAGTACCCAGTTCTCAGAAGGTCATCATCGGCCAGATTCACAGCTACTCGGGAAAGGCGAAGCCGCTGATTAAGCTGCAGTTCTTCAAAGGCAGAATCGAGGCACTGGTGAAAGAGCGGCCTACCAAGGGCAAAGATTTCAAGCTGACGTTCCCTGAAGTGGGGCTAGGCAATGCATTCGACTACCAGATCATGTTGGAAAACGGAATGCTCAGCGTGACCATCAATGGCTCTTCTCAATCAGTAAATATCTTCGAGACGGACCCCGAGTGGGCCGATCAGACACTCTATTTCAAGGCCGGTTGCTATGTTCAGGATAACGAGGGTCCAACAACCGAAGGTGGCCGTGTATCGATCACTAAGCTGGAGGTGAGACATTCCGACGATCTGTCCTCAGCGGCATCCGTTCAGTAGAGCTCAGGGTCTGTTGACTGGTTGTAGGCTGTGATTCAAACTCTCTTCTTTCAAAGGCCCTTCATTCGTTCCTATTTCGTTTGTTTGAATTATCCGAAGGGATTAAAATTGCCATTCGTCCAGTTCTATTGGGCAACGTCACAAATATCTTTTTGTCTGGATTAAAGTTGTGTATGTCATTTGGAGTGTCTCAAAAGCCAACAGATATCTGGGCTACTTTCGAATCCAGGATCCAACAAAATCCAGACGCTGATGCAGTAGTTTGCGCCAGCGGAGCAACTATCTCGTATCAAGCTCTTGGGGATTTGATACTGCAGTTTGATCTTGGCTGCTTTGAGAAGAAGAAGGGGATCGTAGCGCTGACCACTAGTGATCCACTTGAGCAAATAGCGGGGATTTGGGCTGCGATTGCTCAGGGGTGTGGATATTGGGTCGTCCCGGGAGATTTCGGCATCGACGAGATAAATGAATATCTGAATTCGATACCCGATTTGGAAACGGACGTGGCGGCGGCTTACCTCACTTCTGGATCCTCGGGGAAATCGAAATTGATTCGTCGAACTCAAGAACAAATTAGACTGCGAGTTGATGCATATTCGGAGGAATGTCATTTCAATCAAAAGGACCGCTTTGCTCTGACGACCCATCCCGGCTTTGTAGCCGCAGAGAGTGAAGTGTTCGGTTCGCTCTTGAGTGGCGGGTCCCTTCACCTACTGGACCCGAGGACCATGTCATCGCTTCAGTTCTCCAAGGCGATAAGGGAAAGAGCGATCACGATACTCCATCCCCCAATTCCGTTTTTTGAATCGTGGCGGGCTGGGTGGGATCCCTCTGATAGCTTTCCTTCCCTGCGATGTCTTTTGTTTGGGGGCGGCAAGTTGCCAACAGAATCAGTTCGCGGAATCTGGAGCCACCTTTCAAATGATGCGATGATCCACCATCGCTTCTCCTCAACAGAAGCCGGCCCGATTTCCCGGTTCATCTTGCGCTCTGATCAAGTGTATCCGGCAAGTGATAGGCTCCCGGTCGGAATTCCCTATTCGTTTGTGGATTGGAAACTAAGCAATCCAGATGAAGGTGGTAGCGAGCTTCTTCTGAAAAGCCCTGGATTGTCTCCTGATGCTGAACTGGATGCCGATGGATATTTCCATACACGTGACCAGATCGGTCAAGGGCAGGGCGGCGAGTGGCACTTCCTGGGGCGTCAGGATAGCCTAGTGAAAGTAAGAGGGTATCGAGTGAATATGGAGAAGGTTGCCAGTCACATTCGCTTGATCCCCGGCGTCCTGGGCGCATGCGTCACACTGATTGAAGACAGTTCCCGTAGAAGCCGATTGATCGGCTTTGTTGAAGTTGGCCCTCCGCATCCCGGTTCTTCGGAGATTCTAAAACAGGTGATGATCAATTTGCCGGATTGGGAATGCCCCGGGCAGATTGTCGTCTTGGATGTAATTCCTGTCACTGAGACCGGGAAATACGACACTCAAAAGCTGATAGGCCTGGCCCAAAGTCAAAACGAAGGTTTTAGCCCCAGTTCCAGTCTGGAGGATAGCTTGAGCCACCTTTGGTTGTCGGTCACGGGTTGGATTGGGGAGCTTGATCGAGAGTTGCCCTTGATTGAACAAGGGGGCGATTCCCTGGCGGTGATTTCGTTCCTGGTCGCGGTTGAGAAAGCGATGAATTTCGAATTGAGTCAGGTTGAATTTCTTCAGAATGGAAGCATTTCGGCGCTTGCCCGTTGCCTCAGTGCCCGTCCCGAAAATGAGTCAATGAGACATGGCTCTATCAATCTCCTCAATCAGGGTGGCTTCAAAACGATGGTATGTTTTCCGGTGGGCGGAGAAGCCGGTTTGAGATATTGGGAGTTTGCTAAGGAGTTGGAGGGTGAATTCTCCGTATACGTTCTCAGTCCCCACGGGGTTGATGGGGCTCATCGGCCTTTCACTTCAGTGGAGGAACAAGTGATCTACTACAGAGGTCTGATTGAGCAGGAATTCGGCGCAGACCCGATAGTGTTGTGTGGATTGTCAATTGGAGGTGTTGCCGCTTTTGCCGTGGCCTGCTCAGGAAAGCTAAACCTTGATCAATTAGTCCTTTTGGATACTCAGCTTTCCCGTTCAAAAAGAGGCCGGAAACAAAAACAGTCGCGATTCTCTCTCTTCCGCTCCTTGAGAGAACACCGGTTGAGGATCTTTGAATATGCCTGGCAGCAACGCTACCAAATCCGTAACGAGATTCGGTTTGGGGGAATACGTCGAATGCATCAAATGCGAGACTGGATTCAGCATGAGTTAGTGTGGTCTCTGAAAGACCGGTTCAGGGTATTTCTCGGCCGGGCATGGTGGATCAGATGGCGTGATGACGGTCGAAGATTTCCCATCCCTCTGCGAGACTCCTACTTTCTTGACCTCAATCGAAGAGCACGCGCTAAGTTTCATCCTTCCGTTTATTCCGGGTCGGTGCATTTCGTAGCCACAAATGGGTTCTACGGCGAAGGGCCAGACGCACGGGCGGCCCCATGGAAGCTGCTATGCGAAAATTTGACGATATCGTATGTTGATACGGACCATGCTCGGATTTGTTCGCAACCGCAGGTTCAAACTACAGCACACATTATTGCAGAATACGAAGTGAAGACTCTGTCATGACAGAACGTATCCAGACCCGGCACATCGCGATTTTTCTCGCGATTCTAGTGATCGTTGCGGGCCAGATCCTGGCGCTGGTAAATTCAACCGCTCAGCTCTGGCCCTTTCACTCGATTCCTCCCTATGCAGAATTCCCCGGTGATTTCAGCAAAGATATTCAACAGATCGTAGGTGTAACCCCTCAGGGCGAAGTGAATTTATCGAAGATTATGGGGACGAATTACGGAGTCTTAAAGCGCTACTATATGGCAATGGGAAGAGCTCAAGACGACGATTCAAGGCAGATGATTGCATCGCGCTTGCTGGAATACGTGAACGGTATTTCTTCCGCCGAGTGCTCCTCGTTTAGGGTTTATCGGCACCGCTGGGATCTGAGTGCTGGCGTGATCGTTAATTCAACTCTCGAAGCCGAATACTACTAATGACTCAAGGGCCTCTCGACAGACGGGCCCTTTCTGAGGGACGCGGATTCGACCTCGGGGTGTGTCGGGCCATGTTTTACCTGTTTTATGCCTGGCAGTGCTATCTCTATGCGCCGAGCGCTTACGTGTCCCTACCCGACGAGTTGTGGTCTCCTCCGTTTCTTCTATCCTCTTTTGGGGCACCAAATCAGGTGGGGGTAATTGTTGCGACCACAGTGTTTTACGGATTTTGTCTGGCCTCTGCAGTGGGCTTCATGACGCGATTCTCAACGGCTGTCGCGGCACTGCTGGGGGGCTACCTATTTGGGGTCATCAACAGCTACGGGCATATCGATATACACTTCTGCCCGATGCAAATGATTGCATTTATCCTTCCGTTTAGCCGGGCTGGAGATCACTTCTCATTGGATCGCCTGATGAGGGGGGGAGTGAGAGGTGAGGGGCACTACCAATGGACCATCTTTCTGTGTCAACTGTCATTGGTGTCTCTGATGGTGACTGCTGGAATTCAGAAAGTGCTTGGAAACTGGCTAGAGCAGCCAGGGCACAACATGGAATACTGGATCCGCTACAAGTACTTTGCTGATGCCAGCGTGAAGGGGATCGAGTTGCCGGGGGTTTTACTGAAATTGACGGAGTATGGGCCGCTAATGGCAGGGTTAGGGGTTTTCCTGCTACTTTCCGAGCTGGGCAGTCCCCTGGCTCTTATATCACGCTGGAAGTGGGCACGACTGAGTGTCATCGGCTCACTATTTCTGATGCAGCTTTTCCTGTCCGTAATTTTGAAAACACTGCCTTCATTTCCTTGGCTATGCGCCTACTTCTTCTTCGTTCCGTGGACCAAGATCTTCAGGTTGTTCAGAAAATCTGAAGAAAGCGTTATGATTGAATCTTCGTCAAAAACAGGAGTGTAGTATTCGACCCAGCCTCTGAGATCCTCTCCATGCCAGGCGACAACCATGCTGAGATCGTATTTTGATACACCTCGGTCAATCGGAACCGGCTTCACCTTCCAGCCATCCGGAACAACGGGTTGCGACAAGGCCTGTTGTAAAATGAATCGAACCTTGATGAGAGGCGGTTGATCAGGCTCTTTCGAGAAATACTCCTCAACCGGAAAGGCAGCAAAGCGGTGAAGGTCCGAAACTTGTTGAGTTAGTGCTTGAGTCGACTTCTGGCCGGGCTGATATCGAATTGGTAGAGTGTGGCTGAAGAGCCCGATGACATCTCGAAGAGCAGGATCGGCACGATTGGGCACGGGGGTTCCGACCAGAAAGTCTTCACTTCCCGACCATCTCTCAAGCGTGATACAGAAGGCTTGAATCATCGTCACAAAAGGCGTGGTCGAATTGTGGCGACTGAATCGCTCAACCTCGTTTTTGAGATCAGCTGGAATTGAAAACTCCCGGCGGTGTCCCTGGTACAAAAACTCAAGCGGAGCCGGATGATCAAACGGCAAATTGAGTTGGCGGGGCGCTCCAGTCAGCAACGATGACCAGTAATTCTGATGGGAAACAAAGTGTGAGTCCCTAAACATTGTCTCCTGCCAGGCAAGATAGTCGTCGTAGCTATATGCCGGAGGGCAGGGGGACGATTCAAGCCCACTGGCGAGGTCTTTGTAGCACGTAAATAGATCCTGAAAAAAGATTCCTGAACTCCAGGGAGCGTTCTCAACCGGAGTGACTTGAAACGGTAGTCCCATTGACCAGCAATCAGCGATCACGTGATGAGTCACAACGGAGAGAATTGAGTCTTCCATTCCGAGTCGAAAGAGCGTGAGCCGGACTAAAAGGTCGCATTCAGGATTCAAGGGACGACGGGCTTCTTCGTTCAGTTGTTGATCGATCTGCTCCCGTGTTGTCTCAACGGTTGAAATATTCAGAACGGGATTGCTATGTTCGCAGGGCTCTCCCTGTGGATAATATGTCCGCAGCGTTAAGTGTCTGCTCAACACGACATTGGCAGCCTTAATCAGGAGGTCCTGGTCTATCGGACCTATGACGCTGATGGCTCGTGGAACTAGATAGGCCGCGCTTTCCGGGTTTGCGGATTGATAGTCGCAAATCCAGCTCTGGTGGGACGAAATCTGTCTGCGATCCTGTTTTTCTAGAGGACTGAGATTCAAATCGTCAGCCTGATCAACCGCCATGGCCAAGTCATGCAGGATCGGGTGGTCCAACAAAAAATGAGCAGGCAGTTCCCTGCCAACCTTCTCCGAGATTTCGTGCATCATCTGCATAGCCAGAAGTGAGTGTCCTCCTAGTGCAAAAAAGTGATCGGTACGACCGATCCGAGGGCAGTTCAAAAGCCGCTTCCAAATTTCTCTGATTGAGATTTCGGTCAGGGATTCCGGTTCGTCTGGAAACCGCAGGGTGGGTTGAAATGGTAAAGGTTGAGCAGGCTTAGTGGTTGGGACGTAACTTACTGACTCCTCTGAACAAATTTCATCCAGGCAACGGAGATAATGATCGATCCACGATTCGACAGCGACTCGATCGAACAGTCCCGCGTGATAGGAGAAGTGAAGGTGACTTTCTGATTTACTGTAGTGGACATAGACCGTTAGGAAGAATTTCGTTTCAGCATGAATGATAGGGCTCCGCTCGACAAGAAGGCCATCACCGAGATCCGTGTGAGAGTGTTCTTCGTGGAGCAAATTCAGAAGAACTTGAAAGAGCGGACTGTGCCACCCGGCACGTGGAGGATTAATCTCTCGAACGACCTCATCAAATGGAATGTCCTGATGTTCAAACGCCTCAAGAACAGAGAGTCGAATTCGCTCTAGGTGATTTGAAGGGAATTCCTCGCGCTCCGATGAGCGACTTCGTACCACCAGCGTATTGATAAAACAGCCTACGATGTCAGAGCATGCCGGGTTTCCGCGATTTGCAGCGGGGAATCCCACCGAGACATCGTCACTCCCAGACAACTCGTGAAGTAGTCGTGTCAGAGCGGCGAGATGTACCATGAATGGCGTCGCCTTGTTGCGGAGAGCCGTTTCTTCTATTCGACGATGAAGTTGAGGATGAATCTCCCGCGAGAGATGGCCGGGGCTGAAGTCAGGCTTTTCGAAGGGAGGACGAAGAAACGGCAGGCTGATGCATTCCGGCGAACCTGAAAGTTCCTGATTCCAATAAGCGATAGAGTTACTTGCATCCCCTGTCTCAGTGCCAGGATGATTGGCATAGGCAAGAAACGAAGGTCTAGGAAGTGGATGTTGTCCTTTGAGGCATTCGAGGAGGTCTCGAATAAAAAGACCGTGAGACCAGCCATCGGAAATTAGGTGGCTGAAGCAATACACCAGAACATGCCGGTCATGGGAGACTTTGAAAAGCTCCGCTCGAAAGAGCGGTGCGTTTTCTGGATCAAACGGCTGCGTCAGTTGCTCCCGGGCGCCAAGTTGGATTAGGTCTTGTGCGTTACTGGTTGATTGATCCGACAGGTCTGAGAATGCAGGCTCGTATGGCAGGGGAGATGATCGTGATTGGAATAGTTGGCCTTCGACAGAGTGAAAGGAAATCGCAAAGGCAATATGGAGATCCATACATTTATTCAGACACCGAGTCAGGAAATTCCGATCGAGCGGTCCGGTAAAGTTCAGGCTGCCTGGAATATTATAGATACTGCGTTCAGCGTTCGAGGAATCAGAAAACCAGAGGCGCAGTTGACTAGAGGTCGCTGGAACTGGTGTTCCTGCCGGAGGTTCCGTGAGCTCGATTACCGAAGGGCATACCTTAAAAGCGGGCGCTCCAGCAATGAGTCGGGCCTGTTCGATGATGGAAACGTGTTCGAATAGATCACCAATTGGGCAGCGAACCTGCCACTTCTCCTCAATGCGAGCAGCCAATTGAGCGGCCGCGAGCGAATGACCCCCCGCTTCGAAGAAACTGAGGCTCGAATTAACGATGCGCGTTCCGAGAAGCTCGGACCAGATCGTCGCGAGTGCTGTCTCGACTTCATTTTCGGGGGATGTGACCACCCTCTGATTCTGGTTTTGAGGGAGACGGCTGCGGTCGACTTTACCATTGGCATTTAGCGGGATTTTCAGCAGCCAATTAAATTGAGCCGGAATCATCGCCATAGGCAGGAATGCTTCGAGGAATCGCCGCAATTCGGCAACATCAATCTCGCGCCCTACCAGATAAGCAGCCAGCTCATCAGAACTGTTTGGCGCCAATATGACAATTGCTTTGTCGATCGCTTCGTGTTTCTCAAGGACCGAACAGATCTCGCGAGGCTGGATCCGGATGCCGCGGATTTTCAGCTGATCATCAAGTCGACCTACAATGTCGATCTCCCCATCGGAGCGAATGCGTCCTATATCGCCGGTCCTGAAGATAGCATCTCGATCCCAAGGTTCATCAAGGTAGCCATAAGAATTTCCGAATGCAGCAATCGCAATTTCTCCGGAATGTCCCATCGGAACCGGCCGAGCATTCTCCTTTTCCAGGATCTGAACTGTAGAGTTCGGAATGGGTCTTCCGATCGGTTGAACTTCATTGGAAACAGGGTGGGAGGCATCGAACCATGTCCTTGCGAGGGTCGTCTCTGTGGGGCCGTATAAATTGATGATGGCTGAGTTCTGCGCGCGAGCCTGCCAGCGCCTCACTAGTTTCCCCGTGAGAGGCTCTCCTGCGAAAAATGTCGTCTTCAGCGAAGGTATTTTGACACCTTCTTGAGAAAGCCAGGAATGTGCCAGTGATGGAACCGTATGGAGCCGAGTTACCTCGGCTTGGACGAGCCATTCCCAGGGGGCTGCCAGATTGAAATTTTCAGGCGGAAGGCAAAGAGTAGCGCCACTGGTGAGCGCTAGAAATATATCTCTAAGCACCACGTCGAATCCAAAACCAGTCAGCTGCGGAATCCGGTCGCCTGGACCGATTTCAAAGGTATCTCTCTGCCACTCAAGAAAATGGGCGATGCCTACATGACTTCCCAAAACCCCTTTTGGCTTGCCGGTTGTTCCGGAGGTGAAAAAGATCGTCGCATGATCGATGTCGATCGTCTCCTGCGGCGCCTCTCTCGGAAGCTTCGTCAAAACATCTCCTTCGACAGTCCATTGGATCAATGCAATCTCAAGGATCGAACCAAGACGTTCGGGAGGGAGCGCGGGATCCAATGGAACCGCGACACCTCCCTGTCGCCAGACCGCGAGAAAGGCAGCGATTGCCGAAGGCGTAGCCGGACCCGCCAAGGAGACGCGGCTGCCTGTCTGAACCCCAGCTTCAGCGAGCCGGTCCTGCCATTGCTCAATCAGCAATTCCAGATCCCTATACGTCAAGTCACCGAATGGACCGCTTAGGGCAGTAGCCTCAGGAGAAGATTCAATCCACCGGGCAACGGCACCCGGCACGCCAAGATGCCTATGATGTGGTGCGATTTCACCAATTGAGGAGTGTTTCCCTTCGGCTTTGGACTCGGTGGCTTTGGGCGAAGGATCACACTCAATCCTGCCCATCGCTACGAGCAACTTTCGAGGTCCTGAATAGGGTTCCCTGGCATGGGAGAAACGGAAGTTGTCGAGCAATAGTACATCGCCCTTTTCCCAGTCTATCCCGATCATCGCGTCTTCGTAGTCGCGGTGGAGCTGATTGAAATCTTCCCGCTCAAAGATACGGGGGGCGCTCATCTCGAGCGCTCTAGGAAACTTGCTTTCCTCGAACTGAGACAGGAGCGCACGGTGGGTATCTTTGTCGAGAAAGTCTGGCTGGAAGAGAAATAGCTGGTGGAACAAAAGCGATGAGCCTGTCACCGGGTGGGCTCGTACCAATGGGCTTTCAAATCGAGTCTGGAGTACGTCGCGAGAGATCCAGGAAAAGTCCAATCCTGTTTCGAGACAGCGCCGCTCCGCTTCAATTGGATCACTCGTTTGGTAGATTGACTGCCAGGATGTGTCCAAATGGGGTTGGTGATTGCGTAGATAGGTGACCCTCGAGTTTTCCAGATCCCTGCGAGTCTCCGGCGATAGCGACGCCAACAGTTTCACCGTGTCCACAATCTGTGTAGCACCCCCTTTGATCGCCGGTTGCACGCAATTGAAGAACAACATCAAGGGTGCCGATGGCGAACACGCTGCTTCGTTGTGAAAATGAATCGGCAAATCACTCGGGTAGGCAGTAGAACTGTAGATGCCGTGCTCTGGCACCTCAGCCTTGAGATCACCGTATTCGAGTTCAATATCGTCGCAGAACAGGCGCGAGAAATCAGCAAACTTAGCAGGAGAGAGCGGATCAAACCCCCGGAACAGAACGACGCCCTCTCTCTGGAAGCACGATAAGATTTGATCACGGGAGTCACTCGCAAATTTGAGTAAATCCGATTTGGGGCCCTCTTCCGCACCAAGATGCGTGGTTATCTGGAGATTACTTGTGCTCAATTCGGGGAACTGAAGGATTAGCCATTCGGTCTCGTTAGAAATTAATGATCGTCATCGAACGAGTAGCGATCAAGGAAGGAAATCCCTTTCATTTCCTGGGCAACTTTTTCAATATGGGCATCCGACCAGGCAAGTTTTCGCCTGGTGTAAGTCGCCGCTGGGAAAACGATGCTGGTTGCGTCTCTAAGGTAGTCTTCAGTCGGTTGCACGTCGAGGTAGTCGCAAAGGCGTAGCAGTTCCCGTCTAGGATCTTCAATCATGTCCTCGTGGTAGACGGAAAGGATTTCCGACTTCTCGCAATAGTCGTTGAGACGACGTGTGGTAGCACAATGGGCAAAGTAAAAATCGATACTCTCTTCCAACGTCAAATCTTGAAAGGTAGAGATTGCACTGATGTTGTCGTAGGGGTTTCGAATCGCGTGAATGAGATGCAATGGACACCTCGTCAGTTCGCGGAGCTTCTTTAGGAAATCTGGTTCCTCGGCGAGCTTTCGGGTGACCGCACCTCCTCTTTTATCGCCGATGATCTTCAGCGAGTGGAATCGGCCCTGCCATTGGTTTGGAATCGCGAACGAGTAGATACCTTTGTTGTCACGACTCTGAAAAATGTGAGATTCGTGAACAATGCTTGCGTAGAGGGCCCTGCGACTCATAGGCGCGCTCATCAAGTTTGGCACATGTGCCTCATGGGCAATCACCATGTTTGGGTGAGCATTCAACATGGCGCCAATTAGGCTGTGCCCGCTCCGAGGATACCCGACGAATAGGCAAAATCCTCTGACTCTCGCAAAGCTCAGCCCGTGGCGGAATTGAATCCAAATCTTGCTCCATTCCTCCCGTGTCGGTTGGGCAAGCTTCTGTGTTGTGCTGCTCATGGCCGTCTAATGGAGCCCGTTCTTTCTATGAATGCACTCACTTTTCGTTCGGTCGCCGAGAATGCAGACAGCTTCTTTTGTCGATTGAGTATTTGCAACAGCAGAGGCATCAAGCGACGCAGTGGTCCGGCGGTCATCGCGCTTCGCCTCGGTTTGAAGGGGGGGGGGCAAATGATTTCACCATATCCCGCAGGGACGAATGGATACCTTTGATCGCCCCGTGCGCCACTAGTAGTGGCTTAATTTTTGGAGGTTGAAATCCTCTTATAGCGGAATGCCGCCAATGCATCGGTGAGACAACTCTGGTAACTCCCCTTATCGTCTAGACTTCTATGAAACTGACATCACTCACCCTTGCCTCTCTGCTGGTCGCATCTGCGCTCCACGCTGACGAATCCGAATGGAAAATCGAAAGCAAAAAGGACTGGAAGAAGAACATAGAATCTTCTGACGGTGCTGTCATTGAAGGCGGTTCAGTCTCTCCGGAAGAGAAAACGGCCACTATCCTGACTAAGATTCAGTCCTTCGACACCAAGCGATCGGCCGCTGCGCTGACCGTCAAGCAATCCACCATTTGGCAGAACTGGACTCCGACTGAGAATTTGGGGCCTGTCAATCTTCAAGATGCTCCTGTTCTTCTTACAATGGGGCCGGATAACTACTGGATGTTCGGACGCTATGGCAGTGGTCAGCCACGAGGAAAGAAGGGCGAGAAAGCGAAGCCGCTTCCCAAGTTCGAATCGGAGGCTGCGACGCTCAAAGGCTTTGATATTCCATTGCAAACCACCCAGTTTCCCAACCAATACAACGCTACCGGTGGACTCAAGCCGGGCAAGGGCGGCTACCATGCCTGGCAGAGCCGCGATATGAAGAACTGGGTGCACCACGGTCCGGTCACAGAAGGTTTCTCCAAGTGGGTGACGAGTGCTGAAATGATCGATGGCAAAGCCTTGATCTATTACGATTTCCCGAACGACCAGGACCCACATGTCTACGTGGACAGCGATCTGACCGACGGAGAGCCCGGTGAGAATATGGGGATCGCGGTGCGAGATCCGTCACATGGCTCCGACGCCGGATTTATCCGCGATCTCGATGGCAACATGCACGTTATCATCGAGGACTGGAGCCCTATCTCCGCCAACAAGCGTTCCTGGGATTCTCCGCTGGCCGGTCATGCCGTGAGCCCGAACGGCATCGACGGGTTCGAATTCAAAGCCCCACCTGTCGACAATCGAACGAACCCGACTGGGGAAATTGCGACCTACAATCATCCTCACTGGGCGAAAGAAGATCCCGATAACTACAAAACCAGTGTTGCCGAATACGAAGTCCACGAACCCGAGCAGGAAGCCTACGGAGACTGGGCGGCGATCTGCATCGGCGGTCAATACTACCTCTTCGGCGACTACGATCCGGCAGGTGGACACCAGATGAGCGTGGGCTGGTTCACTTCGCCGTCGATCGATCAGGAGTTCACCTGGTGCGACCACATCGGCGAAGGTCACCCTGATCCTGACATCGCCTTTGCCGAGGGACAGTTCTATCTCGCGACCCAACAGAAGACCGACTACATCAGCCCTGGACCGTGGGTAGAGACGGTAGAAGCTCGCGTTGGAGTGGACACCGACAATGACGGCAAAGTCGATCAGTGGAGTGACTGGTCCGAGCTTAAGGAAAGCTACGACTACATCGAGGGCTTCTCCAAGCAGATTAAGCGAACTCCCGCACAGCTGGATTTGTTAGGCCTTCCCGAAGGCTACGGATTCCAGGTCGAAATGAAGATCACCGATAGCACGGAAAATAAATCCAAGCCCACGGTCGAGAGCTTGAGCCTCTCATTTGAGTGATCCGACTTCATGACGTCAGGATGCTGATGCCATCCATCCAGTCATGGGCGAAATTTCCTGACGAAACGGTCGACCAGAAAATGGGTGTCGACTTTCAACGCGATGCATTTAAAAATCTGATTTCCTATTGAGATGAGCTCTGCTTTGAATGACAAAAGAGATTGAAACGCACGGCGACGATCAAGATCGCCTTGGCGAGCACACTCGATGTGAAGCGGTTCGTGCTGACACTACGGACAGCCGCGACTGGCTTTCGGATGCTCCTGTTTGTCCTCTTCTTCAGACGCATCACATTGCTCATGTGGGGCGGAGGTGGGAGAGCGCGCCGTATGAAGTGATCCGGTCTGAGGCGTCAGGCACCTTCGTGTTGGTGTGTTTGGAAGGGGAGGGTGAAACCATGATCGATGGAGAATGGCGCACCGTGGTGGAAGGTGAGATCTGTTTGTTGCCGGCTTTTGCCTCCACCGCTATTCGTGCAAAAGGCGATCAGATCTGGCATTTTGCCTGGGTGCGGTATGAGGAAGAGCGAGAGACCTCTCCGATTCTTTCCTCGAACAGCCCGGTGATTCATCGGGGAAGTGTGCATCCACTGAGCTTCGCCATTGCCGGCCTTGCCTCGGAAATGCAGCGGGAGAAATACGAGCCGGCCATGTTGCATCATTGGATCGAACTGATCCACGGTTTCGTGGCACGTGCCGCCAGACCGTATCAGGGGGACGATCGCCTGTGGCGGGTCTGGAGGGAGGTTGAACGCGATCTGGCACGCGACTGGAAGCTCAAGGACCTCGAGGGCATTGCCCATCTCAGCCAGGAGCATCTTCGTCGTCTCACCAAGCAGCAACTGGGGCGCAGCCCTATCCAACAGATTACCCACCTGCGAATGCGCCGAGCGGTGGCCCGTCTTACGACTTCGGAGGAAAAGGTCGAGACGATCGCAAGAGAAGTCGGCTACGAAAATCCGTTTACGTTTTCCAATGCCTTCAAACGCTGGACTGGTAAGCGACCTTCAGAGTTTAGGGAGTGAGGAGGGAGCAGTGGCTGAACCCTGTTGGATCGGTGAGCTAGCCCTGTTGCGCGGTGGCGATGGGCATTCCGACTGAATCCAGATGTGAATACGCATGTGGATTTCAAGCATGGTGCAACGGGGGGATGTAGCTCATGCTTTGGTCTGATGAAACCTGCTACAAGTCTTGTCTTCCTTTTCGCCTTCGTTATCTGCCTCACCGCAGCGGCTCAGGATAGTTCCGGCCCCGTTGCTATCTTCGACGGAAAGACGCTGGACGGTTGGGACTATGACCCTGCCATCTGGAGGGTCGAGGACGGCCTGATCACCGGGGGGTCCACCACGGATAAGATCAAAGAGAATTTCTTCATCGCCACGAAGAAGAGCTACCAGAATTTTGAGCTCAAACTGACGATCAAATGCAGTGGTGATCCGGCGACCGGACTGATCAACAGTGGGATTCAGATTCGCAGTGTTCGTGTGCCCGGGGGAAATCACATGGCTGGGTATCAGGTGGATTATGGAGATGGGTGGTTTGGGAAGATCTACGATGAGTATCGTCGCCGGGCGGTCATCGCCGAGCAGGTCGACAAAGTGGCTCTGGACAAAGCGGTCGATGTCTTTGCCTGGAACGAGTATCGCATTCGTGCCGAAGGGCCCCGCGTTCGGGTTTGGATCAACGGGGTGCTGGCGACCGACTACACGGAGGAGAATCTGAACGTGGCTTTCGACGGGCAAATCGCTCCGCAGGTTCACAGTGGTGGTGTCGCGCTGGTGCAAGTGAAAGACGTGACCATTGAAGAGTTGCCTCCCACACCCGACGCGCCGACCTGGGAATCCCTGGGAGGTGTCGAAGCAGCGCTGAAAAAGGCGCCACGGATTCCGAAACAGCCGAAGCCGAAGCAAAATCCAAAGCCTATGCCAAAGGGCAGCGCTAAAGCACCGGCTCAGGATACGATTCCTCCACTACCAAAAGGAGGTGATCGTGTGAACTTCGATTTCGAATCTGGTGATCTCCAGGGATGGTATGTCACGGAGGGTTGGGTTGGGCATCCCGTGGCGAATAACAAAAGCGTTCGCAACGGGGGGAACCTAATGAACAAGGAAGGTCAGTACTATTTGGGGACTCTCGAATTCAGTGCGGGGGGGGCACCGACAGACCTGCAGACCGGTATCCTGGAATCTCCCGTATTCCAATTATCCGGCCCGAAAATTCAGTTTGCCGTCTCGGGGGGAAGTCATGACGACACCTATGTCGCCCTTTATACCTTGGATGGGAAAGAAGTCCTGAAAACATCCGCTCACAATTCCGAAGTCTTTTCGAGTAAGAGCTGGGATGTTTCGGAACTGGTGGGCAAGCCTGTGTTTGTTCGCCTGGTAGATCAGCATCAGAGTGGCTGGGGGCATATTGTTCTGGACGCCTTCACGGCTCAGGGAAAGCTTCTCCCTGACGAGACAAAAAAGAGGCAGGCACTGGCCAATCCTCAAAAGCCGAAAAGTAGGCCCAAAGCGGCACCGGCGAAGGTCAGGAAAAAGGTCCAGTCAGAGCGAGTCGAGGCATGGACTCCGGAACAGGAGTTGGCCGGCTTCACTGTGCCTGAAGGATTTGTCATCGAGCTCGTTGCCTCTGAGAAAAACGGCATTATCAATCCAATCGATGTGAGCTTTGATGACTCTGGCCGGCTATGGACGCAGACCGGACAAATGTACCCGCTCGACCCGATCAGCGGGATGGTCTGGAAAGAATTTCTTGCTCTGATGGAGGACAAGGAAACGCAGAACACCAATCCCGAGTTCAAGCGGATCAAGGATCTTTACCAACTCAAGACGAAGGGCGATGACAAGATTCTCATTCTCGACGATCCAACACAGGCCGCCGACGGCCCGCTTCATGTCTGGGCGGATGGACTTTCGATTCCGCAGAGTATCCTGCCCTACAAAGATGGCGCATATGTTTGTCACGGCGCGGAATTGTTTCTGCTTCGCGACACCGATGGTGACGGAACCTCCGATAAGATGGAGCCAGTGCTGAGCGGTTTTGGATTTACTGACACGCACACCATGTCTCACTTGCTCGTCCGCGGGCCGGGTAGCTACATTCATTTCTCGCAGGGCGCCTTGAACAAGGCGCTGGTCACGGCAGTCGCATCCGGGAAGCAACATCGCGTCGATGCCTCCTGCCAGGTGCGATTCCAACTCGATCATCAGGATTTTGAAGTCGTCTCTTCCGGCCCCAGCAACATGTGGGGACTGCAACTGCGCGCCAATGGCCAGTGGTATGGCACCGAGGCCAACGACCGCGCCTACTCAGTCATTCCCTGGGAGCACGGCACCGGGGTGACAGGTGCGGCGTATCATCCGCTGCGGCCGTATCAGCCACTGCTTCCGGAACTGCACAAATTCCGTGTCGGGGGAACCGGCATCTCCGGCTTGGAATTCTCCGAAGACACCGAAGGCAGTTTCCCGGTAGAGGAATGGAAGGATGTTGCGCTGCTGGCGAACTGCATCACGTCGACGATCAACGCGGTGCGGATTGACAGGAATTCTGACGGCACCGTCGAGTCAGAGCATCTTCCTGATTTTCTCAGTTCGACGGATGATTGGTTCCGCCCGGTCAATATCGAGTTCGGACCGGATGGCTGTCTTTACGTGGCTGACTTCTACAACAAGATCATCGCCCACAATGAGGTGACCACTGATCATCCCGATCGTGATAAGGCGCACGGTCGCATCTGGCGAATTCGGCACGAAAGCCAGAAGCATCGTGAGATTCCGAACGTGACCAAGGCAGGACCAGATCAACTGCTCGTGCATCTGCAGTCGCCCACTCTCTGGGAAAAGCGGGCCGCATGGCATCAGATCGGGGATCGTGGCCTCACGGAACTCGCGCCGAGCTTGGTGAAGCTTGCTGCGAACGAAGCGACGGACACTGTGACGCGGATTCACGCACTCTGGTCGTTGGAGGAGTTGAAGCATTTCGACTCCAACCTGATCGGCGGTCTCCTGAAATCAGAAGACGACGATCTTCGACGAGAAGCCGTGCGCTCGCTGGCATCTTTTGATATCGAACCAGCCGGGGTCGCCAGTCGGCTCGTCGGCTATACCGATGATGCCAATTGTATGGTTCGTTCGCAGGCCATTCGCACTCTCGGTGACCTCAAGGAAAGCGCCCCGGCTGTCATTGGCCTTCTGATTGAGGCCTGCAAGCCGGCTCTCCTTGGCAATGCACTGGGCGGTTCCTACGAGCGCAACTTCGAACGGTTTCTCGCTCGTATGGCGCTCGAGAAGTTCCCCTTGGAGCTGAAGCGCTATCTGGATCAGTCATCCAAAAACCATCCCGCTGCCAATGTGCTCTGGGCCATTCAGGCGCTCGACGACGAGGCCAAGAAGGAGACGTTTCTCAAAATCTGGAGCAAGGTTTCCGGTCGACCGCTCGACGGAGAAACCTTTGTCGCGATCACTGGTATGCTGACCAGCCCGGAGGTTTACGCGGCGGTGAAGCCGATTTTTCAGGATCCGTCGAAAGCGGAGAATCTCGTCTCTCTGACCTTGGCCAATCAATCACGAGTGCAGTCCAAAGCGCTCGTTGAGATTATGACACCCGGCGTCAGTCAGCTCCTAGAATCTCCTGACACTATCGCATTGGGTCTCAACGCCATCGGTAAACTTCGCATTGCAACCTTGGGCGATGAAGTCGCGGCGATTCAGGCAAAAGAGGGCGATGTGGAAATGCAGCGATTACTGTTCGCGGCAATGACGGTGAATCCGGCACGAAACGCTGGCAGCTTCAAGGAAATCGCCATCGACATAGAGGCTCCCTTTGACCTTCGGATCGAAGCGGCCCATGCCCTCACGCCGATCGATCTCGAAGAAACTTATCGACTCACTAAGGCACTGATCGACTCAGGAGATTCGACGCAGACGGGGCAGGTTGCCAGTTCCTTTTCTCAATCGAAGGAGGGTTCGGCTCTGTTGTGTGGATTTTTCAAAAACCAGGTGATCACAGAGGATGCTTTTGATCTTTCCTCGGCTGAGAGGGTCATTCAGGCCAATCCCGGCAGCCCGCATGCTAAGGCGATTATTGGAGCTGTTCGAAAGCGGGTCGCCCAACAGCGGAAAGAGGCCCAGACCCGCATTCACGATCTGATGGCCTACGTGGCAGAGAACCCCGGCGATCCGGAGAAAGGGGCGCTTACCTTCTCCGCTTGTCTGACCTGTCACCGGGTTGGGGATACCGGTCAGGAAATTGCCCCGCCTCTCGATGGTTCTGGCCATCGTGAACTGGAGCATCTTCTTACTGCGATTATTGATCCCGACGCAGCCGTTGAAGGCGGCTATGGGCTCTATCGCATTACCAAGACCAATGGCTCCGTTGTCGAAGGCTTGCTCGAAAAAGAAGAACCCCTTGGGACGACTATTGCCATGATGGGCGGCGGGCGAATTTTCGTTCCGCAGGCGGAGATTGGGAAGGGCAGTTTCGTGGGAGGGCGTTCTTTCATGCCGGCGGCTTTCAGCCAGTTGCCGGAAGAGACTATGGCCGATCTCGTGGCCTACATTGCAACACTGAAAGAGGGCGGGACTCCTCAAACTGCTCAGGCGGCACCGCCGGCCGCACCAGTTGGCGATCCAGCCGCTGTTCCAGCCCATGCTGCGGCAAAGTCAGCCAATCAGCCTAACATCATTCTAATTTTCACCGATGATCAGGGATATGAGGATCTCGGTTGCTTCGGCTCGACTACGATCAAGACTCCGAACCTCGACCGGATGGCCTCCGAGGGACTGAAACTCACCAACTTCTATGCGCAGCCAGTTTGTGGGGTCTCGCGTGCTGCCCTCATGACGGGTTCGTATCCGATTCGGGTGGGCGAGCCGAACAACGTGAAGCAGCTTCACACCGTTCCTCATCCGAAAGAAGTAACCATGGCAGAAGTGCTGAAGTCAGCTGGCTACGCGACCGGGATCATCGGCAAGTGGCACCTCACCAACAAAGGGAAGGGGCCCGGCGGATTTGAGCCGACCACGATGCCGAACGCTCAGGGCTTTGACTACTTCTACGGAACACCGGTTTTCAACGGCTACACCGTCTTCGTCGAAGACACCGCACTGCGTGTACCGATTTTTCGCAACCAGGAGGTCGTTGTCAAAGGTGTAGAGAGCTGGGACAACATCACTGGCGACTACACCAAGGAGGCAATCGATTATATCGAGCAAAACCAGGACCAGCCATTCTTTCTCTATCTCGCCCACAACATGCCGCACATCCCCGTGGGGGCGTCAGAGAACTTTAAAGGGAAATCAGAATACGGTCCCTACGGAGACACCATCGAAGAGATCGACTGGTCGACCGGACAAATTCTCGACAAGCTGAAGGAACTCGGGATCGATGACAATACGCTGATCGTTTATACCTCCGACAATGGTCCGTGGGTGGAAACCACCAAAGGAATGAAACCTGATGGCGCGGCCTTCATTCCGCGAGATCATTCCGGTTCAGCGGCACCCCTTCGCGGTTGGAAGATGTCGGCCTGGGACGGCGGTTCCAAAGTTCCGTTCATCGCTCGTTGGCCCAAGAAAATCGAGGCCAATGGTGTGAGCGACGAGATTCTCAGCACGATGGATTTGCTGCCTACCTTTGCCAAACTCGCGGGCGCCGAGCTTCCGGCCGACCGGACCATCGACGGCCACGATGCGACTTCCTTTCTGCTTGGAAAAGCAGAGGCGAGTCCTCGCGACGACTACTTCTACTACTCCGGCTGTCTGCTCACCGGAGTGCGAGTGGATCAATGGAAGCTCGTCCTGCCAAGGCCCGGCAATCCTGTCGGGACTGGCTGGTGGGGCCGCATGATCGAAGAGATCAAAGAGGTGCAGCTTTTCGATCTGGATAGGGATCCAGGAGAAACTACCAACCTCGTAGAGGAAAATCCTGCCACTGTGAAAAAACTGATGAGGCGAATTGAATCCGCTCGGGCGGAGTTGGGCGACATGGATGTGGTCGGTAGCGGCGCGAGATTTTTTGACGAGGAGCCGCGCCGGATCGGTGGCATGCCAAAGAAGCGAGTGAGCAATGCTGCCGCAGGGAAGCAGAGCAAGGGGCTCACGAAGTACGACAATCATAAGCCTGTCGGCAATCTTCGCTTCAGCTTTGAATCTGGCGAGATGGAGGGCTGGGAACTGGTGGAGGGAGATTTATCCCAGCCGGTAACGGCTCTGCCTTCGCTGTTGAGTCGCCCAAATGAGCCCTTTGCTCGGCATGGCGGGCGCCATTTGTCGACCCTGGCTTTCGCCAATGGATCCGTATCAGACAAGCAGGCCGGTGTGTTGCAATCCCCAACGTTCACGTTGGAAGGAGATCGGGTGGCTTTTCTGGCCGCAGGTGGGTATGACGAGGAAACCCTCTTTGTCGCGCTGGTGGACGCTGATTCGGACGAGATTCTCATCCAGGGCGGGGGAGCGAGAGATCACCAGATGCGAAGGGTCATCTGGGATGTCTCCAAGTGGAAGGGGCGTGCGGTACGCTTCAAGATCGTTGATCAGAATGCTGCTGGCTGGGGGCATCTCAACGTCGATGACTTTTCTGCTCAGGGCACTCTTGTTGCTGCTCCTGAGCAGGCAGAAAGCGACGGATCAAGTAAGCAGGAAAGCGTTGATCGGAAGCCTAACTTTGTCATTATTTTCACCGATGATCAGGGCTATGGCGATCTCAGTTGCTTCGGTGGTGATCATGTCAGCACACCGAGAATCGACCAGATGGCGGCTGAAGGTTCCCGGCTGACGAGCTTCTACGTGGCTGCTCCGGTTTGCACGCCATCAAGGGCCGCCTTGATGACCGGCTGTTACCCGAAGCGCGTTAACATGGCGACGGGTTCCAATTTTGGCGTGCTATTGGCAGGCGATACCAAGGGGCTCAATCCTGACGAGATCACCATCGCAGAGGTGTTGAAGAGAGTGGGATACAAAACCGGGATGTTCGGCAAATGGCATCTCGGTGATCAGCCGGAGTTCCTGCCAACGAGGCAGGGGTTCGATGAGTATTTTGGAATCCCGTTCAGCCATGATATTCATCCCTTTCATCCGAGGCAGGATCATTTCCAGTTTCCACCTCTGGCGCTACTTGAGGGCGATGAGGTGATCGAGATGGACCCGGACGCCGACTTCCTGACCAAACGAATCACCGAGCACGCGGTGGACTTCATCAAGAGAAATAAAGACGAGCCGTTTTTTCTCTACGTTCCCCATCCGATTCCTCACAAACCGCTCCACGTTTCCCCGCCGTTTATGAAAGGCGTGGCATCCGAGATTACTGAGCGGTTGAAAAGCGAAGGGGACTCTGTCGATTACAAGACCCGCGACAAACTTTTTCATCAGGCTATTGCGGAGATTGATTGGTCCGTGGGCCAGATTCTCGACACCCTGAAGGCACTGGGGCTCGATGAAAATACACTCGTGATTTTCACCTCCGACAACGGCCCGGCGATCGGCAGCGCGGGGCCGCTCAAAGGGCGAAAAGGCAGCACCAACGAAGGAGGTATGCGTGAGCCGACTGTCATTCGGTGGCCTGACTCTATACCCGCGGGTCAGGTTAACGACGAACTCATGACGACAATGGATTTGCTGCCGACTTTTGCCAAACTAGCCGGAGCAGAAGTCCCTACCGACCGAATCATCGACGGTAAGGACATCTGGCCCGTGCTCACGGGTAAGGCAAAAACGCCTCACGAGGCATTCTTTTACCACGGTGGTACAAGTCTCAAAGCGGTGCGATCGGGTGAATGGAAACTGCATGCGAAGGACGGTAAGCCTACTGAGCTTTATGATATTCAATCCGATATAGGAGAGCGGACCAACGTGATCAAAAAGAATCCAACGGTTGTGAAGCGACTCTCCAAATACCTGGCGGATTTCGCGAAGGATATTGCCGAAAACAACCGTCCTGCAGCGTTTATCGAGAATCCTAAACCATTGTCCAAGTAGAACTCCGATTCGACCAGGGTGGAATCAATAGCGCGCTGGTGAACACTCCGCTCCATTCGCCTGTCTCTCAGCGATTCCCATCAGGGATATTGGCTCCATCCGTTCCCTGTGCAGTAGAGCACAGCTTCGGGGCGGCAGTAATATTCTCGAACTAGGATCTGAAGATGCGGAACGGCTGCAACGTTATCTCGGGAAAACTGGCTGGGATAAGTTGGGGGAGTAAATTCAGTCAGCTGGCTAGCATCCTAGATGCCCGCAATCTCTTTACGGCTATCTCGTGACTCGATGCTGACGCACGACCCTTAAAGATCGATATTTTCAGTAATGCGTTCCAACTCTTTTTGGAAATAGATAGCCCCCTGATAATTGATGTGATTCACATCATCGTAGAGAAAGAAACCGTCATCGCTAAAGACTTTTGTTAGAATTGAACGTGACGGCAAGTGATACACTCCTGGTATTTTTGAAAGGCCTTCGTAGACTAGAAACTCTAGATCGAGACGCTCAGTAAATTCTTCAGGGAGATGGATGTTGTCTTCTTGCCACTCTCGATTGAGCCACTGATCTAGTATTGACGCACCGGGTTTTGGCGCTCGGACGAGAGGAGGCACTTGGCCTAATAGAATGACTTTGACCCCTCTTTCCCGCAGGCTCTCCACGAATTCTCTAACCTGCGCTTCATAGACCTCATGGGGTGGTATATTCAAATCTGGATTCTGTAGATCGATGAAGTGGCATTGAGCAAACCGAAAATTATCGGATGGAAGGGGAGGCTGGGTGTATGCCGCGGTTCTCTGGGCTATAAATACGGTCTCGAGCGACTCATTTGATTTTAAAGAATTCAGGAGGCGTAAAGAAAGCTCACACGTGTCTGACCTGTCCATCATAGCTCCTTCGAGAGAGACACGCTGCCTGGCTGTATGAGTCCCAAGACAAAAAGTTCCGGTTCCCCAGAAGGTGTAGAATGACTTGTCGCGTTGAGCTGCCCACTGACTTGCCAGAGGACTGAAATGCCGGGCGTGGGAATCACCAATCAGGACGACTTGCGCAGATTGTGCCAGCTGGTAAGGATCAATCTCAGGAGAGGGGTAGTCCCGATATTGAGTGGGCACCTGCCAGGCTTCTTCTTCCGCTGTCCGTTGTCCCCCGTCAAAACGCCAACTGGAGTCCTCCTCCGTTTGAAGGGCAAAAGCACCGCCTGCAATGACACAGAGAAGAGTAATCGAATTGAAGGTTCGTAGACTCACCCATCGATTCCACTTCGGGTGGTGCATGAAGCGCTTTTCGCAAAGATGAAATGAAAGGATGGAACCAAGCAAAAAGAAGCCAATGCTAAATGGGATGATTAGGTCCTGATTCTGAGTAGATAGCAGATAGGGACTGAAGCAAATGGCTGGCCAGTGCCACAGATAGAGAGAATAGGAAATATCGCCAATGTAGACGAAGAGAGACTTCAGCGGCGCCTCTCTGCTGAACTTAGGCTGGAATGGGAAAAGTAATATGAGGAGCGCACCAAGACAAGGAAGGGCTCTTAGATACGGATTCGATGCCGAATGAGGAGACAGGAGCAGGAGTGAAGCTATGATCAAAACGTAACCGCCGGCACTGAGAACGGTGGACGTCTTCCTCCCTGGAGAAAAAGCAGGATTTGAGAGAATGGTAGCACCGAGGCCCCCCAGGGCGAGCTCCCACGAACGGCTCAAGGGAGAAAAGAATGAAACTTGATTGCTAAAGAATTTCTGGGTCAGGATTTCTAGAGCAATGCCAATGACTATGAGGCCGACTAACGTCAGTTTGGGGCGGAATTCTCCGGACCATTTTGGCAATCGCTTGAAAACAGTGAAGAGAAGCAGGAGAAACGGTGCCCAAGTCAGGTAATACTGTTCTTCGACTCCCAATGACCAGGTATGCAATACGGGATTGTTTTCGTTGGATGGATCAAAATAGTCGACCCCCCTCATGAATGATAAGTTTGAGACCTGGAGCGCCGCCCAGGGCAAGTGTTCAGTCAGACCCCGAAAAGGTATCGGAGGCAGGCAGATGATGCCTAGGACTGTCGTCACTAGCAATATGAGGGCAAGCGCAGGGAACAGGCGTCGAATGCGCCGCAGATAGAAATCGGATAGAGAAAACGTTCCTCGATTGAGGTCTCGGGTAATTATTCCGGTGATTAAGAAACCCGATATCACAAAGAAAATATCAACGCCGAGAAATCCACTAGGTAGCCAAGCCTCATCGATATGAAAAACAATCACTGCAATGACAGCAATTGCCCGAAGGATCTGGATATCGGTCCTTTTGACTTTTTTATCTCCACCGGCTTTCGGCATGCGTGCACCTTGGATAGGATCGATTGGCTCGCCAACTATTTTTCCGAGAAAGTGGAACTTTTTGGCCCCACTCTGGACGAGCATCTCAAGCAGGTTCTTCGTCAAGAGGGTAGAGGGATCCTTTTCACCGCGATTGGTGCCGATCGAAGTTTCGCAGCCGCCATTGGCCTATTCGAATGCAGCCCTCTAGTTCCTAGCAGGATCGACGCTCTGTAGGGATTTTTGAAAAACTAACTCCGATCAGTTGTAGTAACTGGAGGCCCTTTTGCTCTGTCGCTAGTTTTTTTCAACAAGTGGAGGTGAGGGGAGTTGAACCCCTGCTTGAATCCTCCCCAACTCACCAGCAATCCATGTTGAGCATTGAAGTTCTGCATGGTCCCGACAAGTTGATCCAGGACAACTCTTTCTACTCTTGAATTCATAAACTAAGCGCAACACCCGGGGAAGAGAATTCGCTCGGAACCGGTGCAACTTGCGCATGAAGTATCAACAGTTGGACGACGAAGAACGGGAGCAGATCGCTCACATGAAAATGAATGGGAAGAGCCAGCGAGCCATGGCCAGGAGGCAGGGTCGCTCTCCCTCGACGATAAGCAGGGAGCTGGCTCGCAACCGCTACCCCACAGATGGTAGCTACAAAGTTGTGCACGCAGGCTCGATGGCCCGAGGCCGCCGCAGGAGGGCTCGCCAAGGCTCGCGCTTTGAGCAGATTCACTGGCTGGAAGTAGAAGCACTGTTGCGACAAGACTACAGCCCAGAGCAGGTCTCAGGATGGCTGAGAAGGCATGGCAACTTTACCATCAGCCACGAGACGATCTATCGCTACGTGTGGGAGGATAAAGTGACGGGAGGGACGCTGTATCAACACCTGCGCGGATCCCGCAAGCAGAGACGCAAGGGTTATGGGCGATATGACTCCAGAGGCCGTCTGGCCGGGAAAACGATGATCGAGGAGAGGCCACTGGAAGCGGAGAACCGAACCGAGATCGGACACTGGGAGGTCGACACTGTTCACGGCAAAGGAAAAGGAATCATTGCCACTATCGTTGATCGAAAGAGCGGCTACGTCCTTATCGGAAAGCTTGAGAACCGAACTGTACGAGCGACCAATGAACGGTTTCGCCATCTCATCTCAAAGCATCCGGATCGCTTCGACACAATCACCTCAGACAACGGTTGCGGGTTCCACGGATACCGCGATCTCGAAGATCGCTGCGATGTCACCTTCTACTTCGCTCACCCGTATCATTCATGGGAGAGAGGAACTAACGCGCCGAGCGAAGCGAGACGACGTGCCGAAGGCATGCCCAGAGAGTGAGCGAAGCGAATCAAAACACCAACGGATTGATCCTGCAGTATCTGCCCAAAGGATGCTGCATGGATGATCTTACTCAGGCTCGCTGCAACGCCATCGCAAAGAAGCTCAACGAAAGACCCCGGAAAAGACACGACTTCCGGACGCCTGCGGAGTTATTCGACAATCCAATTGACGTTGCACTTCACTCTTGAACCTGAGCGCTTCGCATTCCTTTGGTGGAATCTGATGAAGTTTCCGATACGGCTTTTCAGTAGCAGCCCCAGGCGCACAATTCATGTTCCGCCTGAAAGAGGGCGAAAAACGTTCGGTTTTGATCGCCGATGAGCGTGAGACCAATCGGGATATTTTGAATCAAATGACGACTATACCGGGTTCGAAGCCGTCCTGGCAACCGATGGGAACGAGGCACTGGAGCGGTTCAGAGAAAGGTCGTTCGATACCTTTCTGTGCGATGTCAAGATGAATGGGATTGGGGTGGTGCGCGAGATTCATCAAGGATGAAGACCTGAAGCCTTTGATTGTATTTGCGGTCACAGAAGGTGTCTTTCCTGAGTTTAGGGCGGAGGCGATGGAGGCTGATGGCTTACTGACGAAACCCTTCGATTTCAACGGGGTGATAGAAAAAGTCAGGGAATTGTTTGACTAAGGCGAGTCAAATTTAACTCGCACATCTTGCGGCGCTTGACTAAACTGAATGCTCACTTAAGGAATGAAGCACTATGAAAATCCTCTCTACATTGTTACTCCTTTCCATGATGCTGGTTTCTTGCGGGACTTATGAGCGTCCTTCCAGCTCGAGAACCGCTTACCGCTCAAACAGCCCTCATTGGGGGGTAGGCACGGCAGTTCTCGGCACCGCTGCAGCAATCAGTGCTATCGACTATGTTGATACTGTGGATACTATCGACGCGATCGACTATATGGATGCTGTCGACTACTACTAATCAACAGCTTGATCTCCCTTCAGGAGCCGAGAATATCAGCCTGTCAATACTTAGTCCGCTAACGCGAAGTGCAATTAGTTCCGATGAGAAGTGAAGGGGGAGCTGTGTGCTGTAGCGGCTAAGAGAGATGGCTCAAAATTCAGATATTTCGACTCACTCTATCAGTGTAGCGGACGTAACCATTCGGACATGAGATTGCCACAATTCTCCAGCATAGCCGGGCGAGCATGTTTGCTCGCCGTTTTGATTCATCTTCCTGTCGGAGTTTTGTCGCAGCATTCGGTCGGCTTCAAGGAGCTGCTGAGCGGCGCCCAGAAGGCGGTCGGGCAGATTGTAGTCGCGGCAAGAAAGACTCCTGAGCTGAGTCCCGATCAGGCGAAGGCGAAGCCGTTCTGGGATGCCATGAAGGCTCTCAACGAGGCGCTGGGAAAAACGGAAACGGGGATGCTCCTTAAGGATGAAACCTTCTTCTCTAACCTTGCGACAGCCAGTGCGATGCTGGCGCAGGCTCAGGTTGGCGTTGGTATGTCAGGAAGTTCTGATACGGAAGTGGCGGAGGGAATGAAACTTCTCTCCGGGCTCATTCGGAAGATGGATGAGAACTTCAGCAAAGAGGCTGCCCGCCTCCGGCAGGGAGGACAGCTTTCTGAAGCGGAAAAGCTACAACTCAAGACGCTGAAGGAGCAGGTAATGAGGATGGAGGCCAAGCTTGCCGCCGTCGAGAAAAGTACAGCTGGTAGCAATCCGAATATTCGCAATGGGATCAAAAATATTCGCAGTCACCGTGATCGAGTGATGAGCGCTGATAATACGGTGGGCGGATTTGTGGGGGGACTGATCGCAGGGCGTCTCATTACAGAGTGGGTCTGGGGGTGGCACTGGTGGTGGGGCCCCTGGGGCGGTTGGTGCCCCGGTTGGGTGGATATCAATATTGATGTGTGGGTCGACTGGGTTGATGCCATTCCCTACGATTGGGCGCTGGTGGATGATTATAGGGTGGATGCGACTGATCTGGAGATGGATTGGCTCGACATGGAGGCGGACGATTTGGATCTGGCTGAGGCCTATCTTGATGAAACTGATTTTGAGTTGGCTGATGGCGACCTGGCGGCGTTCACTGAGGATCTTGATCTCGGGTGGGATGATGTGGAGTCTGATGTTGGTTTGGAAATTCAGGAGGAGATGGAAAGTAACTGGGATCATGTTCCATATAAGGCTGAATTCGAGCCAGCTACCTTTGACGATCATGGGATCGATGATTTTGGCGGCGGCTATGACGACTGGGGCGGTGACCTCGATTTTGGTTGGTGACTCGAACTGACAGGAATGAAAAGTAAATTCCTACTTACGGTTTTTTTACTAATGACAACTCCTTTCGCTAGTTGTCTTTATGCGCAATCTTATGGCGTATTTACTTCACCATTGGAACCCGATCAGACATGGATTGTTGGAACTGGCTATAGCTACGGAACAGTTTTTGAGCGCGATGCCGATTTTTGGGGCCTATCATTCAACTTGTCACATCCAGCAAACGATAAATGGGGTTTTGCGGGTTCTCTTGCCTTTGATCAAGAAACTGAAACTAAAAGAGATAGATCTAGAAATACAGTGAATTCCTTCACCCTTATTTTCACCCCATATTTAAATTTGACGAAAAATTTGACTCTCAGCGGCGGCTTTGGAAAAGGATTTCTCGATGACGATAATAGCTCCAGAAAAATCAAATTCACTAATGGGGATTGGGCAACGGGCGCAGCGCTAAGTCTTTCACTATATTCACATGAAAATCTAAATGTCGGCTTCGATACAAGCCTAGAGCATAATATTTCTCAAAAGGAATGGTCGATTAGCTGGGATCTAGGCATTTCAAAATCATTTTAACAGTGAAAAGACAATGATGAATGCCATTTGCCCTACCTCGGTAAACACCCCTATGGCAAACACCGAGGCGGCCGGGGGTTCAAATCCCTCTTCGCGCACCATTTTTTCAGATTCTTTTCAGGGAGCCTCTTTGGCGGTTGAGTTGAGTCTCTGGCCTGATCCCTGATAAGAAGAACGTCACAGCCGAAGCCCAGCTGGGAATTCGCAGCGAGCCATTAGAATGGCCGGAATACAGGGGATAGTATTCGACATGAGAATCCTAGGTAGTCCCTGCCGGAATCACCAGGAGAGAGCGGTAACAATCCAGATTCAATCGGTTTCCGCCAATCGGATTACTGTATCGTGAATCCTGCGGACGCCAGTCCGGCGCTGATGAGGGAAGTGTTCTCATCCGTGATGAGAAACCGTTTCATGAGGGCTTTGCCCTCGCTGGCAAAGTGGGGTTGGAGTGCGAGCAGTTTTGCAATGTCTTTCTCGGCGTCATCGGGTCGCCCGGCCGCGGCGAAGATGACGGCGCGCAGGAGTGGGCCCCAGAAGAGGCCAGGAACATCAAGGCCGCCGGCGAATTCAGCCGCGGTTTCGATATTTCCTTTGCGGTAGTGATAGAGAGCGGGAATAAAGTTGTACCAACCTGCGTGGTGTGGACTGAGGCGGATGGCTCGTTTGGTTAGCTCTAAACCTTGATCCCACTCTCCGAGCATGGGTAAAAAGAATCCACATGCTGCCAGGGCGTGCGGATTGTTCGGATTTAGTTTGAGCGCGCACTCCAGTTCATTGCGGCATTGATCGAATTCATGACGGAAAAAATGGACCTGTCCGCGAATCCATCGGGCATCCTGGCATTCGCGATCGAGGCTCACTGCCTCTTCAATAAGTTTTTTAGCCAACTCAACACCGTCTTCCACGAGACCGGAATTGCCGAGGAAATCGACGCAATAGATGTCTGCGAGCAGTGCCTTGGTGAGGGCGTAGCGGGGGGCGTCAATAACCGATGTCTCAAGGGCCTTGAGGGCGCGGTGGAAGGAATCCTCAGTCATGAGGAAGCCCCAGTGATAGCAGAGGAGCGCTGCTTCGTAGGCACTCAATTCCTCAGGAGGCTTGGGCAGAGTCTCGCGGCAGAGAGCCATGGGAATGATGCCTAGGTCGCCCCCGATGAATGCGGCACAACGTCTTGCGATTTCGTCTTGGAGCTCGAAGAGAACGGGAGGACTCAAGGTCCGAGAAAAGGTTTCCCCCCAAATGGATTCACCTGTTGCTGCGTCGGTTAGGTTTACTGTGACGCGGAGCTGATCACCTTGGCGTTGCACGCCGCCCTGAAGCACAAAGCGAACCTCGGTCTGTGCGGCGATCGCCGATGGAGTCTCCGAGGGGGCATTCAGTTGGGCCGGGTGGATTGGCCCCACCACGCAAAGGTTTTGAAAGCGCGAGAGATCGACAAGGAGTTGCATCGTAATACCCGTGGCAAAATGTTGACGGTCTTTGCATTCGCTGAGGCATTCAAAGGCAATCACCCCGATGGAAGGACGATTGGGGGTCAGTTCCGCTCCTTGTGCTTCGATGTCCGATCGAAAGGATGCA
Source organism: uncultured Verrucomicrobiales bacterium (assembly GCA_963975655.1). Lineage (GTDB taxonomy): Bacteria > Verrucomicrobiota > Verrucomicrobiia > Verrucomicrobiales > DEV007 > Arctic95D-9. The sequence goes on from CAXBHX010000026.1 coordinate 46,106, forward strand.
TCAGGGGGGGGGCATTAGGGACGAAAACAGGAATGTAGGAGCCCTTGGCCACTACGATTCTCAAGGGGCTTGAGTGCTCGGCTGTCTGATAGTATTGCTCCATGGCACGGCGCATCCGCCCGGCTTGGATGCGAACGATGGGATCGGCCTGAGGGTCGAATGTGGAGGGCCGTTTAAAGGCGTTGATCGCGATCGAGTAGGCTTTGATATCCCGTGCGTTTCCGGACAGAGTCTCGTTGACAATGTATTCGAGGAAACTGCTCAATTTCGCAGAAGAAGCGAATCCGGGACTTGCCAGAATGTGCTTCATCTCCTGGCGGACGGAATCCTCCTCGATAGAATCAGCGGCAGGAGCGTAATCGGGAACAATGGCGAGGGTTGGCTGATTCATTGCTTATAAAGGGGCCATGTTACCCCTAGTTACCGTAACGCGGTTGTGGGGAGACGCTTTGAGGCTAGTATTTAATATCCTAACCAGCTGTCCATCATATTGCCGCCTGAGGTTGAATTATCTCACTTCAACCCATCGTTACGCAAGAAGAAAGAGTCTCTCTCTCTCTCTCTCTCTCTCTCTCTGAATTCCTTGGATTTCTGCCATTTTTTTTCGATTGAGTGAAACCAAATGCAATGCACGAGCGTTGTATAATTGGAGAGCCGTAAGAGACATAGCCTGAAATCCACAAAAACAACTAACGATCTACAAAAATCATGAGTAATTTCTTTTCATTGAAAGACAACGTTGCTGTCATCACTGGTGGCACGTCAGGTATCGGCCTCGCGGCGGCAAAGCGATTCATCGCTTCCGGGGCGAAAGTCGTGATCTCAGGCCGAAAAGACGGCACAGCGATAGCGGATGAGATCGGAGCGACTTTTATTCAGTGCGACGTCTCCAGCGAGGAAGCGGTTGAGAATCTGATGGAGACGGCCAAGTCGACCTACGGAAACATCGATGTGGTGGTCAACAACGCGGGAGCGAATTTTGGTTACAACGTCCTCATGGAAACGGATATCACGGACTTTGATAAGAACTTTGGGATCAACACCAAGGGCGTCGTGTACGGTATCAAGCACGGAGTGCCGCGCATGAATGACGGCGGGCGGATCGTGAACGTTTCATCGATGGCGGGTCTGCAAGGAGCGGCTTATCTGTCTCCTTACGTGGCGTCGAAGTGGGCGGTCATCGGGATTACCCGGACCGCGGCGATGGAGCTGGGCGAGCGAGGTATTCGAGTGAACGCCATCTGTCCAACCTCGGTGAATACGCCGATGGCCAACACGCCGGACGGGCAGCCTCAGTTGAGAATGGAGCGCAAGGCTGTGCCGTTGGGACGGATTGCGGAGCCGGAAGAAATTGCGGCAATGATCCATTTCCTAGGCTCGACCGATTGCAACTTTGTGAACGGTCAGGCTATAGCAGTGGACGGCGGGTTCAGCGCCGGGATGAGCATCAATGCTTACAACACGCTGGCGGCGGAATAAGCTGCAGCAACGAATATAAAGACAAGAACCTGAAAATTAGAAACAAAATATAATGAGTGACTCAAAACTAACGACATCAAAAGCCAATGCTAATTATACCGAGTATTGTTATTACCGCTTATGGATTGCCGCAGGGGCAAGCGAAGGACAAGCTGCGGCTATCGCTCGATCTGCCTCGTTTGCTGACCGACAGGGTAAATTGTCACAGGGCATGGGATGGTTGGAAGTACCTTATGCTGCTTACATGAAAGGCGGCCTTGATTTTTCCGCTTCACCAGAAGTAACAGCCGATGGCCCCGGTTTTACTGTGATTGACGGGAAAGGGGCTTCAGGTCCCTATGTTCTGACGTTGATGGCTGAGGCTGCGATAGAAAAAGCCAGGACTCAAGGTATAGCCATATCATTTGGTGGAAATCATAATGACGGTGGCAATTTTGGCAACTATGCATATATGGCTTATGAAGAGGATATGGTCGGTTTTACCTCTAATAACTCTGTACCCTTAGCCTCCCCCTTTGGTGGCACTGAGTTACTGTTATCTTGCCCGCCCTTTGATGGAATCATCCCTTCTGGTGATGAGCCTCCTGTCTGGATGAGTACCAAGCTTGCTGAGTTTTATGATGGTGATGTGGGCAATGCGGTACGTCAGGGTACGAAATTAAAAGGCAAGTGGGCTGTTGATCCTGAGACCGGTGAACTAACCGATGATGTGGCGAAGTATGCGGTACCTGTCGAGGGTGGGGAATTCTTTGGTCGTGTCTATGCTTATACCTGTGGCCAGCAGTTTGAGAACCCCAGAACCTATGCACAAAACTTATTTAATGAGGGTTTAACCTCAATCATAAATCCATTGGGTAAATTGCCCTGGGATATCCTCGGCGAAGATGGCAATGATCTAACACAGTTTGGTAAGACCCCCACTGTGGGGGGCAGCTTTTATATGGCTATCAATCCAGCAGCTTTTGGTGATATCAATAAGGTCAAACAGAAAGCTGATGCCTTCGTTCGAAAACTGAAAGAGTCTAATGCGAGGCCGGGCAAATCAATTCGGGTGCCTAGCGAAAATGGTTACAAGAAACTGATTTCCCAAGCGGAAGAGGTTGATGTTCTCGACAACTATTTTGCCCCTTTTTGGAAAATGTGTGAGCTTGAAGGTCTATCTAAAGAGCAATTGGAAAAGGATTATGCTGCTGGCGCGGAAGGATGGACGTCAAGCTTCAAATCTTAATGATATAAATTTCAATATAAAGGGAGGTGTAACCTCCCTTTATATTGTAGAGAGCCTCCGTGCTGACTGGGAAACGCAAAAATAGAAGTTGTTTTCGCCTCCCTTATATCAAAAGTCTTGCTTGCATAGTGTCAGGTTAATTATGAGTGAAGAAAAAGAATATGATCAACATGCGAGCTATCGTAGCGGAAAGTTCACAGGATTTGACATGGGATGGTACGACAACTTGAGGAAAGGAAGGTCAAGTTGGGCCAAAGACTCAGAGTATCGAGCATATCAAAACCGTGGTATTCCTGTTCATGTTAAAGCAGGACAGGTAGTGAAGTTTCTTCAACCAGAAGGTCCAAACATTATTGATGTGTGGTTCTTTGGTGCCGATATTAAAGATACTGCAGGAGAACAATACGACCCAATATTCACAGCTGGGCTGGAGGGGTTTATATGTCGGAAAAACTCAAGACTATGGTCTAATCTGCCATATTTCCGCCCTATGGCCACTTACATTGATGACAATATAGACCCTTCTCTCATGCCAGATGAACACCATTGGCCCGTTTGGCACGGAGGACATTGTTCCCCCGAATTAAACGAAATGGGATTTAATATTCATAACCATGCCTCCTGTCATACCAATTGTATTGAAGCTTTGGTAACTGCAGGTATGGACTTTGAAAAGGCAGATGCATTTGCTGCAACCCATAATATGTGTGTTTTCCAACCAATGGCTGTTTCCGATCAACCGATGCCAGGTGGTCATATTTCTCCAACTTGGCATAGTTCCCCTAGTAATCTAAAGCCAGGCACTTGGGTTGAGTTTTATGCTGAGATCGATCTATTACTTGCAGTTTCGCATTGTCCTTATGGTAATCAGTCAAAGCCTCCGCATGAAGTAGACCATCATCCAATTGATATTGAAGTTTGGAATACAAATGTAACACCACAAGAAAGACCAGAATGGACTGATTGGCGACCCGGGTTCAAGAAGAGGCTTGAAGGACTTAAGGCCATGGGGAGTACTGGTGCTATTGGCAGATATTATGAGGAAGAATAACCCTGATAGTTTAGGGGATATAGGATGGATCTAGAGCTGTTAAAAAACAGCTCCAGTGCATCGCAGGGAAACGAAAAAATAGCTAAGTCGAAGATTAAAACTTATGAAGCCACTGCAAGGAAAAGTCGCCATCGTCACCGGTGCCACCAAAGGTAAGGGCCTTGGCAAAGCCATCGCCGTAAAACTCTCCGAACTCGGAGCCAGGGTTGCGTTGACCGGACGCGCCAGCTCGAAGGAAGGGGTCGAAGCCAATGTGGCCGAGATCAAGGCTGCCGGGGGCGACGCCATGTCTGTCCTCGTCGATGTATCGAACCCGGACGAAGTGACTGCTGCCGTGAAGGCGGTGGCAGACGGCTTCGGTTCCGTCGACATTCTCGTGAACAATGCGGGTGTAGGGTTTGGCTCAGGCATTCTCGATGAGAACGACGACAAAGCATGGAACGCAAACTACGCGGTGAATGTCAAAGGCACCATGGCTCTCTGTGCGGGAGTGGTGCCCCACATGGAGAAAGCCGGGGGCGGATCGATCGTCAATGTCGCCTCCACCGCCGGGATCGCTGCGAGCGTGGGCATGCCTTACCCATACGTGGCAACTAAGCATGCGCTCGTTGGCGCAACTAAGGTCTTGGCTCTCGAGTTTGCATCTAAAGGTATCCGCGCCAACGTCGTGGCTCCAGGAGCGATCAACACAGATATGCTTCAAGCCGCTTATGCTGCGATCGCTGAAGCTTCTGGCGTCTCAGTGGAAGAAGCCGCTGCAGAAGAGAATGCAAGCATCCCCATCGGCCGCCCCGCTGAGCCAAGTGAAATAGCAGCTGCGATCGCTTTCTTAGCTGGACCAGATTCTTCTTATGTGACCGGAGTTGTACTTCCCGTTGCAGGTGGAATGGCGCCAGGTATCTAACCTCTAGCTATGAGTGAGAAACCCAGCCTCGACTTCGAGAAGCCAAAGTTCACCTATGATGAACTGGCGGAACAGCTAAGTGCTTACACTCCAAGCTCTGACCAGTATCCCCATGACGGGCCGTCGATCGTTTCGATTGCCCACGGGATTCGGGCAGGGCGGATGGGTAACGTGGCCGTGGGTGGGTGTCTACTTAAGAATGGTGAACTGATTTACGAAGAAATTTCCAAGGCAGTGGCCCCGTTCCACCGCACTGACCTGCACGTTGAGATGGTGCTCCTGAATTTGATTGAAGAGCAGCTCTGTGACAATCCCACGCCACGGATGCGGGATTACACGCTCTTCACGTCTCAGGAGCCCTGTCCGATGTGCCTCGCTCGTATTTGTTTAAACCAAGTCGGCAAGACGTACTACGTCTACCGCGATGGCTCGAGTCCCGAAGCAGGGGCGATGACCAACTGGGATCGGCTTCCGCCGGGATTCCGCGGGCTCGGCAGCCGCCTCGTAGTAGAAGAAGCCCAGTGCGCCCCTGAGCTGAAGGAGCTTTCCCGTCAGGTCTGCTGAACTCCATTGGCCCGGCCGTTGAGCAATTTTTGAATCGTTATTAGTGAGGAGCCTCTGAATGAGCAGTGAGAAACCAGTCGCATTCGTCACCGGTGGCAACATGGGCATCGGTCTTGAGACCTCGAAGCAGCTTTCTGAAAAGGGCTTCTCCGTCGTCATTGGTGCGTTCGATTTTTCTGAAGGCGAAGCGGTGGTCGCTGAGCTGAAAGGGCAGGGCTACGACCTCTCGGTGATTCCGCTGGACCTTCGGGAGAAGGCTTCGATCGAGTCGGCGGCGAATACTATTCGCTCGGATCATGGGAGGCTGGACGTGCTGGTCAACAATTCAGCCGTTCTCCTCGATATTGGCAAGCAGCCCACAGAAGTCTCCGACGGGGAGATGCGCCAAACCTTCGAGGTGAATTTTTTCGGCCCCTACTTTCTCACCCAGCAACTCGCACCCTTGATTATGTCCAGCCCAGTGGGGCGCGTGGTCAACATGTCGACCACGGTCGCGTCGCTGAATCAATTGGCCGACCCGGATTCTCCGGCCCGGGACGATATTTGCCCGGCCTACCAGGCGTCTAAAGCGGCGCTCAACGTGCTGACCCTTGTCTTCGCCAAGCAGTTCACCGACTCAGGTACGAAAGCCAAGTCCAACTCCTGTTGTCCCGGTTGGGTGCTGACCGACATGGGCGAAGCAGACGAATTGCCTGATTACGGAGAAGGGGTGAAGCCGAAAACGCCGACCGAAGGGGCCGATACCCCAGTCTGGCTAGCCACTCTTCCTGAGGATGGTCCGACCGGCGGATTCTATTCGGATCAAAAACCGAGAGCTTGGTGAATCGATCTAAAAGAAATATATAAACCAAATCAAACCAAACGAAAGGAACATAAAATGCCAGAAATAAAAAAATATCCACCGATGTCGGAAGAGAAGATGAAGCGCTTGCAGGACTACTGGAAGAATGGACTGAGCATCGATGGCGTCCCCCAGGAAGTTGTTAATCATCTGACCCGTATGAAGACGATGGGCGGCGAAGGTATTGATCTGATGAGTGGTCTGAACAAGGATTATCTGGGATCGTTCATGTCTCCATTTTCCCGGGATCTGGAAAACGCCGATCTGGTCGTGGTCGGTTTGCCTTTTGAGAAGGCTGCGCCCATGCAGGCCTCGCACAAATTTGGGCCATCAGGGATTCGCAAGTTGTCGAAAAACAAGATGGGTACTACCGAACCATGGGACGGCGGATGGGACATCCCCTTCGACGAGTGTCGAATCATTGACTACGGCAACGTGGATACTTACGGCCAATTCGATTTAAGTTCCGAAATGGAAGTCGTGCTGGAACATATGGAGCGGATTGTCACGGAACATGGTTGCGACACACTGTCTTTCGGCGGCGATCATACAGCCAGCTACGCGCCGATTCATGTCTTGGGGAAGAAGTATGGCCCGCTTGGTCTCATCCATTTCGACGCGCATTATGATCTCGTGACACATGCGGATTTTCCTTACCCTTATCATTCGGGTAATCAGTTCACTAAGAACATGGCTGAGGGCAATCTCGATCCGGAACGCATGATCACGATGGGTATTCGCGGACCGATGACGGCACTGGTGGGAGGCCACGCTAAGGCGCTCGGCGTGACCGCTCTGTCTACCGATGAATGCCGTGCCATCGACCCCCAGGAGATGGCCGACAAGGTCATCGACGTGGTGGGCGAAGGGCCAACATTTTTGAGCTTCGATACTGATGCACTAGATTCGTGTGTGAATGCGTCGTCGTCAGCGGTCGAGCCGTTTGGTCTTGATCATATGTGGTGTTACGATGTGCTGAAAAATCTGCGTCTATCAAAGCGGATCGATCTCGTGGGAGCCGATGTCGTCGAGTACGCTCCTTTAATGGATCCAACTTTGAAAGACGGTTATCTGGCGGCAGGTTATGCCTGGTTCCTACTGCGCTGGTTGGCAACCGAATCGTCGCGTCGCGCAGGGGAAAAGCGCTTGACCGAATGGCCACAAGGCTTTGGCGCAGTGTCGCTCTAAACCTCAATAAAATCACTACGAAGAACACGGAACTTCCCTGTCATTCCCGACTTACGCTCAGCGTTATGTTGGGTTCGCTACTAGCGTCACACTTTAAGTTGTAATTACAGGAACTCTCAATTCAAAGGCAATTCGATCTGATCACAGAAAACGAAACCGGCCCTCTAAGTATACGTGACGGGCGAGTATCCGTCACGGGCGCCTTTTTATTGTGGGCTTCAACTCCAGCTAGAAAAATATGACAACACAAAACAGACAATCATGGATGCCGCTTGTCACCATTCTCTTTTCGATGGTGATGATGTATGTCACTTCGTTCGGGATCAATGTGATCATCGGAGCGATCGTGCAAGACTTTCAGACGACGGTCTCGAATGTGCAGTTCGTAATTGTCTCAGCGTCATTAATAGCAGGATCACTGATGGTGACAGCCGGTAAGTTAGGTGACAAGTTTGGCAAGAAGAAGATTTTTTCACTCGGTGTACTGCTTTATACCATTGGGCTTACTATTGTCATTTTCAGTCCGAATATCAGTGTTTTCACCATCGCATGGGGAGTCATTTGGCCATTAGGCATGGTTTTGGTAATACCGACATCGATTGCGATAATTGTCAGTATCTACGAAGGCGAGCAAAGAGCCGCAGCCTTTGGGATCTACGGCGCAGTTCTAGCTGCTATTTCAGCGATTGCTCCAGTGGTAGTTGGCTATTTGGCCAATACGATGGACTGGCGTGTGGCGCTGGCTATTTCGCCGATTGCGGGTGTTCTTACTTTGTTCTTAGCGATGCGTCTTCCTGAGATGGCAAAAGACCAGAACGTGAAAATCGATATTCTGAGCGTGATATTGTCGGTCTTAGGGTTTGGACTCTTTCTCATCACAACGACTTCGGCTGGCCAGTATGGCTGGTTGATGGAAAAGCGGCCATTCATGCTCGGTGGCGAGCAGCTTAGCCTGGGCGGATTCTCAATCGTGCCCGTGGGCTATGCGATCAGTGTTGCTTTCTTGATCGGCTTTATCCTACGTGGCGTGAAGCTCAAGAGTTCTGGACAGTCTCCGCTGCTGGCAGTGTCGATCTTGAAAAACAGGACATTCACCATTGGGATGCTGATTGGTGCATCGCTCTTCCTCGTGACTGCGGGAGCACTATTTGGTATTTCGGTATTCCTTCAGGCTGGCGTGAAGTTTGATTCATTGCAGACAGCGTTGACGCTGTTGCCATACTCAGCAGCCTATGCGGTAGTTTCCTTTGTTACCCCGAACCTCGGCAAGAAAATATTGCCAAAGTTCATCGTCATTGGCGGTAGTGTGATGACGATCCTTTCGCTATGGTGGCTTGGTCAGTCCGTTTCCATGGAGATGGCTCCGATGGATATTTTGCCTCACATGATAGCCTTAGGTATTGGAATGGGGCTTATTATGGCTCAAATAACGACAGTAACGATGTCTACAGTGGCGCTCGAAGAAGCGGGAGAAGCGTCTGGTCTATCTGAGACATTGAAAGAGATCATAGGGCAGGGATTTGCTGTTGCATTAGCTGGCTCGGTCTTGTTTGGCGCTGTCTATGCATCTATGGCAGATTCATTTTCTGAGATAGAATCTCAGAATTATTCAGAGGCTGAGAAGCTTGAGTTGATCGTTGAAATGGAGAATAAGTTCGAATCCATTTCAGAGGATGAAGAAGAAAAATGGGTCAATGAGTTGCCCGAGAAAACCAAAGCAGCCTACCCTGAGATTGTCAAAAAAGCAGCAGAGTCAGGATTGAGAAATGTGATGAATATGATGATGCTTTGTATGGCTCTGGGCTTATTATTGGCATTCTTCCTGCCCACCCGCGCTGGCGCTCCAGATTAAATAATGATTCTTCTGAGATTCTTGTGTGGCGAGAGACCGATTAAAGGTGTCAACATAGCCTGGATGGTACCACGTGAAGGGGCTGGAGGAGCCGCTGCGCACCAGAAGGCAAGAGGCAAGTTTCGACGACATAGTCTCGACTCAGGTTCAGAGTAAAACGCCCTTCTTCAATGGCCTTTTATGGATCGGCTACTCGCATTGAGGAGTAGCCGAGTTTACTTTTTGATACTCTCGAAAAAAACAGCCCTACCGGAAACAGAATATGTACAGCGATCTCGCAACGCTTGCCTTGTTTGCCTTTGCCTTTAGTGTCATTGCTGGTCGGGTGGAGCGGAGCGCGATTTCCGGCCCCATGCTTTTCATCGCCTTCGGCCTGATTGCGGGGCCAGTCGGGCTGGGCATTCTGGATCTTGATTTCAATGCTGTGGAGCTGCGAGTGATTGCGGATCTCACCCTCGCGTTGGTACTGTTCATTGATGCCTCCAACGCTGATCTCAAAATTCTGCGCAGGCATGCCACCATCCCGCGGCGCTTACTGATGGTGGGCCTTCCCCTGAGCATTGGGCTCGGCGTTTTGGCCGGAATCCTGATTTTCCCGGAAATTGCCCTGTTCGAATTGTGTATCCTTGCCACCATCCTTGCCGCAACGGATGCCGCGCTCGGGAAGGGGGTAGTCTCCAACAAGGCGGTGCCGGCGCGGATCCGGGAAGGCTTGAATGCCGAAAGCGGACTGAACGACGGTTTGTGTGTGCCGGTCCTGTTTGTGTTCCTTGCTCTGGCCACGGGAACCGCCGGTGAGGGAGGTGGTGGCAAGTTGGCGCTGAAACTTGTCATGGAAGAGATTGGTATTGGTGTCGCCGTCGGCGTCGTGATCGTGATGATCGCCGCCCCGGTGCTTCGTTTTTGCATCCAGCGCGACTGGATCACCAATATCTGGGCCCAGATTCCAGTGGTCGGACTGGCCCTGGGCTGTTTCGCCACCGCACAGACGCTGCACGGCAGTGGCTACATTGCGGCCTTTGTTGGCGGTCTGCTCTTCGGATACTTCGCCAAAGAACGTACCCACAAGCTGACCCTCGCGGGGGAAGGGATTTCCGAACTGCTGGCGATGCTAACCTGGGTGGTTTTCGGCGCAGCCGTGGTCGGTCAGTATTGGGCTCAGATGACTTGGGACGTGGTGCTATACTCTCTACTTAGCCTGACTGTCATCAGAATGCTGCCCGTGATCGTGGCACTGATCGGCACCGGCGAGACATTTGAGACCAAATCGTTCCTCGCCTGGTTCGGCCCCCGGGGTCTGGCTAGTATCGTCTTCCTGGTTATTGTCGGGGAGAAACGTTTACCGTCGGAATCCGTGTTGATACCCACCGTGGTCTGCACCATCTCGCTGTGCGTAATTGCCCATGGGATTACAGCCAACCCCTGGGCGAATAGGCTGGCGCGAAAACTGGCGCAAGAATGAGAATGGGCAGCCTGAATTGCCGGGTGTGTCCCGTCTCCGGGATCAGGTCAATTCGTCAGCTTCATGAGGCGAAGAGTGAACCGGAGCGTAGCGGAGATAGATGCACCAAATGTGCACCCGCAGGGCGAACAAAGTGAGTCAAAAGCTTGATCCCGGCCAGCTCGACCTCTTTGGCAATCTTGATAGCCTGGGAAAGGACGAGGCTTCCGACGCAGACGAAGCGGGCACTTTCAACCGGTCTCTCGCCCTACCTAAATCCCAGTCGAACCCACTCTGAATTATCACAATGGTTCACATGAACTTCGATTTCCTTTTCGTCCTTCTCATCATGACTGTGGTCTCGTTCACGAACAAAGGCTCCACAATACACCGCAGTTTCACATAGAATTCTTCAAATCCCATTCCCAAGGTTGCCCCACTCTCGGACGCCCTTGCCACTCAAAAACCGGTAGGACCAACTAAACTAACCAAACAAACAGAGAGCAATAAGTATCCAGTTTTGGGGGGGGAGTGCCGCTCTGCGGGTTGCATAGCCTAGAGTACGTATTGGAACCGAAAACCAGCAACAAACACTTGGCCGTTTTGGTTCACCCTCCCTGGCTGTAGATAGAGCTGCATATCTGGGCTGAACTGGAGGCGTGGCGTGAGTTGAATGTTCCAGAATGCCTCGATCCCATATTCGTCCCGGAAGGTTCCGTTGCCATTTTCAAAAGGTTTAGAGTAGAAGGCTCCAGTTCCCAGCATATCGTCCACCCGCCCAAGGGGCTTTTTGAGGGTGAAGCCGACCCCGGCTGCGGTGTCGGTATTGCTGATAACACGACCGTAGGAACGGCGAAGGATTCCGAAAAATCCATAAGCATCACTGATATCCTGCTGTGCGCTTAAAGTCCCCCCCCATCCACTTTGATTTGCTGGATCGTTTCCGATGCTGGTTTGATCCACGTAGCCAACCGTCACTTTGTAGTTGCCTTGGTGTTCCCCGTCAAAGGTGGGTGTCCATCCAAGTTCCCCGAGGTAAGCAAATTTACCGTCCGCGAAGCTACCGAAGTCCAGTGATTTCTGGTCACCCTTGGCATCCTGAAAGCCCAGTGAGGCGTAGAACTCGTCTCGATCAAGGCTAACCATCGCACCTAAGCCCCGGTTGCCGCCAGCCCAAGGTGTCCCCTGGTTGGTGCTGAGGATGGTGTTCATAAATGTAGCGCGATCATCTCCCAGGTAGCTATTGCTTCCGAAGAGTGTGGGGGCATACAGCTGACCTACCCGGTAGGTGATCCCGACGGGCTTGAATTCCTGCTCCCACCACAGGGCGGAAGGGGCGACTACTGACTTGTCCGGGTCAGTAGCTCCGCCGTTCGGAAAAGACCTCAAGCCTTGTGATTTAGCAAAGGCTCCTGACGGAAGGTCAGTGAAGGTTTGAACCCATAGTCCCCAAAAGAAAATCTTGCCTGCACTTTGAGTGTTATCGAAGGCGCGCCATTGAAGAAAGAGGTCAAGCTCATTATCTCCGTAGACTTTACCGTCCACTGAGCCAGCTTGAAAGAGAGGAGTGTTGAGGAGGACATAGTCGAATCCCAAGTTCCCGGACAGCTCCCGCTTCCACTCATAGTTCTCTGGGAAAGAAAGTCGGTCGGAAAGCAAAGGGTCCGAGGTTGCATAAATACTATCGGTAAGTGAGTCGAACCTTGAGACGGGAGGTCCCAACAGATCTTCCTCGCCGTGAGAGGAAGCGCTCATGGCGAGTAGTGCTGTGAGTAAGGTGAGTAAGGTGAGTTTCCGTGCTTGATGCATTATCGGTTGGTGTCAATATTTCGGCTTGATATTCGATATCGCGGTGAAACTAATACTCAATCTAATTTTTGATGTAACCTATCATGCGGGACATAATGGAGGAAGAGCCGTGGTCTCGTCGACGGGATGTTTCTTGTCTGCCTGCTTGGGCTCTCAACCTTGCACTTGTCCTGGAGTCACAGTTGCTCCGGTCGCCGCTAGAACAGCTGTGCCTTTTATGAAATAACGTCGGCCTTGATGATATTCCTTCTTAGGCATCGTGAATTTTGACTCTGGTTCCTGTTGGTGTCAACAATTGCTTTCCCGACCCAGCCCTCCCACTGCGCCTGTCGGGTGGGGTCGTCGGGCGGGGTTCAGTGGAGCAAAACCCAAACGGGTTGGGAAGCACTCGAATTGCCGCTGGGTGATGGATACACGTTCGTTCTCGAAGGGACAAAATCTGTGAGGTCGCAGACTTTCCCGCTCTCGGTGGTCTAAGCGAGGCAACTGCGAAACGGGAAAACAGTTTTTCCCGAGGAGCTGACGCAAACCTATTTCCGAAATCTCGGTCCTCTGGACCGAGAACCCCATATTTCGGGGGACCGCCAATCCCGCGGCCACGAGCCTTGGCTCCGCCTTGTTTTCATGGCCATTGCTCCCGCTGCGATAGAACTCCTTGAAAAAGCAAATTGCTATTGGTAATATCCAGAAGCTTGGATGGTTGTTGAAATGGGAAATCTGTTCGACTCTTCTTCAGAAGAAGAGGAGAAATAGCTCAATGATTTACCAGAAAGGACTATCCTGAGAATGTTAAAAAACAGCAGAGCCAGGATTGAAAAATGTGATGAATGTATTGATGCTTTGTATGGCTCCTAGCTCAATGGTATTCTCCTTGTCTGCCCGTTCTGGCGCACAGGAATAAATGATTATGAATGATAGTAGCAAAGAGCCGCCAGATAATAATAATAGTAGGGGTTGGCGGATTCGTATCGGATCGTGGATGTTCGGGATCCCTTTCGTGATGTTTTTTGGCGCGCCAATAGTGGTGCCGTTTCTCGGCCTGACCGCAGGAGAGGCTGCTGCCTTGATTGGGGGAGTCATCGTAGCAGCGGAATTGATCTGGTTCGCCAGCATTCCGTTGTTGGGGTTGAAGGGCTTCAAGGCGATGAAGAAAAAAGCTTTCGGATTTCTCAAGATCCCAGAGGGGCCGGGGAGTGCGGTTCAGCATAAGTGGGGCGTGCGTCTCTTCTGGGTGGGGTTAGGTACGCAGCTAGCACTCCATATCGTGTTGGTGTTCGCTTACATTTTGGTTGGCGCGCATCCTGATCGGATCATTCTCGGAATGGATTTTGAGCAACAGACAATGGCTTTTTTCTCAATCCTTATCATAGCTATCATCAGCTTGGTGCTCGGAGTTTACCTGCTTGGAGAAGTTTTCCTCGGTAAGATGAAAGCGGCCTTTCGTCAGGAAGATTAATGGTCGCGTGATTCGATAATATTATGAAAATTGCCTGTGTTCATTCGTCATCCGAGAACGCCGTAGGAGCCTTCGAGGAACTTAAGAAGGTCTCCGAATTCTGCCCGCCTGAAGAAGCTGAAGTGCTCGTGGCGCTTGGTGGCGACGGCATGCTGCTTCATTCCATTCACCAGTATCGCCATCTTGAAATTCCCATTTTCGGGATGAATCGGGGAACGGTTGGCTTTCTCATGAATCAATACAGTTCAGAGGGGCTCGAAGAGCGTATCTCGTCTGCCTCGAGAGAACGTTTGAATCCCTTGAAAATGCAGTCGGTGGATGTCAGCGGCAATCGGGAGGAGGTCATCGCATTTAACGAGGTGTCGGTGATCCGTTACAGCGGCCAGAGTGCAAATTTGCGAATTTCGGTGGATGGCAAGGAGCGCATTCCCAAGTTGATTTGTGATGGTGTTCTCGTATCAACCCCCGCTGGCAGCACTGCCTACAACCTGTCTGCGCATGGTCCAATTGTTCCGTTGGGTGCGAATGTGCTGGCGATCACTCCGGTCAGTCCGTTTCGCCCGCGTCGGTGGCGGGGGGCGTTGCTTCCCCACTCTTCGGAGGTGCTAATCGAAAATCTGGATCCGGTGAAGCGACCGATTGGAGCTTCTGCGGATTCACATGAAATTCGGGATGCCACTGAGATCCGAATCAGTGAGGACCGGGAGAGCTCGGTGGAAGTAATGTTTGATCAGAGTCACTCGCTGGAAGAACGTATTTTCAGCGAGCAGTTTGCGCATGGGTAGGAGCGCCAATAGAGGGCTTTCCGGTTTTGGTTGTGTCAGGCGTTTTGGTGATGCTGTCGGCGTCCCAGGGGGCGCGCATCAGCCGCGACCTCGGGCAACGCAATCTATCTGAAATACAAAGGCGGGTAGTGGATCATCTCGCGGCGAACTTTGAGTATCCTGCTAGAGTCACTGCGCTTAATGTGGGTATGGCTACACGAGGAGAGATTGATATCGACAATCCCCGCTCGATGCTTTTCGGTTTCTACGATCAATGGCAGGTGTTCAATACGCTCAGTGCGATTGCCTGGGGCGGCAAGGATGGGAATGTCACCTGGCTTGCGCGTTACACCGGAGATGAGAATCTGCGCTATGCAGTGCAGGATCATGCTACCGGCGGGGAAGTCTATGAATACCGGCTTTCTGAGGAGGGGTTCCTGATATATCGTCGTTCAATCGCTTTGACTATGATGTGACGCAACGGGTTTGGCATCGAACTTCTGCTGAGGTAGGGCGAGCCGCTTGATTTGGGGAGGTTGATCGATGGAGTAAAGGAAATTATGATGCCTCGGGCTGATATGTTGGCTTCTGCCAGTTTGGCACCGTTGCTCGTTTCTCAGTAGGGCCAATCAGCGATAACAGTAATTGAATCGTGAATTGCCGATTTCGCTAGTTTCCCCGTCAAGATCACCATGGTGAATGTGTCGAGCAGACACTGGCATTCAATCAATGAACAATGCGTCTAGGCCTTCACTGCTAATTTCTTCTGAATCCCTCTCCAAGCGTCGACGGCTCGCCTGAACTCGCTACGAGCGTCGTCATATCTATCACACTGCCATAAGCTCCTAGCGCGAGCGTGATGGAACCGGGCAACGGTTCGCCGCTCATCGTCGCCAGCATGGAGCAGGAGGTTAGCGATTTGCTCCCCAAGCTCGCACTGTGATAGAGCAGTAAGGATGCGAAGTCGGAAATCGAGAACGGGCGCTTCTGTCTTTTTGTCCGGTGGTAGTGACTCAATCAGGTCCCAAGCATCAGGGAACATGCCGAGCTCACAATAGCCGCTTGCCTGTTTCAATATTTCTTGGCTTGAGTCCATTCAATCCTAATTCATCCTTGGATCAATGAAGTGGAACACAACTTTTTTTCAATCGCTACTGCTGGCCTTGCGGTGTCGGGGTTATTCCTCTGGTAGGGGATCGAACGGCGAGCCCTGGACGGGGCCGCCTACGATGTCGCTCCGCTGGTTGAATACAGGGAAATCTATGAGAACGGTCGGGACCGTGAGGCTAATGGCATCCTCTTGAAAGTTGTTGCAGCCATAACTGAAGCTGACAATTCAGGCATCAACAACACCCCCGCCAATTACGCTGATTTGCTCTCAGGGGCGCTTTTAAGGAATCTGAAGATAGCCAGAGGGTTAGGGCTAGATACGCCTGAGAATGTCGCTCTGATGAAAGCGGGAAGGAGCCCGGTTGTTGGTCGGGGGCCGTATGCAGGCGAGAAGGCCGAAGTGGACCACATTGTGCCCCGATCACTTGCTCCCGACCTGGATAACCTCCTGATCAATTTGGAAATGATGCCCATGACGTTGAACCGTAAAGAGTCGAACAAAGTCACTCCCCGGGCAGCAGCAACGGCGAAGAAGTTCTATGATGCGGGCGTGATGTTGTCGGAGTCTTATCACACCGTAATGGCAGAAACTGAGCTATAGGCGATGGAGCAACCGTGTCACCATCAGTGCGGGCCACTCAATCCAACCGAGCGTTGACATCCGCTGTGAAAGTCAGTTGGATTTCTCTGATCTCACCCATGATGATGATTAATGATGATGTCCGAGTCAAATACGACCCAAACACCTAGCGACTCACTCGGAAATGACCGGACGTGGTCTTATTTAGGGTCTTATTTCCTATTGGTCGATTTATAACTCGTTGATGATCAACAAGTGGAGGTGAGGGGAGTTGAACCCCTGTCCTAATAGCCGTCTAAACAAACGTCTACATGCATAGTCGGTCTTTTGATTTAGGAGAGGCGACTTCGATCGACAGAATTCGTTCTCTCCGGTTGCCCTGTAACCTTTCATCGCTCAGACCGGACACCCGTCTGGAGACTAAGCCGGCTAAAATTTCAGGATTCAGCTCAGCCGGCGTCGGCCAAATCCCGGGCAACTCAATTAGGCTGCCAGCGCAAGTTCAGGTTCGTTATTTGCTTTTGTCTTTTGATCGGCTTTTTACGAGGCCAACCGATCAACCTCGGCACGCAGTTTGCTCTTCAAACCATCAGTCGAAACCAGTACACCCCCGATTTGTAGAACAAGGTCAACATAAGTCAGGGTTGCGAAAAGGCAACTCTCCCAACTCTAGAAGATCAGGCCGTCCATTGGCTCGGACGCTTCTTCGATCCGGGTGATGCTGAGTATGGGCAGTAGATCTCCGTCCTCCTGGACATAGTGCAAATCGCCGTAGATGCGATACCAGCCCATCTCGGTGTATTCGGGTGGAGGCTTGCCAAAGTCGACGGGAATGGAGAGGGGGCGGGCATCAGCGGCGCAGCACTCGATGAAGAGGCGGAACGCTTTGAGCCGATGTCCGTTGGGGTTGTTGAGTGTTTCCTCCATCAGCTGAGCGGTAGTTTCGATGGAGATTCCTTCCATCACGGCCATGAGCTCTTTGTCTCCGGCAGTGTAAAAGAGTTGAGGAACGTCCAGTTGAAATTCGCCCGCCTCATTCTGCGGGACCATCTGCTTGAGGTCCTCGAGTGTGAAGGTGGCCCAGGTGTCGGTCGCTGGCTCGTCGGCGACTTCTGCTGATTCAGGGGGTGTGTCTGCTGCACCGGGCGTTGTTTCGTCGATTGAGCCTTCAATCGCGTCGCTGGTGTAGGGATTCTTTGTCGGGTCAACCGAACCGATCGTTTCCTCTTGTTGGACCCGGTTTTTGGCGATGCGCATCTGCATCATCTGCCTTTCGATTTTCCCCCATTTGGCGAGGTATTGAGAACTGAATTGATCTTTAGAATATCCTGTGGCGAAGAGCAGAGGGATCAAGAGAACGAGCACTGAGAACAGGACGGTTGATGGTGCGTCCTCATGGTCGTGGTGATGGTGTTCTTCGCTTTCTGCTGCCTCTTCATGGTGGTGATGCTCATGATCGTGTTCGGAGGGATGATCGTGGTCGGAGGGATGATCGTGGTCGTGGCCATGGTCACATGATTCGTCGTGAACATGACCTTGAGGAGCCTCTTCGTGATGATGGTTCTCATGGTCGCAACTGTCCCCGTGCGCGTGATCGTGTGTGCAGGCACCCACAGAACGGTTGCGATTAATGAGATTGAATGCCCCCAGCAGGACCATGCCAATGCCAGCGATGAGGGCGTAAATGCGGAAGCTCGGGTCGAGATGCTTCTCAATGCGCCCGGTGGCGTAGAAATAGAGAAAAATGGATCCCCACACAAGCAGGGTCGCGATGGCCAATAACTGGAGCGCTTTTTTCATCGGTAGAGGGAAGGAAAGTTCAGAGGCGAATCCAAAAGTAACTGAGGGTGCCGATTACGAAAAACAAGGTAACCGCAAGGATGATCACAAATTTCGATTTGAATACCGAAAGATACATGAAGACGAGTTTAACGTCCATCATGGGACCGAAAACAAGGAAGGCGAGTTTGGCAGACTGAGGCACTGGGAAATTCGCGGCGATGAAAGCATCGGATGTGCTGCAAAGGCTGAGCACGAAGGCGAGGACCATCATGAGGCCAATGCCCGTGGTTTCGCTTTGATTGAAGAGCAGGACCAGGTCATCAGAGACGTAAGCCTTAAAGACCGCAGTGATGGCCACACCTAGCGTGAAATACATGGCCGTTTCCATGAAGTCCCGCATGGTTGTGCGCAGAGCTAGAACCAGCCGATCCGGGGTTTCCGAGGGGTGGCTTTCGTCATGATCACTATCCCCGGCCTTGTTGTTCGAGGATCTGGGAACCACCTGAGATTTAAGGATGGAACCGGGTCTAGCTCTCAATACGACGAGACCAACTCCAACGGTCACGATGAATGCGATGATGAGCCGGCTGGCAGTCATGAAGCCGGGACCATAGACATCAACGGTTTCGGCCTGACGCAGTGAGAATTGGCCGATCGATGAGGAGAATGCTTTCATCGTGCTGATGACAACGATCGGATTGATGATCGGCGCAGAAAGCATGTAGGTGATAGCGCAGGATACGGGAAGCCCCTTGCGGATGAGGCGTCGGATCACCGGAACGATGGCGCACTCGCATACTGGAAAGATAAAGCCGAGAAGGCCGCTGAAAATCACGGCGAGAGTTTTGTTCTTGGGCAGCCAACGGTCGATCAAACCGGGCGGCAGGTAGGCATCGATGAATCCGGAAATGAGCGTGCCCAGAAGAATAAAGGGTGCCCCTTCCAGTATGATGCTCAGGAACAGATAACAAAAATCAGTAAAGGGGGAAAGGCTCTGGGTGTCCATATGGGCTCAGAAAGTCAGGTAATGTAGGAGGTGAGGGGGCAGGATAGCAACAGCGAAAACGCGGGAGGGAGACTCTTCTTGCCAAAAAATATGAGAAATAACTTGTTCAGTTGAACATCTTTCAATATAAGTGTTCGCATGAGTAGTTTCAATCGAGTCACATTGTTGGGGAATCTCACTCGCGATCCAGAACTAAAGAAAACCAAATCCGGTGCCGCTGTGACAGAGCTCGGGTTAGCGATGAACCGGTCCTGGTCAGGTGAAGATGGCCAGCGTCATGAGGAAGCGACCTACGTGGATGTGGTGGTGTGGGGGAAAAGTGCCGAAAATGCGGCGAAGTATCTGCAGAAAGGGAGGAGCGTGCTGGTCGAGGGGCGCCTCCAGATGGATGCGTGGCAGGATGCAAAGACGGGCCAGAGTCGGACTAAACTTCGCGTAGTGGGAGAATCCGTTCAGTTTTTGGGAAATCATCAGCAGGCGGGGCCACCTTTGGCTGGGGCACCTTTGGCTGGGGCACCATTGGCGGCACCATCCTTGGCGGGGGCTTCGCAGGTGGAGGCCGACCGCACTGCGGCAGCGGCTCAGTCGGGAGACTCTGTCGGCTGGGGAGCGGCGTGATTTCTCGATGATACGCGGTGTAGCTGTCGGTATAGAGTCCCGATTGCTGCATGACGATTGCGGGCGGAGACAAGTGTCTTGGATGATTGCCTTGCGTTTGCCTTGCTGTTGATAGAAGTTCGCGCTCCTTCTATTTGCAGCGATTTATGAGAGTTCTTGTCACCGGCGGGGCCGGATATATAGGAAGCGCCAATGTGGATGCTTTGATTGGTTCGGGTCACGAGGTGGCTGTTTTTGATAGCCTCTATCAGGGGCACCGAGCAGCGGTGAATGAATCGGCCGAATTTCATGAGGGTGATCTGGCCAATTCGGAGGAAATCGAGGCGGTCATTGCCGGGTTCAAGCCTGACTCGATCATGCACTTCGCTTCTCACACCCTGGTGGGCGAGTCGATGGAGAAGCCGTTTTTGTACCTTGGCGAAAACACGGCGAACGCCATTAACCTGTTGGAGGCAGCGCTGGCTCATGGAGTGGAGCGATTTATTTTGTCATCAACGGCCAATCTCTTTGATGATCCTGAGAAAATTCCGATTGGCCCCGATGAGAAAATTGTTCCCGGCAGTCCTTACGGAGAGTCCAAGTTTTTCATCGAGCGGCTGTTGCATTGGGCTCACGTCACGAAAGGCCTTCGCTACGCGGCTCTTAGATATTTCAATGCGGCTGGGTGCACGCCAGTTCGCGGGGAAGATCATGATCCTGAGACACATCTGATTCCGCTTGTCTTGCAGGTCGCGCTGGGTCAGCGCGAGAATATTAAGATTTTCGGGGATGACTACGACACGCCCGATGGCTCCTGCGTTCGTGACTATATTCATATTGAAGACCTCGCTCAGGCTCACATTTTGGCTCTTGAAGCCCTGCATGACAGAGAAGTGCTCCATTATAACCTTGGCAATGGAAATGGATTTAGCGTCAAGGAGGTCGTCGAGACTGTGAGGGAGGTCACGGGCCATGCGATTCCGGCTGTGGTGACTCCACGTCGTGCCGGAGACCCGGACGTTTTGATTGCTGACAGTCAGAAAATTCGGGATGAGTTGGGGTGGACGCCAAAATATCCTAACCTTAAAGCTATCGTTCAGTCCGCCTGGGACTGGCATGTTGAGCATCCCGACGGATACGACGACTGAGCGAAGGCTCAGCGAAGGCTCAGCGAAGGCTCAGCGAAGAGAGCGTCGGACTGTTTGGGTGCAGGTGACGGGTGGCCGTTCTGCAACTGGCAGGTTTCCCGATTGACGGAGACCACGATTATTGTGTCAGATGGTGGCGGAGCATGAGCTCCGGCCGCTTTGATGATTTGCTTTCGTATAGGTATCCTTTTTCTGCTCGGTGCAGTGGCTCATCCGATCGTGGGCCAGGAAGCTCCGGTCGATTCTCCTGATCCCGAGGCAGAAGTTGAGGTTGAGGGCCCTGCGCAGCTGCTGGAAAGAGGAAGAGCTGCCTTTGCTGCTAATGATTTCGCTGCCGCCGAAGAGGCGCTTGAAAAATTCATCATCGACTATGGTGAGGCGGAGGAGGCTAAGGAGGCCGCCCGAATTCATCGACCGCTGGTGGCGATCTGCAAAGTGGGGCTTCGTAAATTCGATGAAGCACTCGTATGGATCCAGCAATCACTTGAGGACCCGAAGCTGGGAAGGGATCTTGAAGATGAATTGAGTTTCTGGCGGGGTATTTGCTTAATGACGTCCGGGGAGTTGGTAGCGGCGCAGCGTTCTTTTGGAGAATACTGGGCGAATGAATCCCATCAGCCCTTTAAGCGATATGAGGCGCTGCTACTTTTTGCGACGCTCTATATTCAGCAGGACTTTCCGGCGGAGGCGGCTGACTTTCTCTCTGATCAATTGCCCAAATATCGGGATGTCGCGCCGGAGGCCGCTAGCCGCGCCATTGTGCTTGAGTTGTATGCGCGCATCCAAGCCGGGCAGGTGGAGTTGGCGCTTGATTTGGTGCGTCGTGAATCTCCCAGGCTGACCGAAATGACCCAGGTGATTAGCTTTCAGACCCTGGCGCTACAGCTGGGTTCTACTTTTCTCGAACAGGAAAACTGGTATGACGCGATCACTTGTCTCCAGCGGATCTGGCCATCCGACAAGATGATTGAACATCAGGTATCCAAAGTTCAAGAGATTGAGGAGCGCATTGCACTGTTAGAGCAGCGCCCTAATACCAGAGGGACCATTTTCCAGTTGAAGTCTATTCTGAAGCGAGTGGAAAGAGAGTTGAAGAATTTTTCCGCGATTGAGAATTTTGATTCGGCTTCGCGGCTGAGATTGGCCACTGCCTACCAGGGGTTAGGACGATATCGTGAAGCGGGGTTGATCATGGAGGCGATGGTCGAGTCAATGCCGCCCGATCCTGTGGTTGAAAGCGCAACTCTGGCGCAGATCCAGTGCTGGATGGAGATCGGTCGCTGGGCCAAGGGGGTTGAGGCGGCGGAACGGTATGAGGCGGTCTTTGGGGATGAGGGCCGCTATTTGCCGACCGTGATGTTTCTAAAAGCGGACTCGCTTCGGCAGGATCAACAGGCTGGCGCAGCGCAGCTTGCCTACGGAAAGCTGGTGGAGCAGTTTCCCGATGATAGCTTGGCGGCAAAGGCTCTGTTCATGCAGGGATTTCTCTACCTCCAGCAGGATGACAACGACGGAGCGCTCTATCAGTTCGATCAATTGCAACGGGTCTACCCGAAGTCACCGATGGTTGAGGATTCCGATTACTGGACCGGAATGGCGTATTCATTTTCCGGTCTTTACGACGAAGCGCGGTCTCATCTCATGGGATACCTGAAACGGTATGAAACACCTAAGTATCAGAAGGAATCGATCTTTCGCATTGCGGTGTCCACCTTCTCTCTGGGTGAATATGATGAAGCTCTCGCCTTGCTGGAGGATTTCAATGATTCCTATCCGGGGGATCCGCTTTCTGATGAGTCCAACCTGCTGATTGGCGATGTTTACCTCTCCGAGGGAGATATGGAAAATGGGTTTTTGGCCTATGATAGGGTCAGGGAACAGTCCGGTCGATTTTTCGAAGACGCGTGGTTCAAAAAGGGGAATGCGCTCAAGCTACTCGATGAGCATGACCAGATGCGGGAACATTTCGAGGAGTATGTGGAGCGGTTTCCTTCAAGTTCCCGGATGCCGGAAGCGGTCTACTGGGTGGGCTGGACCTACTCAAATTCCGGAGACTTGGATAAGGCGAGAGAGATCTACTGGGAGACGATTGATCGCTACGGGAATGATCCTGATCTCACCACGATGACTGATGTGATTTCGGCCTTGCCGAAAGCCTACCGGTCAACTGGTTCGGAGGGAAAAGAGGATTTGTTGACCCGGTTGCAAGTCACCAAAACGCGAGCCTCGGTGGCTGGCGCATACACTCTGGCGACGCGGGCAGGATGGGGGAAGTCCATAGTCGTGTCTGAGGAGAATCCACTAGCGGCTCGGACCGAGTTGCTTGATATCGCCAAGTGGATTGATCCGAAGCACTGCAACCCTGTCATTTCAGTTGCCGTTGCAGAAGCTTTGCTGAAAACCGGAAACACTCTCACGGCAAAGGGATTGTTTGTGGAAACGAGGCGATGGCATCCCCGTGCGGTTGAGAAAGCCCGGATCTATCGTGGCCTGGCAGAGATTGTTGCGTCCGAAGGAGAGATCGATAAGGCATTGGATTTCTATGAGCGATTTGAGCGCGAAGCTTTGAACTCGATTCACTTAGGGGATGTCAAAGTGCGAAAGGCGGCCCTGTTCGTCGAGCAGGGGAAGTTGGGAAAAGCACGGAAGGAGTTGGAGTCGGTCTTGGAGACACCGGGTGTGACAGCGGAAGCGAAGGCGGAAGCATTGATTAAGATCGGAGAGTTCTACGCCGAAAGT
>CAXBHX010000027.1:0-68767 GCA_963975655.1 uncultured Verrucomicrobiales bacterium
CCGCATGTGAAGCCCCGCCGCGAACGCTCTCAACGATGGTGGGTGCGCGATAGATCCCACCGTTCGCAATCACGCTGCATGCCACCGCCATTTGCATGGGGGTAACAGCCACCTCATATCCCATGACCTGACTTGAAAACGAAGTTTTCGACCACTCGCTCACCGGATGAATCGTCCCGGAATTTTCTGCATTCAGCTCAATTCCGGTTCGACTGCCAAATCCAAACTCTTCGATATAGTGGGCGAATCCACTCTTGTTCAGCGGACGGGCAATGAGATACGCACCAATATTAGATGACTTGGCAAACGCCGTCTGTGCGGGCAATTTTCCATAGGGATGGTGATCATGGAGCTCAAAGCCATCCAAATTATAGTATCCGAGATGGCAATCCACCTCAGTCGTTGGTTGCGCCAGACCGCGATCAAATGCCCCCCCGTACGCCACTATTTTAAAAGTAGATCCAGGCTGATAGAGATCAGTCACAGCAATATTACGCCTCACTGGGGGCATACCCCGAATTCCCCCGCGATCACTTAGATCAAAGTGAGGGCGACTTGCCATCGCAAGGACCTCACCGTTTGAAGGATCCATCAGAATCACCGAAGCCATTGCAGGACGATAATTATCAATCACTGAATCCAACTCCCTCTCCACAACAGCCTGGAGAGCCATATTGATGGTAAGATAGACATCCTTACCCGGAACTGGATCAACCTGAAGCCCACGGTAGGCGTGAATCTCTCGGCTTCGCCGGTCCCTCTCACAGTAGCGATAACCCGATTTCCCCGTAAGAACTTCGTCCAGCGTCTTTTCAACCCCCGCCACACCGAGCCCTTCCTGATCAACATATCCAACCACCTGAGTCAAAGATAATGGACTCGGGTAGTAACGCCGCTGACTCTTTCTTAAGTAGAGTCCACGCAGCGATTTCTCGCCAATCACCTCATCCAGAGTCCTCGCAAAGTCATCCTCAATCCCC
The DNA here is from genome assembly GCA_963975655.1 of uncultured Verrucomicrobiales bacterium. Taxonomy (GTDB): domain Bacteria; phylum Verrucomicrobiota; class Verrucomicrobiia; order Verrucomicrobiales; family DEV007; genus Arctic95D-9. The sequence goes on from CAXBHX010000027.1 coordinate 981, forward strand.
CGGGCCAGAACAATCTCGCCAACCGACCTCTCCCTGAGCTTGAGAGCCAGCTCCTGGACAGGAATCCGTAGAATATCGGCCAATGACTCCGAAATGTGTTCCCTGTATCGCGCCAATATCTCCTCAGGAAGGTAAGCCTTGCGAACCTCATAGCTCTTCAAGCCTTCTTTCTTCGCTACCCCTGCACACGCAAAGCCTTGATCCTTCAAGTGAAAGCAATCAACGACCAGAGAATACACGGTTTGATTCCGGGCCAACAACTCTCCGGATCGGTCGTAGATTCTCCCCCGCTGGCCGGCCAACTCTTCGCGATACTCATATCGGTGGCGAGCCTTCGCACTCAAATCCTCCCCGCAATACAATTCGATATAGACCAGGCGTGCGCTGAGCGCACAAAGAAGCAAGACAAGTGCGCTGCAAGCCACTATCAGCCTCGTTCTCATGCCCTCAATTAGATCGCCCATCAGTCCAAACTCGCCACAACGCTAGCAGCTCTCAATTCGCCATCGATCTCGATGACTTTTCTGGTTTCGATCTCCTCAAGATCACTTTGCACCCACCTCAAACGCCGCGAAAGCTCCTGACGCCCCTTCACCCCGGCGATCCGTAGCTCCCACATCTCGATCTCACGATCCAATTCAACAATCCCGTCCTCGATCGAACGGATTTCATAGCCACGGATAACGTGCTGATTTCGGGCCAGGACAAACCCCGATCCCACCGCTAAAAGCAGGAGCCCTAGCATCACAACCCGGGCCAAGGCCACGAACTTAATCCGGTTTCTATATCGATTTCGCTTCTCCATTATCGAGCTCCCAGTTTCACGGCCAACCTGAGTTTCGCGCTGCGAGCCCTTGGATTTAGCGCCACCTCTTCGTCACTCGGCACGATTGCCCGACGGGAAGGCAGGCTAAGGCAATATTCAGGATTCTCCCGACGATCAGTCCACTCAGGACGATCAATAAATGGAGTGCTTCGACGTCGCATAAAGTGCTTCACTATCCTGTCCTCAAGTGAATGAAATGTGATCACAGCCAGCACACCGCCCTCCGCAAGAACACCAAGTGCTTTCTCAAGTGCCTCTTCAAGGCACTCCAACTCCCGATTCACTGCAATTCTCACTGCCTGAAATACACGGGTGGCAGGATGCTTCCCGCTCGTCCTCGGAATGGCCCGCTCAACAGCCGCGGCCAACTGCAGGGTCGTCTCTATCCTCGCTTCCCCTCGTGCCTTCACGATTGCGCGAGCAGCCCGAACGGCGCGCTTCTCCTCTCCGTATTCTCGAAAAATTCGAATCAACTCGTCCTCTGACCATTCATTAATCAAGTTGGCCGCTGAAAACTCCGAACGATCATCCATTCGCATATCAAGTGGACCATCCTGGCGAAATGAGAACCCGCGCATTGGCTCATCCAATTGGTGAGAAGACACTCCCAGATCCAGCAAAACCCCGTCCACAAAATCGATTCCGCTCCCCTCAAGGAGAGAATCAATCTGAGAAAAATTGCCTCGAACTGGTAAAAATCGATCCCCGTGGGACGATAGCCGACGCGTGGCATACTCCAGAGCCTGAGCGTCCTGATCGCAACCCACTACATGGGCCCCGTGGTCCAGAAAGCATTGTGAATGCCCCCCGCCGCCTAGAGTGCCATCAAATATCTGCCGGCCCTCGATCGGCTCCATTGCCCCGAGGATTTCAGTCGCCATGATTGGCTTGTGGTAGAATTCCATGCGATCAGACTGGGTTAATCCCTTCAAAATTACCGGAGCAGCGCGCCCCGATCTCATTAATTCCTCGGCTTCAAAGTCAGAAGACAGCGCCAATCCCGTCCGACTGCTCCGACTCCATCCCTGCAAATTTGCTACTGCAGCTTGATTCGTCTGGTCCAGCCAGGGTTTAATCGGGATAATCATATTATGAAACAGGACCGAAACTATTGAATTTACTGAATCCCCTCATGAATCATGCTTAAGTTCATAAAATCCATAAATTAAGGAAATACTGTGGGATTATTATATTGTCTCAAACTATTATTAGGCAAGCCGAAAAGTTAAGTTTTCCAAAATAAATATTTTGAGCTGAAACCCCCATTATCACAGCATTGCATGCCAGAATGGCGGCCAGAACGCAGTTTACCTGCCCTCAATGGCTCCCTCTATCGAGAAAATCGCGACAACCGTAGCTCCCCCGCAGCGAAATCAGTGCGGGAACAGGGAATGCAGAGTGCTCGGGAGAACCGGCGCACTCCTTACCGCTGAGAGCTCAAGATTTGCGAGAATGTTGGCGAGTGAATAACTCGCCGCTCAAGGGTTCGAGCCCTTGCCCTTTCCTTTTCCAGACCGAAAAGGAATCTCCAGACGTTTTTGCAGTTCCTCAAGGCTGGGGTCGACCTCAACCATCGCATCGAGAATTAGCTGACGCATTCGGCGGTGAGCCTCAAGGCGCTTCCGACGGAGTGCTTCATCCGATTTTGCCAGCTCATCAAGTGCCTTGATCGCCGCCTTAACTGAATCAGTCTTCTTCGCTGCCTCTTCAGCGCTGCGGAACTTCTCCCTTTCTTCAGTCGACAATTTCTCGAGAAATCCAGGGGGACTCATGGGGTAGTCGGCAGGGCGCCGTATGCCACCCCGACCGGGCAACCCTCCACCAAGACGCTCTTTCATATGTCCCTCATTGGCCTTTTGAGCTTTTGCCAGCGACCCTGCCACAGAGGGATCCACCCGCTCAACCGCTAACCGAATCGCATTCTGATAGGCATCGCTCGCCTGCTTAACATCTTCCCGTGCGCTGATAACGGAGGGATCTGCCCACACTTCCCGCAGAGCATTTCGCAACTTCTCCTGCTCCCCTTCAGTGAGTGACTCCCACATTTCGCGCTTCGGATCACTCCCCTCGCCCCTCCTTTCAGCGTCCTGACCTTCGTCAGCCGAAACGAGCCCCATCGTCAGCCACATGGTTCCGGCAAGGACTATGACAGTTGCAGCAGACTCGATTTGTTTTGGCAGTAATCTCATGGTGGGCCCTGATCGTTGTTAGCCGATAAAACCCATTAGCTCAAGAAAAGTTGCGTGCTAGAAACAATACTGGCGCGATATTGGTCCGGACATGCTGAAAATTTCATTAATGGCCCTGATCTTTTGGGCTCTAGGCGGCTGCATCTTTGTGGGAGCTGATGACGATTCCCCACCCAAAGAACCTGTGCCGGACTATGAAAGGCTGGAATCCAAGGACGGCAGGACATTCGAAGAGTGTCATGTCAAACGAGTGGAATCCGACGCCCTCATCATTGAGCACCGGGATGGAATGGCTAGAATCTCGTTCTTTGACCTCAGCCCGGAAATTCAGAGCGCATACGATTTCGACCCCATTGAGGCGCTCGCCGCCTACAAGAAGAATATCGCCATGGAGAGAGAGCTCAGAAAGAATCAGCTACTTGAGTCTGAAAAGCAGCGGGCCGAAGCTCAACATCAGGCAGAAAAGGAGCAGTTTTACGAGGAAGCCAAGCGAGAATGGATCCCGTCAAAGGGCACCATTATTAAAGTGAACGGTCAAGGTGCCTATGCGGAACTGTGGCGAATCAGTTTCGTCCCTACAAAAGAGACCTCGGTTCTCGGATTCGAGAAAGAAGGCACCCCAAAACGGGTCATGAAAAAGATTGGCAAGGGTTTAGTCTTTCTCAAACAGGTGGGACCGGATTTTTCACCCGGAGATAAATGGGAAGGATTCGTGGACCCCATATCGAAGGAGTATACAATCTCCCCAAAATCCCGGAAAAATGACATACCGGTCTATCGATGCGTCTCTCGCCGCTGATCCTGTTGCCACTTACTCGATTTTCTACCTGATGCTACTCAGACTGAAACAGTTCCCTATACTCGCCACCGCCATATTATCCGCCCTGATAATTCGGTTATACACCAGCGGCCTCAGCTGGGTTGGAGTAGTAGCGCTCGCTATTGCCGCCCTCTGGTTCGGGTTCGAAATGGTCCGATGGCTTCTCGACCGCACCCCTTCGCCTGAAAAGCAGGCCACCAAATCGGAAGAGCTAGACCTGCCACTCGAAGAGCTCGTTTCCCTCGTCTATTTTCTCACTGAAAAACGCGATGCAGAGGAATCCTCTATTCGCTCCTGTGTTTCCAGCGCCCTGGGAATTCAGTTTGATACCTCCAGCTCCGACTCGGAGTATTTTGTCATTCAGTTCACGCCTCCCAATGATGATCTCGGGGAGGAGGACGGCATCAGCCACTTCATGATCAGAGTGCCCCAGGGCCTGTTCGCTGTTCTTGTTTCGGATCGCCCCTACATCTCCAACCCATCTCAATTCGCTCAGCAGTCAATCCGGGACAAGCGACTGCGCAACGCAGTTGAGAGCCACCAAGCCTGGATCTCAGTCGATTTGATGGACGATCCCAAGGATCCCGCCTCCACTGACGCTGCCTATCAAGTGATCGGGAAAATTCTAGCGGCACTCGCCGGCCCTGACTGCCTCGCCGTCTACTGCCCCGAGCTTCAGCGGTGTAACGAATTCGACCTTTCTCTCATCGAGCAACTAGCGAGCGCAACACCGATTGAACTCTTCAATGAACCCACCTTTGAACCGATCATCGAGATTTCAGACTCGAATCCGAAAATGGCAGCGGCAGTTCACGTCGCCGTAAATCGATGGCCGGAATTCGTTTCTGCCTTTATTGACCGGGATCCAGACGAAACAGATCGCTACATAGCGAAAGCCGAGTTCCGCGAAGGCAGGAAGTGCGAGTACATGTGGGTAGCTGTCACCGAGATCTCGGACGATCAAGTCTGCGGCATTCTGATGAATGATCCTCACGAGCTAATGGACCTTCACCGCGGAGCGACAGTGAATTTCAATAAGGCAAAACTAAACGACTGGATCTACCCGAATCCCGACGGCTCCCATGTCGGAGGGTTCACCCTCGATGTTCTCGCCGAAGGCGATGAGGACTAGCCCCCCCCTCAACGCATCCTAGAGAGACCATCCGTTCCGATAGGAATGATGAACCCACTTGTCCGCCTCAGGATTGCCTGTCGACATGGTTTCCGAAGACCACTTTAATTCTGTTCCGGGCCCCATGATCGATCCGATCACTCCAAGCAGAAGAGTTTCAGTCAACGGGACGGCAACATCAAAATTCGACTTAGCCAACGATGGGTCGGATTGCTGAATCGCATCAATCCATTCCTGATAGTGACCAGGTGAACGCTCCATCGATTCAGGAGGAGCTACAAAACTTTCGTAATTCGTGTCCACAATCGAAGGTTTCCCTCCGTGACTTGAATGCATCATCAGATGCTCGCTACCCAAATAAAGACATCCGTTCTTGGGAACCTCCTTATTATCACGCATTCCCTTCGCTCGCGGAATTTCATACTGCCCATCCAGCCACTGAAGTTTCACCGGGCCTCGATCGTTCGTGGCAGCGAACTCATAGTTGATCACACAAGACGAGGGATGCGTGTCTCGACCGGAGCCAGGCGTTTTGCGATCTGCCCTCTCGATCACGACACGGTCGGGCAGGCCTAGACCCAGTGCCCACATAGGGTGATCGATAATATGCGCACCCATGTCACCAAGCGCTCCCGTTCCGTAATCAAGGAAGCCCCTCCATTTGAATGGCGCAATCTGACTGCTGAAGGCCTTCTCAGCAGCCGGGCCCAGCCATAAATCCCAGTCCATTGTGCCCGGGACAGGCTCATCCTGCGGTCGGACAGTATCCTGAGGCCAAATGGGGCGATTGGTCCGACAATAAACCTGCTCCACTTCACCAATTGAACCGGACTGAATATATTCGTTCGTCAACCGAGCTCCATCCTTTGAGTGCCCTGTGTTCCCCATCTGTGTGCAAACCCCAGCCTCCTTAGCCGTCGCATGAAGAGCCCTTGCCTCCGAGATAGTCAAAGTGAGCGGCTTCTCCACATAGACATGTTTACCTCTCTTGATAGCAGCCATAGCCGCAATGGCGTGCAAGTGATCCGGTGTTGAAACGACAACCGCATCGATCTTGTCGTCTTCGACTTCGAGCATCTCGCGCCAATCGGTATAAACTTTGGCATTTGGGTACTTCTTGAATGCCGCCTCAGCCCTTACCTTATCGACATCGCAGAGAGCGTAAATGTTCTGACCCACCTTGGCACAACCGGAAATATTGGAAGACGCCCTCCCGCCGGCACCGATAAAGGCGATATTCAGCTTTCTGTTCTTTTCAGATCCTTTTTCTGCCGCAAAGCCTGAGAGAATATTCAGGGAAGCAGCCGCGCCCATGGAGTTTCCGATGAAACGGCGCCGACTGGAGGAAACCTGGGGGGGATTTCTGCATACATTCTTTTAAACCGCCCAGTGCAGTCTGGTCAACCCGCTCAAATACTGGAATTCAGGCCAAAACCTCGAAATACAGCCCCATCACCGGCCAATGTGAAATATCACGACTTGCATAATGGAGAAAACGTCCTAGATTCCGCGCTCCACTCACAACCATCAGAATTTAGTCATGTCACAGCACGCCAGTCTCAAGAAATCAAGCAACGTAGGAGCTAAACGCAGCGTCCTTAAGCGTTTTGAGCGCGTCAAACTGATGCAGAAGCGCGGTGATTGGACCGAAGGCACAAGTCCACTTGGTCTGCCTAAGACCAAGCCAGAGGATTAATCCCTCTTCTCTCTCGACCTCAGGTATTTCGGGACCTTTATTATTGGTATGGGGTCCATTGAGGAAAAAGGAGTGCGCCTGAACAAGTTTCTCGCTTCATGTGGAGTGAGTTCGCGGCGAGGTTGTGAAGAGTTCATTAGAGGCGGTCACGTCGAGGTGAACGGAGACATCGTGCTCGATCTCAGCACCCGGGTTCGCCCTTCCGATCACGTAAAGTTCGACGGAAAGCTACTTCGCACTCAAGGCGACCTGAGCTTGGTTCTCAACAAGCCCAAGGGCTACCTCTGCACTCGCAACGATCCTCAGGGTCGTAAGACAATCTACGAACTCCTCCCCGGTAAGTTCTCCAACTTGAATTACGTCGGTCGCCTCGACCTAGAGAGCTGCGGACTTATCCTCCTGACTAGCTCAGGAGAGCTTACAGAGCAGCTCACACATCCCCGGTTTCATGTTGAGAAAGAGTATATGGTGCAACTGGAGCGTCCGTTTGATAGCGAGCTGACTCCGAAGTTGCTGGAAGGGATCCACTTATCCGAAGGACTTGCTAAAGCGCAGGCCGTCAGTTTCGATTCACGTCGTAGAGTCCGAGTCGTTTTGACTCAGGGCTACAATCGCCAGATTCGGAGAATGTTCTCAAAATTAGGGTATAAGGTCCGTCAGCTTGAGCGCGTCCGTATCGGTCAGCTAGTCATGCCTGTCCTGTCTACTGGGGAATATCATATACTCAATCACAAAGAACTGGAGCTCGCTTCAACTCGAGGGAAATAGAGCCCGGTTTCCAAACACGGATTTCGAGCACTGGCCGGGATCTCAGTAGATCCTGACTGACCAGCTTTGAACCGGTTGCCGGGAGAGTCTAAGGACACTCAACGAGCGGGCATCTTTCTCGTTGAAACTGTATATCGCCTGATTTTCGTAGGCCCAGGTAGGGCTGTGCGACACAAAACTATTCTCCGGCAGGAAAGCCCCAACCTCGCCGGAAGCGTCAGCAATAGTAAGCTCCACTTTCACGCCTAACAGGCTGTCAATCGACCCCAGATTCCATTCGTGTCGATGCAAATACGTACGCGGAATCCTTACCTCGAGCACTCGATCCCCACTACTGTCTGTCGTGAGTGCAGACGTCACTCCCTTCGGAGCTAGGCGCATGTTGTAGCCGTTTCCAAAGCACCCCAGAGGAAGCGCAGGGGCACTTCCCGGTCCGTCCATTCCTTTCGCGAAAATTTCAAGAGGCTCTACAACACCAAACGAAAGAACCTCGTTTACCGGGCGCGCATCCAGAAAAATCCGAGCTCGAAGAGCCGCTTCATCTCCAAGATCAGGAATCGTAATTCCCTGTAGGGTCGCACTGAGATAAAGGGCGTCCTCATCGGCATCAAACCTTACTCTGGCAGATCCTTCCGGCCGCCGCTGGGCTGTACTCTCACTCGCAGGTGGCGGCGCGTCGGCGTACCCCGACCATCGGCGCAGCGGCATATCCTCGCCCAGAACAATATCGCGTGAAGCTTCTAACTCCCGATTAAATCGAACGATGGTCTTGTTGACTTCAGTTTGAATCCAAATGTCTCTTTGAAAGGGCGTGTGGCCAGCCGGAGCAGAGAAGTCAAAGAGGGAAAACACAGTTTTCGTTCCTAATGCAGACACTGAAAAGTTAGTGGACTCCCCCACCTTGTCGCCCATCCCGACCTGAAACGTGCCGGAAGATGCCTTGTCTGTCCCGTTCACAAGATCCCACTCGATGCGAATTCGATCAGAGACATTGAGAAACTGACGGGATTTCCAGATTGCTGTGATTGGACCGATACGCAGGGGCAAATTGATCAACTCCGATCCGACTGTATCCTCCAGCACAAAGGAGAAACGGCAGAACTCGTCGGACGGCTGCAGCGGGAAGAGCACATCAGAACCATCTCTCGCCTTTCCCGTTGATGGCCTTCGGTAGGTAAATCCAAGTTGGGTGACTCCCTCCGCCGCAACAGTATATCGCTGGGTCGCCTGCACCGGAATCAGCCCATCTCCCACTGATAGCGCACCGATGCAGCCTTGCTGATCGTCTTTGGTCAGATTGCGCACTGCCACAGTCACATTCACTTCACCCTCACGATCGAACGCAGCAACTCCAGCATAGGAAAATTTCGAGTGCCTCGGTCCATTTTTTAACTCATCGAACAAGGATTGAGCCAAATACTCATTGGCTCGAGTCGACGTATGGAAGACTTCCGGCTCTTCAAGTTGATGACCATAGTCAAATATTCGACTCATCCGGTCACCAACAATCTCCATAGCAGCAGCAGGATCGGTGTCAGAATCGACACCTCCGCCGAATCTCGCGAGATGCTGCCCGGCATCCATAAACATGACCCCATTGGCCTCCGCAATTTCACTGGCTGCCATCGCATAGGGCCGGGTGAGTCCCCAGTTCATGGCGCCACTCCCTCGATTGGCGATCCCGGGTGCCAATAAAATCATGTCCACTTTCTGGCTCTTTCCCGAATCGATCAACTCCTGCAACGCACGCTGGTAGACATCAATCCCGATACGCCCAAAAGCATCATAGACCCCGTATTGAATCACCATCAAATCGGGGTCGTGAAGGAAAGCATCTGTGGAGCTTCGCCGCAAACCGGTCAGTGCAGTTCCATTAGTCACCGTCAGATTCTCGAAGGTGATTTCGTCACCCAGGTAGTCAGTCAGCTTTCCGGTGCCCCCCTCGGGAGGGTTGAGCAAATGAGCCCCTCCTGGATAGAAGAATTCTCTGGCCAACTGAGTGAGAAAACTTCCCGCGTACGAATACAGCGGATTATTGTTCTCCCAGGCACTATCCAGCGGAGTATATCCCCCCGTAACGCTGTCACCCAGCACAACCACATGAACCGGATCCCGAGCCTCCAACTTGGCAAAGCTTCTAGGGAGGTAGCGCTTAAAACGCTTACGTTGATCCAGGGTTAAGGGGTACGCCGACAAGCTCGTTGCACCAAAAACCAACAACAAACCTGAGGCAATAGCCGCGACGACAAATCTCATATCTCTTTCCTGCCCTATCTATACGGCACAAGCAGAAGTTTCCTTAGTAAAAGAGCCCTGATTTTCAGGGCTCTTTTACTTTTAGAATTAAATCAGGAAGCTGTCGATGTTCCAGTTCGCCGATCGCGAAAAGAAGTCACACTTTCTTCAGGAAGAAAATACCCACTCATTTGCAATCTGGCAGACTTTACTCCGAGTTCTTCAAGATACTCGTAGTGAGCAATGGCATCGTCATTCTCAAGCGGTCCGATGGTCGGTTCAATCCCCTCACCCGTCCCGGTTAACAAACTCACAAGCACGCAACCCGTGATCTCGTGCTTGTCACGGCTCGCCAAGAACTTAATGAAGCTGTTCTGAACTGAATCATCCATCTCATCCAGCCCTTCAGGCAGGTAGACCGTTTCACCCACCACCTCAGGCATCTTCAACTCGCCGCCAGTTGTGAAAAGAATATCCCTCTCAGTTGCAAAACGCTTGATGGCGCGGTCCAACTTGAACACAGGTGGAAAACTGTAGTCTACTACCAGAGCTCCAGGTTTCAGTGCCTCGATGTCCAATACTCCAGGCAGATTCGAAGAAGCAATTACCATGGAGGCCTCGTAAACCTCAGGCGGAAGCGCCCCGCCGTTCTTAACGATATCAATCTGACCCTGATAACCCGCATCGCGGAATCGATCCCGAATTCGACTCATCTGATCATCAGTCTGATACGGATCGCAAAGAATGAGATGCTTAGGATGATCCATCACATCCAACATCAAGCGCACGGATCCGAATCCAATCGATCCAAGACCGACGACTGACACCGTCTCGCCTGAAATCTCCCGCTTCGCTTCATTCAGAATACCTTCTACCGACTTTACAATAGTGGCGGAACGAGTGGCATCACCAGTTGTTATTGGTGGCAGACCGTCGATACCTTTCATCCACTCGGCAATATCACGACCATAGTCGGTCGCCGATGGAATCACCCCAGTCAGAGACACATTCTTAGCACCTGACTGACCCGCCATCTCAAGCGCAGAGAGGGTCGCCAATTTCACCGACTCAGGATCCTTGTAGAAGTCTGTTTCGAAACAAGGCAGCATGATAACTCCGATGCGCCCCTGCTCCAACTCGTAGCTGTTGCTCAGTCTGGGCTTGCCGGCAAAGAGTCGCTCAGATATCTCGTCACGGCTCATACCCGACAGACTGGCCAACGAGTCAGGAATGTATGTCAGCGCAACCGCATCCAACTCAGGCATAACTGCGGCCGATTCCTCCACATTGATATGCTCTAAGTCTGAAAAATCAGCCATTGGCGCCTCGTCGACAGATTCTTCCGCCGCTTCGACCTTTTCGCTATCAAGATAGAGAGCCAACTGCTCGATAGTCGGATGAGTGAGAAAGGCATCCACCGCCACGTCCCGCTTAAATAATTCGGAGACATCGACTACGATTCGGAGAGCCATCAACGAATCGCCTCCCATTTCAAAGAAGTTGTCCGTCACGCCGATATCATCAGAATCGAAGTTTCGGCTGAACACATCCCAAAGCTTTTTCTCGATCGAATTGCGGGCTGCCATTCTTTCGCCGGTACTGGAAGCACCATACTTAGGCATTGGCAGCTGTTTCCGGTCGATCTTCTTATTGGGAGTCAGCGGAAACTCGCTCAGTGGAGCAAAATACCCAGGCAGGTAGCTGGCCGGCAGCTTCTTCGCCAATTCGCTGCGAATCAGGGCACTCTCAAGAGCCTCACCCTCTGGGATGTAGTATCCAACAAGACCTTCACCCGTCGGAAGATTCTCCCGCTTCGACACTACGGCTTGCTTAATCCCATCGATCGCCTCCATCTGCGTCTCGATATCCCCCAGTTCCATGCGAACACCTCGTACCTTGACCTGGAAGTCGACACGTCCAAGGCATTCGAGCTTATCATCACGATTCCACCGGGCAAGATCTCCAGTGCGATAGAGTCGTTGTTTTCCGATGCCGGGAAGACCGATACTCTGAAAAGCTTCCAAAGTTAGATCTTCTCGATTCCGATACCCACGGGCAAGGCCATCGCCACCGATCCAAAGTTGCCCGGTAAATCCCCGGGGCACCGGCTGATGACTATCATCCAATATGAAAATCTGAGTGTTCGCGATCGGACGTCCGACAGAGATGGCGGCGTCGCCCTCTTCGACTTTCTCAACCGTAGACCACACTGTAGTCTCAGTCGGGCCATACAAGTTCCACAACTCGTCAGCAGAGTTTACCAGAGCATTTGCAAGGGAGCGATTCAAGGCCTCCCCTCCGCAGAATATCCGAAGACCGCTGTTACCTTCCCAACCGCTATCGAGTAGCATCTGCCACGTTGCAGGGGTCGCCTGCATCACTGTGATGTCTTCCTCGTTAATCAAGTTAGCAAGACGACGCCCGTCTCTCACATCCTCATTTCCAGCGATCACCACAGTGGCTCCAGAGAGCAGTGGCAGGAACATCTCAAGCAACGAGATATCGAACGAGAGCGTAGTTACTGCCAGCAGCTTGTCAGAGCTAGTAATCCCGGGCTCGGTCTGCATCGACCGCAGGAAGTTCACCGCAGCGCGATGAGGAATTTCAACACCCTTTGGTGTTCCTGTCGATCCTGACGTGTAGATAATATAAGCCAAGGAATCCGCATCAATACTAGTAGCCGCTGGAGCCTTCGACGTCGCTTCGACACTGTCGATACTGAGCACAGTCCAATCCCCTGAAGGAAGCGAATCTGATAGACGCTCAGATGCAATCAGCACTTTCGGCGAGGCATCTTCGAGCATCATATCGAGACGCTGAGCAGGAAACTCCGGATCCAAAGGAATGTATGTCGCCCCTGTCTTAAGAACGCCAAGCAATGCCGCGATCATCCTAGGAGAACGATCAACGAGAACACCGACATTATCGCCCGCTGCGACGCCTATCTCAGATAGATCACGAGCGACGCCGTTCGCGAGGCGATTCAGCTCACCATAGGTGACATGAGCCTCCCCGAAGATCACAGCTGTGTCTTCGTCGCGTTCGGCCACGACCGAATCAATCAACTCATGAAGCAGCGCTTCCTTTTCGTATGCTTTCTCAGTCTGATTGAGCTCGAGCAGCACTTCCTTCTCCTCCTCGTCGCCCAGCAATTTGAGCTCCGAAACCCGGGCACCCGGATTTGCTGTCATTTCTCGAAGCACCTGCTCATACAAAGAACAAAGCTCTGATATGGTATCTTCGTCGAAGAGATCACGATTATACTGCCAACAACCAAAGAGTTTACCGCCAGCCTCTTCAAGCACCAAAGTAATCTCAAATTGTGCCTGACGGGTTGTCAGGTCAATGGTCTCCATAGAGAGATCCCCAAGGTGGAAAGTATGGCCGCCCTGTCCAATCAGGAAGACGGCAATCCCTTCGTCATCAATGCCTGGAACTTTCTCCATGGAGAAGCTCACTTGAAACAACGGAGAACGACCTGGATCACGCACGACATCGAGTCGGTCCACCATTTTGGCCAGTGGGTATTGTTGATTCTCCAACGCTCCGTTCACTCGTTCGCTATTCGCTACGAGGAAATCACTAACAGTGGGGTCGTCCTCAACCGTGCTTCGCATTGGAACAGGGTTGATGTAGTAACCCACCGTGCTGCGAAGCTCCGGTTGGGTACGACCAGCGAGAGGCACGCCAACGACAATATCATCCTGCTGGCAATAGCGATGCATCAGCACATCATAGGCAGAAAGCAGGGTAGTAAAGAGTGTCACACTGTTTTGCTTAGCCAATATATCGACTGACTCAGTCAGAGACTCGTCAAACTGGAAGCCGTAAGTGGCACCGTTAAAGGTCTGCAGAGCTGGACGTGGGCGATCTGTAGGTAGATCGATAGCCCCTGGAGCACCTGCGAGATGATCCTTCCAGAAATCGAACATTCGATCGCCGGCAGCACTCTCAAGGTGAGCCTTCTCCCAGTTCACGAAATCAGCGTAGGAAGCATCAATGCGCTCAATCTGCGGCGTCCTTCCGGCCTTGGCCGAAAAGTAGTATTCAATGAGATCCTGAATGATCACAGCAATCGACCAGGCATCAGAAATAATGTGATGCATACTGAGCAAGGCCACATGTGCATCGTCTGAGGTACGGAAAAGCTCCAATCGAATTACGGGGCCGCGCTCAAGATTGAACGGGCGTCCAGCATGCTCACTGATCACAGACTTAAGCTGCTCGTCATCCATTTCAGAGCAGTCGTGCTCTCGAAAATCGATGGTGCGCCCTTTCTGGACCACTTGCATCGGCTCACCATCCTTCGTCGTGAAAGTTACATCAATGAGAGGGTGTCGCTCAAACAACAGTGAGAATGCCGTTTTCATGGCATTGATGTCGAGTAGCGGACGAAACTTCCCGGAGAATACCAGGTTGTAGGCCGATGATTCTGGCGCGAGACGATGGAGGAACCAAAGTGCTTTCTGCCCTTCTGAAAGAGGAAACACTTCAGGCATTTCACCCGTGGCCTCGAATTTCACCAGATCAGCAGTATCGCTACCGTGATCACCCTCAACGACGCCACCGCCGGATTCGAGTAGCTTCTCAAGAACTGGAATAGAAAGATCCTTGATGCTCGGTCCGTTCAAGACTGAGCCCATTGGAAGCGACATCCCGAGTTTATCCTCGATACGGTTCACAAGCTCGATTGCCATGAGAGAGTCGAGCCCCAAATTCGTCAGAGGGGTATCCTTATCAATCTTGAGGGCATCCGTGCCTAACACAGCGCCCACTTGCGCAGCGATAAGATCTTCGACCATTCCCGACCTCTTATCGGGTGCAGCCTCCATAATCCGCGCTGACATCGAATCTCCGCCACCGCTGTTGGAACGAGGCACCACAGGCAGGAACATATTTGACCCACCTACTGAAGGACTGAATCGAGCCAAAGCGCCCCAATCACAACGGGCCGTGCCAATTTGATAGGCATCACTTGGGATTCCGAGACTGAAGAGATACAGCGTCTCATCCATGTCGGTAGAACCAAGCCCCACCAGTTCAAGGTATTGCTGCGTTTTCTCGTTACGCGACACGAACCCAGCACCGTCCAGTGCACCCCAGTTAAAGGTCAATGCAGGCAGTCCAATTGAACGACGGTAATGTGACAACTGATCGAGGAACACATTCCCCGCGTTGTAATTCGACTGCTTCACCGCTCCAATAACGGCAGAGAACGACGAAAAACTAACAAAGTGCTCAAGCGGGATATCGAGAGTCGCTTCGTGCAGATTCCAGGCACCCAGCATTTTAGGGAGGAGAACCTGATCAAAACGTGCGTCATCGAGATCATTAATGAACTCATCGTCCAGCACCATAGCGCCGTGGATCACTCCGATCAGGGGTGAATCTCCCGATTGGATCGCAGCCACTGCTTTGTCGATATCTGCTCGGCTGGTTACGTCACCACGGGCATCAATAATCTCAACGCCATCAGCGCGGAGACGCTCGATTTTTATTAGAGCGTCCTCTTTTGGACCAGAACGGCTCATGAGAGCGAAGTGCCGGGCCCCATTCTGAGACATCCATTCAGCCAGTTCGAGACCAAAGCCCCCGGCACCACCTGTAATCAAATAAGTTCCGTCACCGCGAAAACGATGACCTTCCTCGGTCGGTTGACCGATCTCAATTTCCGCCACCTCAAAGTCGAGCACGTTTTTGCCAATGTGCTTCCCAGCTGCCATGTAGCGAAATGCGTCGACCACTTCCGTGACCGGAAACACTTTGTTTGGAAGTGGCTTGTAAGTCTCGTCATAAAAGAGGGCCTCCAGGTCAGAGAACATTTTTGCGACATACTGCGGCTTGCTCTGGAGATGTTGCGCCAGATCGATCACAAAGAAGCTGATATTGTTTCGCAGCGGCTCGAGACCAATTTTAGAATTTCCGTAAACGTCCACTTTACCGATTTCCATGTAGCGGCCAAAAGTCTTCAACACGCTGAAGTTCTTCGGAATGAAGTCCCCGGCAAGGGAGTTAAGCACGGCGTCGACCCCTTCCCCGTTGGTGATCCGCATGATCTCGTCAGCGAACTCAAGAGTCCGTGAATCGAGAACATGATCCACCCCCATGTCAGTCAGCAACTGTCGCTTCTCAGGAGTTCCGGCTGTGGAAAAAATGGTCAGTCCGAGGTGCTGCGCAACTTGGATCGCGGCCTGTCCCACTCCACCGGTGCCAGCGTGAATCAGAATGCTCTCACCTTTCTCCATGCGGGCGAGCTCATTGATCGCATAATGAGTCGTCAGAAAAACAGTGGGCAAGGTAGCCGCCTCCACGAAGCTCATCGTATCAGGCTTTCGGAAGACCATGTTACGATGCACCGTCACAAAACTGCGGAAGCAATACGGAGCCATGCCGACCACGTTGTCGCCTGCTTTGATGTCCTTCACGTTAGATCCGACGCGGACCACGGTTCCGGCGAAATCATCACCAAACCACTTAAGATCAACCGGATTGCCGGGGTAAATCCCCAGAGCTTTCATGACATCACGGAAGTTGATTCCTCCAGCCTTCACCTGAATCTCAATCTCGTCTGGATCAGGCTCCCGGCGGGAAGTCTCGTTGAAAGAAAGGTTGGTCAAAATCCCGGGCTTATCGATCTGTAATCGATAGGGCAGCACTGAGCCATCTGACTGTATCGCATTTCGACGAATAGGAGGAAGATCCTCCGACTTCACCCGGTGAACCCGTCGCGCGTAGCGACCGTTTCCGCGAAATGCCAATTCATGCTCTCGATCTACATGAAGAATCTCTGCAGTGAGATCGTCCAGTTCGAAATCATTCTTCTCAGGATCTAAATCGATCTGGATCCAGCCAAATTCAGCATGCTCATTATTCGCGACACGCAGCAAGCCCGTCAGCGGAGCTGACGCAAGGCCCGGGATCGCTTCACCTCGCAACACCGGCATGGTACCTCGGGTCAGGAATATTGACCTGGGCCGGGAATCCCACTCACGGTTCGTGATGTATTTCACCAACTCCCTGGCATACCGAACACCTGTTTTCTGAGCTTCGGTGAGTGTCTCAAGGTTGAGTCCCTCAGATCGCGGGTGATCCAGCGAAAGCGTATGAACGATAGCGCCAATGGTTCGCCCTTCGGCGGTCAATTCATCCACCTTGGCAATCAATGCTTCCAGTGACGCTCCGACTGCAATCCCTTCAGAGGCTTCTCCGCTGAGGGAAGCTGCAAGCGTCACCCCGAGTCCCGACTGGTCTTCCGTAATCAGGTAAACCGGTTTTGCCGGCAATTCCTCCACCACGGCAATGTCTGACTCCGGTACCTCTTCCGATTCAGCAATCATCTCGACTGGAACCGGTGCACGACCAATCAAACACGCCTGCTGATTCTCTTTCGGATTTTCAGAGCTGATGAAACTGGTAACTTCGCGGTAACCGAGATCAGTGAGTAACTCCTCCCACTTTTCACGTGAGAGTAGAGCCGAATCCTTCCTCAAATCGGTGTCAGTGAAACGCCACCAACCTGGCAGCAAAC
This sequence comes from uncultured Verrucomicrobiales bacterium, assembly GCA_963975655.1. Lineage (GTDB taxonomy): Bacteria > Verrucomicrobiota > Verrucomicrobiia > Verrucomicrobiales > DEV007 > Arctic95D-9. The sequence goes on from CAXBHX010000027.1 coordinate 18,175, forward strand.
CAAACACGTTATCCAACGCAGCTCTTCTCCACGTCACTTCTAGAAACATCAAGAGACCATCTGGAGCGAGACAGCTGCGCAGATTGTTCAGGGTAACCTTTAGATCCTGAGTCGCGTGGATTACGTTTGAAGCGAGCACAATATCAAAGTGATGCAGTTCGAGCCCCTGAGCTTCAGGCGACTTTTCACAATCAAACATCGTGTACTCCACAAACGGGAATTCCTCCGAGAATCGATCCTGAGCAGCCTGAAGAAAGAGAGGGCCATTATCGGTAAAAACGTATTCAGTGCGATCTGAAGGGAACAAAGACAGAACGCGACTAGTCAAAGAGCCAGTTCCTGCCCCTACCTCGAGGACACGTATGGCCCGGCGCTCTGGCAGAGACTCCACGACTCTAGCTAAAGCGTCTCGAATTTGATCGTTAATGACAGGAAAGTCAGCCCCTTCGCGGTAAAACCGCTCCATTATTTGAGCTGATCCGCCTGGAAACAATACTTCAAGTGGATCTGTCTCTCCGCTAAGCACTCCGCCCAGATTCGGTCCGGTAAGACGCTGCAGCTCGGCTTCCGAAGCAAAATTCGGCAATTCCTGTATGAGCTTATCGACCCAGGGCATAGGATCTTCCTGGCTAGGCACTTCAATCACTTCCCAGGCACCTTCTCCTTTCGCCGTTAAGAATCCTCCCTCAGTCAGAGAAGTAAGCTGTCCGAAAACCAATTTCCGGTGCTGGTCCGCGATCGAAAGATCACGCATCAAGTCAGAGATGTTGATCTTGTCGCCTACCTGGGGAGCCCATCCCAGTTCAAAGTAGGCATTGGTGATGAATTGACGGGACAACTCATCCATCGCCGGGAGAAACTTCCCATAGTGATCCGCCAATCCACGCTTTGCATAGAGCTCAGGAAGATTGGTGTTCGCGGCAATTACCAACTCAGCTGGAGAAGGCAGATTGGCGCTGCCTCTCTCGCGGGTGCCCTTCAATCGGGCCAATTCCCATCGAGCTTGATACAAGCATTTCTCCAACTCATCCCGATTACTCTGCTCCACTCGATCAGCACGAAATCCATAGATCTCAGCAACGAGATTGCCGGCATCATCATAGACATCGATATCAGCAATGATGTATTCCCGATCATTATCAGAATTCACCCGAGCGTGGCCCCAAAGGCGAAGTGGCGGACGATCAACGTGCAGTCGGATACTCCGAATAGCAGCGGGAAGGTAGAAATAATCAGTCGCTTTTGCTCCATCCGGGATGACTTGCCCTCCCTTGACTGTGTGGAAACAGGCATCCAAAACCGCTGGATGAAAATGGTGATCCGGAATCGTATCGTAGAGCCCTTCGGGAGCTACGATCTCCGCCAGCGCCTCACCATCACGGCGCCATACATTCTGAAGGTGTTGGAACAAAGGGCGAAATTGATACCCCGCCTCTTCATAGTCCTCATAATACTCCTCGTGATCAAAGTGTCGAGGAAGACGCTCTTTGATCGCATTCAAGTCCGCAGCAGGGCGAGACGGCCTAGGCTGCTTCCTCAGAACTCCCTGAGAATTAAGCTCCCACTCGGTCTTTTCACCCGTAGAGCTAAATACCTTGAAACCCCGGGTATCGGGATCGAAAACCACTTCTACCGTGGGAACTTTCTCTTCAGAGACAAAGAGAGCCTTCTTCATTTCGAGATCTTCCACGACGTAGTGCTCGCCGGGGAAAATCTTGCGGGCAATCGCCTGCCCTATCTCTCCGTAACCAGCCGCTGGAAAAACGACACTGTCCCAGAAACGGTGGTCATCGAGCCATCCAAAATAGCGGGGATCCAACTCGAAACGCCAAGTAGGGCGCGGAGCCGTCTGGCTCAGGCCCAGGAGCGGATGCTCTAATGCTCCGCAGCGGAGATACTCTCCCTCTGCCGATTCAAGCCAGAACACTTCTTTCTGCCACGCATACGTGGGAAGGCTAACGCCATTGGCGGAGGCCTGATTAACCGACTCCCAGTCAACCGTATAACCGTGATTGTGCAGGCGGGCCAAATTGCTCACCATCTCAACCGATTCATCGGTTTTACGGCGCAAGCTGGAGAAATAAGAGCCTTTTCGATTTTGATCAGAAAGACATTCAAGAATTGGATTCTGCAGTGCCGGGTGTGGACCGATTTCGAGGAATGAATCTTCACCAGAACGGATCAGGCCGGAAACAGCCGGCGCGAAAAGAACCGCTTGGCGCACATTCTGCCACCAATACTCCCCATCCAGCTTCGCTCCGTCATAAACGCCGCCTGTGACCGTGGATATATAAGGAATCTTCGTGGCTTGTGGTTTGATATCCGCAAGCATCTCAAGGAGCTCTTCCTTGATCGGCTCCATTTGATGAGTGTGAAACGCGTAGTCAATCCGCAGCCAACGCACGAATTTGCCCTCTTCTTCCAAGGCCGCCACGATCTCCTCAAGAGGCTCCGTGTCACCAGCTAGAGTCAAAAGCCCGGGGCTATTGACCACCGCTACTTGCACTTGATCTTCTTTTCCGGCGATCGCCTTCTTGGCCTCCGCCTGGGAGATACCAACCGCGACCATGCGTCCAATGCCGCCAGTTTGATCCTGAAGGCGTGAACGATGGTATATAATGGTCACCGCGTCCTTCATCGTGTAAGCACCGGCCACGTAGGCAGCCGCAACTTCACCAACAGAGTGTCCCACCACCTTTGAAGGCTCAACGCCCCAAGATCTCCACAATTCGGCCAAAGCCACCTGCAATCCGAAGATAGCAGGCTGAGCGATACTGGTGCTGTTGATCTGAGATGACTCCTCATCCCGAGTCATCTCTTCAATCAGAGACCAACCCGACAACGGCTTCAAATACGTATCAATCTCTTCCAGCACGGCCCGAAATACCGGCTCGCGCTCAAGCAATTCCTGCCCCATAGCCCACCACTGAGCACCCTGCCCCGTGAAGACAAAAACGAGTGGATGCGTTTCTCCGGAAGGCTTACCCCCTATCGCACCATCGGTGCTACCGGCGGCGAGCCATTCTGTCATCTCATGAACGAGTGACTCCTTGTCGTCAGCTACAAATGCCAAGCGATTGTCGTGATGCTCCCTCTTCGTTCCTGCCGCAGCGGCAATACGATTCACATCTGTATCCGATGCGCGCAGAAATCGCCGCCAACGCTTGACGGTGTCCTTCAGTGCTCCGTCGCCACGTGCCGAAACAGGCAGCAGTACAGGACGCTCCGCCTTTTTCTTGGCTCCGCTGATAGTGAGTGGCAATGACTCCTTCTTGACTGGCTTCGCCGGAGGAGTCGCTTCGAGAACAATGTGAGAGTTCGTTCCACCAAAACCAAAGCTGTTCACTCCCACTACAGGAAGCATCCCATCCAGATGTGGTAACGGCTGTGTCTCCGTCGCCACCTTGAACTTGAACTCTTCGAATGGAATATCCGGGTTCGGATTCTTGAAATTGAGGTTGGCCGGGACTGTATCGTGATGCAAAACCAGCGCAGCTTTGGCCAGTCCTGCCACTCCGGAACCTGACTCGAGGTGCCCAACGTTGGTTTTAACCGATCCGATCAAACAGTAGTCGCCTTCATCTCGCCCCTGAGAAAGAATCTGACCGAGCGCTCGCGTCTCGATAGGGTCTCCCACAGGAGTTCCCGTTCCGTGCGCTTCCATGTAACGCACCTGCCTAGGCTCAATCCCCGCCTGCCCATAAGCGACCCGCAGCATCTCAGCCTGTGTTTCCACGCCGGGAACGGTCATCGATGACGTATTCCCGTCCTGGTTGATCACAGCGGCTCGAATCGAACAATAAATCCGATCGCCGTCTTTCTGAGCCTCGGAGAGACGCTTAATGACAAACATGCCGCCGCCTTCACCACGTACGTATCCGTTGGCGCGGTCATCAAACGCAAAACACTGACCCGTCGGAGACAGCATAGTCGCCTTGGAGAATCCAATCGACGCATCAGGTGTCAGCAACGCATTCACTCCACCGGCAATGGCCATCGAAGACTGCCCTGACCAGATACTTTCACAGGCCAGATTGATGGCCACAAGTGCAGAGGAACATGCCGTATCGACAGACACCGAGGGCCCCTTCAGGTCGAATAGGTATGAAATTCGATTCGAAGCAATCGACAGAGTGCTACCTGAATTTGTATGCACATCCACATTGCGTGGCTCGCTCTGGGCCACCTTGGCGTAATCATTCGAGGCAATACCCACATAGACTGACGTATCGGTGCCTCTAAGACTTACGGGGGGCAATCCGGCATCTTCAAGTGACTCCCATGCCGCTTCCAGCAACCAGCGTTGCTGAGGATCCATCCTCAGAGCCTCTCGAGGTGAAATACCAAAAAACTGAGCGTCGAATTTCTTGAAATCGTGAATAAACCCACCCCACTTGGTGATCATCTTCCCGGGTATCTCCACGTTCTCGTGGTACCATCTCTCTCGATTCCAGCGATCTGAAGGAACCGGAATAATACCGGAACGCCCCTCCACCATCATCTGCCAAAAAGACTCGGGACCATTGACCCCACCGGGGAGGCGGCAACCAATTCCAATGATGGCCAAAGGTTCACGCTGCTCTGATTGGCGTTCGGACATAATTTCTAGGTTGTCGGAGAGTAAATGCAAATACGTGAGAAGGAGCCGCTATTTGAAGCCCCCAACTCACGGAAAATGACGAAGTTCGTCGTATAAACTGTTGAAAATATTACCAAAAATACCCTCGAAACACAGCTGATTCTTCAGGTTCAAGGGGTGCTGAATTAAGCCAGAACCACCGCGGAGTCAACCCGGTACCGATAAAGGTTTAACAGGGTTTAATGATTATGTTTTCTAAAATTTCAACAATCTCAGGGGAGAAGGTGAGAGACTGCCTCGCGCTCCTCGCGGAGTTCGCCTACTGAGGCATCAACCTTTGCCCGACTGAACTCGTCAACCGGCACATTTTGGACGATCTCCCAGGAATTCCCGTCCGAGCGAACTGGAAATGACGAGATCAACCCTTCATCAACCCCGTATGACCCGTCAGAGCAGACACAAACGCTCATCCAGTCCCCTTCGGGAGTAGGAGTCGTCAACCCTTTCACCGTATCGACGACTGCATTCGCAGCCGAAGCGGCCGAGGATAAACCTCTCGCTTGAATGATGGCAGCCCCACGCTTCTGGACGGTTTCAATGAACTCTCCCTCCAACCAAGCCTGATCGGCAATTTTATCAGCAGCGAGTGCGCCACCGATCCGGGCATTAGTGAAATCGGGATACTGAGTCGCGGAGTGATTCCCCCAAATCGTCATGTTGCTCACTTCGCTCACATGAACACCGGCCTTTTGCGCCAGTTGGGTTTTGGCCCGGTTCTCGTCCAGACGAGTCATGGCAAACCACTGCTCCGCCGGAACGTCCGAGCCGCTGTTCATCGCGATCAAACAGTTGGTGTTACAAGGGTTTCCTACGACGAGCGTGCGCACATCAGAAGCAGCATTGGCGGCGATGGCCTTTCCCTGCCCAGTAAAAATCTTGCCGTTAATGCCAAGAAGATCAGCTCTTTCCATTCCCGCTTTACGGGGAACACTGCCCACGAGCAGCGACCAGTTCACATCCGAAAATCCAACATCCAGATCTGAAGAGGCCTGAATATCCTCCAGAAGCGGGAAAGCACAGTCATCGAGCTCCATCACCACGCCCTCGAGAGCCTTCATGGCAGGCTCAATCTCAATCAGGTTTAAGGCGACCTTCTGATCTGGTCCAAACATCGCACCACTGGCGATACGGAATAGAAGAGAATAACCGATTTGGCCGGCGGCGCCGGTTACTGCAACTCGAATAGGCTTACTCATGGTTCTTAGATGATTGGTAGATAGTTTGGGTAAAAAAAACGAAAAATCCGGAGAAACTCAGAGCTCAATTCCTCAAAGTTCAGCAGTATCAGAAACTGCCAACTCTTCGCGAACGACTCGAATCGTTCAACACCTTTTTTAGAGCCGCCCTCAGATCCCAATGCTCCTGACCGATAGCGAGTTCTTTGGAGGAAACAGGGACGCGATAACTCCAATTCGTCCCGTCCATGACGCCTGGGACATTAATCCTGTCTTCATCACCGAGCAGATCCGAAATCATAAAAGCCACCCGGTCCGAGTTAGAAAAGCAAAGCTCTCGCATCAACTTCTCCCATACTTCAGGGCTATACTCCGGCGGCATTCCGTCCACCATCTCGATGTCAGCGAAAGCACACAAACTCGCCAGAAAGTTCTGAGCCTCCCACCATTCGGGACTCTCGTGCTCCGACTCATTCAGCTGCCGATGCATTTGCTTCCACTGAGCCGGCACTGGCTGATGATCGTGGGTTGCGTATGTCGCGAAGGAAAGATCGGGATAATGAAGCCCTGAGGTGACATGGCCATCAGAAAATTCCCACTGAGGCACCTTCATCCCTGCAATGCGCAATTTTTCCAGCGACGGGCGGACATAATCGGGAACCGTCCCCAGATCCTCCGCGATCACCTCCGAAATTCCGGCCGCTTCTTTGATCACCTGTAGGTAATCCTCACCCTCCCGGCAATTCTCGCCCTTCGACTCGTCGGAATCATCCTCTCGGGGTCGAAAGCCAGGCAGACGGCCATCACAACGCTCAGCAGCCTCCTCGTGGCTCAAAGGTAGAAACTCATCATTTCGAACTGGATTCCACGGAAATGAATAGATGCGATAGAACCCAAGAGCGTGATCGACCCGAAACATGCCGAAGATCTCAGTGGTCTTAGCAATCCGCTGACGCCACCAATCAAAGTGACGATCCCTGAGAGCATCCCAGCGATACAGGGGTATCCCCCAGTTCTGCCCCCATTTTTGAACGAACTCGTCGTCTTTGAACAGCTGCTCAGGCGGAGCCCCACCATACCAGTCGAGATCAAAGATATCGAGATTGGCCCAGACATCGACACTGTAGAGACTGACGCCGAAGGGAATATCGCCCATCAAGCAGACATCTTTCGAAGCGGCGTAGTCCGCCACTTCCTTCCACTGTTCGTAGGCAACCCACTGAACATAAGCGAAATAGCGTAACTCTCGATCAGTATCAACCGACGAAGATTCTGCCTCTTGGGCCAGCAACTCCAGGGCCTTGTCTTTTGATTTGTAGTCTTCTTTCCACTGCTGCCAAACCTGGCTGCCGCCCTCACGCTCCATGAGAAGACGAAATAAGCAGTAGTCATTCAACCACTCTGACTCATCACGGCAAAAAGACTCGAATGCTTCGGCCCGCACATCGACCCTTCCGTAGACATCGCGCATGAATTGCTCGAAGGAGCGGAGCAGCAATTCCTTTTTCAGCTTTCGGACTTCCCCATACTGAACGCCGCCTTTATTAAGCGCGGCGATATCGTAAGAGGCCAGGACCTCGGCGGACGCAACTTCGGTCAAATCTTTAAGACCTTCAGGCGAGCAGTCCAGAGTCATGGGCTCAATCGCCACGGAACTGATCGCGTTATACGGGCTATTGTCCGGCCCGGTCTCGTTGATGGGTAACAATTGGACAAAGCCGAAGCCAACTTCTGAAGCAAAACTGACAAATTCGCGAAGACCAGCGGTATCGCCAATCCCCATGTCGTTTTCCCCTCGAATAGAAAAGACCGGAACCAAAATTCCGGCGAGTCTACAATTCATACTGTGTCGACTTCCTACCATGCCTAAGATGGTCGCACCTTACTGAACAGATGGGAGAACTCCACCCCTATTTCCAGCAATTATCGCGCAGTACGGGGCCCCAGCCTAGCTCGATAGGGATGAATAAACGTGATCCAAAATAGCACGCGGACTGTCGATCTTGTTGCTGATCACATACTCCTTGCTGCGCTGAACCAAACGCCGGGGCACTTTCAGATAAGTATTTGGCTGAAACCAGTAACTGGATTCTCCTCCAAACAGCTGTGCCTTCGCCGCTTCGCAATGCCCGACCAAATCAGGAATCTCCACAGTTTCATCCTCCACCTTTTGGAAAACTCCATACAGATTACCTGGCAGGACATCCAGAAACACCTTCTTAAGGCCAGCTCGAGCTGCCGTGGCCTCCAAAGTAAGCGCATCAAATCCATACAAATGACCGTCGTGCCATTTGTGTTTGAAATGCATTCCACCGAAAAGGATATCAGGCACTTCGATAACAAAGAGCCCCCCAGGCTTCAGGTATTCACTCATCCTGCGAATATCCTCAACCGGATCGGCAAGATGCTCCAGCACCTGGAATAGAGTCACCACATCGAACGATTCGCGGTCGAACACCGATTCCTGATACATCCCGAGGAAAACTTCCACGTCATAGCTGTCGCGAGCATACGATCCATATCCCTGATTCGGCTCCACTCCGAATGAATCGCAACCAAGCGTTTTCATCAGATAGGCCCACTCACCGCCACCAGCGCCGATATCGAGACACCGTTGCCCCGCCTTAATTTGCCCTTTGGCGTGCCCGAGTCGATCCACCGCCACGTTGCCGGCCCTCAAAACGTGCTTGAGCTGAGGCACAAAGGAGCCCTTGTAAGCCACTCGATAATCCTCGCGATAATACTGGGCCAGATCCTCAACAGGAAGCGGGTCCACGTAGATAAGACCACTGTCGACAGAGATCACATTGCGCAGAGCATGCCCCTCCCGTGCGCGAGAGGCGACAATTTCACAATCGGTGCCACCTGAAATCGCACAGGGGCGGTCAGCCGTGATACGTTGAGAGCTATTCGCCATAAGAACCACTTATCTAGCACAACTCCGCCCAATCTCCAGCCCGACTCGCTCAAAATGATCGACTCTGCGGCAAGCTGATGTTGCCTACTCTTCGATCACGACGGGAGCGTCTGGAAGTGCGTTGAGAAATACCTTTCCGTATCGCTTACTGAGAATTCGATTATCCAGAAGCACGACAATACCTTCATCTTCGCCACTGCGAATCAGTCGTCCCACGCCTTGCCTGAGCTTCAGGATTGCCTCAGGAACACTGTATTCCATGAATGCATTTCCGCCTGTTTCCTCGATTTGCTCCATTCGAGACTGAGTCAGCGGATGATCGGGCACCGCGAAAGGAAGGCGAGTAATAATGACGTTGGTCAAAGCACTGCCCGGCACATCGACGCCAGTCCAGAAACTATCCGTCCCGAAAAGCACACTAGATTTGTCCGACTTGAACGTCTCGATGAGCTGTCCCCGTGATTTCCCTTTTCCCTGAACCAACAAAGTCATCGACTCATCCTCAAAGAAGCCAGTCATCTCCTGGGAGACTTTCTGCAAAAGGCTGTAACTAGTGAAAAGGACAAAGGCGGCACCCTTTGTTCGCCTGACAAAGTGTTTGATCCATTTGACGAGCGCTGTGTCGTATCCCTCCTCATTGGGCTGAGGCATCTCTTTCACCAGATGAATCTTCATCTGCTGACTGTAGTCAAACGGACTTCCGATCATCATCGACTCAACCTCAGTCGCACCGACTCGATTTCGAAAATAGCTCAAGTCACGATCGCCAATCCCCAGCGTAGCACTGGTGAACACACACGGTCTGTTCCGCTCAAAAAACACAGGGCGCAGGAGCTCAGATACATCAATCGGAGCGGCGTTGAGACTGATTGAGTCCCTATCGCTCTTCTCAACCCAGTAGACGGAGCCATCATCACTCTGGTCAAGGAAAGTCGCCACTCCCGCCCGAAAGTCAGCCATTCGCCGGGATAATTCTGCCAACTCGTTGCGAGTGGTGTCGTCTGCCAGGTCGGCGACTGCTCGGGCCCGGCGCCCCACCTCAATCAATCCAGCCCCCAGTGAGTCTTCGACGAACTCCGTATCGCGGATCCGAAACTCGCGGCCATAATTCCCCCACTTACAATTCCCCTCCACACGATCAAAGAACTCATCGATATCGTCGAGCAACTTCATCGTCTGACGGCGGCCCTGACTGTCGCCGGTCAATTGAAACAGGCCCTTTCGAGTCTTCGGATTGTAGAGCCGATGAAGATCGTATTTCATCCCGACCTGAGACATCGACAAACCTAACTGCTTCGCCGCGACCTGCTCAAGCGTGTGAGCCTCATCGAAGATTAGAAAGTCATTCGCAAAAAGAAACCCGTCTCCTGACTCCGTAAAATCGGCCTGACTGTTCAACAGAGTAAAAAAGAGAGTGTGATTGACCACCAGCACATCGGCCTCGGCCACCCGCTTCTTAACCTCCTGATAAAAACAAGTCCCCGAAAACCCGCAGCGTTTGGGGGTGCAGGCATGGGCTTCGCTGGACACCTGCGACCACACCCTCGAAGAAGGCATAAAGTCCAAATCACTTAGTGTGCCATCTTCAGTAGTGTCCGCCCACTCCCAGATCGCCTTTAATTCCTCCAGTTCCGAGGAAGTAAACATCTCGCCCCCTCCAGCCATCGCACTCGCCAACCGCGCCGGGCACAAATAATTGCGACGTCCCTTCAGCAGCAGCGCGCGGAATGGGTCATCCATCACTGACTGAAGAAGTGGAATGTCCTTTTCAATCAGCTGTTCCTGCAAATTGATAGTATGGGTAGAAATGATGGCTTTGCGGCCTTCATCGAGTGCCTTCCGCACGGCCGGAGCCAGGTAGGCAAGCGATTTACCCACCCCGGTGCCAGCTTCAACAACCAGCGGCCGCTCCTCCTCCAGAGCTCTGGCCACGGCCACAGCCATCTGTTGCTGCTGAGGTCTAAACTCAAAATCACGCAGAACGGAAAGCGCCCCCGTGGACCCGAAAAAATCAGAAGTCACACGGGAAAGCGATTCAGAGGCACTGCCAAATTCGGAAACGGATATCACGGTGAATAGCCTTTCCCGCTATCAGGCAACGGCGCAAGGTTAAATCCCCAGTTTGGTCACATCGCGGCGCGATAAATGGCCTCGATCGCGTCGACACCACCTTCGACAGGATTAAACTGAGCGGTCCACTGCTTTGCGGCTTCCCCTGCGAGTTGCGGCAGATCTGATTCCTCAATCCCCAACTCGGCAAGCGACTGATTCATTTGAGAAAGAGCCAGCAATTCCTTCACCCTTGCGGAGAGGTCACCATCGTATAGTGCTGAATAAATCGCCGCCACAGCCTCATCCTGACTGTTATATGCGACCACCTCAGGCAGCATTGCTCCTACGGCCTGACCGTGCACAATACCGTAATGGGCTGTCAAAGGGTTGGCGCAGGAGTGAGCGAACCCCAACATCGAATTTTCAATCGCCGTCCCCGCAAAAGCCGATCCCAGCTGCATCCGGGCACGGGCCTCAATGTCATCGGGCTGATTCATGACCCTCTCGAGACCATCGTTGAGCAACTGCCAGGCGGCTCGGGAATAGGCTGATGAAATGTCAGTTCGCTTATTGCACACGCCGGTTTCCAGCGCATGCGCAATCGCATCAATGCCAGTATGGGCCGTCACTGCAGATGGCATCGTCAGGGTTAATTCCGGATCGAGAATGGCAACAGCCGCCGCCGCTTTCTTATCCCCACAAGCCATCTTCGCGTGAGTCTCGACATCCGCAATCAGGGCAAAGCTCTGACACTCACTCCCGGTTCCGGAAGTTGTCGGTACAGCGATGAGAGGCAACATCGGCTTGCTCGCCTTATTCACCCCCCAGTAATCGTGCATGGTACCGCCATTGGTCAGGACGAAATTGCACCCCTTGGCCGTATCCATACTGGAGCCACCACCCAGTCCCACGATCAAATCGATTCCGGCCGCCTTCGCGACCTCGACACAGGCGTCGACATCATCAGTCGTCGGGTTTTCGTGCACCTCATCAAAAATACTCACCTCGAGTCCGGCATCGCGAAGGGCATCGGCAGCACGACTCACACAACCCGTTTGGGCAATACCTGGATCGGTCACAATCAAAACGTACCTGCCACCCAAAGCGACAGCTTCCGATCCGATGGTGGCAAGCTTGCCGGGTCCGAACACCACTTTCCCTCCGGGAATATGGTCGAAGCCCAACACCCACTCCGGTGCATCAAGTTCGGCACAAAGAGCCTCAATGGAGAGCGGGTCGTTTGACATCAGAATGAGACCCTAACCGGTCAAGCCGTCTCGGCAAATGCAAAGGAACGGCGCGTATACAGGAAGTCAAAAAGGTTGCCTTCGTGAGGCTGATTCCAGCTAATTCGATTGGTCGGCACATTTCCGATGTTAAGGCGCTCGACTTCAGGGCAATCGAAAAGCTGATTTATCCAGTCAACATCCTTAGTCACCGCGGTGAGGACAAGCGAATATCCAATTCTCTCCAGCACTTCTGCCTGAGGGCACTCCACCACACTCGCAAAAGGAAAAAGATACTCTCGCAAAGCCAGATCTTCGTCGAACGAATCCACCCGAATGATAGTTGGCTGAAGGTAATTCATCCCATCCCGCTCCATGAAGCGCTCACCTTCCCGAAAATCAGCGGTCACATCCCGGGCTCCATCAGACTCAAGCCCGCTTTCGACAGCTTCGTTGATCCACTCCGCAAATTTTGGATTGGCAAATCCCGAGAGTCGCGCCTCTGGATCATTCTGAGCAAGCGGCTTGATCTCAGCAACACGCTTTGCAACAGCCCTGGCGATCTCATCGCCATATTTAGGAACTACGATGGTGGATGTGCAGATACAACTCCGTCCGGAATTGGCGGAAACCGACTCCACCATCGAGTCGATGTATTGCTCCCAGTTCTCAATCTCATCCTCTCCGATGACGAACTTGGAATAGCCTGTGCCGTGCACCTCGATTCGGTCATCGTTCTCGTATTGCTTCACCGTTGAATCGTCTCCAAAAAGCATCACGCGACCTGCACGACGAATAATAGCACCGGAGCCGTCATGCTGAGTCGGGTAGAGGCTGAACGCTTCAGGAGGACACCCCGCTTTGATGAAGGCTTGAATAATACGCCATGGCGTCCACGGCTCTTCGCGCCCGGGCTTCAGTAGCACCGGCACCTTCATTGCGATCGCAGGAATCCAAAGCGCATTCACCGCCGGAGAATTACTGGGAAGAATAACAGCGAGCTCATTCGTCGTTGCCGAAAAGCTCACAGGCGCTCCGCCCTGCTCTCCATAGCCTTTATCAAGCACATTCCAGTCAAGGCCCCGGGATAGCCCTTGAAAGATATCATCAATCTGTCCAAAGAGTCCGCCAAGACGCGTCATATTCATGCGAATCAGCGAGTGCGGTAAGCCACTCGTTGCGGCAAGAGACAAAACGTAGTCATCAGGAGATTGCATCTCTCCATCTGTACCGATGGGCAGATCGTCGTTCAGGAAGATCTCCCCTGCCCGCTTCGTAATCTCGACCAATTCAGCACAACTGAATTTCTTCAGCGCATCGCGGGCATCACCCATTTTGTGCAGGTCATACTTGATCATGTCCGAACAGGCGAAACTGATCTCCGCCGCCGGATCGTCGGTGCCGAGTTGGTTCACCGTCTGAACGTCCAGACTTTTGTAAACCTTACCCTGCCTGAGAATGGGAATGTGAGGTGCGCTCATGATTCTAGCTGAAAGCCAAAAGACCTAATACACACCCTCGATCACCGTCTTGGTAAGTGCACCGAATGGTCGCACATCGCCCACGCCGTCCCACGCATACTTAGCGTGTGGTTCACGACGAATGGCTTCGTCACGCTCCAGGAAACGGGGCATGAAGAATTCATGAGTCAACGTCGTCAATTCAACCCGGCCATATTCACCATAGTCCATTGTGGTATCGGTTTTCTCCGGATCCACAATACGCAAGACAGCACGCGGCTGAGGAGCGTAGTAAGTCACGCTGTAATCATTTGCAGGAAGCTCTTCCGGGATGGAAACAGCAAGCCCCATCAGCGTATTCCCATAGGTAGGAACGAACTGGGCTTTGTTCTCGAGCACCTCTTCCTGAAGAAACCGGACGGACTCAGGAGTCATCGAAGTTCCCCCACAAAAGCACCCCTTGATGCCATGATCAGCGATCGAGATACGCTCGCCAATTGAAGACAACAAACGCGGAGTTGTGAAAATACAGGATATATCGCGATGCTTGATGATCTCAACTGCCTGAGCCATAACGTGCGCCTGATAACGCTCCACTTGGTCGAGTTCTTTGCGACCTATCAAACGCTTCACCCAGCGAGGATCAAGGTCGACGTGATAACAGCTTCCCCCCCGATGATTGGCGAGGTGCTCCACGGCAAGACGAAGACGACGGGGGCCGGTCGGCCCGACCATGATCCAGTTGCCGCCTTTCGGGAAAAATTCATCACTGAGCTGATCAGAAAACTGCTCGTAGTCATGCTTGTAGTCATCCCATCCAACACGCTGCTTTGGAAGGCCGGTAGTGCCTCCTGTTTCAAACACATTAAAAGGGCGCCCTTTATAAGCGTTGGGGACAAAACGCTCATTCTTCTCATCACGCAGCCAGTCATCCTGGAAATGAGGGAACTTCACAACATCGTCGGCACACTTCACTTCCTCGCGAGGATCCCAGTTAACCTCTTTCTTCCAATCCAACCAGAAAGGACACCCAGTTTCGTCGCTGAAGTGCCACGCCATCATTTCGCGGACACGCTCGTCGAGCTGTGATTTTGCTTCGTCTGCAGTCATTACTTAGTTCAAAAATGTTCGAAAGGAAAAATCAGGGGAAGAACTTACGAATGGTTTCATCCGACGGCTTCTTCGTGAAGAGGGAAACCGTGATCATAGAAACTGCTCCGATCACAAAGCAGATCGCCACCGGCATCACGCCGCCCACGGTGTACTCGTGCCCACCGGACTTGAGGAAGAAATAGAGCCAACTTGCAGCCACCGAGATCACGCAAGCATAAGCGCCGGCCTTTGTCGCCCCCTTCCAATAAAGGGACGCAAATACCAACGCGGTTAGTGCCGCGAATCCTGAGAAACTCCATATCGCGAGATCAAACACGTTCTGTTGATTCTCCAGGAGCAGCGAAAGCGCATAGGTCACTAGCACGATAGCGATAATGAATCCGCGAGCGATCATCACGATTTGCTTTTCAGAAAAACGATCCGGACCGGTTTTGTGCAAAACGATGTCATTCGTGAAGATGGTTCCCAGGCAAAGGAACTGCGAATCTAGCGAAGACATAATTGCCGCCAATATCCCTGCCGTCACTAGGCCGACAATAACCGGACTGGTGATGAGAAACTTAAGCGTAACGCTCAAGACGGCACCCACACTGGCATTGGGTAAGCCGCCAAGAATCGCCTTTGCCGGAGCCGGCCAGGCTTCACTAGGCACCGCCGAGAACACGCCGGTCGCCCAGAGACCAATCAGCACACAAGGCACCCACACGATGGCAATGCAAAGCGGATGGGCAATGACCATGAGTCGAAACGACTTCGCACTTTTTGCGGTCAGCCAGTGCTGAAACAGATGCGGGAACATGCCTACCGATAGTGGGATGAACATGTAAGTGAGGAAAGTGATCGGAGCGATTCCAAGATCCCTAATAAAGCTTCCCGCTTTACCCGTCACCTCCAACTCACTGGGGGTTCGGACGAGGTGGCCGGGATTCGCCTGCTCAATGGCAGCCTGAAGACCACCCAGTTTATTCGAGATCAGATAGAAGGCCAGTATTCCCATCGCCATGAAGACGAGCGTCTGAAAAGTATTGGCCCAGGCGGCAGCCCGGGAACCACCCGCAAAAATGTAAGTCAGCACGACCCCACAGATGATCAATCCGGTCATCCATGAAGGAATCGAACCACCATACGCTGAGAGCGCTTCAGGAAACATCCCTTTCGTGAGAGGCCCGATGACACGGTAAGATCCAATCACCCCGATGAGAAGGTAGGGAACGACCAGCAATACCAGAATGGGAAAGAGCACATAGCCGAGACCGTTCGACTCAAATCGCCCCCGAAAGAACTGAATCTGGGTCACGTATCCTTGACGCTTCGCGATCGACCACACCCTAATTCCAATCAGGAAAAAACAGGCCGCGTGAATCAAGCCGGAGGAAGAGGCCATCATCCCGTAGGTGCCGACACCTAACTGAAAGGCCTTTCCCGTGGATCCAACCAGGGCAAAAGCCGTCATGGTGGTTCCAAAGACCGACATCAGCAGCATGAATGGACCAATCGAATGACTGGCAACAAAGTAGTCTTTCGAAGTGCCTCGGAAAAACTTGCCACTGAACAGCGCAAGCCCGAGCAAAAGACAGAGATAGAAGCCGAGAACAATCAGCGGCGTGGTCGAAACGGGTGCCCCAACCGGGGCTTGGGAAAGTAGAAAACTCATGAGAAATTCAACAGATTCGGAATGGGATGGAGAAAGACGGAGCGGAGCGAAGTCAATTGAGTGAAGGACCTAACAGGGTTTGATCCCCTCAGGAACCGTGGACGCTCGATCCAGGGATTCAATTCAGTCAGCGTCTTCGCCTTCAGCCCACTCCTCCAACCGGGTTGGCCAGGCGAATTTAATCACCAACGCCCAAAGGATGGCGGCAATGACTGAATAGGAGGCATGATAGGCGAGGCCTACCGGCATAAACCCAAGCACAAGGCTCGAGTCATCCCAGTTCCAGAAATCTTGATGTAGGATCCCGAAGATCACAAACACCGTGACGATGGCTGCTGTTTTCATGAGTGTAGGGGCTTTCGAACTCAATTAATGTCAACCACCGCTTACTCACCACCCATCTGATAGGCGTATAGGTGAGTTTGGGTCATGACATAAAGAGTGTTGTTAGCAATCACTGGCGTGGCGTAAATCGGAGCCGGGTAGTTCACGATGGTGAGCTCCTCGTACTCTTTACCTGCTTTGAGAATCACCATCTCGCCATCTTCGTTTCCAAGGAGGACCTTGCCGTCCACGACAAGCGTCGATCCCCATATGTGTGAGAGAGTGTCATGCTCCCAATATTGCTCACCTGTCTCTGCATCGAGGCAGAACACGCGACCGGAGTAATCTGAAATGTAGACCAGCCCATCAACCACTGAGGGAGTCGAGATAGTTCGCCCTACATCTTTAAACTGCCAGACCACGGCATCTTCGCCAGTGCCCTTGCTCGGATCGATGCAAGTCACACAACCGACACCTTCGCCGTGCTCTGGATCCTGACCGATAGCCGCATACACCTTGTTATTGTAGACCACCGGAGAAGAAATAATCTCGGATGGGCCGGGGTAAGTCGCGTATTTGATCGGCTCACCGTTTTCATCAACGCGATACTCCTGAGGACAGCAATCAACTTTCCAGACTTCCTTAAACAGATTGAAAGTCTCGCCACCGTCTTGCTCTTCATCGAACTCACTGGCGTGAAATCCGTAGGTAAATCCGTCACCGGCACCAAAAACCACCGTCGGAGTTCCGGCAAGGTCTGCCGAGTATCCGGGAGATGACCAGTTGCAGTGCATGATGCGCTCGCCAATTCCGCTGGCTTCCTCAGCGACTAACTCGCCGGTCTCTTTGTCGAGAGCCACGAGGCATGGATTGTAGGGAGCTGGAATATTGATGTGAGACCAGTCCACTCCATTCGAAGTACTGGCGAAAACATACTTGTCGGAAATCACCACCGAACTGGATGTGATGTTGTGAGGAAACACACCCAAATTACTTCGCATGTCATATCCCCACACGATGTCAGCGCTCTTATCATCAAGTTCAGCCGGCTCAGCCCCTTCCAGTTTCTCAAGGCCTCCGTTCTGATACTTAGCTTCATCCTGGAATGGACCGTCATTACCGTCGCTCATTCCGTAGACATCGAGGCAAATCACTTCTCCCCGGTTAGTGATAACATAGCCATACTTCCCATCCACAGTGAATGAAGAACACACTCCGAGGAATTCCCAGTCAGACACTTTTCCAGCACCCAGCTTAGGCACCGAAAACTGCCAAATCAATTCACCGGTCTTCTCATCGAAACACATCACGATTCCGTGATCACCGACCACCGAATCAAGACGAGGCTTCTCATTGTTCGTACCGATAAAGACGCGACCGTCTTTTACAGTGGCAGTGCCGTACGCTTGTGATCCCATTTCGGCCACCCACTTGATGTGCTTGGCATCCACCGCATTTCCGTCGTCATCCAAATCGCCAGCGGAAAAATCTATCGGCAATCCAGTCGCCGGAGACATCATGTTATTGGAGGCATCACGTCCCCAGGTCGACCATTCGCCGCCCCCGGGAATAGCCGATTCAGGTGCAGGGCTTGGAGTTTCTTCTGGTGAAGCGTCGCTGGGAGCGCTCCCCTTCTTTTCAGGTCCGCTCTCTTGTTTCGCACAGGAAGTGAAGAGAACCAACAGAAGCAGGCACAGTGATTGACCGAGCAGATGGAGTATGGATTTCATTTTGGCTGGATATCGAATTGGCGTTGGTATTGTCAGGGTCAGATTGATCAAATTGAAAATTACTCGTTTGAACTGATGGAAATATTATCGATGAAAACGCTCTTCTGGCTCTGAGGAGCAAACCCGAAAAGGCCGGGAGCACCCTTCTTATGTGCGTTCTTGTGAGCGACTTCTATCGTCCAGGCATCGGGCTCGGCTTCTCCTTTAGGCCAGGCCTTGGCACGAATGACGCCGGAACCATCTTCGGCCACGTCCACCCGGGTCTTAAGCGTGTACCAAACGTTCGCAGAAATTGGGAATGGCGCTGACTCCTTGATACGCTCGTGATTCGAGCTCACCTCTATGATATTGGCGTTACCAACCAGAGAGATGATGTATCGCTGATTGATCAGACCGACGACCGACTTGATTCGACGGCTGCCGTCAGTCATCACGTCTGCCTGCACCGTGTAGTTGGACAGATCGGGATGACCGATGAAAGAAAGCGAACGCTGAAAGAGAACCCGGTCGAGCGTCTTGGCGAGCACCTTGTTGCCGTCGAGTTCACGCACCTCCCACTTGAGGCGAGCCCCAATCCAGGGAAGTGGAGGATAGGCAAAGCCACCCTCACCGATCTCAAAACTCTCGAATCCCTCTGTATACGGCAGATTGGAAATGACGCGCCCCCTTACAAAACCCGTGAGACCTTCAGCAGTCCCCTTCCAGGCACCGGCAGAAAGTTGGGCGTCTGCTTTGGCGGAAATTGTATTGCCTTCGAAAGCAGCGTCCATCGTCGCTTTCACTTTGGCGGTAGGCGGAATAAATGTGCCCCACTCTGCTACCCCGGCCTCACTGATGGGAATACCGTTGCCATCGGCTTTCACCAAGCTGACATCAGCCGAGCTACCCGCCGTAAGCAGAAGATCTACCGGAATGGAGGAAAGCTTCGTTGGCTCCCCTGCCTCAGGCATGACTGTCGCAGGCGCTTCAGCCCACTGGATTCCAGAGTTTTTGATCTCAAAGCAATAAAGTTTCTCCGTCGTGTGGACGTAGACTCGTCCGTTACAGATCGCAGGCGATCCCACACAGTTCCCGTCGAGCTTCAATTCATTGACAATCTTTCCTTCGTCACCAGTGACGTCCACCACGTAGAAATCACCCGGAAACATCGGCACATAGAGTTTACCATCGGCATAAACGGGGCTCGCGTGGAGCTGCTCATTGGCCAGCTTGAGTTCCCAAAGATACTCTCCGCTATTGGCGTCGACACAAACGAGGCTTCCCGTCTTAACGACTTGATAAATCTTGTCGTCTACCAGAACTGGAGAACTAGTGAACATCTCAAGACGATTGCGCCACGCTTCTGCTGTCTCTGGAAGACGGGGTGCACCCTTCTGGACTGGATCAACTTCGCCACCGGTATTGTCATAATCTGCAGGAAGACTAAGAGCAAACCCCCGGCCGATCTCGGTCGTGTCGATGTTCTCTTTACCGTGCAGACAGATCAATGTATCACCTTTGATCACAGGAGAACTGTTCAAACCGCCCTTGGAAACCTGGAAGCGCCAAAGCGGAGTTCCATCGAAAACGTTGACACAAACAATGTTTCCGCAACCTGTGCCGGCGTAGAAGACCCGCTTCCCGTTTCGAGTCTCGAGGAAAGGCGTGCTCATCGAGCTATCCTTTAGGTAAGGAGGGCCTACGCCCGGAGTCGACGACCAGAGCAGGTCGCCAGTCTTCTTATCGAATCCAAAGAAACGATCGCGGGCTGGCCCATCAGCACCCCAGTAGCTGGTCACTCCCCTGATAATCACGATGTTTCCATCAATAACAGGAGATCCGGCACGCCCGTTAGGGAAACTAAGCCGACCGAATCGCTCAATCATGGAGTGCTCCCAGATCTGATCGCCATCCTTGGAATAACAAGTCACCAAACCGTATGTGGTCGCAACAATGACGTTCTCCGTCTCCGGATCGATCGCAACGGACCCGATACTGTATCGATTGTAAATGGTGTCAGAAATAAAATCATGAGTGGCGCGTTCCCACAAAATCTCACCGGTCTTCTCATCACGAGCTTGAACGACTTCCTCAAGATCCGGACCAGTTCCGCGATAGCCCCACGTGTATAAACGCCCATTGAATACAGTGGCAGTCCCTCGACCTGCGATGTCGTCCGTCCAGAGCGGGTCCTCGTTAAACTCGTAGTCAGCGTAACTCTCCAAACTGACGCCGGTTTGAAGAGGGCCACGCCATGCGAGCCAGTTTCCTTGGTGAATATCCTCTGCTTGAACAGGTGCAGCAGTTCCAATTGCCAAGAGGACGAGAAGGGCTCGAAGTGGGAGTTTCATGAAAAATGGTTCAGAAGACTAGAAATCTACGTAAGCCGATAGCTTAGGAGTCAGAGAATCCCCTGCAAAAGGAATTTGTGCATTATTTACGTAAATTAGCTGAACTTATCCCAAATCGTTCATTTTAGGCATTTTGGAGATAAAATCAGGAGAGACTCCGATTTTGTGATTAGTTTTTCTAATACCACAGGAATCGAGGTTCAATTGACGGAAATTCGAGGTCACAAATCGAAGAGGGCTCGTCAATAGGTGTTTAGTGATGCAGATTGTCCCCATCAGAGACAACGCGGAGAATCTAGACTTGGATCCACGCATTGATGAAGATTTCGCCCAGTTGGTAGATCTGCATCACCGTGACTTACTGGTCTACGCCCGCGCACTTGTCCGCGACGACGCCTCGGCACGAGACATCGTTCAGGATGCGTTCATTGCAGCTTATCAGAAGGCGGGAACTTTTGACATCACTCGTGATTTCGCCACCTGGATGCGCGGCATCGTTCGAAACAAATGGAGGGAATGGCTGCGCAAGAACAGTCGCTACGATCTCAGCGACAACGAACTCGCCGGTATTGATGCCGACGTGGCGGCCTGGCAGACACTTCGGGCCACTGGGAGTAGCCCGTTGTTTGAAGCACTCGAAAACTGCCTCCTGAGGCTTCCGGAAAATCTCAGTGAAACAGTTCGCTCTTTCTATTTTGATGGCCTCAATGGGGATGAAGCGGCCGCTCAGCTCAGTATCGCCCCCGCCGCAGTTCGCAAACGGCTTCAGCGCGCCCGCCGCCTCCTCAAGCAATGCCTTGATCAAAAGCTTTCCTCTGACACTTGATATGACTTACGACTCAAAATCTGACATTGCTCCCGATGAGCGATTCGTTGATGCCGCACTCCGTGAGCAGGCTCGACTCGGCTCAGTCACCAACGACCAGGCACTGGTGACTGCCATTCTTGAGCAAACCGTCCAGCCATCGCACAACGAAGAGTCTTCAACTCCCCTCAACAGTTCTCGGGATCGCTCGCTCTGGATCGCGGCTTCAATCGCGGCAGTCGCCACGATTTCACTGGTGGCGCTGGTCCTTGCTCAATTCCCCTATCGAAACTCTAGCAGCGCAATTGCTGAAGAGATTCACTTCTCTGTAAGGTTCATGCCCACCGACGGTGAGACGCCGGCTGAGCCGCCAACGGCCCCCGCCTTTGCGTCGGCAGAGCCCTACTCAAGCCCTGTTATTCCCTCAACCAGTCTCCCCGGATCAGCCTCGCAACTGCCTGCCTCAGATGCGGTTATCGAGATCACTACTTCATTCGGTCCAACTCTGGAGTCCCTTCCTCCCCGCCCCATCCGGCGCGATATCTTCAGAATTGCAGCCGATCACAGCAGCAGAGAGGGCAACCGTATCGTGTATTCCGGCAATGTCCGCATTGAGCACGATGAGTTCTTGATCGAAGCGGTCGAAGCCCATGTTCGCGCCAGTGATTCCACCTCCCGGTCCAGCGAACCGCAACTCACTGCCCACGAAGTGATTCTGACGCAATTTAATCCCAATCGCACCGCTCGTGCCGGACAGATTACGTTCGACCCTACGCTGGGCTCCTTTATCCTGACAAACGTCAGAAGACTGGAGACCGCTGAAGGCGTCCTCGGCCGCTTCGAAGACAGTGACCGACTTGTCATTTCATCCAACCGCTTTTCCATTGAGACTGGAGAATCGATTGCAGGACCACAAATCGAAGATCCTGCCAGCTACGCGGCCCCACTACCCGTCAGGCCGTAGTTAAATCGGGCACGCCTCACCCTGCTGGTGTGCGAACTCTCCTGGTCCACCGCTTCAGGCTCCTGACATGGAGGACTTCGAAGAAGCAAAGCAGAAGCGGGATAGTCTCGACACAGGGAGCCACGACGTATTCTATCAGCACGCGTTCATCTCTCCACCCCATTAATTCTCCGCATGACATCTACCTCCCGCATCCGAATTTCAGCCATCGTCATCTTTCTCGGCATCGCGCTGGGTGCTTTCGGCGCTCACGGTTTTGAGGAAACTCTCGAAGCGAACGGCCGAGTGGAAAATTGGAAAACAGCGACTATCTACCACCTGATACACGGACTCGCCCTGTTCGTCATCTCAACGCAAATCAGGCCGGCACGCGGCTTCTACTTTTTCCTGGCCGGGATTCTCCTTTTTTCAGGCAGCCTCTACATCCTGGCCCTGACCAACATCACCAAACTCGGCGCTATCACGCCCTTGGGTGGCCTCTGTTTTCTGATAGGTTGGTGTCGTTGGATTTTTGCGAGAAACCTTAACGACGCATCCTGAATCCCCCCGTTCTACGAATATTATGAAATCATTCATTACCACGTTTCTTCTCTCCGCACTATTTCTCGGCACGGGACTGGCCGAAGACGACCTGAAACTATTTGAGCTTCGTACCTACCACGCCAACGAAGGCAAGCTCGATGCGCTTCACGCCCGATTTCGCGATCACACCATGGCCATTTTTGAGAAGCACGGAATGACCAATCTCATCTATTGGGCACCAGAAGAGAATGAGGGCAATCAACTCGTATACCTGTTAGGATACCCGAGCCTTGAAGCCCGCGAGGCAGCATGGAAAGCCTTTCGTGACGATCCAGCTTGGAAATCCGCCTACAAATCATCCACAGCCGACGGCAAACTGGTGGGCAAAGTCGACAGCAGGTTCCTCAATCTGACGGACTACTCTCCCGCCATTTCTTCATTGAAGGCTGATGAGAGCAAGATCTATGAAATGCGCCAGTACACCACGAATCTGGGCAAACTAATTAAACTCGATGCCCGTTTTCGCGATCACACGGTTGGCTTGTTTGAAAAACACGGCATCACGAACCTGGCTTACTTTCATCTAGCCGACAATCAGGAAGGCGCCAGTACCACCCTGCTCTATTTCATCTCAGCTCCTTCTGAAGAGGCCCGCAATGCTTCGTTCAAGGCTTTTGGAAGCGACCCGGCCTGGACCAAAGCCCGTGACGAATCACAGAGCGATGGTGAGAAACTGCTGATTAAAGGTGGCGTGCAATCAACCTTCCTTCGCTCCACTGACTATTCGCCGGTGAAGTAACGCCCTCCTTCAATCTCCCTGTAGCATCATGAGAGTTGGCACCGTCCTGCTTGTCTCTGCCGTATTGCTTCTAGGCCTCCGCCTTCAGGCGCGGAGCTGGACGTCAACCGACGGCAAGGCCATTGAGACTGAGCTTCTCCACTATGATGCCGCATCTGGCATCGTGAAGCTACAGATCAGTACGGGCGCTGAATACCAACTCGCAGAATCGCGACTTTCCGGGAACGACTAGGCCTATCTAGCCGAAGTCGAGAAGGCCCGGCTTGAAAAGCTTGAAACGGCAAAAACAAGGGCAGGCACTACTGAATTCCATACGGCCGAAGGCCAGCACGGAGTGACCTACCATGTTCAATACCCGAAGAGTTACGATCCCAATCAAAAGCCGCCTCTCCTCATTCTGTTCAGCCCCGGCGGGAAAGGAAAAGGGATTCTCGGTTCCTTTGCCGAGGCAGCCGACCAGGCAGGATGGGTAGCCGTTGGGTGCGACGGATTCAAAAACAAAATGGATGAGGATCTTGGTCGAAGCATGTTTGAGGAACTCCTTCCTCATCTTGAGGCCAATGTGGACCACGACCCTACCAGCCTCTATCTAGGAGGCATGTCAGGAGGCGCATGGAGAGCCTATCACTACAGCGTTTGGTTGGGCCGCCCCTGGCAGGGAATCGCCGCCTGCGGAGGATGGCTTGGCGGCAGCGAATACTACGATCTAAACTACCCTGAGAAGATGGCGATTGCTGTCATCAACGGAGACAGTGACAAAAACGCCAACGCCGGGGTAGACAAGGACTCTGGTGTTTTGGAGATACGCAGTTATTCCATTAAAGCCTTCCCCTTTTCAGGCGGCCATACGGTAGGGCCTACTGAAGTTCTGCTCGAAGCCTTAACATGGATGGAATCGGCAAGTTCCAATTGAGCTATCATCCCATCTGCTCTCGCAGCATATCAATCTTTTGCCAGATTTTACGGCTCAAGCCGGTGGTGAGCGCCTCAATCTCATTCACTGCTGCTACCACGGTAGGATCATCCATGGTCTGAAGATGCAATGCGGCAACTTTGCCGACCAGACTCAACATCTCACTGCAGTAATCCAGGTAACGACGCAGGCCGTAGGCATCCAGGTTCATCTTGGGAGACGAATTAGTATCGGTCCGATTCAGCGACACTCGATCAGGATCCTTCGTTAGCTGATGCATGTCGATCACATGCGCAATCGACCGCAGTTCATGAAGAGCCCTCAATGCACGACGTCGCTTCAGCCGGGATTCCAAAGTCCACACAAAGAGCAACCCAATTCCAATCATGACCACCTCATTGAGCCCAGCTTCCAATGTCTGGATCAATTCGATCGTACCCATCTCGGCGAGAACCGCATCTTTGATCCCCACTACGGTGAACAGGATTCCAAAGACAATGATTGCAATGAGGACGTATCGCAGAATACGCAAAGGCCAGATTGGTCGAGAAATCCACGCGATGCGCTCTCGACTGCGGCAACACACAGACTCCAGTTCTCCACAAACACGATTGAGACCTGATTCAGGAAAACGCTCGCCAATTCGGTGATGAAGCGCATCGACCGTCCGCAACACCTTGTCGACATCCAGATGCAGAAAATTGTCTTCCGAATAGGTATTGAGATTACTTGGCACGCCAAATTGTGACGCAAACACATGAGCCTCGCAAACAGCGAATCGAGGCAGGCACAAAAAAAGCCGGAGCAAATGCTCCGGCTTTTTGAAAATCTAACGCGATACCTGAAAGGCTCGCATTGAGGGCCAGGAATTACTTGGCGAACTCAGGATCCGCAGTCCAGTCACCGAAGTCGGCACCAGCAGCGATCCATGCTTTGAGCAGTTCCTTCTGAGCATCAGTCAACTCTTCAGCCTTGTCCTCAGGTGGCATGTGGTCATCGTCAGACATGGAAAGCATGGTCGACGTATAAATAGAACTATCGTCCGGCTTACCGGCAACGATGATCTCTTCCCAGCCGTCGTCCTCATCTCCGGCACCTTTTAAAAGACCTTCCTTGGTCGCCATAACCAAACCGCCCTTGGGCTTACGGGTCCGGCCACGCTCGTCTTCGTAGGGGGGCTTGTGACATTCAAGGCAACTCTCCTTAATAAAAGGATAAATGTCTTTTTCGAAATCTGGACCTTCTGCCTGAACGCTGATAGCGGGGACGGCAAGACCAAAAAGGGCGGCAATGAGGATATTCTTTCGCATGATTGAGGTTTAGTATTTTCGCAAACGATCCAAAATATAGGACGCCCTTCCCATGACTTCAAACGCCAATTACCACCTATTTAGGCAGCCCGACATGTGCTTCCTTCAATTTTCGCTCTTCTTGATAGCGAGTCTGACCCTTTCACTGGGGCTCTGTGAAGAGTCCGCCGCAGAAGAGGACGAAGCCAAGAAAGAGGACAAGAAATCCTTCGCTGCAATCCTTGAGAACTGCGAGTCGACGGAGGGACTGTTCCCCATTCATCAGGACAAGACGACCGGAACGCTCTATCTGGAAATTTCCGATAAGCAGTTGAGCGGAGAATCCGGGAAACCCGAGTTCATTCACTTCAGCCACACCTTGGACGGGGTCGCCGAACTAGATTTGTTCCGAGGACAGTTCAGCCGTTCACGAGTCTTTTCGCTACACCGGCATTTCGAACGCATCGAGTTTGTTGCCGAGAACACCAGCTTCTACTTCAATCCGAACAGCGCGCTGAAGCGTGCCGCTTCAGCCAACGTTTCGGAAGCAATTCTGGCCAGTCCTAAAATTGAAGCATCCGATGAAACGATGGCGCGGCACCTCATCAAAGCCGACTCAATCTTTCTCAACGAATTCCTCCGACAACTCAAGCCGGGCAAGTCGAAGGATGACAAAGATGACATCTTCAAACTCGGTGATCTCTCCAAAGAGAGAACCCGATTCCTTGAAAGTAAGAGCTTCCCCGACAACACACTGTTCCGCGTACAATACGTCTTCGAAAATCTCCACCCATCAAAAAAAGGCGAGAGCGATGTGGCGGACTCCCGATTTATCACCATCAAAGGGCAGCACACTCTCATCGCCATGCCTGACAATGATTACGAGCCTCGCTTTGATGATCCCCGCGTCGGCTATTTCACCACTCAAGTCACTGATTTGACGTCTCAGTCCAGCGCGCCCTATCGGGATTTCGTTCACCGCTGGAACCTCAAAAAGAAGAAGCCCGAAGCTGAGCAATCGAAGCCGGTCGAACCCCTCACTTGGTGGATTGAGAATACGACCCCGATCGAACTTCGCGACACTATTCGAGACGCTGTGCTCGGATGGAACCTGGCGTTCGAGTCAGCAGGACTCATCGACGCCATCGAGGTCAAGATCCAACCCGACAACGCCAAGTGGGATGCCGACGACATTCGCTACCATGTGCTCCGATGGACTTCCTCCCCCGACCCTCCATTTGGCGGATATGGCCCCAGTTTTGTTAACCCGCGCACCGGTCAGATCCTGGGTGCCGACATCATGCTGGAGTATGTATTCCTGACCAACCGCATTCGATTCAAAGAAGTCGTTGAACTCGGCAGTCAGCGAGACCGTAGCAATTCCACAGGTGAATCCGCGCAAACCGGTCATTTCTGTCAGTATGGAGATTGCCTCCACAGCAACCGGATCGCAGGGGGCGCCATCCTGCGAGCGCAGTCCGCCCGCTTCGGGAACGGCCCAGTCGAAATGGACGTATTGATCACTGAAGCGCTCACGGATCTTGTTCTTCACGAAGTAGGACACACGCTGGGACTCAATCACAATTTCCGGGCAAGCACCCTCTACAACCGGAAACAGATCCACAACAAGAAGCTCACGAGCAGGACAGGGCTGACAGGTTCCGTGATGGACTATTCTCCCATCAACCTTGCGCTCGATCCTACAGAACAAGGGCACTACTACTCAATCGTCCCGGGGCCCTATGATCATTGGGCGATCCGTTTTGGCTATGACTCCGACGCCAACCTGGAGAGCATCCTTGCTGGATCAACGCTGCCGGAGCATGCCTTTGCCAACGATGCCGATGACATGCGCACCGCCGGTAGCGGAATAGATCCCCGGGCCATGATCAATGATCTCACCAGCGAGCCGGTGGCCCACGCAGTTGATCAGATGACCATGGTGAAACTGACTCTTCCAAAATTGGTCGACCAGTTCCCCGTCGAAGGAGAAAGCTATCAGGAACTGCGCACTGCCTTCTCCAGTCTGATGCGGGAATACGAGCGCGCCGCAGTGACTCTCTCCCGATACATCGGCGGCATCTATATTGACCGCTCTCTCGATGGCCAGAAAGGTGCTGCGGAGAATCCGTTCACTCCCGTTTCAGCGGAGCTTCAAAGCACTGCCATGCGCCATATGGAGAACCAGGTATTCGGCCCGGGTGCAATCGACCTGAGTCCTTCTCTCATCAGCCGCCTGCAACTACAGCGCCGCGGCTTTAACTTCTCGAATCTCGACAACAACGAAGATCCAAAAATCCACGAGCGAGTGCTCTCAATCCAGAAGGAGGTTCTCGATCAACTTCTGCATCGCAACACACTGGCCCGTATCATTGACTCAGAGCTCTACGGCAATGAATACGATCTCGAAACCTTCATGACAGCTCTCGACAGTGCGATCATGAATGGCGATCCAGACAATCAGGTCGACAGCTTCCGCGAAGCACTTCAAATCGAATACATTGATCGGCTCATTGCCCTCAGCGGACTGAAAGATGACTCTAAGTATGTGTCCGCCGCTCGAAGTCAGGCCATCTATCTCCTTGAATCTCGAATCTCCGGAGATCAGCCAGCGCTTCAGCCTGTTCGCCACTCCCGGCACATCGACAGGGTCATCAATAATGCCTTGGAATCCCGATGAGATTGCTACTCCTCTTCCTCGCCCTTCTGGCTCCTGCCCTCTCCAGTGCCCAACAGGATCGAAAAGAGAAAAGGCAATCTCGTATTGCTCCGACCCATCCCAACATCGCCTACGGCACCCATGAGAGACATTGTCTCGACCTTTGGATTCCGAAACAGAGCCGCGACGGTCGGCGATTTCCACTGCTGATATACTTTCACGGCGGCGGATTTGTCGGCGGCGACAAGCAAAGCTTTGATCCCACTTTATACCTCGATCAGGGCATCGCCTGCGCCAGCGTGAACTACCGCTTCGTCGATGGGGAATCCACGCTGAGCCCGGCTCCCTTTGAAGACAGTGCCAGGGCTGTGCAAACACTACGACACCGGGCTGACGAGTGGAACCTTGACCCAGGTCGACTCGCCCTTTCAGGCAGCTCGGCCGGTGGTGTCATCACGCTCTGGCTTGGCTACCATGACGATCTGGCGATCCCCGAATCAGAGGACCCAATTGCCCGGCAGTCGACTCGCGTCTGTTGCCTCATTCCCATCAACGGCCCGACCAACCTCATACCCGACTGGATACACTCACACATTGGAGGGTCCGAGCTGATTCATCCCAGTTTCAGAAAACTGTTTGGGTCAGTCTATTCGCCTCCGCTCACGAACAAACTGAGATCTCAAATCACTTCTATCTCACCCTGGGAATATGTGAGTGAAGATGATCCTCCCACCTACCTTGTCTATTCTGGTCGATTCGACGAATTGCCGCTGCCTTCGACGGCCACGACAGGAAAAGTGATTCACCACCCCTATTTCGGCAAAGCGCTCAAAGAAAAGCTGGATACGATGGGCGTCGAAAACGATTTTAAATTCGGGATTGGCCTGAAAAACACACCCGTCTTTATCGACTTCCTCCTCAACCAATTCGGGATAATAGATTAGGGGGATTTCGAACAGTCCTCAATCACTTCTCCCTCTCCGGCCGAGGATCATCCCCGTGAGCGAGAGCGCCAATATAGTCGACCAGAGCATCGATCTCCTCATCTCCAAGTCGGGAACTCACATCGACCATCTTGTTGCCGTATATATCGTCGGGCTCAGCCCCCCTTTTACCTGAATGGTAGTTCTCCAACTGCCGCCGAATATAGCTGCGGTTCAGGGAAATGAGCGGCGCGCTGTGAAACACTACCTCTCCCTTTCCATTGTAGCGATGGCAGGCCATACACTCGTTCGCAAACAGCCGACGCCCTTTCAACAGATTCGCTTCCTCGGGGGGCATTTCAGTCAGTATCACCGGGAATTCGGAGACTGTTTTCGAAGCCTGCTTGATTTGCGCTTCGGTCAAACTCAGTGCAATGGCCCGCATCTGTTGACCTTGAGTATCATCCTGATGGGCCCCTCGCTTGCCTTCCCGAAACTTCTGATACTGCTCTTCAATATACCACGCCGGTAATCCAGCGATGGAAGGGCTCAACAACTCTTCGTTCCCCTGCCCTTTGTCACCGTGACAGGCCATACACACCTGCTCGTAGGCACCTTTGGGAGCTGTGGCTTCGACCAGCTTGTCTAACTTCTCCAGTTTGGCGGCTTCACCCTCGCATCCGCAAGTGAACGCCAGCAAAAGTGCCGAACAAATCCTCAGAATACCATAAAGAGCACCTTTATGGATTCGTGATCCGGGAAGAGGTAACTGGGCGAATAAGGTCGCGATAAGTCTCATGATCCAGAATAAATACGTCGGGAGATCCCTCAATCTGACCGAAATAAACGTTTGTCGACGACGGCGCAAGCTTAACCTCATAAGTCTTCGGGCGCGGTTCGCCCACTGCCGGGTCAAGCTCATTGGTCACGATCACAAATTTAACGCTAGGCGTTTGCAAAGCTTCGTAGGCACTGGCGAGCGAAAGATACCAACCCGCTGAAGTCAAAGCCCCCAACCGATCCCTGAGACGGCGGGCTGCTGCAATATCGAGACTGGTCGACACCTCACCTCCGTTGCGAAAAGCTTTCCACTGATCTCTCCGGTAGTCGTAATCCAGCTTCAAATTTTCGCGCCCCGTCTGCTCCCTCGTAATCGATCGGAGATGAAACGGGCTGAATGTGAGCACACTGCGTGAACGCCATTTGATAGGATGGGTAGGGATCAAGCTCACGAAAGTGGGGTCCAATTCATAAACAAATCCCTCCCCCTCAAAATTCGCGAACAAGCGCTGCTCATTGCCCTCTTTCCATCCAAGATTAAGCACTCTCTGCAAAGCCTGCTCCTGCCCCGGGCTGCCATCTTGATTAGGAGGACCTGGGAACCTGAGGTCAAAGGTGACCCGCCGGGCCGGCGGATTGAGACCAAATTCAGTCAAGTCTTCGGCCGAATCAGAAGCAAACCCCTGAATAGCAGCCTCGTTCACCCCACTCACCAGCGAAGCCACCTGAGCAAGATTGGCTGGCATCAGCTTATTGTTGATCTTCACATCCCACCGGAGTCCCTCATCCATGCGCTGCGACTTGAGATACACATAGGGGTCAATCCTGCTTTGAATCGTAATCGAATCCAGATAGGCCATCGGAATTCTTGCGAGCGTTCGATCCCGAACGTCATCCGTCGTTTTCGGAATCTGATCAAGCACGGTGCTCTGCAGTCGAAATACAACCGGGCGATCAGACACCGTTGCCTCAAGAAGGGCAGGAGCCCCTTCGACAGGAGGAGCCTCCACCTGTTTCAGAAAAACAGTCAGAGGCTTCTCGACCCCCAAAACCTGAATCTGCAGCACCACTGAATCTTCAGGAAGCGGATTGGGAATCTTGACGTCCGCCGATTCACCCACCACTTCTTCCACTCGTAACTTTGCCAGATCCGCGAGCAACTTATCCATGACGTCCGGACTGGCCCAGGTCTGGAGCGGCTTTGCGATAGCCCACGCCTGTGGAGGATTCGTGATCCGGCGTTGCAATGCCATTTCCCCCGTCGACCAGCGAACAACCAGCTGCACAATTCCCTCAACCGGTGCACTGACCAGCCTTGAATCGCGAAGCGCCTCGAGTGGGCTCTCAAGCCATTTCCGGGGATTACCATCCACCACAAAGATTGCTCCATCAGCCCCTCGTTGAGCGTAGATAGACTGTGCCCTCGGTGCCTCAACACCCAGTACAATAGAATGCTCGACTCTCTCTTTGGAGTCTTCTCCTGCAGTTCCAGACAGAGTCAGCTTCAACGCATTATCACCTTTGATCCCAATGGCCTCCGGACGAAGGTCTACGTCGCTTGACTCGATGGTATCGACCAGAGACAAATGATTGAGCTGATCGAGAATGACCGCGATAGCACCGGAATTGACCCGATCCTCCTCCGGCTCCGAAAAGAACCAGAAGCCACCTCGCTTCACCATCACCGTCCTCACCGGACCTTTTTCAATGGTGATCTTGTCCACGTAGTCCTGATCAAATCGAACTAACACGTTCGCATTCACCGCCGACTGATCCTCGAGCGCCGGTTGATGATCGACCGCCCAGATGACCACGCCCAGCAAGATCGCCACAAGACCTAGAATCGCTGTAGTAATGACTCTCATTCGCTTCCTCGCTTAGGCTCTCCTCCTCATCCAGACCATTCCGCCAACGATCAGGGCCAGTCCCGGCATCATCAGAATCATGAGCGATTGCAACAACCCAAAGTCAGCTGGGCTGACATTGAGAGTGAACGCTGTCGGCCGCCGCGGTGTGATCCCTATCAATTCCTCCCGGTTCATGACCCAGTTAATTGAAGCCATTGTAAAATCGACCGCTACTTTGCCTGTATTCCCGTCCGGCGAAAGCAAATCAGGGTTCCCCACCACCACAAGTCGAGAGCTGCCTTCTGCAAGGTCAGCATCCCCCAACTCCCCCTTCTCGACCGAGGCTGCGGCATAAACCAAATCTGGCCGTCCGTGGTCAATGTCAGGATTGTAGGAAACTACTTCGGCCTGATAATCTGTCTCTCCCCAGAATCCTTCGCCGGCCACCATCAGCGGTTGCGGACGTATATTCTCCGAGATGAGCAAATCATCTTCGTATAGAACCTCCAGAGACTGAGTCTGACCGACGAGCCTCATCGACATGGCCGGAAGATTCCGGGTGGGGCCAGTGCCCGGCATCAGTGCCACGGGAACGTCATAAGTTTTCTTCTCCGCTACACCGGGGATGCTCAATACGCTCATGACCCTATCACCATGAGGCGCGACACCGTGCTCTCGAAGCAGCATATTCAGATTGGGCGTCTCCGCAGTCGGATCAAGAAAGATCACAAGTCCACCCTTCTGACTCTCCCAGTAGGTGCGAACCAGTTTCATCTCCCTCTCGGTGAGGTCCGTCGAATTCCCCGGGAAAAACAGGGCATCAGCATCGGCAGGAATATCCTGACGTCCTTCCAGAACCAAGCTCTCGAGCCGGGCGTTCTGCGCATTCGCAATCGGCTGCAATTGAGAGGCAATAGGTATCAGTTCATCAGCCCGGCGACTACCTGCCACCAGATAAATCTTCCGTTGCTTCTGCTCAGTCACCTCCAGTAGAGCGGCGGTGATGACTTCTTCACCTTTAAACTCAACCACCCGCCCTGAATTGGAATCACGACTTACTAGCTCCTCCGCCCCGATCACCTTAATTCGACCGGTCGCGCCTATGATCAAAATCTGATCACCCCCGAACTGCAGACCGTATTGATCTTTCAACTCGGAAATGCGGGTCCGGCTTCGACTCAAATCGAGATACTCAGCTCTCACCTGATCACCACCCAGTCGATCAAACTCAGAGATCAAGCCCTTCACATCAGAGTGAAGCTCGGAGGTCGCGAGAAAAGCCATCACGACCTGAACTTCACCACCGAGGCTCTTAAGAAACCCTTTCGAGGTATCAGACAGAGTGAAGCGGCGGTTCTGGGAAAGATCCCAAGTCTGGTGCCTGCGACAGCTCAAATAGTTCAACTGGACAAACACAACGCCAATCAGGACCAACTGCACAATCACCAGGATGGCGGTTCTGTAGCGCGCAATCCGACGTGTCGACACCACTTCGCCGTTGCGCGCCGTGGTGGACCGCTCTTCGCTTTTTGGTTTGTCAGGTGATTTTGACATCAATTAAATCGCAAATTCAGGCCCGCCACTTGCGGGACTCCAACACATGATGAGTCACTGAGAGAATCACCACGCTGAAACTGATATAATAAACAAAAGGTCCCGAGTCGATCAGCCCCTCGGTCAGAGAGTGCATATGCTCAGTCGTCGAAAAATAAGTCAATCCGCTGGTCCAACTCGATCCAGGGACAACGCCGAAATTGTGAAGAAATCCAAGGAAATAGTGAAGCATCACAAATACGAATGTCAGCATGGCTGCGATGAGCTGATTTGAAGTCAGCGCAGACGCAAGCGTCCCAATCGCCACATTGAAGAGCCCCACTAACAACAATCCTATAGCACTGCCCCACAGCGCTCCGGGGTGATAAGCCGCCTCCTCACCTGTGACCACCTGAAAAATTGGAAAGAATAGAAATACCGGAAGCACTGTGATGAGATAAACCACCACCGTCGCCAGATACTTACCGAGCAGGACCTCCGACGTTCTCACAGGAGCCGTCAGCAGGCCTTCAATAGTCCCCATTTTTCGCTCCTCGGCAAAAAGACGCATCGTGATCAAAGGAAACAAAATGAAGAACCCCATCCAGAACCAACCAGAACTGAACAAATTGTAGACCAGGCTGCGAGAACTGACCCTCATCGTCATCGCGTTCACCATACTGGCGAACAGCCAACCATTGAGGAAGGTGAACAAAGCCATCACGACCCAAGCCAACGGCGATAGAAAAAACGATCGCAGTTCTTTATGGAAGATGATCAAAAATGCACGCATACAGATCCCGGTAATCGACAGTCAACAGGGTTAGGTCTCAGACTCAACAGGGTTAGTTGACTTGCTTGCTTCCTCACCTCGAGAGTCATCCGACTCAGGTGCCTTTGTATCCGGCTTCTTAATGGGCCCCCGCTGAACAAGGTCAACAAAAGCATCTTCCAGTGACGCCGTCCGGCTCGCCAGTTCGCGAATCTTCCAGTTCTCTCCCCTCACCAGTTCTGCCACGTCTTCTCTAACGTCAATATTGGGATCAGTCGCGATCGTAAAACTCGCCCACCCATTCCGCTCATCCAGTTTCTCCACTTCCTGAACTCCCTCGAGAGTCGCGATCTTCTTGCCTGCGGCGTCTGCATCTCCACTCATTTCCAGCAAGATCGCACCAGGGCGACGCAGGCGTCGAATAAGATTCTTCGGAGAATCAGAAGCTTTAATCTGCCCTTTATCAATGATGATGACACGACCACAAGTCATTTCCACCTCCGAGAGAATATGGGTGGAAATCAGGATGGTGTGGCGCTCACCAAGGCGCTTAATGAGTTCACGCGACTGCCGGATCTGATTAGGATCAAGCCCGTTGGTAGGCTCATCGAGAATGAGAAGGTCAGGCTTGTTCACCAGGGCATCGGCTAATCCGACGCGTTGCTTGTAGCCCTTTGATAAAGTCGCAATAATCGATCGCTCCACCTCAGCGAGGCTGCAAATATCCATCACTTCGCTGACGGCCCGCTTCGTTGCGCGATAGCCAAGCCCCTTGAGACGCGCCCTGAACCTCAGATACTCCGACACCCGCATATCAGGGTAGAGCGGCACGTTCTCAGGCATGTAGCCAACTTGCTTACGCACTTGAATGGAGTCGTCGTAAATGTCGTACCCCGCCACTTTCGCCGTTCCTTCCGAAGCGGACAGAAAACAGGTCAACATTCGGAGTGTGGTACTCTTCCCGGCTCCATTCGGTCCCAGAAAGCCGACAATCTCACCCTTATCGACCTCAAACGAGATCGAATCCACCGCCGTTCGACCGGCATAGCGTTTAGTGAGGTCCTTAACTTCAATCATCAGTCGGGTGTAACCCTACGGGGAGCTTAATGATTACATGGAAGCAACACCAGTGGCAACTGTCCAGATTAAGAGATTTTCAGTTAAACTCCCCGTGGAGTATTTCGGAATCGAAAACGGGCGATCAACTAATCAAGGTGCTCGACCTGAAGCCGGGGGCGACTCTTGCGCGCTTCGGGGTCGACCCGGTGGACCCATACGCTCTGAACCAGACCCAGAAGAAACAGCAACACCACCATGAACGTTCCCCCGTAGCTAATCAAAGGAAGCGGAATCCCGGTAATCGGCATGATTAAAAGATTCATCCCCACATTCTGATATATGTGAGCAAAGAGCAGCCCCACGATTCCTACCACGAGAAGACGCCCCATCATATCGCGACTGTAAAACGCCACGTAGATGCACTGCATCAGTAATAGCATGAAGCCTCCCAGCACCATGAGACTACCGCGAAATCCGAATTCCTCCGAAAATACTGGAAAGATGAAGTCGTTGATGGCCGTGTCAGGAGAAATAAATCCCTTGTTATTGATCGTCTCGGGATTCTTAAACCCCTTTCCGCTCCATCCTCCGCTACCAATGGCGAGTAAGTTATTGTGAGCGCTGTAGGCCTCCGCAAGAACGTTCACCTTCTTCCCCTGCAGCATTTCGATCTGAGTCGTGATCCTCTTTTTCTGATAGTCTTTCAGGCCAAAAAAGAAGGCGAAGGGCAGAAACATGGTCACTGACAGTGTGATCACGATGAGATAGCGGAATGGGATATTCCCGATCAGCACCATCGATCCATAGACCGGCACCCAAACCAGAGCTGAGCCGAAGTCACCCTGCAATAGGACAAAGGCAAAGGGGATCAGCGCCACTAGACCGCTCACCATTAATCGAATGAGCGGATTACGAAGAATGGGATGAAGCGTATGCAGCGTGCACAGAACCAACGCCAGCATGATGAGCCCGGCCGCCATGGCGAGCTGTGAAGGCTGGACCAGCATCGGC
This sequence comes from uncultured Verrucomicrobiales bacterium, assembly GCA_963975655.1. Taxonomy (GTDB): domain Bacteria; phylum Verrucomicrobiota; class Verrucomicrobiia; order Verrucomicrobiales; family DEV007; genus Arctic95D-9. The sequence goes on from CAXBHX010000027.1 coordinate 54,671, forward strand.
CCGACATTCAGCCAGGCACGAGTCCCGTTAATTTCCACACCAGCAAAGGTCGTGAAAATCAACATCCCGGTTGCTACCATATAAAGCGGCAAACCGAGATACTTGATCCATTTGTAGTCGACCAGGCTAGCGACGAAGAAGAACCCCAACCCCAGAATGATCCAGTATACTTGGTCCCTCCACTTTGAAGCCAGAACCTCGTCCTCTCTCATCCAGCAGGCGCTGTAGACAGCAAAAACCCCGAAAATCAGGAGTGCCAGCACGTTGGCAAAAAGGAGCCAGTTCATGCCTAGAAATTTGCGGAAGAGAGGAGTCATTTCACATTCAGAAGCATTCGGCAGTTAACCTCCCTACCTAGAGAGAGCAGCTAACGAGCCGACGCGTGTAGTCATGCGCTGGATGGCTCACCACCGCTTCGGCCGCTCCGAACTCCAGTAGTTTACCCCGATGCAGGACCCCGATATCATCGCTCAAATGATGGGCCACCGCAAGATCGTCCGTTGTGACCAGCATCGTCAGCCCAAAATCCTCTCGGACTTTCATCAGCAGATTCAGTAATTCGGCCTCCTCGACCGCATCCAGCCCCTGTGTGAACCCGTGCGAGATCAGCATCCAGGGCCTCGGCAACAACGCACGGGCCAACGCCACCTGCTGGCGCTCGACCGCATCCAACTCCGCCGGATAGAGCACCCGAATTGCCTCTGGCAGCCCGCAGGCTACCATGACTGACTCGATTCGATGCTGCCACTGCTCGCGACCTTCCTGCCCGTACCACAATTGAAGCACTTCACTGAAGATTTGATCGACGGTGAGACTGGGAGTCAGCTGACCGAAACCATCGGAAAATACCGCCTGTATTCTCTTACGGAGCCGACGAAAATGCCGATCGCCCAACGATGTCGTATCCACCTCCGCAAAGGTAATCGTCCCTGCCTCCACCTCATGAAGTTTCAATAGAGCCAAAGTCAGCGCAAACTTGCCGCTCTGCTCCTCCCCTACCAGTCCAAGACATCGAGTTTTCTCAAGCTGAAATGAGACATCGTCGATCAGCACATTTTCCTCCAGATCAAACTGAAACCAATGCCGGCGACGTTGCTGCCGCAGCAAGGTCAGGTTCTCGACGGAGAGGAATGACATTGGTTGAGCGTAGTAGGATCCATAGGCTCCCGCAAACTCAATTCTCCCTACGCAAATGTGATGGTGATTCACAGAGCCGGCGAAGGAAGGGAGGTCCGAATGGAGCAGCCCCCCCCTTATTCGATGGCAGACCATCCGGCCTCTTTCAGGGTCTCGATTTGACCATCGAGAGATTTTTCTGCTTCGTCTGCGAATCCGGTAAATTGAAAGGACATAGTATTGATTCAGCTGGTTGATTGAAACGATCGTATTTAAGCGGCCACGACCAAAGATGCAAAGCGGGAATTGCGCCAGAGTTGCGCTGTCTTTCGCAATTGCGGTAGCAATTTTTCTGGCAGTCTCGGCCGATTCTGTTCAGAGATGGTCGCCGTTACTCCTCATTTTATGAAGCTCTCTACAGTTTTGTCTCCCCTCTCCACGAGGAACTTACGGTTGGCCGCCCAATGTGGCGTTGAGGGAGTGGTGACCCGTTATCCGGGAGAGGGCCTCGCGGCTCTTCAGAAGGTGAAAGACCAGATCGAGGAGGAAGGGTTGGAGCTCGTTGCGATTGAAGGTTTTCTCCCGATTGAAAAAATTAAAATCGGAGCAGATGAGAAAGAAATTGAGCTGGAATTGATGAAGCGCTTGATCGAGGACATGGGCAAGGCCGGGATTCCCCTCCTCTGCTACAATTTTATGGCGGGCACGGACTGGGTTCGCACTCAGCTGGATGCTCCGGAACGGGGCGGAGCAAAGGTGACTGCTTTCGATGCCACCGACGCAGAGCACGCCGTTTCCCTGAATCATTCGGAAGATACGATCACACCACAGAAAATTTCCCGGGAGGTGATTGGGCCCGAGTCGCTGTGGAGAAATCTCGAGGCGTTTCTGGTCGCATTAGTTCCACATGCGGAGAAGGCTGGGGTGACTCTCGCGATGCATCCGGATGATCCACCCATGGATGCGTTTCTGGGCAAAGCGCGAATCATGAACTCGGTCGAGAATTTCGAGCGCCTCGTCTCCCTGGTTCCGAGCCCGCGCAATGCAATATGCTTTTGTCAGGGATCATTTGCGACGATGGGGGCGGATATTGAGGCGGCGATAGGCCGATTGGGAGAGCATATTCAGTTTGTCCATTTTCGCGATGTGCGGGGAACTCCTGAATCCTTTGTCGAAACGTTTCATGACAACGGCCCAACTGACATGGCCGCTGCGATTCGATCCTTGAAAGCAGCAGGATTTAGGGGGCCGATTCGGCCGGATCATGTTCCTCAGTTGGAAGGAGAGGACGAGGGAGAGCCCGGCTACACCATACTCGGTCGATTGTTTGCCTTCGGATACATTCGGGGACTTCTCCACGGAACGGAGTCGACAGAAATGCCAATGAAGTCTGGTTGATTGAAGCATCCCTTGAGCCCCCCCCGGAAGTTGTCCCTTCGAACGATGTCTTTGAATGGGGCAGCAATCCCATAAGGAATCACCTGTTTACGTGGGTTCTCACTGATTCGTTTTTCAATATCAGGACTAATAGTAGGAGGATTGCCTGAGCCGCCCCCATTGGATGGAGAAGGACACTTGGGCATGAGAAGCGGTCTTGAAGCTCGCTTCTCAGCTGACCTTCTTTGCCCAAACTGGAGAAATTCACGAAGACACCCCTGAAAGATTTCCCCGCTGACGGCGTCAAAGTAACTAGCAACCACGAGAAGGCGGCATTATTCCTCGAAGTTGCCTAAATTTGGGATAGCTATCTCCACTGAATTGGAGAACTTAAAGACTCAGTCACCATGAAATTCTCGCTCGCTACCGCCTTTCTAACTCTGACAGTCTTTGCGCTGTCCGGGTGCGTGACAGGTTATGAGCAGCGCATCCAGCAGAACCCGGCTCTGTATTCGAAACTGAGCAGCCGCGACAAAGACCTCGTTTCACAAGGCGTCATCAAGGAGGGCATGAGCAAAGATGCCGCCTTCCTCGCCTGGGGCCGCCCCGACATAGTTCGGGAAGGCAGTAGCGGCGGTAGCAATTCCGAGTCCTGGGCTTACATCGGCAATGCCGGAGTCCCTCGGACTTCGCTTAGCTATGCGAATGTCCATCGTCCATTCTACGGGCGCTATGGGCTACACCCCCGCTTTGGCTACTGCACTGGACCGGGATGGGGCTTAAGTTCAGGAATTGACTACGTTGGCTTTGTGGAAAAGACCATCAGGTTTTCAGGAAACCGGGTCGTAGCCTGGGAGCGTCGCCGGTAACAGTCACATGGAAGATCAATTTGGCCATCATATCAACTATCTGCGCGTGTCCGTCACCGACCGCTGCAATGAGCGATGCCAGTATTGTATGCCATCTGAAGAGCAGGAGTGGCTCTCGCGTGAAGAAGTGCTGAGCTATGAAGAAATGTTGAGGGTAGTCCGAGTCGGTGCCACTCAGGGAATTTCAAAGATCCGGGTCACTGGAGGCGAGCCACTGACTCGCCGGAACGTCATCTGGTTCTTCGAACAGCTCAATGAGATTGAAGGCGTCACCGACGTTGGAATCTCCACCAACGGAACCCTTCTCGGCAAACTAACGCCAGACGGCATCACCACCGCGCAGGCGCTCAAGAATGCCGGGGTCAGAACCGTCAACGTCTCACTCGACAGCCTCGATCCCGCGGCCTACGCCGAGGCCACCGGTCGTGACATCCTCGACAGAGCCATCGGCGGAATCGATGCGGCCCGCGAAGCCGGGTTCGAAAAGATCAAAATCAACACGGTGTTGATGCGGAACAAAAACGAGCACGAGTTTCTCGAAATAATCGAATTTGCCAGAAAGCGGGATTTGCTTCTCCGGTTTATCGAACTCATGCCCGTCAGCACCTCACAGGTGCTGACCTCAGAGAACTTTCTAGCTTCCGGCACCGCTAAGAAGTTGATCGAATTCAGCCTGGGGGAACTCACCCCCCGTCCTGACTATCGCACCAACGGACCCTCAACCTACTACGAAGTCCCCGGCACAGGTCAGCTGATTGGGTTCATCGGAGCGATGACCAATCTGCACTTCTGTGAAACGTGCAACAAGCTCCGCCTCACCTGCGAAGGCAAGCTCCGCCCCTGTCTCGGCAGCCACCTCGAGTTCGACATGCGCGAGGTTCTTAGAAATCCGGAGATGAATGACGAAGACGTCGCTAAATTCTTTCTGAACGTCGTCGCCCGCAAGCCCGAGCAACACGAGTTTCGCGACAACTATCAGCCCGGTCGCAAGATGGTCGCGATCGGGGGGTAGCGCTTGCGAGGTCCGCTATCTTTTCAAGTCCGCCTCACGGCTGATCATCTCTGCATCAGGCTCGCCGTCAAAGATGACATAGCGGAATCGTGAGAAGTAAGGCATCCCACCCTCAATTTGAAAAGGTTCCTCCACCATCGGAGAGAATACAAAATACGGCATCAATGGATGCACCCGCACCCATTGCGGAGCCCTGAAATTGCGAGAATCACTGATCACAGCAAATCCTGCGTGCCCCTCATCGATAGGGCCATGCATACCGACCCAGTGAGGGCGACTGTGATTGCCCTCAACTCGCCCCATGCCCTGGCTCGTGATGATCGTCCCGACAGGATCCGTTCCCTTGGCAGGAGGCATCCACTGAGTGGTTCCCCGGATCGCCATACCTCCGTAGTGGTATTTCTGAATCGTCAGCGGACTCTGGCCCCTCACCAATTGGACGGCCTCGATATCGAAGACAAAGCGATCTTCCCCCGCGTCATAAGCCGTCACTTTCCATGTCTCATCAATCAAAGGACGAGGCGACCCGTCACCGGCCAGGTCCTCCCACAAATGCTCAACTGTGAAGCTGACCTTGTCCGGACTTTCGACCACATCGTCCTGATCTTTTGCCCGTGAGAATGAAATACGCCCTTTCTCCAGTTTCTGATTCCAGAACTCGGGTTCGCGTCCTTCTATATCGGTCTTCGTCCAGGCAAAGAAAAGACCATGCTGATGCTTGTGATCCGGCGAATAATCGCCAGTCACCACCTTCCCCGACGGAGAATAGATATCCAGATCGAGTGTAGAAAGGCTCGTTTTCGGCCGCACTGGCAGTCGGCACCTTATTGTAGTGCAGGATCACCTTATCCCCTCTCAGGATCGTGATTCGAGCATCATCCTTTTCGATCCGCATCAAATCAGACTTCCCATCTTCTGCCTGAACTCCCGGAGAAAAACAGCACGATAAGAGAACCCATTTCACCACTAAGTGCATTCGCATAGGCACCTTTTACCTTTTACCTTCCCGCTTTTCACCCTTTAGTTTGCCCATGAGCGATTCCCCCTCCCTCACCCACCTTCGAGAAGACGGCACCGCGGCCATGGTCGATGTGTCTGAAAAACCTGTCGTACGCCGCGAAGCGACTGCCGAGGGATTAATCCAGCTACAGCCAGAAACTGTGGCGGCGATCAGCGACGGGCAAGTCCCCAAGGGGGATGTGCTTGCCGTCGCACGCATCGCCGGGATCCAGGCCACCAAGAGGACGGCTGAGCTCATCCCGCTCTGCCACCAGCTCCCTCTGACCAAAGTAGCCGTCGACTTCGCCATCGAGACAAATGGGGTGCGCATCACCTGCACTGTCCGCACCGATGCCAAAACCGGAGTCGAAATGGAGGCCCTCACCGGTGTCAGCATCGCCGCCCTCACTATCTACGACATGTGCAAAGCCATCGATAAAACGATGATCATTCACGAGGTGAAACTGGTCGAGAAAACAAAGCAGGCCCTGACCTAAGCCGCGACGCCCTTCATTCACTTCGCCAAACGGTGGGCCACCACGCGACCTGCCGCATTGCGAGCATAGAGAACTCCATTTGCCAACACAGGTGGCGTCCAACAACGCCCCTCAAGTATTTGTGCCCGGCATCGCTCTTGAAAGCCATCGGGTGACGCGGCTCCGATCAAAAGCTCACCCGCTTCAGTCAGCACCACGAGATCCCTACCCGCGGCCAGCACTGATCCATATCCCAGCCCTTCAAAGTGCCACCGCTTCTCCCCGGATTCGGATTCGAGACAGGTAAACTCCACCGGCCGTCCCCGATGGGCCGTGCCATCAAACCCGTAGAGAAAGCCATCCAGCAAAACTGAATTCCCCATGTGGTTGCACATACTTTTGCTCTCGTAAAGCGACGTCAAAGTCTGCCCATTGAACGCAAACAGCGCGCATCCCTGGTCATACCCGGTTGAAATGAAGATCCGCCCCTCTTCAATTTCCAGCGGTGTGGTCGAATTCGTCTGAAAGCTGGTCCGCCACATCGCAAACCCCAGGGTCTTCCCGTTCTCCGCATCCAGGATGACCAGCCCGTCAGTTTTCAGCACAGCCACATAAGTCTTTCCTCCTACCGACATCACCTGCGGGCTCCCATACCCCGGGCGGTATGACTCACTGCGCCAGCGCTCTTCACCCGATGCACGATCAAAGGCGAAAGTGGCCCCCGCCTCAACCAACACAAGATCATTCAATATCACGGGTGACGCGGAAAACCCCCACTCAGGCACCTTTTTGAGATCAGAAACCTCCATCATGTCCTTCTTCCAGACCACCTCAGAGAGATCGCTCGAGAGGACATGGAACAGCCCATCCTTGCTCATTGTGTAGACAAACTTACCAGAAGCGGTCGGAGTGCTCCCCGGCCCGCCTTCGTGAAGATTGGGCATCAGCTCCGCAGGATAGGAAAAGCGCCCCTCCACCTCGCCGGTTTGAGCGGACAACTTCCAGACCGTTTCAATTCCATCCCTATGCCCCATCGAATAAAGAGAGCCATCCGCCACCGCGAAGGAAGAAAAACCGATTCCCAACTCTCCCTCCCAGAGCGCTGTTCCAATCTCAACCATATCAGGCAGAGACTCCTCACTGACGCCGTTTCGCTCCGGCCCAAGCCAGTTCGGCCAATCGGCAGCTAATACTGAAACTGAAGACGTGAAAGCAAATAGGGTGACGGCAAAACAGAATCGAAGTCTTTTCATGGGTTTCCACACGGCCAACTAGGGCTTGCCAAAAGGAGGCCGGGGCAATCCCTTCAGAGCTTCAGGAAGCCCCTCGGGCGGCTTTGGAAGGCCTTTCGGAAGAGGCGGCAACTTATCGAGCAGTTCCTGAAGCTTCTCGAAACTCTCCAGAATTGGCAATTCAGCAAACTCGCTCCCGGTACTTCCAGTGAACTGAAAATCCAGCCGCTCCAGCTCATCATGGAGCATCTTGCGCTCCCCGAGCAATTCACCATCCGGTCCATAGACACGCGCCCAGATCCCGCCAAAGCGCTCCTTGGTCCGATCGGTATTTGTCCCCGCAGTCAGGTTGCCCAGCATCCCGGTTCCGAGAGTCAGGCTGGTTGTCTTCGCCCTCACCGAAGTCGCAGCAAGCGACACCTCACTCACCCGCTCGCCTGCCGGAATCCTTTCGATCTTCTTGCCGGCCGTAAAGTCGATCACCTGATTCGAGGCATCGATCACATAGACGACATAAGAGAGGTGCACGTCGAGTGCATCGACGTTGGAGAGATTCGACAAGTCGATGTCGTAGTATCCATATTTCTCTTTCTCCTCCGTCGATTTCAGCATCGGAATATTCTTAGGCATCTGTGGACCTGCATTCTTCGCCTCAAATCGCCCCGTCTCACCGATCCCCTCCCGCTCCCAAACATTCACCCGAACCTTTGGCGCCGAAGGTGGATCCTTCAGCCAGACCTTCACGTAGGCCTGATCCTTGGGCGACAATTTCTCGATGGGCCACTGGGCCGCCTGCCCTCCGCGTTCGAGAACGACGTTGGATCCGTTCACGCCAATCAATTCGGCCTCAATCTGGCGTCCCTGGTCATCGGTAAACTGTCGGGCACTCGCGGACACAGCGAGTCCGACCAAGAGAAAAAGGGTCACAGTCAAAGTCTTCATAGGAATATAGGAGCAGTTCTACCACAGCTCCCGTTTCCCCGGCAACCCCACTAATGGCAAATCCTTGCCACCATCACCGCTCCCAAGCCACGGCGACCTGACTCGACGAACCCAGCCCCTCTATTCCGAGCTCAACAACATCTCCCGGCTTCATGAACTGAGGCGGATCGAATCCCAGCCCCACTCCGGGAGGTGTTCCCGTCGATACCACATCTCCGGGCATCAGACTCATGAATCGGCTCAGATAGCTGACCAAATGAGCAATGCCGAAGATCAGCTTGCTCGAGTTTCCATTCTGCTTGGACTCGCCATTGACCTTCAGCCACATCCCTAAATTTTCCGGATCTCCAATTTCATCTGCAGTTACCACATAGGGACCAAGCGGAGCAAAGGTGTCACAGCTCTTTCCTTTGACCCACTGACCGCCTCTTTCCAGCTGAAACTCACGCTCGCTGTAATCATTGTGAAGTAAATATCCAGCAACATGGTCAAGCGCCTCTTCTTCAGTTACATAGCTTGCTTTTTTACCTACCACAAAAGCCAGCTCAACCTCCCAATCAGTCTTCTGACTATTCCTCGGAATCACCACATTGTCGTTCGGTCCGCAGATCGCACTGGTCGCCTTGAAAAATACGATAGGCTCCTCAGGAATTGGCATCCCGGATTCAGCGGCGTGGTCGGAAAAGTTCAGCCCGATGCAGATCAGCTTACCCGGACGAGCCACTGAGGGCCCCAAACGCACATCTGAACCGACAGTCGGAGCCGACTTCCCATTTTCCTCAGCCCAGACTCGTAATCGATTCAGGTTCTCCGGATCTGCGAAAAACGATTCATCCCAATCCATTCCGAATCCTGACGCATCGATTCGAGTGCCGTCGTCCAGTTGCAATCCAGGTTTCTCTGAGAGAGGTGCGCCAAAGCGTAGCAATTTCATAATCGCGACGGTAATAAGTGACTCCTTCCCCGTCAACTCGCCGTTCCGGCGTATTTCATGCCGCTAACGAACCGCCCGTCAGGCCGTCCAGCCGGTGACGTCTAGCGAGCGGCCGCCCCCAGCGTAATAGACAGCTGAGTGGCAGATTCGACACCACCAGAAGGAATCGATCGCCACAACTTAGGCGAGAAGTAGTCTTTCTGGAAATGCTCGGGACGCGCTGTCGTGAAGTAGAGTTCGGTTCGATCGAAGAGCTGCTCAGGCTGATAGAACGCCGCCGCATCGCTCGCATCAACCAGATTGTCCTTTGTGATCACGCATTGCAGAGTCGATTCCAGAACATACTGGCTATCTCCCGTCTGGACGACCACCCAGGCGTGTTGCCCGATGTTACCATTCCATCCGATCGCTACCCGCGCATTGAACCCCGCAGAAATCAGCGCATCGGCCAGCAGAATGGAAGTGTCTTCGCAATCACCAGCCATCTCATCCCAGGTCTGCTGCGGCCCTTTCCAGACTTCACGGACATCAGAGCGGTCTTGATCAAGCTCATACTCACAACGCTCAGCCACCCGGCGCCAGAGCGCCACAATCCTCTGCTCAGCCGTGAGCTGAACCTTAGCAGCCGGATGCTCAACCAGTTCAAAGCCCTCAAAGAAGTCAGAGGCCCGTCGAATGGTCCCCGTTGTATCCGCAGCCAGAACGTCAAAGGGCAGATCGCAATAGGGACAAGAGAGAATCAGCGTTCGCGACTCCTTCTCGATTTCCAAGGCATGAACCTCGTCACAGTGAGGGCAGCGATTGAAGAAACGGCCGCCCCGGTGATTCGCCTGCTTCAATGAAAACATAGGGATCCGACGCGACATCACTCCGATCGCCCCGAGTTTGCGTCCGTCGTGAAACACCGCGGTATTGACGGTATCAAAATCGGAATTAGCCGCCGCGGACCATGCAGCCAACTCCTTGAGCAGTGCCTCTCGATTCGTCGAGGTGATCAAATTCGCAGCCAGGTATTGGGCCCCGGGGAATTTTGCCTGGAGATCATCGAACACTTCCTCCAATTCTACACCACCCGGATTCTCGTGATTCTCGATAAACGCGACAAGACGAGCCTGAACGGCCTCATCACCACTCACCTGCTCGACCTCAAGCGGCCCCCTTATCCGATTGATGCGAATCATGGCATCAGAACGGAAGCCACGTTGATACGCGCCTCCCAATTCAGGTTGGGACCGGAATAATCCGCTGATATCCAGCTTACCCGTTGATTGGAACCCAACGGTAAGCGCGATCAGCACGGCGAGCATAATGCCGCCGAAGCAAAGAAGGCTTCGCACCATAAAATATCTGTCTGTTTGTTTGTCCTGCGCTCAGTGTTTCAGGTTGAACGCGTGTTTCGGTTTAATTATGGAAATTATAAACCAGTTTTACTACATCCTGCAAACTATTTTAACCTTATCATTCAGAAAATGCGATATTTTTAATCTTCTTAACCATTTCTGAGGCCGCCTACTCCCCCTTTCAAAACGGACATCAAGGCCCGCCCCAAAAGGATTCAGCCCAATTTCACCTGGCGGAATCAGTTTCAAACAGAGCATTCAGACGAGTGACATTTTGCTTCATCACATCAAGCCAGTCCCCCTGTTCAGGCCGATTCGCCGCCGGGGAGAAGACCACACTCTTCAAACCCAGTGCGGCCAACGCCTCGATGTTTCCATCACTTGGGAAGTCCTCCCAAATCATCCAGTTTGCGCCATGCTTCCCCAGCAGAGCCTTCAAATCTGCCAGATCATGGCTGGTGATCTCCATTTCGGGCTCCCATACCAATGCTTCGATCCGAAGACCGTAGGCCCGGGCGAAATACTGATAGATGGGATGGGATGCCACCAGAGGCTTATCGCCCCATCGCCGCCCGAACTCCACCAACTGAGCATCCAGCGCGGACAGATCCTCTTGCAACCTCGATAGGTTCTCGTCGATCTGGGCGGCCTCAAGAGGCCTCAACGCCTTAAATCGAGTCGCCACCGCCTCGGCCTGCATAGCCACCTGCTTCAAATCAATCCACGTGGTGAAAGCAGTCCCGCCGTGCGCATGGGTGGCACCTTCGCCATGCTGATGGGTGTCTCCGTGCGATTCCAGGTAGGAAGCAGCAAACGGCTTCGAAGTGTCCACCATCTTTGACCGTGGCAGCGACACCGTCTTCATCCACTTGGCATAGCCAGCTCCATTCAACAAGATCACATCCGCCTGTTGAAAGGCGTTTAGAGCTTCATCAGAGGGCTCCCAGAATGCCGGATCAATTCCAGCATCAATTATGTAGTCGACACTAAATGAATCAGTCGCAAGTCGCTCTGCAATATAATGTAAAGGGTAGTTTACCGACTTAACAGACAACTCTTCATCCGCCGCGAGCCCCCAGGGCACCGACAGTAAAATGGCACAAAACACAGATCGAATCGTTAGGCCCTGCCTGATTTTTACTATCATGCTGCAGCCTGACCGATAACCCGCCTCTCGTCAATCAGGACGGTTCCGCATGAAGTCAGCGACCTGTGCGAAGAAGGCAGTCAGAAGCTCCTTAGCTTCTCCTTCTATCGACACGTCCTCCATCGCGGCCCCCATCAACTCGAGCCAGCGATCACGCTCAGCCTCTCCTATCGAAAACGGCGCGTGCCGCATTCTCAGCCGGGGATGCCCTCTTTCCTCGATATAGCGCTCAGAGACCCCAAACCGAAACAAGAGGAAGTCGCAGAGCCGCTTTTCCGCCCCTGCCCAGTCCTGATCCGGATACATCGGACCAATCACGTCGTCTTCCTTGACCCGTTCGTAAAATGCGGAGACGAGGCGGCCAAAACCATCCTCGCCAACTTGCTGCACCACGATCTCTTCCATCTTCATGATATCCAAAGCCCGAAGGCCTGCTTTCCTATCAACTGCGGAAAAACTATGAACTGCGGAAAAACTAGCCACCCCAGACTGATCAGCAGGAGCTACTCACTGCTTCACGCATCCTGGCCACACTGGTCCCCAGCGCGTCGAGATGATCACGAGTCAGCTGAAGCGTCTTATTGAGATCTTTAAGAGCCTCCAATGCTGCCGTCGTCGGCAGATGATGCAGAGAAACGTTTTCAGCGGCAAACTCGATCACATTCTCCAGGGAATCGGTCTCCGCGCATTCAGACTGGCTCATCGTCCGCATGGCGCGATGAAATCGGCTTTCGATCTGATCGACCCGATCTTCCACCGTGCACTTCAGGTCTTTGGCATGGCTGGCCAACTTGTCCTCCAGAAGCTCCATCCGCGTTTCCAGCAGATCCCCATTTCCCGTCTTGTGAGGAAGATCCTCGCTCAAAGGGGTCATCAAGTCAGCTGCTGCGGCACTGTGGGAAGAAGAACCTCCGGAAAATGGAATACGAATCATTAGAAGAAATAGATTTTTCCAATCGTACTAGAAATTTCATAAACATCAATATTTAAAACATCTTTAATAGTTTTTAGCGATCACATCGTCGGGCCGACCGGCTTGACATCGGGCTATTTCGGCGGACTATGCGCCCCTGAGGAACCTGAAATCTTACCCACTCAAAACCATATGAGAATTGCCTTTTTGACCGCCGGCGGTATCGCCCCCTGTCTCTCCGCCTCTATCGGAGGTTTAATCGAGCACTACAATAAGATCGCGCCCGATGCCGACCTAATGGGTTACCTCAATGGCTATCAGGGTCTTCTCCTCGGAAAATCGTACCACTTTCCCAAGTCCATTCGCGAACGGGCCTCTATCTTCTACAATTTCGGCGGTAGCCCCATCGGAAACAGCCGGGTTAAGCTGACCAATGTGGCTGACTGCACCAAGCGAGGCCTCGTCAAGCCAGGCGAAGAGCCCCTCAAGGTCGCCGCCGACCGCCTCGTCGCCGACAAAGTCGATATCCTCCATACCATCGGCGGAGACGACACCAACATCACGGCCGCTGATCTGGCCTCCTACCTTCACAAAAACGGCTACGACCTCACCGTGGTGGGCCTGCCTAAAACGATCGATAACGACGTCTACCCTATCAAGCAAACACTCGGCGCCTGGACTGCGGCCGATCAGAGCGCCCGCTTTTTTCGCAATGTGGCCAACGAGAATACGACCAGCGCACGGCAGCTCATCATTCACGAAGTGATGGGACGCCACTGCGGATGGCTTACCGGACGTGCCGCCTACGAATACCATGAAAGCCTTCACCAGTATGACTGGATGCCCGAGGCCCTCCTCAATCAGCTGCGCTGGGACGTCGACGCTGTTTGGGTTCCCGAAATGGAGATCGACCTTGAGTCGGAAATCGACCGTCTCAATGTGATGATGGATGAGCACGACAGCGTGAACATCTTCCTCAGCGAAGGCGCGGGTCTTGATGTCATCATTTCAGAAATGAAGTCTCAGGGTGTTGAGCCGGAAAAGGACGCTTTCGGCCACTACCGACTCGACGATGTCAATGTCGGCAAATGGTTCGGCACTCAGCTCAAGGACAAGCTGGGCGCTGAAAAGCTACTCATCCAAAAAAGCGGCTACTTCGCTCGAAGCGCAGCACCCAACGAAAGAGACCTTGAGTTGATCAAAGCCAGCGCCATTCACGCCGCCGAGTCAGCACTCAAAGGAGAGAGCGGCGTGGCCGGCCTTGATGAAGAGAACGACGACAAAATGAGCACCATCGCCTTCCCCCGCATCAAAGGCGGCAAGCCCTTCGACATTGACGAGAGCTGGTTCACTAACCTCCTTGAAGAGATTGGTCAGCCCAAAGGCAAGCGCATCGCGGCTCATTGATTTCGGAAGAGACCAGGCCTCAGGCAAAAGGCACGAGTGGTCGAACAGACCTAAACTGACGTATAGGATCCCAAGCCAGTTCCGACTGCGATCCGACTGCGATCCGACTGCGATCCGACTGCGATCCGACTGCGATCCGACTGATCGGACGATCGAGTGAAAGGGCCGTGTTCGTTGCGGCGAGTAGCTATCGCTGGCTCGGAAAGCTTGACTGAATTCCCGACTGCAAGCTGACTCGCGGACGACCGGGCCGGTCATCCCTACCTGCTTCGCACTGGCCAAAGAGCACCGCGGGCTGGGCCGAAGGCGGTAGGGACAGGCGGCCCGCCTGTC
>CAXBHX010000028.1:0-66188 GCA_963975655.1 uncultured Verrucomicrobiales bacterium
CCCGTCGCCTGCTACGACTGCTGCAAGGCCCATAGCGGCGGCGGGTACGACGACCGGTTCCGCCTCGTCGAAAAACCGATCACGTGAATTCGGAGGGGTGCGGGCCGAGTTTCCCCTTTGCATCAGTATCCAATCCGTTACCGTTGCGCCATGAAACTCCCCCTGCTCATTGGTGCTATTGCACTGGCTTTCGTCTCACTTTCTCACGCCGACGACTGGATTGATCTGTTCGACGGCAAAAGCACTGAAGGCTGGACACCCCGCGACGAGGTCGAAACATTCGAAGCCAAGGACGGCGAACTTCACCTCCTATCCGTCAAAAATGTCTGGGTCACCTCCGCTCGGAAGATGAGCAATTTTGAGGCCACCATCGAAGTGCTGCTGCCCGAAAATGCAGAGGAGGACCACCTCAACACCGGATTCTCTTTCCGCCTCTTCGGCGATGAAGGCAAGCCCAAGGGCTATCAGGTCGAAATCGAGGGCGCCCATCCCGGATCCAATGGCGGCGTCTATGGCATTGGCCTGGGCGGATGGCTTTACCCTGCGGCCGATGAAAAGGAAGAGTTTCTCGAGAAGATCAACGGCGTCATCAAGAAGGGCGAGTGGAACACCTATCGCGTCATCTGCAAGGGGGCAACCATCACCACCTTCGTCAACGACAAGCAAATCTCGAAGGTCACCGACGACCAGTCACTCAAAGGATATTTCGGAATTCAACATCATGGCAAGGGTGGCACGATTCGATTCCGCAATATCCGGGCACGGGAATTGCCCTCCCCTTCTCCAAAAACTGCCAAAGTAGATCGTCCCAACATCCTCTGGCTCACCGCCGAGGACATGAGCCCGACACTGGGCTGTTATGGCGACACCTACGCCACGACCCCTAATATCGACCGGTTCGCCGGCGAAAGCGTTCGTTACACGAATGCTTTCTCTGCCGCACCAGTCTGCTCTCCTTCCCGCTCTACTCTCATCACCGGCATCTGGGCTCCCAGTTCCGGCACGCAGCAAATGCGATCCGGGTTTCCTCTGCCTGACGACGTGAAAGGATTTCCGACCTACCTGCGCGAGGCCGGCTACTTCACCACCAACAACGTAAAGACCGACTACAACACTGGCAGTATCGACCGGCTCATTGAAGAATCCTGGAACGAGAACAGTGCCACTGCCTCGTGGCGCTCTGAAGATCGAAAGAAGAAGCAGCCCTTTTTTGCCATTTTCAACCACATGACTTCCCACCAGTCACGCACCATGGTCTGGCCCTACGAGGCCTTTGAGGAACACGTCCAGTCGGAACTCAAAAAATCGGATCATCACGATCCTGACACAGCCCCCATTCCACCCTACTACCCTGACACAGCCACAGTCAGAAAGACAGTGGCTCGATTCTACGATTGCGTCACTGTGATGGACCAGCAGATCGGTGCCCGCCTCCAGGAACTCGAAGATGACGGACTCGCCGACAACACCATCGTCTTTTTCTACTCGGATCATGGATCCGGCATGCCCCGCCACAAGCGCCTCCTGACCGACTCAGGCATGCACGTGCCACTCATGATTCGATTCCCCAAGAAATGGCAGCACCTCGCTCCCGCCAAACCGGGAGAAACCATCGACCGTCTCGTCACCTTCGCCGACTATCCTGCCACACTACTCTCCATACTGGATCTCAAAGTGCCTGAATATATGCAGGGAGAAGTCTTCTTTGGGCCGGACACGACCGAAGAACCAGAGTTCGTATACGGCTTCCGCGACCGAGTTGACGAAGTCTTCGACATGTCGCGTTCGGTGCGATCGGACAACTACCTCTACATTCGTAACTACCTCCCTCACCATTCCTGGAATCCGCCCAGCGTGTTTTCAGATCTCGGTGAAATTCGTCGCGACATCACCCGCTACGCGATCGAAAATTCTGAAACTCTTTCCGCCGCCCAGCGCCACTACACCAATGCTACCCGCGCACCTGAGGAATTCTACGATGTCTCCGCTGATCCAAAGAACATCAAGAATCTCATGCTCGGCAAATTGACCGGCGCCCAGAAGAAAGCCCTCAAGGCCCTCCGCACCGAACTGGCCCGCAAGCGCTTGGAGATCCTCGACACTGGCGCCTTGCCTGAAGCCGTCATGGCCCACTACATCGATGCGGAAAACGCCCCCATCCACACCATCACCCGAGGCGGCACCAATCACCGCCCGGATCTCGAAGCGGCCTGGGCCGCCGCCGATCTCGTCGGCACCGGCACCCAGAAAGAACTACTCGACCTGCTCAAGTCCGGCGATGTTTCTCAGCGCTATTGGGCCATCATCGGACTTCGCTATGCTTCGCCTGACGACCAGAAGTTGCTCGACCAACTTTACGACTACATCGACGACTACGCCGCTCCCGTTCGGATCGAGATGGCCTTCTGGATGGCATCAGAGTCCAAACAACATCAGGAGGTCGCTCTCGAAGTGCTCACCCGGGATCTTCATCACGAAAACTGGTGGACGGCTCTACGCGCTTGCCGTTCCATCGAATTGCTCGGCGAAAAAGCCCGCCCGGTTTTACCCGTCATGCAAAAACGCTACGACGAAACCCGCCACGCCGCTGGCGACAACAATTTCTTCATCGCCTTCTCCAGCGGTGCCTTTCTCGACAACCTCGGCGGCAAAACCGAAGCCTGGGATTTCAGCCCCAGTGCTGGCAGCTTCTCGGCCGATCCGGAGGAAGAGGAAGACGAATAATAAGAGCAATCAAGGACGAGCGAGCCGCTCGTCCCTACCCGCGCTACCGCGCGACGGATGCCAAGCATGGTAGCTGCGCCGGAAGGCCGGCCCCGCCGGCCCGCTCGCAGAATGCGCGCCCAATCAATCCCCCCACCTTTTGGACACGCGCGCTCTACCGCATTGAAGCCCTTGCCGAGCGACTCATTCCCACCTTTCTTCTCCCCATGAAATTTCTGCCGGCAATCCTGGCCCTTTCTATCCTCACCACGCCACTCCTCGCCGACTGGCCTGAATTCCGGGGCCCTAATCGAGACGGCACAGTCGACGGTGCCAACCTTCCCACTGAATGGTCCGAGGACAAAAACGTGACCTGGAAAACAGCCATCCATGGCAAAGGCTGGTCCACCCCCGTGCTCAGCGAAGGCAAAATCTGGCTCACCACAGCGACCGAGAATGGCCGCCAGATGTCTATCCTCTGCCTCGATGAGATGTCGGGCGAAATCCTGCTCGACCGTGTTTTTATCACCAACGACAATCCCGAGCCGCTCTCCAACCCAATGAACACCTACGCCTCCTGCAGTGGCGTGGTCGAAGCAGGACGAGTTTACCTCCACTTCGGAGCCTATGGCACCTTCTGTCTCGACACTGAAACCTATGAACTGATCTGGCAGCGCCGCGACATCACCTGCAGCCACTGGCGAGGCCCTGCTTCTTCTCTAGCCATGTGGGAGAACAAACTCATCCTCACTCTCGAGGGCGCCGACCAGCAGTATTTCCTCGCCCTCGATAAAGCCACCGGAGAGACCCTCTGGCGCCGCGATCGCTCCACCGACTACGCGGACGAAAAAGACGGCATCCCCGCCAACAGCGGTGACATGCGCAAAGGCTTCAGCACACCACTCTTTGTGAAGGTCGGAGATCAGGTGCAGATGATCAGCAATGGAGGCAAAGCCGCCTGGGCCTACGACGTCGAAACGGGTGAAGAAATCTGGTGCGTCTACTATTCAACCCACTCTCCGTCCTCTCGCACCGTCTACAGCGAAGAAACCGGCATGGTATACATCAATTCCGGTCTCGGCAAACCAGAGATCTGGGCCGTAAAGCTGGCCCCTGAAGCCAAAGGTGACATCACCGAAACGCACGTCGCCTGGAAATTTTTCCAGCGCACGCCAAAGCGCACATCCCCCGTGCTCGCCAATGGCCTTCTTTTCATGGCCAACGACGGCATCATGAGTTGCGTCGACGCCACCACTGGAGAAGTGAAATGGGCCGATCGCGCCGGAGGTGAGTACTCAGCATCACTTCTCGCGGCAAACGACCTTGTCTATCTGTTCGACGAAGACGGCCTTTGCACCATCATGAAGGCCTCGACCGAACAGGAACTGGTCCATGAGAATCATCTCGATGACGGCATGATGGCTTCCCCGGCCGTTAGCGGAGACGCGCTGATCCTTCGAACAAAAACGCACGTCTATCGGATCGCTGAGTAATCGAATCCTCCTCTTACTCCCCGCTGACTAAGGGTAAGATTAGGATTATGAGCAAGAGTCGTGGGTTGACTCCCTCACCCAACTCTGTTGAGTCACTTTAATGGCTCGAAGCACTCTCTTCTCTGCAAAACTCTATGGCATAGTCGACCTCGGCTACGCCCCTTCCGACAACCTCCTCCGCGCCACCCGCGAGATGATTGCCGGCGGCATCGACGTGATCCAACTGCGAGCCAAGGGTCACTCGAACGAAGACATCGAGCGCTGGGCACGCGAACTGCTTCCACTTTGTCGTGATGGCGGCGTTCCTTTCATCGTGAATGACTCGGCGGAAATCGCTGCTGCTATCGGCGCCGATGGCGTTCACGTGGGTCAGGACGATGCCTCAATGGACGATGTGCGAGCCATCGTGGGAGACAGAATACTGGTAGGACGATCCACTCACAGCGTTGAACAAGCCGCCATTGCAGCGTCCGACCCCCGCACCGACTGCATCGGATTTGGCCCTCTTTTCGCCACTCCAACCAAGCCAACCTACCAGCCAATCGGCACCCGAGAGATTCAACAAGTGCACGAAGCCCATCCCGATATGCCCATTTTCTGCATTGGCGGCATCAAGAAAGAGAACCTATCCAAGGTCATCGAGGCGGGAGCAAAACGGGCTGTGATCGTATCTGGGATCTTGCAAGCACCCGATATTGCTGCTTATGTCCGCGAGGCAAAAGCCCTTCTTACATAATCCAATCACGATATATTGATATGAGCGTACTCGTTTCCGGATCCATCGCCATCGACAACGTCAAGACGCAGAAGGCGTCTGAGGAAAACCTGCTCGGTGGCTCAGCCTCCTACGCAGCCATCGCCGCGAGCTTTTTCTCGCCATCCGGCATCGTCGGTGTGGTCGGTCACGATTTCCCGAAAGAACACCTCGAGCTGCTCAAGAGCCGCAACATCAATCTCGAAGGCATCGAATTCTCCGAGGGCGAAACCTTCCGCTGGTCGGGAGAATACATGGAAGACATGAACGACCGCGAAACGCTTGAGGTCGCTCTCAACGTGCTTGAGTCATGGAAACCCGCCGTAGCTGAGTCTCAGAAAAGCGCCAAGATCAATCTCCTCGCGAATGCACATCCAGTGAACCAGCACGAAGTGATCGACCAGGTCACTGATGGCCCCGTTTTCACTATCGCGGACACCATGGATCTGTGGATCCAGATTTCACGCGACGACCTCGAGCGCCTTCTCGGCCGTATCGACCTGCTCGTCCTCAATGACAGCGAAGCCAAACTGATGATGGACACCTCCAACATCGTCGCCGCCGGCAAAGCTCTCCGCGAGATGGGCCCCAAGTATGTGATCATCAAGAAAGGCGAGCACGGTGCCATGCTTTTCAGTGAGAATGATTTCTTCACCTGCCCCGCCTTTCCTCTTGATGAGGTCTTTGACCCCACTGGAGCCGGCGACACCTTCATCGGCGGCTTTGCCGGTTACCTCGCCAGCCTGGGCAAAGACGAATTCAGTTTCGAAGATCTCACCAGCGCGATCGCACGCGGCACCATCCTCGCCAGCTTCACTTGTGAGAGTTTCAGCACTCATTCTTTGGAGGCCCTGACTCAGGAATCCTTCGACGCGAGACTCGAGACATTTCGCGGCTACTGCACGTTCGCATAGAGCTGTCGCTTCCGGCGAAAACCATTCGCATTCAGTCAGGAGAATCGTTACTCTCCTGACTGACGATATGGATTGGTACTACGCTGACGCAGAAAACAATCAGATATCCATTGATGAAAGTAAGCTCGGCGAGCTCGCTGAGTCAGGGATCATCAGTTCCACCACCCTGGTCTGGAACGAAACCATGCCCGAGTGGAGGGCTTGCTCGACAGTCCGACCGGAACTGTTTGGAGGTGATCCACTCCCTCCAGCCCTGACCTCCAGTCAGGTGAAACAACTCTCTACCGTCACCCCCGGCGACCCCAACTACAAGGCTCCCACAGATGCAGTGGCGATCTGCGCCCTCGTGTTCGGAATCCTCGGCGTCGTCGCTTGCATGCCCTGCAGTATTCCTGCGGTCATCTGCGGCCACATTGCACGGAAACGAGCCAAAGAAGAAACAACCAGCTCGGCCAACGGAGGCCTGGCCCTTGCCGGGCTCATCACAGGCTATATTGGCATCGCGATCGGAATCGTTATTATGATTGTCTATGGAGCTGTCATCATCGCAGCCATCGCCAGCACCTGATTTGTGACTCCAAGGCTCAAGCGATTGAAA
The DNA here is from genome assembly GCA_963975655.1 of uncultured Verrucomicrobiales bacterium. GTDB lineage: Bacteria > Verrucomicrobiota > Verrucomicrobiia > Verrucomicrobiales > DEV007 > Arctic95D-9. Next base: position 6,463 of record CAXBHX010000028.1, read on the forward strand.
GGTTTATCCTTTCTGCGGCGTCTCGGGGAGAGTAAGCATTTCTATTGCCATGAATAAGCTCATCACCATTCTCGCCTTAACGTTCACCATGAACTGGGCCGGGGCATTCGATCACAGCCAGCTTGTTCAAATACTCAAGACCTACGTCAATGATGCCGGCCTCGTGAGCTACAGCACCCTGAAAGCGAACCGCGACACACTGGACAGCTACCTTGAGACGACCGGCGCCGTGTCCCGATCCACCTTTGATGCCTGGGGCGAAGATGAACAACTCGCGTTTCTCATCAACCTTTACAACGCCGAGACCCTTCAATTCATCATCGACAACTACCCCATCTCCTCGATCAAGAAACTAGGCGGCCTGTTCTCCACCCCCTGGGACAAAAAGACCGTCACCCTTTTCGGCGAAACCACGACTCTGAATCACCTCGAACACAAAGTGATCCGGAAAAATTATCCTGAGCCTCGTATCCACTTCGCGCTCGTATGTGCCGCCGTTGGTTGCCCTCCGCTTCGAAATGAAGCCTTCGCCGCCGGAAAACTCGATGCCCAACTCGATGATCAGGCTCGAACTTTTCTCAGCCAGACAACCAAAAATCGAATCGAAGGCGACACCCTCTATCTCTCCAGCATATTCGACTGGTATGGTGATGACTTCACGACGGGAGAGATTACGATCAACGACTATGTCGCCCCTTACATGGTTGGCGACGCTTCCGGCAAAAAGGTGAAATTCACCGATTACGACTGGAGTCTTAACGACCAGAAGTAGATCCTACCCGGCTTGCCCACCCTATCCCCATGGAAGCTCCACAGGAAGACACCGCAGAACCCGCACCCAAGTCCAGTAAACGCTGGATACTCTGGGTCGTCATTCTCATCGCCGTCTTCGCCGGCTTGAAGTTTCTCCCGATCAAGGAGTGGCTCGATTTACTGGAACAGTGGATACAGTCACTCGGTATCTGGGGGCCTATCGTTTTCATCGCGATCTACATTCTTGCGACAGTTCTGCTGCTTCCCGGTGCCGCCATGACCCCACTGGCAGGTCTGCTCTTCGGCCTCGCCCCGGGCACACTCTATGTGGTTATCGGCTCTAACATTGGCGCCTCTATTGCCTTTGTCATCGGACGCTACTTCGCTCGGGATGCTATCGCGAAAAAAACAGCAGAAAACGAAAAGTTTGAAGCCATCGACCGAGCCGTCGGCGGTGAGGGATGGAAGATCGTCGGCCTGACCCGTCTCTCCCCGGTCTTCCCCTTCGTTCTGCTCAACTACGCCTATGGCCTCACGAGTGTGAAGTGGCACCACTTCTCCCTCGCTTCGCTCATCGGCATGCTCCCGGGCACTGTGCTGTATGTCTACTTCGGCTCTCTCGGCAGACTTGCCGCTGGCTCTGGAGACACCAGCACCGGAAAGATTGCCCTGACCATTGTAGGCCTGATCGCCACGGTTCTCGTGACGGTGGTAATCACCAAATCCGCTAAGAAGGCCCTCAACGAGAAGACCGAACTGGGAATTGAGTGACGCCTATCCTCATTCTCAGCTGACCTGACCCGCGTAGACATTGAATCCGCGTTCACGGAGAAATCCGACGAGTGTCTGACCGCTTTCCTGAGCCAGTTTCACAGCAAGACTGCTGGGAGCGGAAATTCCCGCCACCACGGGAATTCGCGCCGCTAGTGCTTTCTGCATCAACTCAAAAGAGATTCGCCCGCTCACTAACAAGATCACCTCTGTAAGATCCAGCTTATCTTTCAAGGCTCGGCCGATCACTTTATCGAGGGCATTGTGCCGCCCCACATCCTCCCGCAAAAAGAGCAATTCTCCCTCGCGCGAAAACAGCACAGAGGCATGAAGACCTCCCGTTCGGTCGAAAGTCTCTTGCTCTCTGCGAAGCTTCGCCGGCAACTCAAGCAGGAGTTCAGGCGACAACTCAATTTCAGTGTCTACGGGCGGAAACTGCTGAAACACGGATTCGATCGTAGCTTTCCCGCAAACCCCGCAACTACTGGAAGTGAAAACATGGCGGGTCAAACCATCAAGATTTGGCGTTTCCTTGAGCTGCACGTTCAGGACATTACCCACAGCCTCCGGATCGATATCAGGATAATACGATATCTCCCGAATCTCCGCCGCACGTTCAATGAGACTCTCCGAGAAGAGAAAACCCGTGGCGAGCTCTTCATCGTGCCCCGGAGTTCGCATCATCACAGCCACGCTCTGATCGTTGACCCGCATTTCAAGCGGCTCCTCCATCGCCACCTGATCCGACTTCTCAACCCATCCTCGATCAACCCTAAAGCGCTTTAGCATCACCGCTTCATCCATCCGCTCAGGGTCGAGGGATTCAAAGTCCTCCCGCGTATTGAGATTCGTAAAGAATAGATCCTCCGCACTTGAAACCGGGTAGGTCTGGATCACCCCGGCCTCACTGGCCTGATCCAGAATTCGCTGCAACTTGAAATTGCCGGCCTCTAACGCGGCCTCCAAACATCCCAGCATCGCTTCCCGCGGATAAACCGCTGCGAGCGGCTCCCAAAAATTTGAAGTCTTGGGCACCCAGCCTCCGCCGGTTTCAATAAGGCCCCGTATAAACTCGGGATCCATCAAGGGCAGGTCCACTCCGAGCACCACAATTCGCTCTGCCTCGCTCTGCCGAAATACAGTCACCAGTCCGCCAACAGGCCCCAGGCCCTCATCCGCGTCATTGACCCGAATAACCCCTTCCGGTAAATCCGAATATGACTGCCCCTCATTCGCCGAAAGCCAGATCTGATTCAGGTCCAGTATTCCCAGTTTCGCCAACTGCCTTGCGTAGAGTGGCTCACCTTTCCAATCGAGAAACGCCTTATCCGTCCCGAATCGGGAGGACTTCCCGCCGGCAATGAGGACCGCATCAAGCGACTGTTTCTCGGACATTCTCTACGGTACCTTATTCTCCGTCCCGAGCAAATCATTGACCGCTTTGTTGGAAACCCGGGTAATGTATTTGTTAGGTTGATCTTCGAGGCCGGCTTGGAGTGCTTTCAAAACTGGCCGAGCAACTTCCTCCAGTTCATCAAGAACGATAGCCGCTTCGAGACGGGCCCACTCATTGTCGCCCTGCATTTCTTCGGCGACGACTCCGAGCGCGTCAGGATTCGCTCCCATACGACACAGGGCACGTCCTGCAGCGATTCGAACCGCCGGAGCGTCGTCGCTGAGGCAACCTTCCAAGGCAATCACTGCCCCCTCGAAACCCAGTGCCTCTTCCGAAAAATTCCCCAATCCCGTCGCTCCCCAATATCGCACCGCAGCATCTTCGTCACCCAGAGCGGTTACCAACTCAGGAAACGCGCCCGAACCCTCCGATGCCAGAGTCGCCACGGTCGTCAGATTCTCGATCAGGGCACTCTGGTCAATGTCGCCATGAAGAATGGCATAAGTCGCTCCCGCATTCCCCTGTCGGGCCGTGATCTCTGATTCCGGAATAAGTCCGATGTCACCGATATCCAACTGCCAGGCAAACAGGGCTTTACTCAATTCGTTCAGCTTATCGGCATAGGCAGGATCATCGGCGAGGTTGTTAATTTCATGAGGATCATTTTCGAGATCGTAGAGTTCTTCAACGGGTTTGGATCCCGCTGAAAACAGCTTCAAGGCACCGGTCAATTGGCCGGCCTTCTCTGCCTTGCGAATCTCCATCATCGTCGCCCCTTTCTCTGGGGTATTCATGTACTGATAGTAAGGCTTGAGAGGTTCGAAATTTCGAATGTAGCGATATCGCTTATCCCTCACCGCACGAATGATGTCGTAGCGCTCATCCATGCGATCTCGAGCGCCATAGACGTAGTCGCGCTCAGGCGCATCCCCGAGAAAACTGGAACCGTGCATGTGAGCAGGCACCTCGAGACCTGCCAGAGCCACCACCGTGGGACCGAAGTCGACCGAGCTCACCAGACGATCATCTGTCACGCCGGGCTTGGTCGTGCGAAAAGCCTTAAACTTCTCCGGAACATGCACCACCAGAGGCACGTGAGTTCCGGAATCATAAAGCCATCGCTTGGCCCGGGGCAGCCCGACCCCGTGATCAGACCAAAACATAACAATGGTGTTTTCCCATTCCCCCGCATCTTTGATCTCCTCAATCAGATCACCAGCCCACGCATCCATCGCAGTAATGAGTTCATAGTTGCGTTTCCAGTCTTCGCGCACCACCGCGGTGTTTGGATAATAGGGAGGAAGGCTGCTGAGCGCCTCCGGATCCTGTCGTTGATCGTCCGTCAGATCCGCCGTCACACTTTTGTATTTTTCCTCACTGGCAATGCCGCTCTCATGACAGCCCGTGTAGTTAAAGACCGCAAAGAAGGGCTGACCTTCGGCGCGATCCTTCCAATGGCCCTTCCCTCCACATTCGTCCCAAATTTCATTTTTACCGGGCTCGGAGAATTGATAATCCGTCTTCGATGCATTCGTGCAGTAGTAACCCGCTTCACGGAGATACAGAGGAAACGGTCGAAGCCAGTCCGGCAGCGTCGCATTGCAGCGCATATGATGGGTTCCCACGGAATTCTGATACATCCCCGTGATAATGCCAGAGCGGCATGGCGCGCACACACCCGCGCTGGTGAATGCGTTCGAATAATACGTTCCCTGACGAGCCAGTTCGTCCAGATGAGGCGTTTTGGCCTGCTTATCTCCAGCAAAACCGAAGTGAGGACTGATGTCTTCCGCGGAAATCCAAACGACATTTGGACGTTCGTCCGCTAATGAAAATCCCACCAGAAATAGAACGAGAAGGCAAATAGAGGTTCTTCGCATGCCTATCTGTCGTATCGCAACGGCAGCCTCTCAACGGGCGTATTCCCGAGCAACAATTTGCGCAGAACCGACTTATGCCTCACCCAGACCAAAAGCCTCGTGCATGACTTTCGCTGCTGTGTCGATCTGATCTTCAGCCACGGTCACTGTCACCTTGATCTCCGAAGTGGAAATCATCTTGATGTTCACTTCAGCTTCGGAAAGGGCCTTGAACATCTCAGCGGCCACCCCGGAGTGTGATCGCATTCCGATACCAACGACAGAGAGCTTGGCAATGCCATCCTGAGCTTCCAGCGCGGTGCCTTCACCAATTTCAGCAAGGACCGGCTTCAACGCATTCTCTGCCCGGGCAACATCATCCTTGTGAACCGTGAAAGAAATATCCGTAGTCCCCGTCTTCGACACGTTCTGGACGATCATATCGACGATGACGTTGGCATCGGACACCGCACCAAAAATCTTGCTCGCCGTGCCGGGATGATCGGAGACGCCTGAAATTGTGACTTTAGCCTGAGAGCGCTCCAGACTGACGCCGCGGATGACAACGGATTCCATACTCATGGTTTCTTCTCGAACTAGGGTTCCAGGATTTTTATTGAGGCTGCTTCGCACTTCGAAGGGCACTCCAAATTTCTTCGCAAATTCAACGGAGCGAGACTGCATTACCTTCGTCCCTGAACTCGCCATTTCCAGAAGTTCGTCGTAGCTGATTTCGTCGAGCTTCTTCGCGTCCGGGACGACACGTGGATCACAGGTGTAAACACCATCGACATCGGTGAAAATCTGACAAAGGTCCGCATCAACAGCTGCCGCCATGGCAATCGCCGTCAAATCAGATCCACCCCTGCCCAAAGTCGTAATCTTGCCGTCAGGGGTTTTGCCCTGAAACCCGGCGAGAATCACAATATTATCGTCGTCGAGCAATTCGTGGACACCCGCCGGAGAAATATTCGAGATGCGTGCCCTGGTGTGCACCCCATCAGTTTCAATACCGGCTTGAGCCCCCGTCAATGAAACTGCCTTGGCTCCCATCGAGTTCAAAGCCATCGCTGTCAAAGCGATGGTGGTTTGCTCTCCCGTCGCAAGCAGCACATCCATTTCGCGTTCGGTGGGTTGCTCAGCTCCCGTCACCTCATCGGCTAATTCGAGCAGGCGATTAGTCACCCCTGACATCGCAGAAACGACCGCAATCACCTGATTCCCAGCTTCCTTTGTCTCGAGAATACGACGGGCCACGTTGAGGATGCGCTCGGGCGTCCCAACTGAAGTACCACCGTATTTCTGGACAATAAGGCTCACTGTTTTCAGGCCTCGTAAGAGGGATTGAGACTTTGCCGCAGGATAACAGTTTGTCCACTGTGATTCACCCAGTCCGCTCGCACTCAGGGTTGCGCTACAGGCACACACTCAAGACACTGCACGCCTCACCCACTCAAGATATCCTTCTAGACCCGCCTCCACGGGAATCACAATCAGTTCAGGCTCCTCGTAGGGGTGATGCTCCCGGACCCAGGCCGCCAACGAATCCCACCGATCGCGGGTCGTCTTGATCAGACACAACACCTCCTGATCCCGCTCCACCTTGCCTTTCCACGAGTAAATTGATTCCACTCCTGGGATCAAGTTCACACAAGCCGCCAGTTGCGATTCGACCAATTGTGTGCCAATTTGTCTCGATACCTCTGAATTAGGGAAGGTGGTGATCGCCAGAATCACCCCCTCATCCGCGTCGTTTTGTCTCTCTTCCATCTCTACTCGCTACTTTCTCCCCATCATACATGAATCCCGGGATCATCGACAAACTGATTGATCGGCTCGATAAACTTGAGCCAGAGGAAGTCCAGCGCCTCGTCCTCAAGGCCGTGCAGGAGAAGGGCTTCCTTGAGAAAGTATTCGAAGTCCTCCACGAGGGCATCATCGTCACAGGCGTTCGCGGCTCGATCCACTATATCAATCAGGCCGCCTGTGATTTTTTCGGACTCGACCCCAAATCAGCTATTCACGGGAAAGTCTCTGAGATCTTTCCCGGGATCGACTGGGATGAAGTCGTATCATCAGGAGGCGTCGTGAATCGCGATCTCGTTGTCCGATATCCGGAACTGCGTTTCCTCAATTTCTACGTCACCCCACTCAGTGATGAAGAGACCGACGTCGCCGTCTCAGAAGATTTGGGCGGCTATGTCATCATTCTCAGGGACAACACGGCTTCACGAGAGCGACGAATGAAAGAGATCGAGTCGGAGAAAATCCAGGCGGTTCAGAGCCTCGCCGCCGGCGTCGCTCACGAAATCGGCAATCCACTCAACTCGCTCAACATTCATCTGCAGGTGGTCGAGAGAAAGGTCAAGAAGCAGGCCGAGCCGGAATTGGCTGCTGAGCTCCTTGAGTCATTGGAGATCTCACGGAACGAGATTAAGCGACTCGACTTCATCGTCGAAAAATTTCTCAACGCTGTTCGCCCCTCACGACCCAGCCTCGAACCCACTGATCTCAACGAACTGCTCAACGAGGCACTCAACTTTATTGGAGCAGAGGTCACCGACCGGCGAATCTCTATCACCCTCGAACTCGCCGATGAGCTGCCATTGATCAATACGGATCGCGACCAACTCAAACAGGTCTTCTACAATCTCATTCGCAACAGCTCGCAGGCCATGGGCTCCGACGGTGAACTGACCGTGAAGACCGGTTCCAACGACGACAACGTTTTTATCGCTTTCGCGGACAATGGACCCGGCATACCAGCCGATCAGGTCAGCCGAGTATTTGAGCCCTACTACACGACCAAAAAGACTGGATCCGGCCTTGGACTCATGATCGTTCACCGCATCATTCACGACCACGGAGGGGAGGTCGAATTTCGCAGCCGCGAAGGCATCGGAACCGAGGTCACCGTCTTTTTGCCGCGCGTCGAAAAATTGATACGCTTTCTCCCGGAGAAATCGGAGCCGCCCGTCATCGATATCGATGTCATCAGCTAGCCTGGAACACCAACTCATGGACTTTTTTGAAAACACCATCCTCATCGTCGATGACGAGAAAAACACCCGGGACGGCCTGCGCCTCTCGCTTGAGGACGAATTCGATGTCTATGTGGCGGCGAATACAGCCGAGGCGGAGGAGGTCCTGAAAAGCGAATCCGTCGACGTGATGCTGACCGACCTTCGCCTCGGCGGCGAAGATGGAATGGAGCTCATCGCCAGCACGCTGGCCCGTCCCAAGCCGCCCGTTTGTATTCTCATGACGGCATACGGCTCTGTCGATGTTGCGGTCGAGGCGATGAAAAAGGGAGCCTACGACTACGTCAGCAAGCCGCTCAACATCGACGAACTCGAGATCGTAATTAAACGCGCGATCCGAAGTCGCAGCGTGGAAGAGGAAAACGTCGCCCTCAAGGCCCAGGTCACTGATCGCTACGGACTTGAGAATATCATAGGCCACTCCGCCGTGATGTTACCTGTCTTCGAAACCATTCAACAAGTCGCCCCGACCCGGGCCACCGTGTTGATCGAAGGGGAGAGCGGCACCGGTAAGGAATTGGTGGGACGTGCCATCCATCATCTCAGTGGTCGCCCCAAGTCAAAACTGGTAACGGTGCATTGTGCAGCCCTCAGTGAGCACCTGCTCGAAAGCGAACTCTTTGGCCACGAAAGAGGCGCCTTCACCGGTGCCCTGGAACGCCGCGTCGGCCGATTTGAAGAAGCGAACGGCGGCACTCTCTTTCTTGACGAGATCGGCGAGATCGACCTCAATACTCAAGTCAAACTTCTGCGGGCCATCGGTGAACGCACCATCGAACGCCTCGGGTCTAACAAACCCGTAAAGGTTGATGTCCGTGTGGTCGCCGCGACCAACAAAAATCTCAGCAAGATGGTCAAAGAAGGCACCTTTCGCGATGACCTTTTCTTCAGACTTAACGTTGTCTCCATAGAGATGCCTCCGCTAAGAACGCGCAAAGAAGACATCGTGCTGATGGTCGAATCGTTCCTGAAAGAGTTCACCGAAGAGAACAATAAGCCAATCATGGAGCTGACCAATGATGCCCTCCAACTGCTCCTCGACTACGATTGGCCCGGAAACGTACGCGAACTGCGCACCGCCATCGAACACGGCGTCGTCATGTCCAACACAACCAAGATTGGAGTCCGCCATTTACCCCTGTTTCTGCGCGACAACTCGCACAGCGGGTTCCGCTCTGACGATCTCTCTGGAAATTCGTCATCCATGTCCCCCATCGCTGTCGTCAGCGACGAGGACCTCAATCTCGCCAGAATCGAAGAAAAAATGATCCACCTCGCTCTCGAACGCACCAAGAACAATCGCACTGCAGCCGCCCAACTACTTGGCGTTTCACGACGGACCATGCAGCGTAAGCTCAAGGAAATGGGCATGGTGGATGCGTGACCAAAACTGCCTCGACCGTTCAGGCCAGTAGATCAGGAACAACCTTCCCCTCGACTTCACTCAAGCGGACATCCCTTCCCGCGTATCGAAAAGTCAGGCCTTCGTGCTCGACACCCATGAGGTGCAAAACGGTTGCCCACAGGTCGTAAACGGTCATCTTTCCATCAACAACGTGGTAGCCCAATTCATCGGTAGCACCGTATACCGAACCACCACGACTACCGCCACCTGCGAGCCATATACTGAATCCATAGGGATTGTGGTCCCGTCCGTTGCTACCTTGAGAAAACGGCGTCCGACCGAACTCACCAGCAAAAATCACCAGCGTTTCATCAAGCAATCCACGCTGCTTCAAATCCCGTAGCAACCCCGCAATCGGCTGATCCACTTGATTCGACATGTTGCCGTGCCCCTCTTCCAGCCCTCCGTGCTGATCCCATGGATTCGCACTCTGTTTTCCATCGGGGGTTTGAGGCAAACAAGTCAATTCCACGAACCGAACTCCACGCTCAACGAGGCGGCGGGCCAGGAGAGCCTGTTTAGCGTAATCCCGTGTCATCGGATTCTTTGCCTCAAATCCATACATGCGTTTTACCGAATCAGATTCACCGCGTATATCGCACAGTTCCGGTACCGCTGACTGCATCCGGTAAGCCGTCTCGTAGTTTCGAATCGCCGCTTCAACTTCACCGTTGCCTCCAGATTCCGCAGAGAACTCCCCATCAACAGCTCGAATGAAATCCAATCGTGATTTTTGGACCGAGTCCCTTTCCCGTGGCAACACATTTGGAACGGGCTCATCTGCATCCACCTGAATAACCGAAGCCTGATGCTGCGCCGGAAGAAATCCGCTACTCCACTGACCCACCCCTCCATGGGGAGTCCCGGCCTTGCCGCTCTTTAGTACGACATAGCTAGGCAGGTTATTATTCTCAGTCCCCAATCCGTAGCTACACCAGGCTCCCGCACTCGGATGGCCGATAAAGGGAAACCCCGTGTGAAAAAAGAAGTTCCCCTGCGCATGCTCGTTCACTGTGCTGGTCATCGACCGAATCACCGCGAGATCATCGGCGCAGTATTCACGAAGATAGGGAAACATATCCGAAATAGGAATCCCGCTTTGGCCACCTGGCTTGAAGTCAAAAGGGCTGGCAAAAACACTCCCATTGTTGTTGAACTGAGTGCGCTCCACCTTCACCGGCATTGGCTGGCCATGTAGCTTTGCCAATCTAGGCTTGGGATCAAAACTGTCGACCTGAGACACTCCCCCTGACATATAGCAAAGAATGACGTTTTTAGCTTTGGGCTTAAAATCCGAAGCCAACTCACTGCCAGCAGATGCTAGCGCCTTGCTCCCCGCCAAACCTGACAAGGCCACCATCCCGAATCCGGAGGACATCCGGGACAAGGCTTCACGTCGAGATGGATTAAAGTTCATCATACTAACGGAGGTATATAAATTCTTTCAGGTTAAACATGGCCAGGGCGAAGTCCTGCCATCGTTGTCGCTCCAGCGAGCCTTCGGATTCAGGCCCTAATAACTCGCTCAATTCTCTCTCAATAACTGACATTTTTTCGACAAGAATCTTTCGAGCGGATTGCTGATCCAGCGCAAGCCCTGCGATGATTTCGCTTTCAGAAACAAAGGATTTTCCCTGGCCAAAGGCCAAAGCGACCTCCGAAGCTGTGAGTGCGCGATCATACAGGCTGGCATGAAATATCCGTCCCGTGAGCATTCGCTTCGGGGTGACCTTCGTGCCGTGACGAATTCCGAATACAACGGCTGCTTCGCCTTCCTTGTAGGACAGCAAATCTGACTTTCGGGTTGGCTCACCCCAGATCACTCCATTGCGATAAAAACGAATAGTCCCATCTTCCTCAAACGTCGCCACGAGATGCACCGGTGTTGATGCGGCCTCCTTCTCGTCGCCAGCGCCCAGATCAAGGGTGCGGTGATGATTATTGCTGCCCACCATCCACTTGGCCGGTTTCCTCTCCGCGTAGACAATACTGTCAAAGAATCCACCGCTTAGCGTTTGGACTGTCATGGCCCCACCGAACCTTTGAGTTAAGTCATCGAGTTGCACCCGCACTTCCAGAGACTTGGCATTCAATGTCACTCGAAGCGGCGCTGTTTCGACAAAGCCTTCACCGTCCAATACCAAAGCCCCATCTTCAATGCGCGCCGTGCCGTTTGCGGTGCTACTCAGGCCCCCAATTTGGTCATTGAGATCGGACGCGAAATCCCAATGCGAAATGGGCATTAAATCTACGGCACTTTCCACATCGGGACGGTCATTCAGTAATCGTTCACGGCTAGGAGCTTCCAATGCTTGAAGCGCGTCGCGAAACTGCTCCAACTCCCCCTCCATTCTCATCAACGTCTCTCTGTTTGCTCCGTATTCATTATCCACTGCGTAGAGAAAATCACGAGACTGAGTCAGCTCCCGTTCCGACGGTTCTCGATTCAATGCGGAGAGGAAGAACTGACTGATGATCTCATCATCTTCAGCGTCATCTGCTAATGGGCCTACAATCTCAGCGGCCCAGAAGCCGGCTTGCTGAATTAGGTAAGGATCATTCAGCAAGGTCAGAGATTGAGCCGGAACATTGGTCGTATCTCTTCGCCCCACCGTCGATGCAGGAACAGGAAAATCGAAGGTAGTCATCAGCGGGTCCAGACTATTTCGCTTCACCCTCAAATAGACAGCACGTCGGGGAACCTTTCCGGAGATCGGCTCGCCAAACTGCGCTTCATCGAGGCGCCCCGAAACAAGATGGACGGCGTCCCGGATCGCCTCAGCCTCAAGACGGCGAAGCGGGAAATGAGAGAGCAATCGATTGTCAGGATCTCTTTCTTGAGCACCAATTGGCGGCACGCTTGACTGTTGCCAAGTATCGGTCAGGACCAGGTCCCGCACCAAGGCCTTAATCGACCAGCTCTGCTCCCCGCGAAATCGGTCGGCCATGTAGTCGAGCAACTCCGGATGCGAAGGCTCCTCACCGAGACGGCCAAAATTATCGGAGGTCGCCACCAGACCCGCACCAAAGAGATGATGCCAAATACGATTGACCATCACCCGCGCCGTAAACGGATTATCTTCTCTCAATAAGTCGGCAGCAAATTCCAGGCGACCAGATCCGACAGGCGCATAGGGCGTTTCATCAATCGCCTCCAGAAATCGACGCGGGATGATCTCACCCGGCTGTTTGTGATCCCCCCGCACAAAGAGAGGATGATCCCGACCCGGCCGGTCAATCAATCCCGGAGCTCGCGTAGGGAGTGGCACGGCTGCTTCCAGCATTTGATATTTCTCAATCAAACCCGCCAGAGCCTTCGGCGCACCGTTCACCTCATTTGGCAACACTCCCGCGCTCAGGCAATCATTCAAAAATAAGGCTTCAGAGTCGCTCAAGGTCTTACCCTGGCCCCAACGCGAAACTATTCCGTGTAACACGGTTGAGTAACTCTTTTTGACCGCTTCGATAGACCGCGGAACCGCCTGACCTGAAAACAAAGGAGCAAAACTCTCCAGACTAATCCCCGTCGGCCCGGGTTCGCCTTTCTGAATCAACAGAGCCTCACGGATTCCAAACCACGAACGATCACCACTTTTCGCGAGCGCAGCGGATTCTCCGCCTGTCGCCATTTCGATGTGGATACTATCTCCATCCCAGTAGTCCACCTTCTTGTAATCTGCCCAAATCCATTTGCCGTCGTCCAGACTATGAGTAGGGAACACCGTTCCCCGTCGCGGGTAATTTTGCACCGCAAACCGTGAGAAAGCATTGCTACCCACCACGTTGAGATAGAGATCATACTCGCCATCCAGATCAAAAGGAGCCGAAGCCAACAACGCGGCGTGTCGCGCAGTGAGTAGACCCGAATACACCCCGCCCGGCATGACCTGCTCAACCATGGTCCCGCCTAACCCTACAGAAAAGGCTCCGGCGCCTACCGGCAGCGCCTCATCAAGGCCTTTGCCCGACCGCGTCCACTTCTCCAATTCTTCGCCACTATTCAAGTCCCACCTTCGACGGACCTGTTCACTACTCCGAATCGACTCAATCTGATTTCGATAGGATTCAAATCGTTGGCCCGACTTTTCCCATATCACAGCCACGTCTCCACCTTCATTGATCTTCGCCATTAGGCTCAGCGCGTTCGACGGCTCATCTTTAATTACATCATCAACCTTCCAATCCAACGCCCCGCTTTCAATCGCCTCCAACCAATACTGACCCACTTCCTTTTGAATTGGTTTTTTCAAACTGGCCAGAGCCTCCGAATTCGCGGCCAGGACTCCTGGCGCGTCCACCGCAACTGTCGCTGGCAATGAAGGAGTGAAGATTCCAAAGAGCGCGTAGTAATCGGCCTGACTGATCGCGTCGAACTTGTGATTGTGACAGCGTGCACAAGAAACCGTCAGGCCCATGAAGGCTTTCGTGACCACATTGATCTGGTCATCCGTGAAACGGACCCGCTCATCCAATGCATCCGTTGGTGCAAATCCGTGAAACACCATCCGAAGGTGAGCCGTCCCGATAGCGCTTTCATTCAATCGAAGCGCTTCATTGATTCGAGGCTGTTCCAGAAGATCGCCGGCGAGGTGCTCCCTCACCAATTGGTCATACGGCACATCGGCGTTAATAGCCCGGATCAAGTAATCCCGATACTGCCATGAATGAGGAATGTCCGGATCACCTTCGCTGCCATGCGAATCAGCATAGCGCAGCCAATCCATCCAGTGACGCGCCCATTTCTCTCCAAATCTGACATCCTCCAAAAGTCGATCTACAAGTGAGCCTACTGCTTCGTCAGAATTTGATTCCCATGCTTCCAGAAAGACCCCCGATTCCTCCCGCGTTGGAGGCAATCCAATTAGGTTGAAATTGATTCGTCGATGCAATGATCTTGCGTCGGCTTTTTCCACTGGGGACAACCCCTCGTCTTCTAGAGCTTTCCTGATGAACCTGTCCACCGGGTGATCAACTCCCCCCACCTCCGGAGGATCAACCCTGACGATAGGCTGAAAACTCCACCAACCTTCGCGACGCTCCCTAACTGCAGTCCAGTTTGTATCCGCTTCCAATTGCTCTGCCGAAGGAGGTGTAACTCGAGGATCAACCGCCCCATCAGCAATCCACTTTCTGAAATCAGACAACACCGACTTCTCCAGTTTTGCCCCGGATTCAGGCATCTCTAGGTCCTCGATTTCGTGAGCAATACTCTTAATCAACAGGCTATCGTCTGGGATTCCTGGTGTGATAATTGGCTTACCCGAGTCACCGCCCTTTTCCCATCCCCCTCGAGTATCCAGCAACAAGCCACCCTTGGCTTTGGTAGCCTCTGAATGGCATTCATAACATTCCTGCGCCAGAATCGGTCGAATACGAGATTCAAAAAACTCCACTTTCTTTGCCGGCAGAGCTCCGAGTGAAACGTCGATCACGACGACACAAATAGTTGCCACTTGAATCAAATGCTTCATTACAGGTGTAGCTTCCTTTCAATTCTTTTGACCGCTTCTCGACAATACTGAGCAAATCTTTGAAAATCCTTCTCCGCCATTCGCCCTATGGGAGCCATCACCGTCACAGCACCGACTTGTTGGCCGTAGCTATCTTTAATTACCGCGGCAACACAGTGGATTCCCTCGATGCCTTCTGCCCGGTCAATGGCATATCCTTGGGCTCGGACTTCCTCCAATTGGTCTTCCAGATCCTGGCGGCGACTCAGGGTGGTTTTCGTAAAGCGTTTCATTTCTCGGCCTCGATCCTGAAACCAGATTTCGCGTCTGTTTTCATTCCATGAAGCCAATATCGCTTTTCCTGGTGCGCAGGAATAGAGAGGCACTCGCATTCCCACTTCCCCGCTTACCTGCAAGGCGTGGGTTCCTCGAAACTGCTCAAGAATCATGGCCTTTCCTCCAGCCTCGATAGCAAGTTGTACTGTCTCACCAGTCTCATCCCGCAACCAGCGCAAGGAGTCATGCGAACAGAGGGCTAGACTCTTCTCTCCCTGACGAGGGGCTGCCAGCTCAAGAAGACGATGGGTCAATACATACGCCCGATCATCCTCCCTCTGGGACGCGAATCCCATGGCCACCAATGTTTTCAGTAGTCTAAACACCAGATTCTGGGTGAATCCTGACTCCCTGACCGCTTCAGCCGCGGTGGTGCCTTCGGGACGCCTCGACAATAGATCCAACATCGAGAGCATTTTCGCTCCCGTCGGAGATGGCAAGGCATCACAACTGAAACAAGATTCGGGGGACACAAGAGTAGACTGGCTCATCGTATAATAGACACTGATCTCAAATAAGATTTTCTGTAGGGGCGCATTGAAGCCACCTCTATTCGACGAGCTCAGGCGAAGAACCCTACCCTCTATGGTCTCGGAAAAACCGGTGACAGCATGTCAGACCAAATCGACAATGGAGCCGAAGTCCGCATCGAAGAGGCGCTTGTAGGTTCGCGTCGCGATACCGTCTGTCATTTTAGCGAGAACATCGCAAACGACACGGGCACGCCCAGATTCGTCTTCCTGAGCGAAGATCAACTGTTCCTCTTCGTCAGAAAGCAGCTTGAAATGGGTCTCACCCGGCTTTTCCACCCGGATATAGAGATCGGCGAACACTTCAAAAAGTCGTGTCAGAATGAAATCGGATTTTCGGTCGAGCTGCTGGAGTTGCTGACTCTTGAAGACCAAATCGAGCGAGATTCCTTTGTATAAATTACAGGCGCGCTCAATTTCAGGATCAATCACCACGCGGAATCTGTGTCTTGCCGTAGCATCGCTCAGGAAACCCTGAACCTCTTCGATCTCAGCCCCACCGATAAAAGATCCTATCTTTTTACCGATTGAAGATTCAACCCGTCCCCGGCGAATCGCATCGTTTAACTCACTGACTAAGGCTGACTCCTCGCTTCCCAGATTCTGATTCGCAGCCCATCGCTCAATCTTGTCGATGGTGACGAACCCTGCATGAATGCCATCCGCTATGTCATTGAGTGAATAGGCCGTGTCATCGGCCCAGTCCATGATCTGACACTCAATCGAACGAAAGCCGTTCCTCAACTCTCCCGGTGTCAGGTCTTCCGGAAATTCCACTCCGCCGGTGACGAACGAGAGCGCCCCCCCCTGCTCCCGGTACAGAAAATGGTTTTTCTGGGCTTCGACTTCTCCGTAAAGCGTCTTGTACTTCAGGACTCCATCAATCAAAGCCCGTGTCGGATTCATTCCCCGATCAGGCCCGAAAAGAATGCTCGCCAGAATCCTCAAGGTTTGGGCATTTCCTTCAAATCCGCCGTAGGGGCCCATGAGCCGGTGTAGGGTCCGCTCTCCTGTGTGCCCAAAGGGAGGGTGGCCGATGTCGTGAGCTAAACACGCGGCCTCCACAAGGTCGGCATCAATAGAAAAGTCAGGCTTCAGCAGGGGTGAAGTCTTGTTCAGACGATTGCAGAGACTTCTCCCGATCTGAGCGACTTCGATCGAATGCGTCAGTCGAGTGCGATAGAAATCATACTCTCCGCTGAAAAACACCTGGGTCTTACTCTGCATCCGACGAAAAGCAGAAGTGTGAATGATCCGGTCCCGATCCACCTGAAACGGTGACCGATAATCGTCTTTGTAAGAGGGCAAATCTCCCTCAATGCGTTCAAAATCAAGGGACTGGTAGAACTCGTTATCCATAGGGAAGGGGCTTGATCGTAGCCCTGCCAGCAGGGGAGAAAAAGGCGGGATTTATAATTTTCCTAAATCTAACCTATTTTAAAGTTGTAATAATTATGGTAATTATGCTAAATTCAGCTACAATTTAATTAATACACGGATGGCAGAGCGATATCAGATCAAAGGTCGAATTGGAAGAGGGGGCGTTGGAGCCGTCTACCAAGCTTTCGACAACCGCCTTGAACGGGATGTCGCTATCAAACGTCTCCTTCCCATTGAGGAAACCAAATTGAATGACCCGGCGTCGGACTCCCTCCACACTGAAGCCCGGGCGCTCGCAAAGTTCCAGCACCCCAACGTCGTATCTATTTACGAATTTTCGGAAGACCAGGAGGGCCCCTATGTGGTTTTTGAGTTGGTTCGCGGCGATACCCTGAAAGCGGTAGCCGAACGAGTAGCCTTCTCGTGCGAAGACTTCGAGTCCATGGTTGACCAGACTCTCGATCCCCTGATGTGTGCTCAGGTACTGAATCTGCTCCACCGCGATATCAAGCCAAGCAACATCATGTTGACCTGGCTCCCTTCGGACCGGTTTCAAATCAAGATTCTCGACTTTGGCCTCGCCAAATTCAGTCAGGCCCCTTCGCTTCAGACGCTAGACCAAAGCGGCTCTTTTCTTGGCTCCATCGACTACATCGCGCCTGAACAGATCGAAGTGCAGCCGCTCGACCAACGCACTGATCTCTATTCCCTTGGCTGCGTCTTTTACTACTCGTTGACCCAGAGACCGCCATTCTCCGGTTATTCGGTGGCCGAGACGATGACCAATCACCTGAGCCACAAGGTCATCCCCCTGACAGAACTGAGGCCGGATCTTCCTGTTCCCATCGCCGATTGGGTAATGTCGCTCATCTCCCGGGATCCAGCGAATCGACCCAATAACGCAGAACACGCATTCGCCCTCTTCAAACAGGCCAAAGAGTCGGTGCAAAACAAAAAAGCCCATCACACAGAGCCCTCACAGGCAGCTGCCCCGGTAGCCCCAGCCACTCCCGCGCAGGAAAACAGACAACTCGACACGACCAAACACCAAGTCGCACGCCCCCTGCACACCACACCACAAACCACCTCTCGAAAGATTCTAACTGCCCCGGTCTTGAGTACCACATCGGGCCCGACCTCCCGCTATCAGCCGACAAAGACTAACAACCGGAGACAGCTGGCTCTGATCGGCTTAGTGACCAGCTCGATCGCAGCCGGGTTCGCTATCCTGTTTTCACTCAAACCGCCGGGACCAGCCACCATCATCCCAACGGCCATCACCGTGGCCAAATCACAGCATCAAAGTGCAATGGAAAGCCCCAATGCTTCTCCACCACCTCTCGTGCCTAGCCTGAAAAGCAGCGCGCTTCCTCTTTTCAACAACCATCAGCCAATTCCTTTTGGTCAAAGCGCCCCTACCATCTCTGAAGGTCTCGTTGCCTTTTACTCCCTCAGTGGCGGCGTCGTAGGGCAAAATGGAACCCGACTCAGCAAGACCAATCAATTCATCGGAGCCATTCAAAACCGCGCGCAGGATACTGACCCAGAGCACCTCCTGACCTCGAACGCCAAGAATGAAAGGTTTCCACGGCTGGTGATTGGACAGGACGGGTACCGCGAAGTCACGTGCAGCCCGGGAATGAGTCTGCTCGGCAAACCCGATGTAGTCCGTGATGACTTGATCATCAGCGACAATTTTTCAGTGGCCTTTCGCATCGATGTCAGCCCCGGAATGAACGGCATTGTCTCCACTATCCGAATGCTCGGTTCCGGTGGAGATGGCGATTCTGCCTCTCTGATCCTGAACCGCACCAAGGACCGCTACATCCTGCACGCCGAGAAATTTGGAAAGCGCCGCAGTGTTGAACTGAATACTCCCCCTGAAGGCGTTTCAGCTGTCATTCTGCAATGGAATGGGAAAAGCGGCAAACACCAGATCTTCGTCAGACACGAAAGTGAAGAAACTCAGGGAAGCCCGGAAAACCCCGCTGGCTTCCGGGGCCGCCAGACACTGGCCGGCTATGAGTTTGGATTTCTCTCTGTCCCAAAAAATCAGCCAGCAAGCCAGGCCGCAAGAAAGAGCGTCCGACTGGGTGACATCGCGATCTATCGCCGGCTCCTCGATTCCGACGAACGCGAATCCGTTCTCGACTACCTTCTCAAGGACAACTGATTCGCCTCCTGTCCACCTGTCCCCTGGGTCCATCCCAAGGATTTCATTTGCAGAGTTGAAAGCATTCGTGTCTGAGTGCGTCTGTCGACTCGTCAGACCCACATGCCATTTCAACCGCTACCGGACAAAGGGCCCGGAAAACCGAACTCTTCCGACTTCGGGCTTTTTATCGTCCGCTCTATTTCAGCCGCAGCTTTCGTGTACTACCAGCTGCTCGACCAGCTGAGCCTGGCGCGTCTCTTCGTCTGGGACAAGGCTGAGTGGGATCTCGCTAATCAACTGAATGAATTGGGGCTGCCCGTCCCCGGAGTTCTTTCAGTGGCCCTGATCATCCTGCTGCTAATTGCCTTTCTAGGAATCGTAGTGGGGATCTTCACACGCATCAATGCGTTGATTCTGCTCTTCCTCACTGCCTTTATTTTCATCGTCCCCTTGAACCTTTCCCCCACGCTGACCCCTCAAACGCTGGTCCTGTATCTGGCCCTGTTTCTCGGTCTGGCCTTTGGCGGAGCAGGGCGAGTCTCCCTCGATTTCCTCATGGCAGGGAAGAGAATTAAAACGAAATAGACCTCACAATGGGTAAATAAGGTGAAAAGACTCTTAAATTCCCCTTGAAAGGTCCAATCTAAGCCTCCTTTGTCCGAGATGCCTTCTTTCGATGAACTTGGATTGTCAGGACCTGTGTTGCGAGCCGTAACACGAGCAGGGTACTCCGAACCCACCCCTATCCAAGCTCAGGCCATCCCTGAAGCTCTCGCAGGTAAAGATATTGTCGGAGCGTCTCAGACCGGAACCGGTAAAACGGCCGCCTTCTCTCTGCCCATCATTTCCATGATGGACCCGTCGACCAGGCCACAGTGCCTCATCCTCGAGCCCACCCGCGAATTGGCTGCGCAGGTCGAGGATCAGATGAACCTCTTCTCTTTCTACAAGCCGCTCAACGTTCTCCTGCTCCACGGGGGCGTTGGCTACGGCCATCAGATCGAAGCCTTGGAAAACAAGCCTGACGTCATCATCGCCACTCCCGGTCGCCTACTTGACCACATGGAGAAAGGCAATATCGACATGAGCACCGTCGGCTTTCTCGTGCTCGACGAAGTCGACCGCATGCTGGACATGGGATTCCTTCCTGATGTGAAGCGCATTCTCGACCAGTGCCCCAAAAAGCGACAGACTCTCTTTTTCTCAGCCACCATGCCAGCAGCGATTCAAACGCTTGCTCAATGGGCTCTGAAGGATCCCATCTCTGTCGAAGTCGGCGGACGCCGGGCACCGGCCGAGACCGTCACTCACGCATTCTACCCTGTGGGGATGGATCAGCGGGACGACCTCATTCTCGCTCTGATCGAGAATACCGGCTACGAAAGCATGATGATTTTCACCCGGACGAAGAAGGAGGCAGACTCACTCCTCGCCCGAATCAAGGAAATCGAAGGTACCACTCCGACTGCCTTGCACTCTGATATCAAACAAAGTGACCGCACCAAAGCGTTGCAAGGATTCCGGGACGGGAGCTTCAACATCATTGTCGCCACCGACATCGCGGCTCGTGGATTGGACATTTCCGGCGTCACCCACGTCATCAACTACCGTGTCCCGGAGAACCCCGAAGACTACGTTCACCGCATCGGTCGAACCGGTCGCGCACAGAAGGAAGGCGACGCTTTCACCATTTTGACGGCCGACGAACTGGAAAATGCAGCTGCCGTGGAGCACTTCATCGAAAAGAAGGTGGAACGGAAAAAGCTGGAAGGCTTCAAATACGCCTACACCGCACTGCTCGAAGAGAATCCTCAGCCACTGCGGAAAAGGCGCCCTTCGGCGCCCAAGCGTCACCGCCGCTAAGACAGGAGGCTAAAGAGAACATATTGAAGGGGCTGTCGAGAATTCTTGATGGCCCTTTTTGTTTTCTGACCATGACTGTCGGCTCAGATGGCTAAAGCCACTTGTGCGGAGTGCTTCGCTTCGCTCTATATTTACGAACCTCTATCGCTGGCGGGACACGCGAACCATTCGGTTCTCGTCCGTATGGACGTCGTGAAGAAAAAGAAAGCCAACTAACGGGTTAAGTGGCTGATGCCACTTGTGCGGAGTGCTTCGCTTCGCGAAGGAATTTCGAACCAGCTATCGCTGGTCGGGGCACGCGAACCTACGGTTCTTCGTCCGTATGGACGTCGTGAAGAAAAAGAAAGCCAACTAACGGACTCGAACCGTTGACCGGCTGATTACAAATTTGCCTGTTGAGCGTCTATCCATGGGGTGGTAATGTCCACTCATGTCTAAGGTAACCCGAGTAAATAAAAGGACTTCAAGCGATTCAGGAAGGACGATCGAGGACAAGGGCAGGACAGGTCAGGACGGAAAAAGTGGCAAAGGAATGGCAAAGGTTTCTGGGGGCCTTCCAAAGACCAGCGCGAAGTATTGGGAAAAGAAGGTCTTTAAACCTACTTACGTCGAGAACGGACAGCGACGGGAAGCAAAGCACTACGCCGCCCGAATTGGATACCAGAAGGACCGGCACACATTCCCGATTGGAACTGGCAACAGGGACGCAGCAGGAAAGGAAGCAGCCAAGATCTATCTCTACCTTCTGGCAAACGGCTGGGAGGCAACGAGAGAGAAATACGCGCCCTCTTACGTTCCTGTTTCCGATACGCTTGTGACGGTCGGAGAATACATCGAGGAAGCCTCTGCGCTGGCGCAGGTATCACCGGGGACTCTCTCAGACTATGGGAGCAGTTTTCGCGCAATCGTATCCGTGATTGCCGGTATCAGTTCAGAAATTACCATCAAACGGAATCGCCGCATCAAGGACGAGAATACCGGCAAAATGGTTTTCAAGGAATCCACTGAAACGAAAGACCTCCGATATGACTACGTGAGCAAGGAGGCAAAAGCCTGGAGGAAGAAGGTCGATTCGGTCCCGCTCGAAACGATCACCCCGGCAAAGGTCATCAAGTGGCAAAAGGCATACGTAGACCAGAGGGCAGGAACTGATCACGAAAGCCGCCGGAAAGCAGAGAATTCAGCTAACTCAATATTGAGGCAAGCGAAGGGCCTTTTCTCGAAGAAGATCCTTCCCAATATCGAAACCTTGGTTTTGCCGGAGAAACTTCCTTTCGTTGGAGTCCCCATGTTGAAACGTAAGTCTCCCCGCTACGTTTCCAGAATCGAGAAGAGTCTGGGTGGAGTCGGCAAACTAATCAGTGATGCAGTAACAGAGCTGGCCGAAACCGAAACCGACTCATTCAAAATTTTCATTCTCGCTCTTATGGCTGGATTGAGGGCCGGTGAAATTGATGGCCTGCTCTGGGAACAGATCAACTTCGAGGAAGGAAAGGTTTCTATCGAAATAACGCCCTACTTCAAACCCAAGAACGACGAGTCAATTGCCGAGGTCGGACTGGATTCCGAAACCGTAGAACTGCTCAGAGGATTCCGCGCTAAGGCAAAAAGCATCTTCGTTATCGAGAGTGAACGCGAATTCAACGCGCTACGGGCGAGCCGGGAACGGAGGGCAAAAAAGGAATTCGCCACACTGACAGAATGGCTCAAATCCAAGGGCATCACTGCCCAAAAACCTGTCCACGAACTAAGAAAGGAATTCGGGAATCAGATCTGCCAGAAGGAAGGACTTTTTGCCGCCTCACGCGCTCTCAGACACGCTGATCCATCTATTACTGCCGCTCACTATACTGATGACAAGGAAGGCGTCACCGTTGGCCTAGGTGGGTTTCTAAATGGCCCGAATGAAAAGGAAGTGATACCCATTACCGAGGGTAGGAAACACGCAGTTTAGACCCGCCTGATTTGACTTAGATTCGTTTGTAGCGTTTGGTACAAACAGCATTGGAGACTTCGTGGGCTTCAGTGGGTTTTCGTTATGAGCCATGTCCCGTTGCAGCAGAAATGACTGTAACCCCAAGGCGGCGAGAGAATGCCACAACTTCTGTAGGATACGGCCTAAGATGCCTACAGGAGCCGATTAATGGGTTCGGATATGCTAAGGCCAGAATAGGGGACCGCTTCACCGTGGCCTCTTACTCCTAAGCATACCCATGGAAAAAAATAGCACTACAGGTGCGTCTAAAAATATGGTTCGAGCTAAAGGTCTGGCTCGTATTTTCGAATGCTCAGTTTCAAACGTCTGGAACTGGAGAAACGACGGGATCATTAAAAGTTACCGAGTAGGTCAGACGGTTCTTTTTGATGTGGACGAGTGCATTGCTGATTTCAAAAAGGCGAGCATTCAACAGAAGGAGGGCGCGTAATGAACCCGGCTATCAACCCCCAAGACACGCTGCTTTCCAGACTGGAATTAGCAAAGCGGTGGTCAGTCTCCACCAAGACAATCCAGCGTCACGAGAAGGCAGGTAAGCTGAAGCCTATTAGTCTCAGTAGCCACGTTGTCCGCTATCGTCTCAGCGACATTATCGCAATCGAGGAAGACGCCACAGCCAGAAACTAAGAAACCCACCGAACCCGACAAGCGCGGATTAACGGAGGGCATTCTTAG
The DNA here is from genome assembly GCA_963975655.1 of uncultured Verrucomicrobiales bacterium. GTDB lineage: Bacteria > Verrucomicrobiota > Verrucomicrobiia > Verrucomicrobiales > DEV007 > Arctic95D-9. The sequence continues at coordinate 30,073 of CAXBHX010000028.1, forward strand.
CTGGATGAATCTAAAGCCGTTTCCCGTGCTTGGCAAATTTGCCACGATAATGAAATCACCAACACTTACCGACGTGATTCGCCGGACTCACGAGGCGCACGACTTCTTCAGCCTTTCAGCCTCCGACAAGGAACTTCTCGTTTTTGGGATCATTCGAGTTTGGAATGATCGGCGGCGGCCCAAACGATTCCCCTGCAAACAGGCCCTGCTTTTAGGCTTCGCTGGAATGAAAGAAGGAAGCTTCAAGAAATCGAGAAAGAAGCTTTCCGATCTGGAATTGATTATCTGGGAAGAGGGCGAGAGGAATGTAAGAACTGCCATCTACTCTCTTGGTTCATGGTTTTATGATGACCATGAAAGCAACCATGAAAGTGTCTCTGATTCGGACCGTGAAAGTGCCCCCTACTACAGAGGCAGAGAAAGAGAAAGAGAAGAGAATACCCCTATAGTCCCCAAGGGGACGGTATGGGCTCCCAATGATCTTCAAATCCAAATCAATTCCTGGTTTAGTCGAAGGGACTCGACGCGGTGGAGTGAAAAGGAAATTCGAGCTTTCCGCAAAAATGCCAGCCCTACGGATTCCGAGGACATTGGAATCTTAGACTCCTACTACTCTGCAGAAATTCAGAACAAGGAGGACATCAGGCGGCGGGACATTGGAACCCTCCTCAACAACTGGACTGGAGAGATTGACCGCGCCCGCCGCTTCCAAAAGACCGTCACGGAGGTAGTTGGTTCCGGCGAATTTTAGCGAACGTGATGAAAGATCGATTCAAAGACTCACCCCCGGTTCGCTTCAGGCTCACCAAGGCTCAGACAGCGAGGATCGAGGATGCCAAAGAAGCAGGCGAGTCCGCTATGGTCCTGGGATACTCGCAGCGCCACCCTTGGCCCGATCCTGACAAGTTCACGCTGTGCGCTTGGTTTGTCGACTCTGAGGCGCTAGAGGAGGCGCTAAAGGCTTCTGGCATAATGGCGAAGCGAAAGAGGTCAGGACGCAAGAGAGCAAAGCACAAGCGCAGGAAACAGGGTTGAGCCTGTGACCTGATAGGGTTGAGTGAGAAATGCGCCGCCTCACTCTTATCCTGACCATTGCCGCAATCGCACTCTTGGGCTGGAGGGGCTTCGAACTCTACCAAGCGGAGCTGGCGACGACTGAAGCCGTGAACAGTATCGCCCCCTTGGTTGAATACCGGGAGCTATACGAAAACGGCAGGGACCGCGAAGCGAACGACGTGCTTCTCAAGACGGTGGCGGCAATGATCGAAGTCGACAGCGCCGGTGTGAGCATTACTGAAGTTTTGAGGCGGTCGGAGCGGATCAACGATACACCGGTAAACTATTCCGATCTCCTAACCGAGTCGTTGCTACGAAACCTCAAGATTGCCCGTGAACTAGCCTTGGATACGCCGGAAAACGTAGAGCGAATGAAGGCGGGAAAAAGCCCGATTGTTGGGACTGGCCCCTATTCCGGCGAAAAGGCAGAAGTCGATCACATTGTTCCGCGATCACTCGCCCCCGATCTGGACAACCTTCTGATCAATCTGGAACTGATGCCCATGACACTGAACCGGAAGAAGTCTAACAAGGTGACTCAGCGGGCAGCACAAATAGCAAAGAAGTTCTTCGAGGCGGGCGTAATGTTACCCAAGTCGTATGAACATGTAATCAAACAAAAAGACTCCTAGGAGTCTGTCGGACTTACGATATTAAAGTGCTGAGAATCGCGTATTTAGGCGAGCGGAATTTGGAAGAGGCAGATACGCAAATCTCAGGGCGTTAGTACATGTTAGGATCGAAGAATCCTTCAAAGTCCGACAGACTCCTAGCAGTCGCTATACAGACGTGACAAGTGGCTCCCAGTGAGCTATAATCCGGTTGTCCAAGATCTTCTTGGACAGGCCGACGTTGAGTTTGAGTGGCATTGATGCTTCCTTGTGAATTTGTGAACAATCGTCGTTAGCGTGGAGATAGGTTATGTCGAATGAACTGCAATCGTTGCGTGTCGCTGCCGTGCAACTGAGCCCTGAAGTGGGCAACGTGGATGCCAACTTGGAGAAGTCTCGGGATCTCATTCGAGAAGCATTGGCAGCGGGCGCTCGCTGCGTGGTCCTGCCTGAGTTCTTCACGACAGGAATGGCATTTGATGACGTGATGCTTGATGGCCACCGTCCGCTGGACGGCGAACCGATGCAGCTCCTCATCGAGCAAGCAAGGGAAGGCGATGCGATGGTTGGCGGATCGTTCTTGGCTGAACACAAGGGACATGTCCGCAACACGTTTGTGCTGGCGTGCAATGATGGCCAGGTGTTCACACACGACAAGGACTTTCCGTCTGGCCCGCAAGAGAGTGCTTATTACGCCGGTGGTGAAGATGCTGAGTTTGTGTCCCTGCTAAAGGAATCTGGCGTGGCAGTGGACGGTGACTGCATTCCGAATCGGGAACACAATGCCACGGATGGAGTCTTTGAGCTGCCAAACATCAACGTTGGAGCTGCGCTTTGTTGGGAAACGATTCGCAATCGAACCGTCGCGCGAGCCCTAGGCAGGATCGACTTGCTCTTCGCAGGGTTGGCTTGGCCGGATATTGATCCCGACGTGGGATTTGCGGGAATGAGTCGCAACGAGATCATTGCGTTCAACGCATATCTCGCGGAGACGTTGGAGAGCGCACCGAAACACCTCGCCCAGATGCTTGGTGTGCCGGTGATCCAGGCCAATCTCGTCGGACCACAGCGCTCAACAAAACTGTTTGATCAGCCCATGGAATACGTATTCCGAATGCTCGGGGAGAGCAAGATCGTCAGTTCAGAGGGCAAGACGGTTGCCCACCGTCGTGGAGCTGAAGGAGAAGGAGTTTTGATCGCAGATCTTGAGTTGGGAAAAGCGACCCCCACAGGACCAACCAACGACTTCTGGATTCCCGACGTGCATCCAGTCTTGAAAGAACTTTGGTACAACCAAGGTGCTGCGGGCAGGCAATACTATCTTCACACGACCTGTCCCCATCGAGACAAGAAGTAGGTCAAATGTGCCCAGCGACTTACTGCTAGGAGTCCGTCGGACTTGGAACAGCCTCAAAAAGAGGATAAACTCCAAGAATGAGCGCACGATTTGTTTGCATAGATCGGAATACGCCGATGCTGTTGCCTCCCGACCTGCGTGACTGGGTTCCCGAAGACGATCTGGTTCACTTCGTCATTGAAGCGGTTGATCGTCTGGGCATGGCGAAGTTCCGGGTCAATCATCGTGGTACGGGCGACGAACAGTTTCCGCCGCACATGATGTTGGCGCTGCTGATCTACTGCTACGCCAACGGTATCTTTTCATCGCGCAAGATCGAGAGGGCCACCCACCGGGACGTGGCAGTGCGTTATCTGAGCGCAGGCACCCACCCCGATCACGACACCATCTGCAAGTTCCGGCGCGAAAACTTTAAAGCCTTCAGCGAAGCTTTCGTCGACGTGCTGGAGTTGGCCCGTGAACTCAAAATACTCAAGCTCGGCAACGTCTCGCTGGACGGCACGCACATCAAAGCCAACGCGTCTATCGACCAGAACGTGAGCTACCAGCGAGCGGTGGAAATCCGCGAGCAACTCCGGCTGGACATCGGGGAGTTATTGGCCCAAGCCGAAAAGGCCGACGCCAGTGACGAAGACACTCAGAAGCTGCCCGAGAAAATCGCCCGGCGCGACAAGCTCGCCGCGAAGATGGATCGGGCCATCGGGGAGCTCGAAGCGCGGGCTCGCCGGCGCCAGGAAAAGGGCCTCGCCAAGTATGAGCAGAAGAAGGCCGAGCGTCGCGAGAAGGAAAAGAAGAGTGGCAAGAAATGCCGCGGGAAAGAGCCGAAGAAGCCCGAGATCAAAGCGCAAGACTCCGAGGAGCAGTGCAACCTGAGCGATCCCGACGCGCGGATTATGCGCAAAAACCAGCGGGCGGGCTTCACCCAGAGTTACAATGCGCAGGCGGCGGTGGACGCCGACGGCAGCCAGTTGATCGTCGGCCAGCACGTCAGCCAGAGTCCGGCCGACTACGGGGAATTGGAAAATGGAGTGGCCAGCATACCCGGTCAGTTAGGTAAGCCAGAAGCGGTTCTCACCGACGCCGGCTACGTCAATGCCGAGGCATTCGGACGGCTGGAGCGGGAGGGAGTGGAAATCTACTGCAGCGTGCATCGCGAAGACGCACATAGCGAGCGAAGCTATGACTTCCGACCGACGAAGAACAGTGAGCGGAAGGTGAAAGACCCCACCGATGCGAGGTTGGTGGCGATGCGCGACAAGCTGCGCACCGAAGAGGGCAAAGCGTTATATGGAAGGCGCAACCACACCGTGGAACCAGCGTTCGGGATTATCAAAGAGGCGATGGGTTTTCGGGGCTTCAGCGTGCGTGGGAAAGAAAAAGTGGCGGGCGAATGGACCCTGGTATGCCTGGCTTACAACATCAGACGACTGCATCGATTGCTGGGAGGCTTGAAAAAGGGTGCTGACGGGCCGAAATCGCTGCCCGTGGGCAGGAACCCCCTGCCTCACTTGTGGTTGTCGGTATGGCTCCGAAAAATCGTCTGCTCAACTTCCTGTTGGATCAACCGCATGGCCGCCGTATCTGTTGCGAAACTTGCGCTAAGTCCGACAGACTCCTAGCAAACCAGTATGTGTAGAGACAGGATTACTGCGCGAAAGAGAATGCACCTTTAGAAGATCCACGCGGGGAATCCCAAAAAACTGCTTCCAAACTTTTAACCCGCGACGGCAGGCTCCCTCTTCTCCTTCTCCACCGCATTTTCCTTGGGCGGCACAATCTCTGACTTTATTGTCTCACTTAACTGACGCCGAAGTTCCGTAACCCTTTCATAGAGCTCTATATTCCTCGCCCTCTGCTCTTTGGACATTGAAGATTGTGAATGCTGTCTTTCAGTCATTTTTTGCTCCGTTGATCTCCTTCTCCAGCAACCGAAAAAGGTTACGCTTCAGAAACTGATATTCCAACAGAAATTTGAAGGCGATCAAGTCAGTTTCAACATATTCGTAAAAATCGTCTTCATCTGAGAAATAAGTATGATTATGAAACTCAATATTGAAAAACCCAACAGCTTCCCCGCCCTCCCGCAGCAGAAAACCCGCGTAATGCTTTAGAGTCTTTAATCTCTTCGGCGAACTCTTTGCGGCCGCTTTCTTGTAATCTTCACAATCGAGTAAGAGTTTTGATATATGCTTCCCCTTAATGCACTTAACACATTCGTAGCCTTTAAAACGTTTATCGTTAAGATCAATTTCCATTGAGCCAACGAGATCTCTTTTCGGATCATAATGCGTAACGTATTTCAATCGGTCTCGTTTGCAGTCGGAATCCCAAGACTCGGGAATTTCATAAACTGATATGAAAAGATCTTTGCGTTTCACCTTCAGAGATTTCTTGAGACTTTCTCTCATATGCTCAGCTAAAGTTTCCACGATTAGACGAACGTTCACCGCGAAATTGTGATTTTCGACGAACTGAATTTTCCCTCCGCTACTAACTTGTCGAACATCTATCAAGTGAGCTTCAATCTCTTGATTAATTTTTAAGCAACAGTGATTTAGAGCATCTGGCTCAATCGTTTCCGCAGACGACTTATCAAAATATTCAATGATCTGAGCAACTAGCCTGACAAGAACACAGTAACCAACCACAAAAAGGGAAACATTAACAAAAAGCCCCACCCCCAATGGCGAAAGATATTTCCCAACAAACTCAGATACCGAGGGTCCGCCACACTTACGGATGATAAAGTATCCAGTTACGATAAGTAGAACCCAATTCATCACCGCAACGTGAGTGGAATTCGTAATGCACCTCTTGAATTTTTTAATAGCGTTCATTGCGGCATCAGTGGCAGGGCTCTAGATAGCAGATTGTCACGGAACTGGCATACAAATAGTTGAAAAACTTTGATGCCCCCACCTACCTAGCCCCGTTGTGGTGGAGCCCTATGGGATTTATGAGCCCAAGACGAGCGCGATGACGCCTGACTCGCACGATCACTATGCCTTGACGGACTCCCCTAACTTTCAGTAAAACGAATCCTAACAATCGGCTGATGCGAGCAAAGTCGCTTCGCTGAGTCGCTGATCAATACTGTTGCTACGAAAGCGACCTTCAAAATCAACCTTGTCATCGAAACCTCGCTCCCTGTTAGTGGATCGCCTACTCTTTGAACGTTGTGCCAAATAAATGGGGTTTCTATCACGCATATTCAAGAAATCTGAGCCCGAGAAAGAGAAATCAGCTTTTGAGGAACCATCTGCTGTTCGCATAGGAGACCCCATTGCCCGATGTATAGAACTCTACGGGGAACCAATCAGTAAATTTGACGACGGAGCGCTCCTGTTCCATACGTCTTCGCTACTGCACGGCAGTTGTGCATCGGTCACTTGCCTAGAAGATGGGACAGTTGACAGCATTTTATATGCTGTCCCCCCAGGTGAATGTGTATCAAGGAAGGCTGCGTTACGTCTGATGGAAATTAGCACCCAAAATCTTGCAGGAAAGTGGGAGAGCGGTGGCAATTTGTTCGGCAGTGAAACCTTCTACCACCCTGAGGGCCTAGAAGCAAAAATCGATGATAGCTCACTTCATATCGGGCCAGAATTTTGACGCTTCTGGGAACGGGACTTTCATACCGACTTGACCACATCCCAACCGCATAAAGTTAACAGGTCGTGGATTATCAATCCCCATCGGGGCGGAATTGACGGCTGAGGGCAATTCAAACATCATGATTTCAATCCATGAACTCCCTCGGTCGGGGATGACATCACCCAACCGTTAGTCGGCAAACAGCGACTTCAGATCATCCGCACTGAATTCCTTCCGAACGTCCACCCACGCTTCGACCGCTTTCCTAAACTCTGACCGAGAATCGGCATGCTGCCCCGACTGCCACAGACCACGGGCGCGGGCATGGTGGAATCTCGCCACTGTCTTCTTTTCCTTTTCCCCTGCATGAGCAAGTGTAGCGGCAACCTGTTCCCCTAGATCCCATTGAGAGAGCGCCGTGAGGATGCGAAGACGACAATCCAATACAACTGGTGAGACCTTCTCTTGCGGTGGAAGGGCCTCAATTTCTTCCCAGGCTTCGGAGAACATCTCCAGCTCAATGTACCCCCTAGCAGCACTGAGGTGGTCAGCATGGTTCATGACGCATCACTTTCAATCAGTTCGAGGAAATCGATCAACGAGTCATTCTTGGCTTTTCCATCGATACCGCTGTGGATTTCACGATGACAGTTTGGGCAAATTGCTCCTACCCATCTAGGGTGATCTGGTCCGGAATCTGCTATCCTTTTAGTATGATGAGGCTCCAAATACGGAGTCCCATTCTTCCTGGTAAAGGGAGCCGGATTGAAGCAGGCCTCACAAACACCCTTCGCTCGGGCCAACACATAATCTTTTACGGCCTCACTTCGCATTTTGTAAGACCGCTTTGCATCCGCCTCACCGGTTTTTGGTGGGGTCCGGGCGGCTTCATACGCAGCATTCCGCAGTTCGTCGATTGTCTGGTTCTCGGCACGTAGCCCCTCAACCGGCGCCAATACCGACTCAACAGGAACCAAATCAAAAACAATCAATCGTCTTTCGTTGCTGTCCACATCATGCCCTTGGGCGAATCCCGATCCTGCACATTCGAACTGCCCCAAGAACTTAACCGGCTTACTCTTTCCTAGTGCTTCAAACAGTAGAAGCTCCTTGCCATTCTCACGATGTTTGCGGATGGCGTTGTTGCCCTTCTTGAAAGTCATTTCGCCTTTTTGGCCTTCACCGACATAACGGAAAATACCTTCTTCCCAGCCATCTCTGTAACCAAACGATTCACCACTTTCTCCAGTAAACAGGAAAATAAAAGGAGCTGCTGAAGGGGTAGAGATTCCCCCCTGCATCTGGCCACCAAACCATCGGTGAATATCCAGCCTTCGATTGTAGAGGGCTTCTTGCGAGAAGCCTGGCCCCTCCTTCAATCGATCGGAAATTGGCACGTCTGCCGGCAACATGTCATAATCCCCCATCACGTCAGGACTCACCCAAGCTAGTTCAGAATGAACTATGGGGGCGAATTCACCTTCCCATGATTCAATCCAATAGGCATTCAGCTGAATTGCCCCGCCATCATACTCGTGCCTACTAGAAGTGAGGAACTCGCCAACTTTGGCTCGCACACTGAACTCTTCAAATAGCTCTCTCGCTAAAGCTTCTTGATCTGTCTCGCCAATTTCAGTCTTCCCCCCTGGGAATTCCCAGAACCCTGCAAGTGGCTGATCGTTTGCTCTCTTCCCTATTAAGAACTTTCCGTTCTTCGAGATAATCGCCGCAGTAACCACTTTCATTGTTCTAGCATTGCTCTCTATCATGCCAGCATTCAAGAATATAAGTAACCCCGTGGTGGTGGAGCCCTATGGGAGCGAAAAAATGCGGCGTGACTGGAATCTGTCCCTGTATTCTGTTTGTGTCCCCAAAGGACCCGCATTGTCCCCCTATGGTCCACGAGCTCAATCGAATAGGGAGGTTTAGCCCAATCCAAGTGAATCTTTCCAATGGGCTTCAGACACAATGGCTAGATTGCCCAATTCCCTTCTCTTGAGGATCGCAGATTCAATCTTGTTTCCGTAGCTTCCGTGGCTCCAATGTGAAGAGCCCTTCTCCCCGATCACTAAGTAATCAATCTCCGGTCCAACTGATTTCACTGACGGCGCGATGCCTCCCCTTTCAACCACCGCCTTTTGACACGCCGCCCGACTGCCTAACTCAAAACGTCCCGTGAATAGAAAGGACTTACCTGGAACCTGGATTTCTGGTGCAGGAGAATCAAACGGTGACCCATCACTCATCTGTTCTTCGACAAACTCCTTTCGTTGCCGACTAACAACATCATAGGCGGTTAGGCCGTCGGGAATTTCAACCGAGTTAAGCATTTCTTCTGTGAAGTTGCTCAACTCGTCAGACTCCCCATCAAAATCACCAGTCGCGAGAAGATAGCGATTCCAACGCTCTTTATCCCCTCCTGAGTGGAAGATATTTCCAATTTCCCACCCGGCTGCCCCAAATGAAATATTAGGCGAGTATGTGAGCCCAAAAAATCGCAGGACCTTCTTTTGCCGATTGGTAGCTTTCATGAGCAGTCACTTAAACCAAAAACGCCACGGAAATTCAATCACAAGCTCGCTGAGACCCTGAAAAATGGCGAAGGAATGGCGAAGGAAATATCAGAGGAATCTCAAGTCTCTGTAACTCGTTGAAAATAAGAAAGCCAACTAACGGACTCGAACCGTTGACCGGCTGATTACAAATCAGCTGCTCTACCAACTGAGCTAAGTTGGCGTCTTAGCTCGCCGGAAAACCGGCGGGTTGTGAATGTATTCATTGTCGGGCGTCCTGCAAGACGTCGTTTCGGATTTTTCTCCTGTTTCGAATTATGACTGAATCCGCCATCGAACGAGACTTTTCACCCGATTCATCCCAGCGTATGCTCTCCTCTATGCCGCTACGATTGACCATGGTCACCTTCGCCATTCTGACCCTCTGCCTGCAGAGCGGCCTGTCTCAGGGCGCCCCTGAGCAGGAAGATCGCCCTCTGGTGACCAAAATCGGTGACAATCGCTACCGAATCGGTGAGATCGAATTCGATGCGAAAGAGCGCCGCGTTCACCTCCCGGTGACCGTCAACATGAGGGAGGGCGGGCCCATCGAATACTTTCTCGTCCATGAAGCGGGGAAAGTTCACGAATCCATCCTCGTCACCTCAGTTTCCCCTCTCCATCTTCAGATCGCGCTGAAACTGCTGAAGTTCCGCAGCGGGAACGGCGATGCCTTCAACCGCCTGCTCCCTCCGGACCTGATTGAAGAAGAGGGAGGCAAGCTCGAAGACCGCGGCGCTCCCGTGAAGTTTTCATTTTCCCCGGAGACCAGCGACTCTGAAACGGGAATTACCGAAATGATGATTGATGGAGAGAACTCTCTGCCAATGGATCACGGCGACTGGATCTACTCTGGCTCCTCGATCGATGGCGGGTCTTTCATGGCTGAGGTTGAGGGTTCCATTATCGCAATCTATCTCGATCCCATGGCTATGTTTAATATGACTCGCGATGGCGCCGACCTGGATGAACGATGGGGCGCCAACAGTCAGACGATTCCTGAGATTGGTACCCGTGGAATTCTCACGGTCCGTATTGATGAGGAACACGAAACTTCTGAGCAACCATGAACACCTTTCCTATCCCAGTCCTTTTCGCATCGGTCTTCAGCCTCTTCGCCGTATCAGTCTCCCCATCGAGCGCGCAGGATAGAATCGCCTCCGGCCAAGACGGGGACGTGTCACTGAAACTAGAAATCGAGCGAGCCATCAGCAGGGGCACCGCCTTTCTCACCGGACAACAGAATCCGGAAACAGGAGCCTGGAGTGACGAGACGCTCCCGGCCCTCTCCGCTCTGGCTATCTCCGCGATCCTGGGTGACCCCTCTCTCGAACCCGACGCCGCTCTTCCGGCGGTTACTGAGAAAGGCTACGAGTTCCTTCTCGGCAACGTGAAATCAGACGGCGGCATTTACGGCAAAGGACTGGCCACTTACAACACTGCTCTTTCGATGATGGCCCTGCTCCAGTCGGGAAAAGAGGAATACTTGCCCGTGGTCGCCAAAGCACGCCGGCTCCTCATCAATCAGCAACAGGACTATGACAAACGCGGCGAGTCCGACAATCTCTTCGATGGAGGGATTGGCTACGGCGGCAGCTACGCCCATTCCGATCTGTCCAACACCCACCTCGCACTGGAAGCCCTCCACTACTCAAAGAAGGCTCTCACCGACACTGAGTTCGACGACAGCGAGGAATTCGATCTGGACTGGGATGCGGCGATCGCATTTGTCAGCCGCACTCAGAATTCAGAAGAGTCAGTCGCAAAACTCGGCGAATGGGCAGGCCTCCGCGAAGAAGACAAAGGTGGGTTCGTCTACTTTCCCGGGGACACCAAATCCGGCGAACTCACAGTTCAAACAGAAGCGGGGGAGAAAACCGCACTCCGGAGCTATGGCAGTATGAGTTACGCCGGACTGCTAGCCTTCATCTATGCCGACATGGACCCCACCGATCCTCGTGTCGGGGCTGCCATGGAATGGCTGCAGCGCAATTTTACTCTGGAGGAGAATCCCGGCCTCGAGGCGCAGGGACTGTTTTACTACTATCACACGATGTCCAAGGCTCTCGCCATCACGGGAACCAAGACCCTCGTCACCCCCGAGGGGCAGAAAATTAATTGGAAGCAGGACTTGGCTCTTGAGCTAATGAGTCGCCAACTTCCGGACGGCTCCTGGATCAACGCCGGATCAAACCGGTGGATGGAGGATGACTCCATTCTCGTCACCGCCTATTCACTGCTGACTTTGCAGCAGGTGTATCGAGCGCTGTAGCTGAGGGAAATCAGGTGGCTGACCTAAGACGGTTATGTCGCTGACCCTACCCTGTTAGATGCCCCCATAGCGACGGTGTCGCTTTTGGTACTCGCCCACCGCTTCCAATAAGTTCTCGCGCTTGAAATCAGGCCAGTATGTCTGGGTGATGATGATTTCGGAGTAGCTGATCTGCCACAGAAGAAAGTTTGAGATCCGGTATTCGCCACTGGTACGAATCAAAAGATCGGGGTCGGGATAATTGGAAGTGTAGAGGTGATTCGCAAAGGTCTCAGTATCGAGATCCTCTGGCTTCATCTCACCTGAGCGAGCCTTTTCCATGAGGCACTTGGTCGCATCTACAATCTCCTCGCGGGAGCCATAGCTCAACGCGACCACTAGGGTCAGTCCGTCGTTGTCGGCTGTCGCGGCAATGGACTTCTCCAATGCTTTTCGATTGGAAGCGGGCAATCGATCGATCTGTCCAATCACCTGCAGGCGAATATTATTCTTGATGAGCGAAGGCGTTTTCTCCCTGAGAAAATGCGTCAGCAGCCCCATCAGCGCGGTCACCTCTGCCCGGGGTCGCTTCCAATTCTCTGAGCTGAAAGCATAGAGTGTCAGATACTCGACACCGATCTCGCCGCAAGTCTCAAGCGCGACTTCGACTGACTCGGCACCGGCACGGTGGCCATCTCGCCGTGGCAATCCCCGGTCCTTCGCCCACCTCCCATTGCCGTCCATGATGACAGCAATGTGCCGCGGGATCTCTTTGTCAGGATCGAACGCAGCCATAGAAGTGAATTGAATTAACGAACGATGGTCTGATCGCGGGAAGGCCCGACACCGACCAGGCTCACTCGTGTTTCCGTTTCTTTTTCGATCCTGGCGAGATACGCGCGAGCGTTCTCAGGAAGGTCGTCGTAGTTCTGCACCTTGGTGGTGTCGCACTCCCAGCCGGGAAGGTTCTCATACACTGGAACAACACGATCAAAATCCTTAGCTGACGCAGGTGGCAGAAGCAGCTTCTTGCCGTCGAGCTCGTAGTGAGTGCATACTGGGATCTCAGGACAATCATCGAGACCATCCAGAATAGTAATCGCAAGATCACTGAATCCATTCACCATGGCTGCGTAACGAACGAGGACAAGGTCGAGCCAACCGCAGCGACGCTTGCGTCCGGTGGTAGCGCCAAACTCCCTGCCCATCTTGTGGAATCTATCTGCCAGCGTGTCGTTCTGGGTCGGGAACGGTCCCTCTCCTACCCGGGTCGTGTAGGCCTTCGTCACACCGACCACACGATCGATTTTCTGGGGAGGAACACCTGACCCCGTGCAGGCACCGCCCGAGGTTGTATTGGAAGAAGTCACGTAGGGGTAGGTTCCCTGATCGATATCAAGGTAGGTTCCTTGAGCTCCCTCGAAGAGAAGGGAACGCCCCTCTTTCATGGCCTGGTGAAGCATCCCGACAGTGTCTCTGGAATAAGGAGCCAGTCGCTCTGCGGCAGCAAGTAGATCTTTCCCAATCGCTTCGGCATCGAGTGCCTCCATGCCGACTGATTCGAACAAGGTATTACAATCAGCGATACGCTGATTGAGGCGCTCAATAAAATTCACCGGATCGCCTACGAGATCATGAAGTCGAAACCCGATACGGTCGATCTTGTCGCCGTATGTCGGGCCAATTCCACGCTTAGTCGTGCCAATTTTTCCATCGCCTTTGCAGGCTTCGCGGTAGGCATCCATCTCACGATGAAATGGCATCACCAAGTGAGCCCGATCAGAAATGGCCAGATTATCAGGCGAAATCTGAATTCCCTTTTTAGCCAATCCGTCGATCTCGCCGAGAAGTGAGATAGGGTCCATGACCACACCGTTTCCGATGACGCACTGTTTTTCCGGCCAGAGAATTCCGGAGGGAATGAGATGCAGGATATATTCGACCCCTTCATTGATGACCGTGTGGCCCGCGTTGTTCCCACCTTGGGGTCGCACTACCACATCAGTCTTCTCCGTGAGAAGATCGACAATCTTTCCTTTTCCTTCGTCACCCCACTGGGCACCAATCACAATCGTATTCGACATGAGAAAATTCTTTATCTAGGTAAAAACAAGTCAGCTGGAATCCCGGCAAACGTCAAAGCACCGACAGGCGCAAACCTTCAACTTCTCGCATAGAGATTCGGAAGAGCAAGTATTCTGCGACAATTGCAGAGACTCTCTCGACTCAGGACGCTGTCATCATAGCCGACATCGCAATGACAGCAATCGCAGCGAGAATCGCCACAACACCGACAAGGGTCGCAACCTGACCCACAACATCCTTTTTCTCCACCTTCTCGATGGGAGAGAGATTAGCAAAATCAGGCGGACGGTTGGAAACCTCAGCTACGGTCGCAGCATGCCCTCCCACATAGGAAGAACCTCCGTCCCCTTCAACAGCTGCAGGCTCTTCAGCTGCTGCAGCTTCAGCGAAGACCGCCTGAACACTACCGAACATCACTTGAGAGCCATGGGCCAGCACGCCCTCCGTAATCGCCTCACCATCGAGAAAGGTGCCGTTCGTCGAGCCTAGATCAGTCACCTGAAAGGTGCCCCCCAGGTTCTGAACAACGGCATGTGAACCCGACAGAGACACGTGATCGAGCACTACGTCGTTTTCAGGTCCGCGACCTATAGAAAGTTGTTCGATGCCGTCGAGAGCGTATTCGAGAGGATCCTGCTCCGGCACGTAGATTGTAAAGGTAGCCATGTCTTGAGGGGTTTTACTACGAGTTAGCGGGATTGATCAATGAGATTAGCAAATTCTTCGAAGAAGTACGAAGCGTCGTTAGGTCCCGGTGCAGCCTCCGGGTGGTATTGCACTGAGAATACCGGGTAATCTCGATGACGCATCCCTTCGACGGTATCGTCATTCAAATTGATGTGAGTCACTTCGATGTGCGAGGGGAGTGCATCCCCGTCCGCAGCAAACCCGTGATTTTGCGACGTGATCGCAATCTTTCCTGATCGAAGATCTTTGACCGGGTGGTTTCCGCCACGGTGACCAAACTTCAGCTTAAAAGTACTTCCACCAAAAGCGTGAGCGAGAACTTGATGTCCCAGGCAAATGCCAAACACGGGCTTTTTGTCGATGATCTGCTTCACCTCGCCATGAATGTAGTCGAGAGCCGCAGGATCCCCGGGACCATTGGAAAGAAAGACACCGTCTGGGTTTCTAGCCAGCACCTCAGAGGCGGGCGTGCGGGAATTCACCACCTCCACTTCGAAACCTTTCTGGCGCAAGCTGCGGAGAATATTGTGTTTGATCCCAAAATCGTAGGCAACGATTCGGTATTTAGGATCGATCAGAGGTCGGTACATCTGCCCGTCGAGTTCTTCGAGCTTTTCGCCATTGGTGGGATTCACCAGGGTCCACTCACGACTGAGCTTGCTCTCCGGATCCCACTGATAACTATCTGGCGTGGTCACTTCCTTCACAAAATCAGAACCAGCCATGGGGTCAGCGTTCTTTGCTGCAGCAACGGCTCCATCCCCATCCAGGCTGCCATCGGTGCACAGCGTAGCGCGCATCGAGCCAGCCACCCGAAGACGCTTGGTGAGCGCGCGGGTGTCGATCCCCTCAATCCCGGGAACATTTGCCTCCACCAAATAATCGTGCAGAGACTGCTGGCTGCGCCAGTTGCTCGGAATATCGCAAAGTTCCTCAATCACCAATCCACGCACGTGAACGGCAGAACTCTCTGCATCCACCTCGCTGACCCCGTAATTGCCGATCAGCGGGCAGGTCATGGTCACCATCTGACCACGATAGGAGGGATCTGTCAGAATCTCCTGATACCCGGTCATCGAGGTATTAAAACAAATCTCACCAGATTGAGTGACCGCAGCCCCAAAACTGATTCCCTCGAAGACAGTGCCGTCTTCTAGTGCCAAAATTGCCCGTGTTCGTTCTCTTCCCATAAGGCCGAGGCCCCTTAAAAAGGGCCTTGGGAGGATGACAGAAAAGCGAAGCCTTTCAAATGGTTTTCCCCACAACTGCTACGATTCGGCCTTTCCGAACTTCGACACGGGATGATCCTCCCATACTGGGAGATCTTTCAGCTCCCTGGCAACCGATTCACTGAGGGGAAGACTCCAGGTCGACCAGAATGGTTCCAGGTTCTTTCCGCAGGCTCGGGACAGTCGAATAACCCATTGATCATTGATCTCCTGCTGCCCCTTGGGGCGGTCTTCGGGATCAAGCTGGTTATACTCAACGAAGACCTTGGTAAAGGGCTCCCAACCAAACGCTTCCTGCACCATCAGGTAGCTCTCCAGTGCCACCCAGGTCGACCAACCCTCGAAATTGGCTCCACCTTCAAAGTAGGAATTCAACCGCTGGCGCCGGTCCAGAGGGCGAATCGCCCGATGGGTTTCGTCCCGGTCTTTGCCGATAAATTCCTCATACACATAGACCGACCAGAGATTGCAGGTGGTTTCACCGGTCCCGGGCAAAGCCCAGAGATTGTGCTGATGGTTGTGCCCGTATTCGTGGAAAAACCCCCAGCTCCCTTCTTTCTTCAGTCGATCCGCATCCACCGCAATCTCTGCTGAACCGCCCAGATGGGCCGCCACCGGGTAGCTGCTGTGCATAGACCCCGCCGAAGTCTGACGATCAAACACAATGCGCTCGGCCCGGTAGTCGTTCCGATCCACCCCAACCAACACGGCAGAAGTGTCGATGATGCCATTCCATACATCCATCAGATCATCGGGATCTGACAGCTTTCGAATGTATTCCGACGGAACGGCCACGATCATTCTTCCACTGGCCAACTCTGCCCATGGAGCAGGGAAATTCCGTATCTCACTCTTCCATTGATCCAGATCCGTCTTCCCATGCTCATAAAGAGGCGCAGCGATTCCACCATCGACGGTGAGCTCGATTGCCTCGTATTCCGCTCCGCGAGGAACTCGGATCGTGACCAGCCCTCCCAATCCATTCGATGCCGCTGTCACCGATGAGGTCACGGCGTGCTTGGTCTGCCAATCCGGATAGCGCCACCACTTATCGCGATTGCGCAAATGGCCATTGTAGGAACCGATCACCACTTCAAAACCCTCCCCCGCCAGCTTCGACGGCAGCGTCACTCGAATCACCTCACCCGGAGGCGCATATATCCCCGTCGGTCTCATCTCCTTGGCGGCCCAGGCTCCGGCTCCGCGACCTTCCAGCCAGCCGCGATAGTTACCGTCGATGGATAAGGTTCGAGAAATTCGCTCCGCACCCTCGGGAACGGCGCCAGGATAATCTGCCGCCGCCGGAATCGCATACATGGTGCCAGCGGGAGCATTCTCATTGAAGAAAGTCTCGAGCTCGATGATGGCATCCACCAATGGATCATCCCCTTGAGTCACTGGGTTCTCTTTGGTCGGAATGATGGGCCCTACCGCTTCATTCAGGCTCTTCAGTGCCTCAAGAAAAGATTCGAGTGCGCTGCCCTTCAGCGACTTGGATTCCATCAACCCCGCAATGAGCGCGTCTCGACTTCCCGAACTGAGATCATCCGCGGCACTGGCCAGCGCTTCTGCCGCCTTCATTGCCGGTCCGCCTCCTCCGCTCTCTGTGCTTCCAATGGGCATCTCCGGCTTTCCAGAATCAGGGGCCTCTGCTGCACCGCCGTTTCCAATGACCAGTTTCTCCCCGCGAAAGGCATATCCGTCTGCCTGATACTGAAATCCAGCCAAAGCGAGCAACTGATTGCCGGGAAACTCGGAAAAATCGGGATATTTCTTTTTGAATGCCCACGGTGTGGTTGCCGTGACCAGTCCTCCGCCGTCATTCACAAATTCAAACAGCTTCACGATATCGCCTTCTGAAAGTGAATCGTGAGCGATGACACAGTAGATGGTAACTTCGTGGTCCCTGAGTTCTTCAGGAGGAAACACACTCACTTCGAAGCCTGCCTCGCGCAGAGTATCGCTCAGACTGGCCAGGGCGGGATGAATGCCCACCACAGGAGTGGCGGATCGACCCGCCCAGCGGATCGAGTTATATACCATCCGGGCAAGCGGCTCCTGCTCCTTCAACCCCGCCGACTTCAGAAATCCTCCATGCGAAAACCCGATCACCCGGCCTTTCCCAGGTTCCGATGCCGCCGCGACCACGTTCCCCTTTGAATCCTGAAGCAATGGGAATGCTTGATCATCTGTCAGATCAATCACTCCCGGCACCGACTTCCCGAAATCGACTTCGCCTCCTTCTCCAAGAATCAGGTTTCGAATTTTCTCATCAGCAGACGAGAGCATCGGCAGGGTCATGGCGACCACGAAATAGAGCAAAGAGACCGTTTTCATATGAGCAGGGAGGTTATTCAGCGACCAAAAGTAGAGCGTATATCATTTCCAATACTCTCTTCGAAGAAGATTTGTGACTCCTATTTGGCAGTATGACACATACCCACCGTGTCCTTGAGTAAGGGAAACTGACCTAACTCGCCTCTTCTCTCACCTTCTGGACCGTGAAAAATGAGGCTCGCCCTAGCTAGAAAACCCGGCACCCAGTATTTCCCGTTCTTGAAACGGTTCAGATACGAGAGAAGCAGGTGAAGCAAAAAGCCCCGCAGATCCTGCTCTTTTCCGCGGCCGCGGCGGGCTTTGCCTTTGACCTGAGGCGGTGTCTGGAGTATCGCGAAAAGTTCTCAATACCCTGATCACCGGATTCGGATAATCAGGGATATCAACCGTTCTTAATCACCATGTCCACGGCCCCCCACATTATCTATACAAAGACTGACGAAGCACCCGCTCTCGCAACTCAGTCGCTTCTCCCTATCATTCAGGCTTTTACCAAGTCGTCCGGAGTGAATATTGAAACCCGGGACATCAGCCTGGCGGGACGGATCATCTCCAGTTTTCCTGAATTTCTCAACGAAGATCAAAGGATTGACGATGCACTCGCCGAGCTTGGCGCACTTGCCAAGACGCCCGGTGCCAACATCATCAAGCTGCCCAACGTGAGTGCGTCGGTGCCGCAGTTGAAAGCGGCCATCACCGAGTTGCAAAATCAGGGCTTCGCTCTTCCCAGCTACCCGGATGAGCCAGCCAATGACGAAGAGCGGGATATTCAGTCACGCTACGACAAAATCAAAGGCAGCGCCGTGAACCCCGTCCTGCGCGAAGGGAACTCCGACCGCAGAGCTCCGAAGGCCGTCAAAGCCTATGCCCGGAACAACCCCCATTCCATGGGAGCCTGGGCCACTGACTCAACGACTCGTGTCGCGCACATGAACGGTGATGATTTCTGCTCCAATGAGAAATCCATCACAGTCTCAGAGGCGACCGATGCCCGCATCGAACTGGTCGGATCCGACGGCACAACCACCGTCCTCAAAGAATCCGTTCCACTGCTGGCCGGTGAAGTGCTCGATGGCACAGTGATGCGAAAAGCGTCTCTCGTGGCCTTTCTCGACGAGCAAGTGGCTGCCGCCAAGTCAGAGGGCATTCTCTTTTCCGTTCACATGAAAGCCACCATGATGAAGGTCTCGGACCCCATCATTTTCGGTCACTCCGTAAGAGCCTATTTCAAAGACCTCGTCGAAAAACACGGCTCCCTGATCGACGAACTCGGCGTCGACTTCAACAACGGCTTCGGTGACCTTCTCGACAAGATTGAGTCTCTGCCAGCTGACCAGAAAGCCGCCGTCGAAGCGGACATCGCAGCCGCCTACGAATCCGGCCCCGATTTGGCCATGGTCAATTCTGACAAAGGCATCACCAATCTCAACGTCCCGAGCGACGTCATCATTGATGCCTCGATGCCAGCCATGATCCGCACCTCCGGTCAGATGTGGAACAAAGAAGGCAATCTGCAGGACACTCTTGCTGTCATTCCCGACAGCAGCTACGCAGGCGTCTACTCTACCACGATCGATTTCTGCCGCGAGAACGGAGCGTTTGATCCCACCACCATGGGCACGGTCCCCAATGTTGGCCTCATGGCTCAGAAGGCTGAGGAGTATGGATCTCACGACAAAACTTTCGAGATTCCGGCAGACGGGACCGTTCGCGTGGTCGACGCCTCCGGCAATGTCCTGATCGAACATTCCGTCGCTGCGGGTGACATCTGGCGCGCATGTCAGGCCAAAGATGCTCCCATCCGCGACTGGGTGAAGCTGGCTGTGAATCGTGCTCGCGCCACCGCATCTCCAACCGTGTTCTGGCTCGATGAGAACCGCGCCCACGATGCTCAAATCATCGCCAAGGTAAATACCTACCTCGCCGATCATGACACGGAAGGATTGGAAATCCATATCATGTCTCCCGTCGATGCGACCCTCTTCACCCTGAAGCGCCTCAAGGCGGGTGAAGACACCATCTCCGTGACTGGAAATGTGTTGCGCGACTACCTCACCGATCTCTTCCCTATTCTCGAACTCGGCACCAGTGCCAAGATGCTCTCCATCGTTCCGCTCATGAACGGTGGTGGACTCTTTGAAACAGGCGCAGGTGGCTCGGCACCAAAACACGTGCAGCAGTTCGTTGCTGAGAACTACTTGCGATGGGATTCACTTGGGGAATTCCTCGCTCTCGCTGTTTCGCTAGAACATCTCGGAGAGAACTTCGACAATCCAAAAGCTAAAGTTCTCGGCAAAACGCTCGACGAAGCGACTGAAAAATTCCTCGCTGAGAACAAGTCGCCTACACGACGCCTCGGTGGAATTGACAACCGCGGCAGCCATTTTTATCTCTCGCTCTACTGGGCGGAGGCTTTGGCCGCTCAGGACGGCGACAGCGATCTGAAAGCAGAATTCGCCCCTGTTGCTCAGGCCATGCTTGAGCACGAAAGTCGCATCATCGAAGAACTCATCGACGTGCAGGGGCAGGCTGTTGAATTAGCGGGCTACTATCAGCCCAATGATTCGCTCGCCTCCACCACGATGCGCCCCAGCGAGACGCTGAACAGCATCATCAACGGTATCTAGTATTTCAGGTCAATACCCCGGGGTTCGACAGCCCCGGGGGGCCTTCAGGCTGCATCGGTCAGAGCAAGTTCTGCAGCACTTTCCCGGTGTGCGGATCTTTGATCTTCGCATCCCCAAATTTTTGCCCGTAGCCCCGTAGCTGCCTGGCCATGGATTTCAGTGTCACTGCCTGCTCGGGATCACTGACGAAATTCTGCAGCTCGTCCGGATCTTTATCAAGATCGAGCAACCAGGCTTCGTCCTCATCCGACAAGATCAGCTTATGTGTCGGCGTGACCGCTGCGATCCAGCCCTTAGTGCTCTCCTGACTTTGCGTCGTTCCCCGCATGAAGGTGATATCCTCGCCTTCCAGCTCACCTCCCTGAAACACACCACTGAGATCACGGCCCTCCTCCTCGCCTGAGTGGGCGGCGCCCATCATACTCAGGACCGTCGGCATAAAATCCGTCGTATTCATGGCGTGATCGATCTGCACTCCTGAAGCAATTGATTCAGGCCAGCGAATCACAAATGGGACTTTAGCAGACGCTTCCATCGGAACCCCCTTGTTCTGACGACCGTGCTCCCCGCGCATGTCGCCATGATCGGCAGTGAAAATCAGAATCGTGTTGTCGTAGAGCTCACGCTCTTTCAGGGCTTCTATCAGTTTGCCCACGTTGTCATCGACGCACTTCACCATTCCGTGGTACTGCGCCATCTTATAGTTGCAGTTTTTCTCAGGCCTGGCCCAGCTCGGAGAACTCTTCAGATCTTTTCCATGGGTTCGCGGGGCCTCCACCTTCTCATCACTGAACATCCCATCGTAGGGAGAGCGCACTGTATCCGGCCCATGAGGATCGGGTATGCTGACCATGTAGGCAAAAGAGTCGTCCTTGTGCTCGTCGATGAACTCAATCGTCCGATCCATCAGCCAGTCAGTGGCGAAAGACTCTTCATCCGCTCCCTTCACATCATAGGTCGGATTCCCTTTAGCATCCCGGGCCTTCACTTGAGGGCCATCCTCGGTCAATTCAAACTGCTTCCAATGGCCTCGATTGAACATGTAGCGGTTGTCCTCAAATCCAAAATTGCGCTCAGGGTCCCACTGTGGCTTGCCTCCTCCATCGAGATGCCACTTTCCGGAGTAACCGGTCGAGTACCCGGCAGCATTCAACTGATGAGCGAAAGTCGTGATCTCATCGCCGAGATGGACACTATTATTCGTCACCGGCGTATTCTGCGGGTATTTCCCCGAAACGAGCGATGACCGCGAAGGCGAACACACCGGTGTCGCGGCGTAGAATTTAGTGCAGAGCGCCCCGTCCTTCGCCATCGAATCGATATGCGGCGTTTCACATACAGCGTGAGGCCCCCACATGAATGCCTGCTCAGGAGAGAGCGTGTCCCGATAGCAGCCAATCGTCCGGAAATTCAGCTCATCACAATGAACGATGATCAGGTTCGGGGTTTTCCGGGAAGCCGCAGCGCTATATTGGGCTCCCATGGCGGTCGCCGACGTGGCGGCCCCGGCTGTTTTGATAAATTCACGACGTTTCATGCAGTTTCGAATTCAGGGTCAATCAATTCAGCTGATTCACCGTTCCGGCAAAATCAGAACCAAAAGACTGAAGTATGTGAGGCCACCAGTCAAAACCGCGATTCCGCTCCGGTTCAGCCATTGCCCTACCCACCACCTCTTATTCTCGACTCACTTCATTCAGGAATACTAATAGTAAAGAAATATTGACATTATTATAATTATATCATTTGCTCAAGTGACCGCCACCCAACTCTTATGATCCCGCCCGCCAGCCGATTTGTTCTTGCCGCTGCACTTTTGACCTTTTCGTTAGGAATTTCACCAAGTGCAGGAGGAGAAGCTTTCTTCTCCACTCTCGAGAAAAAACCGCACCTTCGTGTCGGCCTATCAGCGCGAAAAATCAGTGTCGATTTTTCCATAACGCCGAACACCACTCTTCCGTTCAGCGCGATGCCCAACCTCTCCATGGGCATGGGTGATGTGGGGTTGTTCACAGACACCTCAGGCAACATTATCTACGAAAATGGCTCCGTTGGTCCCTCTTCCATGCCGGGCTCAGCTGACGCTATCATCAACGATGTTTCCCAGATCACACCGACCGGTCGTTATTTTATGGGGGAAGTCCCCGTAGATCAAGTCACCTTCAATACCATGTCGATGTTCACGATCAACGAGGCAGTCACAGGCTCCGGCCTGACTATTTCAGATGATCAGGCTGTCGTGGGACCCTATATCGATCTGGTCATCCCCCTGACCGAGAACGCCGATCGCTTCACCAATTTTGTGGTCGGTTACCGCTTCTACGACACTGACCATGGATTTGGGCCACAACTGATTGGTTATCAAAAGGCAGCCGCCTACGCGACCACTAACACTTACCAATATGATTTCCTTGATTACAGCGCCCCGACCGACCCTGCTAGCTACCCCTATTCGAGTAGTGACAGTACCATCTACGATGCAGCGGCTTTCAGCCGATCAAACGACTTACTCGATCCCAGAACATCATCGACGACGGGAAACACCTTCACCAATATCATGGTGTTCAGCCAAACCAGCCTCAACCTCAACCTGCACGAGATCCCGTTTGGATTTGAGTGCGGACGCCAAATCGGCAAATCGACATTTTCGCTAACTGCAGGCGGCACCCTCAATATTGTTGATCTCAGAATGTCCAGTTGGACAACCATGTATCAATACGGAGGACGAAATCTGATCCACACACGGACTTCCCACCATACCGACACCCCCGTCAAACTTGGGGCCTACGCTGGAGTCAACTTTACCCACCCACTCAACGACGATGGCAGCTGTTACCTGAATATTCACGGCAGCTATCGATGGGTAGACTCTTTCACCGCCTCAACGGCCGATGTTAGCGCCAATATCGACCTGTCTTCCTGGGAAGGCGGCGTTGGAATCGGAATCATTTTCGACTGACTCCGGTTCATTCCTTCGCGGAATCGTGTAGACCCGCCCTTTTAGCTTTCTGTAAATCGAGGGCTAAACTCAATTTTTACCGTGAGATCACGGCTTCAAGTGCGGTATCCTTGTAGCCCTCATGCAACGCGACACCGAAGAATTCATCGAATTGCTCACCGGAGCTCAAGGCCCGGTCTTTGGCTACATCATGTCTTTGATTCATGACTCGACCAAGGCCAAGGACGTTCTTCAGGAAACCAACATCACGCTCTGGCGAAAGGCGGCGGACTTTGAATCGGGAACCAACTTCACTGCGTGGGCCTGCCGAACCGCCTATTTTCATGTTCTCAATCAACGACGAAAACTGAGCCGCGAACAACTCGTCTTCGATGATGATGTTCTGGACTATCTCGCGGAGAGGCAGGAAGAACGGGTAGAGGGCACCGATCACCGCATCACTGCGCTGAGGGGGTGTCTTGATAAATTACCCGAACGCCAGAGAAATCTGGTAGATCGCCGTTACCACCCCGGCGCCTCCGTCCAGGCCATCGCCGCCGACGACGGCAAATCAGAAGGCGCCGTTTCGCAATCACTCTATCGGATACGAGCCGCGCTTCAGCAATGCGTCGAGAAACAGTTGGCCCAGGAGGGATGCGCATGACACGAAACGAAAGGCTCAATCGAGTCATTGAACTCACCTCCGTCCTCATCGACGGGGACATCAGCCAAGAGGAAAGATCAGAACTGAACGACCTGCTGCGAGGAGACCCTGAGGCCTGTGAACTGTATCTCGATTTGTCAGAAACTCACGCAGCGCTGATTCTCGACCACGTTGGAGACGATCTCATTGCCGCAGCCACAGCCGGACAACTACCCGACTCAAAAAGCTTCTCTGGCAGAAATCTGAAAACCGCCAAACCCTTGCACTTCAGGCGCCCTCTCATTCCGTGGCAGACATTCGCCGCCGCCGCCATCATCCTGCTGCTGAATACCGCTTTCGTCTTTTTCATGAACTCCCGGAGTAATCCGGAGCCCGTCAATGAAAGCGAGTGGGTTGCCGTTTTGAGTCGACTCGTCGAACCGGAGTGGGAAGCCTCGGGGTCTAAATACGAACAAGGCAGCCCTCTCGGCCCAGGGTCGTTCCGGCTCAAATCCGGTCTCGCCCAGATCGAATTTTTCAGTGGTGCCTCAGTGATTGTCGAAGGCCCGGCCGAACTGGAACTCATTTCTCCCTGGCTCGTCCATTGCCATAGTGGACGGCTCCGCACATCAGTTCCTGAACCCGCCCAGGGGTTTGCCATTGTGACCCCTGAATATCGAGCCGTTGATCTCGGCACCGAATTTGCACTCAGCGTTGATCCCGATGGACGTAGCGAACTACACGTCGTCGAAGGCGAGGTCCGTCTTGATGACGATTCAGGCAATGAACTTCAGCATCTCACCACCGGCGCGGGCATCCGCTCTGCTGGCGGCAAATTTGAGGCCGTATCTGGAGGGGGCACTGATTTCATCGACCGCGAGAAGCTTTTAGGGTTGGCCCGGGCCGATCGGACTTCACGTTATCAAAGCTGGCTAGCCAGCCGCAACGCTCTGCGGGCTGATCCAGCAACGCTGGTTTTCTTTGATTTCGAGGACCAGAACCGCTGGGATCGCCAGCTCAACAACCGAAACGACGGAGCGAGCGACGGAGCGATCATCGGCGCTCAGTGGGTAACGGGTCGCTGGCCTGGAAAAGGGGCCCTGACTTTCAAACGAATCACCGACCGCGTTCGTCTCAACGTTCCGGGGACGTTCGAATCACTCACCATGGCAGCGTGGGTCAAGATTGAAGGACTCGACAAATGGTACAGTTCCATACTCCTAACAGACGGTTTTGAAGATGGGGAGGTCCACTGGCAAATCAGCGACGAAGGGCAAATCATCCTCGGCATCGGTAAAGTGAAGCCGACTAACACCATTTCAGCCCCTGTGATTCATCCCGGCGATTTAGGTCGCTGGATTCACTTGGCGGTGACCATAGACCGGGCCAGCCAAACGGTGACTCAATACGTCGACGGGGAAATCGTCGAGAAACACCACCGCTCAATCCCTGATCTTCGAATCGGAGCCGCGGAGATCGGAAACTGGCAACCAATAGACAAGCACCAGCCCATCCGAAGCCTCAACGGCCGTCTCGACGAGTTTGTCATTCTTGAGCGCTCAATGAACGCTCAAGAAATACACGCGCTCTACACCTCCGGCCTCCCCAACGGCTAGATCATTGAGGCAATCACCAACGCCACCACGCTCATCAATTTGAGCAGGATGTTCAGTGAAGGCCCTGATGTGTCTTTGAACGGATCCCCTACTGTGTCACCGACCACAGCGGCCTTGTGAGCTTCCGATCCTTTGGCCAGTTTCTCGCCATTCACCTCGAAGCCTTCTTCGATCATCTTCTTGGCATTGTCCCAAGCTCCTCCGGCATTCGACTGGAACAGGGCCAATAGAACTCCGGTTACGGTGACGCCAGCCAGTAAACCTCCCAGCATTTCAGCACCGCCTATGAATCCGACGAGGACAGGAGCAGCCACGGCGAGGAGCCCTGGCTTCACCATTTCCCTAATCGCCGCCTTCGTGGAAATCTCAACGCATTTGCCATACTCAGCTTGACCCAAAGCCGCTTGGTATACCTCCTGATCTTCGCTCGACCACTCATCAGACGGCTTGTCATCGTTGCGATTCAACACGTCCAATCCAGCTTTAAGGCCGGGAATGTCGCGAAACTGACGTCTCACCTCTTCAATCATGGCCATGGCGGCCCGACCCACCGCCTCCATAGAGAAAGCGGAGAAGAGGAAAGGTAGCATGCCGCCTACGAACAGGGCTGCGACCACCTTCGGATCCGTCACCTCAATCGACAACACCTCGCCGTGAGTCTGTTCCCAGGTCGTTTTGAATGCCGCGAACAAAGCCAAGGCAGTGAGCGCGGCCGAACCAATGGCGAAGCCTTTTCCAATCGCTGCGGTGGTGTTACCCACGGCATCCAGCTTATCGGTTCGCCGACGCACTTCGGCAGGGAGCTCACTCATCTCAGCAATGCCACCGGCGTTGTCAGAGATGGGGCCATAGGCATCAACTGCCAGCTGGATGCCTGTATTCGAAAGCATGCCCACTGCGGCGATCGCAATACCGTAAAGACCGGCCAACTCGTAGGAACCAAGAATAGCAATCGCGAGAACAATGATGGGTAGTGCGGTCGATTTCATACCCACTCCCAATCCGGCAATGATGTTCGTGGCCGGACCGGTTAATGACTGCCGGACAATGGCGACGACAGGCTTCTTACCTGTGCCCGTGTAGTACTCAGTGATGTAGCCGATTGTAATCCCTGAAACCAGTCCCAGTGCAATCGCACCGAAAACTCCTAATCCGGAATATTCCTGCCCGCTAAAATTCCATTTCTCAGGTAGAACCTGCCCAATAATAAAATAGGTGCCGAGCAATAAAATACCTCCCGCGATCAACTCGCCCTTGTTGAGCGCGTTCTGTGGATCGCCTCCATCTTTCACTCGAACGAAAAAGGTACCGATGATCGAAGCGATGATACCGAGCCCCGCGAGGAGTAATGGCAGCAGAACACCACCCAAAGGGAGTCCCGAATATTCAGGCAGGACCATGAAGACGGAACCGAGCACCATGGTGGCAATGATCGAGCCCACGTAGGACTCAAATAGATCGGCTCCCATGCCGGCCACATCACCGACATTATCGCCCACGTTGTCCGCGATCGTCGCCGGATTGAGCGGGTGGTCCTCCGGAATGCCCGCTTCGACTTTACCAACGAGGTCAGCGCCCACATCAGCCGCTTTGGTGTAAATACCGCCTCCCACTCTCGCGAAAAGCGCGATCGAAGAAGCCCCGAAAGAAAACCCGGTTACGATCGTCATCACCTTACCGATTGAATCGGCATCAGTTCCTATCACACTTCCAAAAATCAAAAGAAGCGATCCCAGACCTAGAAGCCCGAGGCCAACCACGCCCATTCCCATGACCGAACCACCGGCGAAAGCAATCTTCAGCCCTTCTCCAAGGCTGGTTCTGGCTCCATGCGTGGTGCGGACGTTAGCCTTGGTGGCCACCCGCATCCCAATCATTCCCGCGAGGGCGGAACATACGGCACCTACCACAAACGACACCGCCACAAAAGGAGAACTGTTGACCGGATCCATGAACCCTGCGAACGCCAGCAGTATCGCAACGCACGCCACAAAAATCGCGAGCACTTTGTACTCCGCCCGAAGAAAAGCCATCGCTCCGTCGGCGATGTTTTCGGCGATTCGTTTCATCCCCTCAGTCCCGGGATCTTGACGAGCCACCCAGGCGGATCGCCAGAAAGTAAACGCGAGGGCAATGAGACCAAATATAGGAACGACAACCAGCAGCAGATTCATAGTGGGGGCGGGGGATTTAATCAGGGGGATTTGTTAACAAAAATAGATGCGCTCAAACTGAGATCGATTCAAGGAGCGACAATGGAAAAAGTTGTACCTTATGAACTAAGGGGATCAGAAATCCATCCATCCAGAGCTTATCTGGAATGCCACTGCGCCCGCCAGCGACCGCCGTAAAGTGAAGCAAACTTGCTGTCGCAGCCACGGATCGAATCATCGCGAAGAAATTATCGAAATTCAGCGAAAATTGAAAGCCTTTGTTCCCTAATATTCGCGTCATACAAAATACCGAAACATCTCCCAAGGTAGCAGCACCCTTCAAGGGGCGAACAATAGTCCACCGAACCTCTCAACGATAGGTCCACCGCTACCCGAACAAAGTCATCTGAGGATCTTCATCGCCGTCCACTTTCGCCCGGGATTTCGTTCGCTTCTTTTTTGATGGAGGAGAGTCCTTGGTCTGCGCCTCACTTCCGCCTTCGAGCCCTGACAAAATTTCTTTGGCTCGATCTATAATCGAATCAGGCAACCCGGCCAGGCGAGCCACTTGAATGCCATAACTTTTGTCGGCAGCACCCGGGACAATTTGACGAAGAAAAATGATCTGATCGTTCCATTCACGAACCGCAATATTGTAGTTATTCACCCCGGACCGGGAATCGGCCAACTGGGTCAACTCATGGTAGTGCGTCGCAAAAAGTGTTCGGCATCCCACTAGATCATAGAGATGCTCCACCACGCTCCAGGCAATCGAGAGCCCATCGTAAGTCGCTGTCCCCCGACCGATTTCATCGAGAATCACCAGGCTTCGCTCCGTCGCGTGATTGGCAATGAGCGCCGTCTCTGTCATCTCCACCATGAAAGTCGATTGCCCTTTCGCCAAATCATCGCTCGCACCCACCCGGGTGAAGATCCGATCAACCAGCCCGATCTCCGCACTCTCGGCCGGCACAAAACTACCAATCTGGGCCATCAAGGTGATCAGAGCCACCTGACGAATATAGGTCGATTTCCCCGCCATGTTCGGCCCCGTGATCAACATGAACCGGTTCGCGTCAGGACTCATTTCCGTGTCATTAGGCACGAACTTCTCTTCGCCTATATTCTGATCAAGCACCGGATGCCGGCCATTTTTGATAACCAAATTCTGCGATTCATTCAGGAAAGGGCGACAGTACCCAAAGAGCCTGGCCGTCTCGGCAAACCCTGCCATTACATCAATTTCAGCAAGAGCTGCAGCCGTCTGCTGAATCGCTTCAAGGTGCTCCAGCACCGTTTCCCGCAAATTGAGAAACTCCTCGTATTCCAGTGTCCTCAGCCGTTCATCCGCTCCGAGAATCTTATTCTCCACCTCCTTCAACTCCGGCGTGATGTAGCGCTCCGCATTCGCCATGGTTTGCTTCCGGGTATACTCCGCAGGCGCCTTGTCGATGTGAGTTTTTGTGATCTCAATAAAGTACCCAAAGACCGCGTTGTATTTGATCTTTAGCGAGGGGATCCCTGAGCGTTCCTGCTCACGAACCTGCATGTCAGCGACCCACTGCTTGCCCGCGCTGGCAGCACCTCGGAGTTCGTCGATTGCTTCGCTGTACCCATCCGCAAATATCCCGCCCTCCTTCAAGGCCGCAGAGGGCTCATCGCAAATGGCGCGCCCCAACAGATCAACCAGTTCAGAGAAATCGCCCAATCGGAGTGCGAGCTCCTCACCGAGGGTGCCTCCATTCATCGAGGAAATGTGCTCCCGGATATCAGGAACCTTGCGCAACGAAGCTTCGAGAGCCCTGATGTCGCGCGCATTCCCGGAACCCTGACTGAGACGACTGATCGTCCGCTCCACATCCCTCACTTCGCTGAAGGCCTGCCGAATCTCGTGAAGCAAAAACGACTCCTCCATATAAGCCTCAACGAGATCCTGGCGCGCCACGAGCGTTGTCAGATCACGAATCGGATGCAGCACCCAGTTTCGCAATTTTCGCGCCCCCATAGGAGTCGATGTGCGATCAATAGCTCCCAGCAAAGAGGTCTTCACCCCTCCTGACCGACTTGTCACCAGGTCCAGATTCGCCTGACTTGAAGCATCAATCAGGACAAAGGAATCCGTCTGATAGGCCTGAATCGACCTCAGATGCTCCATGCTGCGGCGCAACTGCGTCTCCACGTAATGCATGATCGCACCGGCGGCACTGATCGCCGGAATCAAACCGGCACAGCCGAAACCATCCAGCGACTGCACCTTGAAGTGCTGCTTCAAAGCATATTCAGCCTGATCAATCAGAAATGTGTAGCCATCGTATTCCAGGGCGTTGGGGAGCAGATCAAAAGCTTCTGTCTGCTCATCCGAATAAAGCAACTCGCTCGGTCGCAGCCTCGCAAGTTCATCATCCAATGCCGATCGGTCGCTAAATTCAGTCACCTTGAACTCACCGGTGGTGTGCTCGATGTAGGCGAGCCCGATACGCGATTTGTTCTGATAGACAGCGGCGAGGTAGTTGGGCCGATTCGAATCGAGGAGGTTGAGGTCATCGATCGTGCCGGCACTGATGATCTGCCGAATTTCCCGCTCCACGATCTTACCCGGTTGTGGCTCCGTCGTCTGTTCCGCGATGGCCACCCGCTTTCCGGCTTTGATTAATTTGGCGAGGTAACCCTCCGCGGCATGATGCGGCACCCCGCACATCGGCATGCCATTACGCTTGGTCAGGGCCACGTTCAAAATCGGCGAAGCGACCTTGGCATCCTCAAAGAAGAGTTCATAGAAATCGCCCAGACGATAGAAAAGCAATACGTCATCCGGAAGATCCCGCCGTATCGACTGATACTGCTGGATCATCGGCGTGAGCTTGCCACTGGATTTGCCCTTGTCTGCCATTTGATATCGAAGCCTGCTTCCCGCGGCCTGCGCCCCGCGGCCCTACCTTAGATAATCAACCGACCGCGGCAAGGGGGAAAGGAGGTTCACTGCTCCGAAAGTGACTCCTTCCACAGTCGGAAGACCTTCACCCGGGGAGCCATGTATTCAACCAGCTCACTGAAACTCACCGGTTCAAAGTTCGTCGCATCGACTCCCACATCCCGAACCAGGAGCCTGGAATTCGCTTCGTCCTCCTCGGCAAGGCGCCCATGGACATGCCCGTAGAGATGCCAGGTCCCGTGGAATGCTTTGTCCCAGCTACGCATTGGATAGTGGTTCAACCATATCTTCTGCCCCTGATGTTTGATCATTCCCTGGTCAATGACTCGCTGAAACAATGAATCGTAGGAAGGCAGGTCGTGATTGCCCCGAACCAGGTTCACATTGCGACAGTGAATACGGGACCGGTAGGCGGCCGCCTCTTCCAGAGGAGACAGCGAAAAATCCCCCAACACCCAGAGGGTATCTTCCTCCCCTACCCGCGTGTTGATGGTATCAATCAAGGCATCATCATGCCGGCAAACGGTATCCGCCGAGACACTCCAGCGCGCCCGCCTGTCGTCGGAAGCCCTGGCCCGCTCCGCATCAGAAAGATACGGGCGGTCGCAGTATTTGATAATGTTGCCGTGCCCCAGATGAAGATCGGCAGTGAACCAGAGTTTGGACATCCCTATCCCAGCATGAGTCGATCAATCATCCCGTTGATCTTGTCCTGGCTCAAACCCGGTATTTTCTCCAAATCATCAAAGGTCTCAAAAGGCCGGTGCTCAATAATCGCCTCCGCCAGCTTCGGTCCGATGCCTGAAAGAGACATCAACTCCTCTACAGTGGCATGGTTCATGTCGACTACCGGGCCGGAAGGCTCGCAGGCTTCGTCGTCATTGAATCCGTCATCATCCGAATCTTCCTTCTCTGAACTCAGATCCTCTGACTCGGCATGATCACTCTCCATTCCATCCTCTTCGCGATCGGGCCAATCCTTCACCGGCTTGGGCGAAGCATCATCAGCGTGATCAGGATCGTCCTCATGCCCATCATGCCAGTAATGATCATCGGCCTTCCAACTCTCGTCATGCTCTGCATGATCGTCACCGTGTAATCCACTACGGGCTACTTTATCGCTGCTGCCGTGTCCGCTTTCCTCATCGAAGAGGTCAGCATGATCTTTCTCATATTGCTCGATTTCGTGGCGATGGATCTCAGCCTTTTCTTCCTCGCTCAACTCATCGGCCGGCTTGGAATGCAATTTCTCGATTCGAGTCCGTCGTGCTTCCTCCTCGGCACGCTCCTTTTTGTCCCGCCCCTTTTCGATCACTGAGGCGATAACAATACAAATCTCGTAGAGAATGATCATCGGCCCGCCCAAAAGACCCAAGGTCATGATATCCGGCGGGGTCAAAATCGCCGCTGCCACCAAAATGATAATCCAGGCGTAAGTCCGGGTCGCACGCATCACCCGGGCGGTCAGCAACTCGAGTTTCACTAGAATGGAAACCACCACAGGTAACTGAAAACTAATGCCAAACACCAGTACGAGCCGCGCAATAAAGCTAATGTACTCCCCGATTCGGTAAATACTCTTGCCTCCCTTGGACGCGACAATGACTAACTTGTCCCGCGAGTCATCGTAACGAAATACGAAATTCGAATGCTCAATCGTCGCAAAACTGTCGCGAACCATATCGCGAACTTCCTGTCGCATCTCAGGGCTCAGCTTTGATTTGGACGGAGCCTTCCCCTCCGACTCCTGATTCTCAATTTCTTTGCCGTCCCCGATCGGAGCAAACCTCACTCCATCAACCCCGATGAGAGAGATATCGGCAATGGGTTTTGCGAGAGCCTGTTGGGTCGGGTCAATATTAGAAATCCGTTCATTCTCAAAGACGTAAAAGAACTTCAATGCAACGGGCGCAGCGAGGAAGAAGGCAAAAGAGGCTCCAATCAGGAAAAGAAGAAATCCAACAATCGCCCCGGGTATCACGGCTTTTTTCTCCACCTGACGCAGGCCCGGAAGGATGAACTGGAACAGAAAATACAGAAGAAACGGAAACGTGAGAATGACACCGCTGTAAAATGACAGCTTCAGCATCAAGACGATAAATTCAGGCGGACTCAACGTGATCAACTCGAGCTTTTCCCAGAGAGAGACCCCCTCTGAAATATTGGCGAGCGGCATCTTCGCCGGAACCTGAATCAGATTGAAAATCTTCGTGTGAAACGTGAAGCAAGCCATTGTGGCAACCGCAAGCGTTCCGCCGATCTTCATCAGGGTGTGGCGGAGGTCCTCGAGATGATCAAGGAACGGTTTCTCATGGGCATCGTAGCCCGTATCCGCTCCAGGGCGATGCCGCGACGCGGCTTCTCGCATTTTGAACATTTTTTCGAACGCAGTCTTCAGCATGATGAACAGCCTTTACATGAAAGGGTCGCAAGTTTAGCCCCAAAATCAGAAACGGCAAAGGGACGCGAGTACAGACCTGTGATTACGTGATGTTTCGCCCCGTTCTTCGGGCTAAAATCGCCATCACGCCACCCTTCCTGACTTGCAAACAAGCGCCTAAATGATAAATAGCCCTCTTCGAAACACTATTTCCCAGGCCATTCAGGGCTTGAAAAGAAAGAAACTACAGGAGGACAAGACAGATGATCAGTGACGACGAGGAACAGCATAGCTCACAGGATGATGCAATCCACACCGAGAAAATAATCGCTGACAGGAAGATTTTCTTCCTCGACCTGAAAGAAAACGACCGAGGACAGTTCGTTAAAATCACGGAAGACGTTCGTGGACGACGCGACACCATCATGGTGCCTGCGGAATTCCTGAACGAATTCATCGAAGCTCTCCAAGCCGTCAATGAAGCGGCTGACGCCTGAGGCGAAGGCCTGAGGTAAAAACCTGAGTCTAACCGGTGCATTACAACTGACCGGTTAGTAACTAGACCCCTATTTCAATGCGTAGCATGACCGGATTCGGTCGTGGTGAATCCACCACTGACGAATGGAAAATCGATATAGAACTCTCCGGCGTGAACCGGAAGCAGGTTGACATCTCAATCAACCTTCCCAACTCATTGTCCGAGCTTGAGAGCGATGCCCGCAAGTTGATCGCCGATTCAATATCGCGTGGTCGCATTGGCGTCCGGATCAATCTGAATCACACCGGGGGAACCGAAAACCATCTCGTCGTTGACGAAAAACTGGCAGCCCAATACGTCGAAGCGGCAAAAAGCCTCTCTGCCAGTACCGGCATCGAAACCCGACTCACCGCCGCCGACTTGTTCCGCGCTCCGGGACTGTTTAGGATTGAAGAAACCAATGCGGACCCCAGTGATCTGAAGGCCCCTCTTTTTGACGCCATCAATCAGGCCCTTGAACAGCTCATCTCAATGCAGCAGCAGGAAGGCGAACATTTGCGCACTGATCTACTTTCGAGAATCGATGCGATCATGTCAGAGGTTGATAAAATCCGAAAGCTGGCCCCTTCCGTCTCGAAAACCTACCGGGACAACCTTCACGCCAGGCTCAAAGAATCCGGCCTCGATATCGACCTCACCGATGAGCGTCTTCTCCGCGAAATAGGCATCTTCGCAGAGCGAAGCGACATCAGCGAAGAAATGACTCGAATTGACAGCCACGTCACCCAGTTTCGCAGTTACCTCGCCAGCGATGAACCCGTAGGACGCCCGCTCGATTTCCTCTGTCAGGAATTCAATCGCGAGCTTAATACGATCGGTAG
Organism: uncultured Verrucomicrobiales bacterium; assembly: GCA_963975655.1. Taxonomy (GTDB): domain Bacteria; phylum Verrucomicrobiota; class Verrucomicrobiia; order Verrucomicrobiales; family DEV007; genus Arctic95D-9. Next base: position 64,480 of record CAXBHX010000028.1, read on the forward strand.
CAAGGCCAACGACGCAGCCATCGCACAAGGCATCGTGAATTCGAAAACGGAACTCGAAAAGATCCGTGAGCAGGTGCAGAATGTGCAGTAACGACGACGGCTGATCCGACAGGGTTAGCTCCGTCACTGGACCCTGTTGCATGGTTCGACTGGTCGGCCCGACGAATTCATGAAAGATCTTGAACTGAAACGAAGAGGACTGCTTTGCGTGGTGTCCGGGCCGTCTGGCTCAGGAAAGACCACATTATGCCGCCGCTTCTCGGAGGAAAACCCCGATTCCGTTTACGCTGTTTCCGCCACGACACGCGATCCTCGTGAAGGTGAAAAAGATGGCACCGACTACTTTTTCTTATCACGGGAAGAATTCGAAGCACGAACAGCGCGAGGCGAGTTCCTTGAGTATGCCGAAGTACACGGAAAATACTACGGCACCCTGAAATCCGAAGTACTGACACATATCGAAGCCGGTCGTGATGTGCTCCTGGATCTCGACGTGCAGGGGGCAGATCTGGTCCGCAACCAAAGCGATCCCGCTATTCAGGAAGCGCTGGTTGATATCTTTATTCTCCCTCCGAGTGATGAAGAGTTGCTGCGGCGGCTCAACATCAGGGGCACTGAAACTCAGGAGCAGCTCGACCTTCGGCTAACGAACGCGCACAAGGAGATGCGCCACTGGGCCGCCTACCGCTACACGGTAGTCAGCCGGGATAAGGAATCCGATTTTGCGACCTTTTGTGCCATTATCTCCGGAGAGCGCTGTCGTTCTTCACGCCTGACACCCAGCCGTGAAGTCGTCCCTGACCCACCTGAGGTGGAATTGTAAGCCATCTCATTGTGCGAAGAAAGTTGCGCAACCCGTCGCTCCGCCCGACCTTTCCCCGTGTCTGACAAGCCAACAGGAAAAAACATCGTTCTGGGCGTGACCGGTTCGATTGCTGCCTACAAAGCAGCTGATCTCGTGAGCCGCCTCACTAAGAGCGGTCATGAAGTCCATGTCGTGATGACTGATGATGCTCTCGAGTTCATCACCCCACTCACTCTGCAAACGTTGTCGCGACAGCCTGTCACCACCAATCTTTACGACGAAAAGCAGAGCTGGCATCCCGGCCACATCGAACTAGCCGACAATGCGGACCTGCTGGTCGTCGCCCCCGCTACAGCCAATACGGTGGCAAAATTCGCCAACGGAATCGCCGACGATACGCTGGGCGCGATTCATCTAGCCACCCTCGCTCCCATTTTGATGGCTCCCGCCATGAACGGGAAAATGTGGAAGCATCCCGCCACCCAAGTCAACGTCAACAACCTCACACAACGCGGCGTTTCGTTCATCGGCCCTGAAGAAGGCATGCTTGCCTGCGGATACGAAGGCATCGGACGGCTATGGCCCGTTGAAGGCATTGCGGATAAGATCGAATCCATGCTGTTCGAAAAGTCCTGAATCAGGATGCGCATCCTCATCACAGCCGGCCCCACTCGCGAGCCCATCGACCCGGTGCGCTATATCACCAATCGGTCCTCGGGCAAGATGGGCTATGCGATTGCTGAAGCGGCGATCGCGGCAGGACACGAAGTCACCCTCGTCAGTGGTCCCGTCGCGCTGGCTCCACCCGATACGGCTGCCACACACCTGGTTGAAACCGCCCGGGAAATGCACGACGCGGTCGCCGATCTGATTGGCAACGCTGACGCCGCCGCTTTCTGCGCGG
>CAXBHX010000029.1:0-66136 GCA_963975655.1 uncultured Verrucomicrobiales bacterium
TAGGGTGATCCCAGGCTTTGTCTTCAGCTCCGAGCAGCGGACTCAAATCATAGCCATGCATTTCCCAGGGCAATTCAATCCCGGCCTGAGCAAAGAAGGTCGGCACAATGTCCACCCCTGCGACGGGCTCTTCAATGACGCGACCGGCACTTTCTTCTGCCACCGCACCGGGCATACGAATGATGAGTGGTGCCTCTACGGTAGCGCGATAGGGAGCCACCTTCGATTTGAACCCTTTCTGCCCCCAGGCAAACCCCTGATCTGAAGTGAAGACGACCAGGGTGTTTTCGTCCTGTCCTGATTCCTTCAACGCCACCAGCAAGCGTCCGACTCCTTCGTCGATCGCGAGCACACCCTGCTGGTATTGCTGGACCCAGTCACGCAGGGAGCGTCCCGGCATGTCTTTCATGCCGACAGGACTGTCTTCACGGACCTGGCGCTCGACAGGCTGACCGTCTTTGCCAGGCTCCCAGAATTCCATCTCGCGAATATACTTTGGCTTGTCCGGACGGGGCGGGTAGACGTCGGCCGGCGCAGGAACCACGGCGTCCTGATAGTCATCAAGGTGCCGATCGGCCGGAGTGAATGGCCCGTGCACCGCGCCATAGCACAGCCAGAGATACCACGGCTTGCCTTCTTCACGGCCCTCCCCATTGATGTAGTCGATCGCCCAATCCGTGTAGTTGTCAGTCGAATACCCTTCGGTCAGCTTCGGCTCCCCTCCATTCTTCACGATGAGCTGGTCATAGTAGTAATTCGGCGAGTTGTCGATGAAGCGGGGGCGGTTCCAAATGATTTGGTAATCCCAGTCCCGTCCGAATCCATCATCCGTTCCCGTGTGCCACTTCCCGATATGAGCGGTGGTGTAGCCGTTCTCCCGAAAAACGCTCGGCCAGAAGCGACATTTTTCCGGATCATATTCGCTGCCGGGATAGACGCCTTCCATGCGCATGGACTCAATCCCGTGTTGCTGCAAGCCAGTGAGCAGGGTCGCTCGCGACGGCATGCACCATGACCCGATGTAAGCATGCTCAAAGCGCACTCCGGATTCAGCCAACGCATCGATGTTCGGCGTATTCACCCAGGGGTGAGCCTCCTCGTAGCAACTCACGGTGCGAGTCGACTGATCATCAGTGTAGATGAAAAGAATGTTGGGCTGATCGGCCGCCGCGGCGGAAAATGCCAGGGATCCAATCAGGCTCATGAGAGAAAGCGTCCGAAGTTTCATAGAGGGGCTCGAAAGAGGGTGATTGGTATATCGGTTTTGCAGGAAAATGGCCAACTATTTATGCGATGTTCGGTGGCTAGAGATTGTCCAGAAACCTCGTCGCATCTAACAAAATCGTTTCCTCAGAAATGAACGGATATCAAACAAAAACGACGCGCGAGCCGCGCGTCGCTACCCGTGCTGAAGCACGAAGGCTGTGGCCGATTTACTTCGCCTCGTAGTCACTTTCGTCGATCCAGGTCAGATCCTTCCAATGCCCGGTATCGTTCGCCTGCTTCGCTCCACCTGTGGTCCGGCCGCTAATCACGATATCCGTGATCTTCTTCTCCAGCGACTGCGCTACTTCAGGGTTCTGCTCGATCACGTTGGTGGCCTCTTCTGGATCCTTCGCGAGATCGTAGAGTTCGGCCTTCAATTTGCCATGAGCCATGATCAACTTCCAGGTTCCCTCCGTCACCGCAAAGCGACCATTCGAACCGTGGTTAATCAACGGCAGGCGGCCATGATCAGCCTTGGGACTGCGGAGAATTTTGGCAAAGCTCTGACTGTCTTCGGCGGCATCGTCCGGTACCACTGCGCCAACAATCTCTGCCAAGGTCGCCAGAATATCTGTCTGCCCTACGAGCGCATCACTGTTGCGACCCGGCTTTTTGATTCCCCCTGGCCAACGCACGAAGAAGGGCACTCGATGACCACCCTCGTAGATGTCTCGCTTTCCGCCCTGATAGATACTGCTGCTGTCGTGATTAAACTCCTCAATCCTCTGCACCCAGGTTTTCTCCGGACCATTATCGCTCGAGTAAACAACCATCGTATTCTCATCGAGTCCTGACTCTTCGAGAAAATCAAGAATCTGACCGACGCGATAATCCGTCTCGATCACAAATTCCCCGTAGCCACCCGCTTCGCCTTGTCCCCAGAACTGCTCCTGCGGGCAAACCGGATAGTGAGGTGAGGTCATCGGCAGATAGAGAAAGAACGGTTTGCCACTCTTCGCGCTTTCGGTTTTGCCCTTCATCCACTCGATCGCCTTCGTAGTGAATCGCTCCAGGCACATGTCATCCGTGAAATCCGGGGCCACTTCCATGCCTTTGGTTCCAACCACCTCTTGGGTCTCCTCCGGGGAATCCTGATACGGCGGCATGATCCGATAATCGGAGTGACGCTGATTCGGCTTCTTCGCGGTGAACACCGTCGGCGGCACTTTGGCATGGCGCCCTTCGAACCAGGCCAACACTCCGTAATTCAATGAGGCAGGGATGCCATAGAAATACTCAAATCCCTTATCCAGCGGCATGTCTTTCACTGGCTTCGACCAGTCACGATTTTTGTGACTTTCGCCGGGGAAATCCATTCCCAAATGCCACTTGCCGACCATGGCTGTGTCGTAACCGTTATCGCGAAGCAACGACGGAATCGTCATGCGCCCGTCCGCGATGAGACATTCACCCTCGGCACCCATCACGCCCGTTTTCTTTGTCGTGCGCCAACTGTAGCGCCCCGTCAGGAGACCATATCGCGAGGGCGTGCACACCGTGTCCGAACTGTGGCCATTGGTGAATGCAATCCCTTCGTTGGCAAGGCGATCCAGATTGGGCGTTTGAAACTTGGCATCCGGATTGAGGCAACTGGCATCACCAAAACCCTGGTCATCCGTGTAGATGATGATGACATTCGGTTTGTCAGCCGCGAGCACATTGCCAATGGCAAAAACTAAAAGAGAAAAAAGAGTCCAAGAGCGTTTCATAGTAAGTGAGAGGATTGCAGTTTCATTCATCGTTTCATTCTTGACCAGTCTCAAGGACGCCAATACGGCTGAAAATTGGTGAAACAGTTGAGATTATTGCAGCGCTCTATGACTGAAGTGACAAACATTTCCATCGATGCCTCAGCTATCCTGAGCCACAGTGCCCTGCCTGGGATCAGGCCCACGCTGACATGACTCACTCTCTGGGAGCAAAATTCGAATCCGTCATCCTGCAAGCCACTCAAGCTTCTGGACTGGAGGTCAGCGAAGTCATTCAAGAGCTATGGAGCGGCTACGGGGAAATTCTGCGCCTCCACCTCAAAGGCGGCGACCGCGACACTGTCGTCGTGAAGCACGTCACCATGCCGCTTCAGAAAAGCCATCCCCGAGGCTGGAACTCCAACATATCCCACCAACGGAAAGTCTACTCCTACCAGGTCGAGACCGAATGGTATAAGCGGTGGAGCCAGAAATGCGACGCGCACTGCCGCATCCCGCAGTTTATTGAGTTTGCCCGTGAGGGCGACGAAGTCCTCGTCGTCCTGGAAGACCTTGATGCCGTCGGCTACCCCTCGCGGCTCAGTTCCGTCGGTCCAAAGCAAATCGAAATCTGCCTCGCATGGCTCGCTGAATTTCACGCCACTTTTCTCGGCGTCAAACCGGACGGGCTCTGGGAAACCGGCACCTACTGGCACCTCGCTACCCGACCTGAGGAACTGGAAGCTCTCGATGACCCTGCCATGAAATCAGCCGCCCCGGAGATCGACCGGCGCCTCAGTACAGCCACCCATCAAACCCTGGTCCACGGCGACGCCAAGCTCGCCAACTTCTGCTTCTCTCCCGACGGCGAACAAGTCGCCGCTCTTGACTTCCAGTACGTCGGCGGTGGCTGCGGGATGAAGGATGTCGCCTACTTTATCGGAAGCTGCCTCGACGAAACGAGTTGTGAAGCCCGCGAGGCGGAATTGCTCGACACTTACTTTAGCGCGTTTCGAGAAGCTTTGGTACGCCGCAAATCCGACGTGGACGCCGCCGCTGCCGAAGCCGAATGGCGCGACCTCTATCCTGTCGCTTGGACCGACTTCCACCGTTTCCTCAAAGGCTGGTGCCCCGGCCACTGGAAGATCAACTCCTACAGCGAACGACTCGCCCGCGAGGTGGTCGCCTCCCTGACATGACACTTTCCCCAGCCGAACTCGAGTCTCTCCACGAGCTCGCCATCGCAACAGCCAAACTAGCCGGTGCCCACATTCAGTCCCGCGTCGACAATCACAGTGGAGTCCAAACGAAAGACGGGGGTGACACACTCGCCTCCCAGGTGGTTACCGAAGTGGATCACGAGAGCCAGGCTCTCATTCTCGACGCTCTCGCCGATTCGATCGCCCAATGCGACCTCGGCCTGCTCACCGAAGAAAGCGAAGACGACTACACCCGCCACGAGAAGGACGCCTTCTGGTGCATTGACCCGATTGATGGCACGCTGTCCTTCACTGAAGGCGTCCCGGGCTACTCGGTATCCATCGCTCTTGTGTCACGGGGCGGCACCCCACTCATCGGTGTGGCCCACGACCCTATCACGGGAACAACTTTCCATGCCAACAAGGGGGGCGGTGCTTTTCGGAACGAACTCGCCATCTCGCCCCCGCCGGCAGAACAGTCCTCTATCCTGACCTGGGCGCAGGATCGCAGCATGAAGCAAATGCCCGGCTACGATAAGGTGGCTGAATCCGTCGAGGAAATGGCGAAACGGCTCGGGTTCGACGACCTGCATATCATCGATCAATACGGATCGGTCCTCAACGCTTGCACGGTAATTGAAAACACTCCGGCCTTGTATTTCAAGTTTCCAAAAACCGCCAAAGGTGGCGGATCGACCTGGGACTTCGCAGCCACGGCCTGCCTATTTGGGGAATGGGGAATGCCTCCAACCGATATCCATGGAGATCCGCTGAATCTGAATCCTGACGGATGCACCTTCATGAATCAGAAGGCGGCGGTTTTTGCTTCAAGCAGTCAACTCGCCGAAGCAGCCAGAAGCATCTATCAGCGAATCAACATTACCTGAATTTCCCGACAGGATCAGTAGACCCCCACTAGGAACCTTTGGCTTTTCCCCTATTTTTCTTTGCAGCGGCGGCCTTCTTCACTTCTGCCTGTTTCTTCCGGGCGGCAGCAACGGCAGCCTTCTTTTTGACAGCTCGATTCTGTAACTCCACTCTCATTTCAGCGCTAGCAGCAGTGAGTTCTTTCATGGCTGGGTGCCCCCCTCCGGGAACCGCATTGATAGTGAGGTAGGCTTGATCTTCGAATGCACCGCCATCCGAACCGATGAGATCGAGGTTAATCTCAACTTGATTAACTGGATGAATTCCGGGGATTTTGAGTAATACGGAACGGCCATCTTCACCAGTCACGACCTTTGTGATTTTGACCTCGTCAGCGCCAACCTTCCACTCACCTTCGGTAGAATACTGCTCCGATCCATAGCTGCCAGTCCAGGCGTAATTCCATTGCTTGAGGTCGTAGCGCCCCACTTCGGTGGCCGTCTCAGGTGATAGACTGAAATTGAATTCAAGGCGGATCCCCTCGGGGGTGACCTCAACATCTGTGAGCATTTTGGTTTCTGCACCGGTATAGCGGAAACGAGATATCCCTCCCTGTGCAAGCCCCTTACGTCCGCTGCCATTCCATCCGTTCAAACCGATCGCGTAGACTTGACCATCCGCGGGATTGACTCGTGCGCGGTGAATGCCAGTTTCGGCGTCGAGTTTGAACTTCACAATGGCCGCCTGACTGACACCATCGACCTCCTGCATCATCATGTAGTAGAGCCAGCCTTTGCCAAAACTGGTGTGGAGCAGCCGCCCCGAAAGCGGGCCCCAACGCTCGTCATCAACCCAAAGTTGCCCGCCTGAGGAATTGTCAAAGTCCTGTGGCATCCAAATAGCGGGCTGATCAAAGGTATCGGGTGCAACCACCTTTGTGTGATCGATTTCCCCGCCATCCGGGGCCCAATTGCCGGTTGCTGCGGTTTGCACGTATCCGTAGAATCCTCCCGGCTCGCAAACGCTGACTTTCGAAGCGGGCATCCAGGTGCCTTGATTATCACTCACCGTCGGGCGGCCGTCGGGCAACATGCCCATACCATTGGGCGTACGCAGCCCAGTGCAATAGACCTCCCTCTTCTTCCCATCGGAAGAGACCTTGATAATCGAACCCGGGAGTTTGTAATCCGTGTATTGGCCGGACTTGGCGTAGTAGAAACTCCCTTCAGCATCCCGTTGAAGGTCGAAATTGAATGCGTGGAAGTTAACTGAAACATCGTCATCCGCACTGAAGGACTCGTAGTAGTCTGCTTCACCGTCGCCGTTGATATCATGCAGGCGGGTCAGGCGATCCTTGCAAGTGACGTAGACTTTGTCGTCGACCACTTGCAGTCCAAAGGGTTCATAAAGACCCGCAGCGAAGCGCTTCCAGCTTAACTCCTCCAAATCGTCATCCACCCCTGACACAATCCAAACATCCCCACCATGAGTGGAAACCACCATGCGCCCATCCGGGAAGAAGGCGAGAGCTGAAGTGCGGAACCAGGTGAAGTATGGATTGCCCTCGTCGTCGGGCGGGATACTGATGGAGTCGAGCGTGTAGGCTTCTGAATTTGATCCCAACTGACCACTCGTGTGTAGTGTCTCAGCCCAACGCGCCTCGCCACCTGCAAGGCGGTCAGCAGGATTAGACGGGGCATCCTTGTTGAGTTTTCGAGAGCGAAGGAAGTTGGCGAAAGAGAGCAGTCGTCCCTCACCGCCTCCAGCGAAGCGAATGATCTGAACCACACGCTTCCCAGTATCAGCAGGAAAACGGATAATGAGACGCTGCTGATCATCACGGGACCATTGCACGCCATCTGTATCGCCCCAGGCCGAGGCGGCGAAAAAGCGCCCGAGGCTATCGGGCTCACCTGAACGCCCCCTGCCCAGAACCTGGATTTCACCTTCGTTGCCCAAGGCGAGTTCCCTGGCATCTGCAGATAGCCTGCCCGTGTACTGGTCGTCAGCGCCTATGAGTTGGCCGACGCTGAGCACGAGCTCCTCACCGGGGCCAATTTCAAGCGTCTGCTCGACCACTCGAAACCCCTTTGGGGCAGAAGGTACTTCGAGAATCTCACGGCCGTCGATCGAGTATGAGAGGACGACCCGGTTGTTGTGGAGGTAGTGACCGTGGTATTCCATCCATTCCTCGGGCATAGGTCCACGGGCAAGCAGATGGTCCGTTGGATAATCAAGCGTACCGTCATGCCCCCATCGCCAGGCCGCCATGTCCGGAATGGGTTCACCAGCTGGCTCCGCTACTCCTCCACCCCTCTCGCGGTAGTGCTGAGTGTTGATTAGATTGAGAAATCCATTCGACCAGAGACCTCCTTGATCCATGGAGTGGAGGTCGTAGGAAATTGTAATCTCAGGGCTCAACTTTACAGTGAGCGCACTTGAGATCTCTCGGCTCAATTGAGAAGCAAGAGCCGGGCCAAAATCACGCTGAATGGTGTCCTTTTCATCCACCACCACATTGACGGTGGGCAGGCTCTCAAGATAGCCGTCGTTGATCTCCACAAAATCCTTCCGCATCGGACGCATGAAGGTGTCACGAATATAGTGAATAACCTGGTAGCGCTCACGATCAGTCATCCAGGTTTGCGGCCCCATGAGGCCGTTCCCGTCAGTAAGGGTACGGAACATGGCATACGGATCGCTGCCGAATTTCAGCTCGCCCGAGCCGAAAGCACGAGCCGTGGGCAAGAGAGGCGTGATTCCGTCGGCACCATGACAATTCGTGCAGAGCGTTTTGTAGATGGTCTCGCCCCCGGCGAAATCTTCGTCATCGAGAGTCTGAAGGATCCCAGCGTGGTCGACGGCATTGGGAGCTTCCCCTTCTGCCTGAAGAAGAGAGATTACGCTCGCAGCAAGAGCAACGGCAAAAGACCCGTATCGGAGTTTCATGCAGGGATACTGCAAGATGCCGGGAAATTGCCCACAAAAATTACCAAATTAGCATGGCCTGAACAAGGCCAGCCCACAATGGCTCACGGCTCCACCCGCGACACACTCACATAGTAGGCCCCGCGCTCATCGCCGTTCTCGCTGACAAACGTCGTCTCCAACTGGTCGCCGCCCACTTCGAGATCCAACTCGAACGCGATTGAGTTCGACCCTGGCGGGATCGCCGCCTCTAGAGTTTGACCTCCCACTTCCAGAATCGCCTTCGTTGCTGCAATGGGGTAGATCGCTGCTGGCGGGCGCTCCATCAGAACGATGCGATAGGTGCCACCTTTCGACACGTTAATCTCCCACGGACCGTTGAACAATGGCGCCTCAACCACCACCTCCTGATGCCACGGGATATTGTAGGCGTGCCAGTCATGCGCACTCAGAAAAGCGGGATTTTCTTCATCTGACCCCACCGTGATCGGCACAAAGGTTCCGTTCCGGGTGCCCGCCATTTCCCACCAGTCTTCGTAAAACGATAACATCCGGCTAGCCACATTTAGCTCCTGATCAATCAGGTTCTCTTCCTGACCTCGGTCCGTATCGAGGTTATAGAGCTCCTCTTTACCGACGAGGCGCCATGGACCCGACATGACCACGAAGTCCTTGTATTTCAGGGGCTCGGCAATGCGCTGATTGTTCACCACCAGATTCCGATCAGGCCACTCAGCAGTGGGATCTCTCAACAGCGGCACCAAGCTCTTCCCGTGCAGTTCCGGGCCACTCTTTCTTTCTGCCCCACACAATTCAGCCAGCGTCGGCAAGAGATCGATGTGCGCAGTCAACTGGTCCACGTCGCGTCCTCCTCCAATGCCGCCCTCAGGCCAACGCACAAAACAAGGCACTCTGTGTCCGCCTTCGTAGATGGATCCTTTGATACCACGAAGCCCGGCAGCAAAGTCCTCGCCCTCTTTAGCATACCATGGCCCGGCGGTGCCGTTGTCCGTCATGAAGATAACGATGGTATTTTCCCGCAGCCCCTGATCTTGAAGGAATTGATCCAGACGCCCCATATTCTCATCGAGATTGATCAGCATGCCGTAGAAGTTGGCGCGATTTTGAGCGAAGCCTTTTTCGACAAAGGGCTGTGAATACTTCTCATCAACATGAAACGGACCATGGGGAGCGTTGGGAAGCAGATAGCAGAAAAACGGCTCGTCCCGCTCAGCCTTCATGTAGCCCATCGCCTCGTTGAACCACACGTCAGTGCAGTAGCCTCTTGTCTGAGTCGGCACCCCATTACGAAAATACCGATCATCGAAGTAGTCATTCCCCCACGCGTCAGGCGTCTGCCCGACACCACCACCGCCGTGATAGAGCGCCGTATCAAATCCCCTATCATGCGGACGACAGGGATAGTTATCGCCAAGATGCCACTTGCCAAACATTCCCGTTGAATAGCCTCCGCCTTTAAGCACATCGGCCAAGGTCACTTCTTCCGGATGCAGAAAAGAATGCCCTGCGATGGTGTGCCAAACTCCAGTGCTCAATGAATACCGGCCTGTTATCAACGCCGCCCGAGTTGGAGCACAGGTTGGATCGACATGAAAGTCAGTAAACCGAACGCTTTCTGAGTAGAGCTTGTCCAGATTTGGTGTTTCAATGTCAGGATTCCCATGACATGAAAGATCGCCATAGCCCTGATCATCCGTCATCACGAGAATGACGTTGGGTTTTTCGGCGGACTGAACAGACATGCCCCCCATAATCAAACCCAGGAAGGATAATAGAATCGATGGCGACTTCATAAAAAGGAACAGACCGCTCAGGCTAGCGGGAATGGAAGATTTGGCTACTCACAATTTCGCGAACTAGATCCCCAAACCCATTCTCCCCCTCAAGAGACCGGGCCGCGATGCGATCAATCTCTGCTCCGTCCTGGAATCCCGGTTCCCTTCCCGTCCCATAGATCAACAATTTCTCAGTGAGATTCTTGGCCACGAGATTCTTGCGCTCCAGGATAACATCCTTCAGTCCCACTTCGTCAGCGAAGCTTTCGCCGTTGATCAGCTCAGCTGTAGTATCAATCAATGGCCCCTTGCCACGGTTCCCGGCCGCTGAATAGTGAGTCCGAAGACCGCCCACAGGATCGTAAATTTCCAAGGCAAAGCCCCACGGATCAATCTTGGCGTGGCAATCCGCACAGGCAGCCACTTCACGGTGCTTGGCCAACTGCTCACGAATGGTGGTTGTGCCGCGAGTATCAGGCTCGATAGGCTCCACATCTGGCGGAGGAGGCGATGGAGGAGTCCCTAACACGCTTTCCAATACCCAGATACCACGCCCCACAGGTGAAGTCTCCACTCCGTTCGCGGACGCGGTCAAAACGCTGGCGTGACCGAGCAACCCATGACGACGCATCTCGGCTGGCATCGGCACCTTGCGAAAATGCTCTCCCTCCACGTCGGTGAAACCATAGTGCTCACCCAGGCTGTCGTTCACAAAGGTGTAATCTGCCTCGATGAATTCGGTGATCGGTCGGTTCTCGTTGAGGATATGGGAGAACAGCATCTCGGTCTCCGTCCGCATAGCATCCTCGAGGCGACGCTTGAGGTAGGTCGGAAACTGCTTAGTCCCCGGAGGCATGCTTCCCAACTTATCGAGACGCAACCAAGCCGTGGTGAAATTTTTGGCGAGTGCCTCGGCTCTGGGATCTGCTAACATTCGGTCCACTTGCTTCAGCAATACCTCCTTGCGACGCAGTTCACCCGAAGCGGCTGCAGCGAGTAACTCTTCATCCGGCATCGAACTCCAGAGAAAATAGGACAGCCGACTCGCGAGTTGGTAGTCATTCAACTTGGGACGGCGATCGGCATTGCCTTCGTTCAGGAAGAGGAAGTTTGGCGAGGCCAGGATCGCGCTGAAACCGGATTTCATTGCGTTCTTGTGGTTCTCCCCTTCGGCAACGGAGTCTTCCACAAACTTGACCATATGAGAGATCTCCTCAGCTTTCACTGGTCGACGATAGGCCCGATTCGCCAACTTCAGCATGACGGCAGGGATATCGACCTTGTGCGGTTCAATGGTATCACCCACCAACTCACAGTGATTCGCCGGAGGCCATTCTTCGTCAAGCGGCCCCTCGATCACCATGTCATACAACCGTATCCGGGGACCGCGATAGACATAGGACGCCGGCACCACGCTGGCGTTGTGCTTCGCCACCTCCTCATCCGTGATTTCCCTGCCATCCTGTCGCATCACATCCACGCGAACTGGCGTCCATACCGTCGAATCCGGGTGATAGTTCTCGATCATGACGCGGACGTGCCGCTTGGAGGCACCCGGACCGTTAATCCAATTGATAAATGGCACCCCACCTTTGGGCATCCATGCCTCCATCGTGTAGGTCTCCACTTCATTGTCAGCCAATTCGATGACTTCGATAATATTGCGTCCCCTGGTAGTAGATTTTTCTAAGGCCCGGAAACTGTCACCAAACCAAACCCCCATCTTGAGAGGTTGACCCAAATCGACTCCGAGCAATTCAGGATCATAGTCATGATCAAGACGTCCTTTTCCCTCAGCTTTGATGGTAATGCGGTAGGTTCCAGCTGCCGGCACACCTCTAACCTGCATACTCTTGGGCACATTGGGGCGACGATCCGCCGGCTCGCCGTGACCAATATCTACATAACTGGCATCCTGAGCCAATGCCCGATAAGCCACCGCCCCCCGATAGACCGGCCCGGATGAAAACTCCGTCGGCTTGATTTCAAAACGGCTCACTTCCGGTTTCTCCTGACCAAACACCAACGTCTGATCAAGATAGTTTCGAGCCGACTCCAGATAGAGACCCAATTGATATTCGGACAAAACCTGTGTTTCCCCCACTGTGGCAAAACCGTGCTTGGTCTCATCCACCGGAAAAGCAGTCGTAGCATCGTAGACCTCTGGGTGCACCCCGAGCAGATCCCGCATCGTGTTGTTGTACTCGTAGCGGGTCAATCGACGCAGCACGGTTTCATTCGGAGCAAGAGTAGCTGCCTCAGCAGTGAGGTAACGCGTGATCTCAGCGATCACTGTCTGCTTTTCATCATCACTCGGCTGGGTGACATCATCCTTGTCAGGAGGCATCTCGCCTAGATTGAGAGAATCAAGAATCTCCTCAAGCGCGAGAAACGACGCCACACCATTGGGATCATCGAGAAAGGGCAAGAAGTCGCGATCGCCTTTTGTGGAAAGATCATCATGACACTCGAGACAGTATGTCTCCACGAATTCGGGAACGGTGGGTGCGAGTGGATCGGATGAGGGTTCGCCGTAAGCGGTAAATGCTGCCACCAGTGACAGGGTGACAAGGCGGCAGGGTGACAAGGTGACAGGGGCTCTGCGGGCTTTCATTTTGAGAGTATCCATTTTTCTGAGTGGTTGATCATTCCGACCAAGGTGCCCAGAATTTCATCGTAGGTTTTGTAAAGATGTCCCCCGGCCTCTCGGTCGAGGTATTCGGATTTCACTGCGAATTCAATCCATGTTTGAGTTTCGGCAGCTTCAGCTTCACAGTCGGATAATTTGGCAATGAATGCTGCTTCGTATCTTCTTTTTCTCCAGGCTTCAGCGAGATTGGCACAAACGCTTCGAGAGGAACGGCGAACCTGATCAGTCAGGGAATAGGTTTCTTCCTTCGGGAAATGTTTCGATGCCTCAAACAACTCCATCGCAGCATCAAAAGCCTTCGCATAGACCTCTAATTCTCGATGTGTCCTAATCTTCATCTCACCCTGTCACCAAGTCACCCCTTCACCTTGTCGTGAGCGAAGCTCATGCGATCTCCAATCCTGTGAGCGTTCCTGTCGAAGTATTAAACTGATCAACCTCCATGCCAAAGCGCTGCATCATGGATACGTAAAGATTACACGCCATGGTCTGGGTGCCGCGCGACTTGTCCTTCTCGAAACGAATGTGCTGGCCATGCTTGAAGCCGCCGCCCGCGAGAAGTAGAGGCAAATCCTTATTAGAGTGTGAACTCGCATTACCCATACCACTGCCAAACAAGGTCATCGAGTTGTCGAGCAGGCTCTTGCCATTCGGCTCTTCAACAGAACTGAGCGTATCAAGGAAATCAGCAAAGGCCGTCGTATGCACTTTCTCAATGATGGACAACTCCTTGATATAACTCGCCACCTTGCCGTGGTGAGTGAGTTGGTGATACCCCTTGGTTAACGGAAGGCCCCCAGAGTTATTTCCGATGCCCGACACTTCCAGCGTAATGACACGCGTCGAATCCGTCTGCAAGGCCAGCGCCATAAGATCGTAGTAGAGTGGCAGACGCTCGACAAAATCGAAGTCATCAGCCTCCGCCGGCAGCTGATAATCCACCTTGGGTTTCGGCTTATCCAGCCATGCCTGTGACTGTGTCAGGCGCTTTTCCAGATCGCGCACTGATGTGAAGTATTGATCCAGCTTTTCCTGATCCGTCTTGCCAATCTGTCGCTTAAGGCGATCGGCGTCCGTTTTAACGAGATCGAGAATGCTCTTCTGGCGAGCGTGCGCCTGCTTGAGCAATCCAATGTCCTTGGCCTCAGGCTCCTGAAAGAGAAGCGAGAACAACGTGGACGGATTCTCCACTGGAGGTATCGCCGCCCCGGATGCGGTCCAACTCAGCCGGTTGCCGATCGAGGTGCCGCAACCCATCTGCATGGAACCATAACGCGTCTCGGTACCGGAATGCTCCGCCGCCTTCTGGTCCATCGTGACATTGCCTTCCGCGAAGCCCTTCGAGTTTTTAGAAAGAATCCCGGAAAGAAAGGCGTGCACCCCGCCGTGACCACCTACCGCTTCCTGCCCGTGGTCGAGTTGGGATAGAATTGAGAAATTTTTTCGGTGCTGCTCCAGCACTTCAAGCTGTCCAGGCAGCACGTAGTCGCTCCCCGCTTCCTCAGGAAAGAATAGCTGAGGAACGTAGCCAAAATTGTTACCGATGCAGACCATGCGCATCGGCACATCGCCATTGGCAGAGGCCGCTTTGGCCGATCCGGACATCGCTTCCAGAAACGGTAGTGACATCATCGCACCACCTGTTCCACGGAGGAAATGGCGTCGGTTCATGGGGGATCGTTGAAGGTTCATAGGGAAATGACTATATCAGTTGCACCACTGACGGGACTATCGAGGCAGACTCGCCTCACATAACTTTGTTTCCTAAACTGAAAGCGTTTCAGCTAAAATGGAAACAAATCGCGCCAATTTGTTCAATCATGGATGGCATCCTTTCACAAGGCACGCTAGAAGGCATACTTACCCAGATCCTTGCGCCCCATAGATCAAATCAGTGAGTCACACCCAACAGGGTTAGATGAACAATCCAACCCTGTTTATAACACCGGGTTCACATCCCGCCTTCAGGCATGAACCGGACCTGCTCATCAGCCGCCTTCAGCTGAACACGCAACCCCTGAGAACGCGCCTTGCGATCGAGGACAAAGGTCACCTCGTGACGGCCCTTCTTCAGAGCAATCGGAGCTGAGAGATCTTTGACTGCCTTGCCATTCACAAAAAGACTCAGCCCCTTGGCGTCGTTGAGCATCAGCTCCACTTGCCCCGGCACCTGCACGTCGACCCATCCACGAGCAAGCACTTTGTCACCCACGGCGAGGGCGTCTTCAGGGAGCTCGCCGCTGACCAGACTATACACTGGCATCCAGGCGGCATCATCGCCGGGCAGCCGCTTTAGCTTCCCTTTCGGAGCGGCCATGACTCGCCACTTACGGATCACAGGACTCTCGTTATAGGAGAAGTCACCCGACTTGCCTAACACCGACAGAAACTTGGCCAGATCGAGAAACTCGGATCGACTCTTCAATTGGTCCGCCAGACCCGCTGGCATCAGCGAAGGCATCGCCTGCTCCTTCAGAATATTCGCTGCCGGAATCGTGATTTCCTTTCCCCCTTGAGCGGAATCACGCACAATGACTTCCTTCTCGCTCTTGAAAGTGATCACTCCCATCTGGACGGAGCCATCAACCAGAGTGAACAACCTGTTCTCGTAGTGCTCGGCAATCGCCGCATTAGGATTGAGAATCGATTCGATCATGTAGTTGGTAGTCGCGGCAGCACCAACGGCAACGAGATTGGGCCCGATCGTTGATCCTGCAGAACCGACCGCATGACAACCGGTGCAGGCCAGCGCGGGACGTCGATAGATCATCTCTCCGCGATGGGCATCGCCCAGTTTATCGGTATCTTCGGTGAGTTTCGCAATATCCTCCTTCATCAGGTCGGCACTGAGCGACCCGGTGGTGGTGGTCGGCTGGAACAACTTCGCGAGTGCTCCTGGCAGCTGGCCACTGGCACGGTGAAATTTACTCACCTTGGACATCACTTCTGGATTGATTGCCACCCCTTCCAGCGCTGCGATCAACAGAGAGCCACCTTTCTTCTGCTTTAACAGAGCCTGAATCGCAGGAACCGGATCCGCATCACCGGGATCTTCCAGAAGTATGGCCGAAGCCACTTCAATACCGAGGTCCAAGTCTGTCGAAGCCAGCCCAGCCAATGCCAGGTACCGGGTCTCGGTGTCGCTATCACGAGCCAGACCATTCAGCGTCTCAAGAAATTCCGTCTCAGTAAATCCCGCCAGAGCAAGAGCAGCCGCCTGACGCACCACAGAAGAGCGCGATTCGTCTTTCAACAAGCCGGTCAAGTCGCTTCCCCGGTTGCTAGCCATCCAGACCCCAAGCGTATCCGCTGCCAATGTCGCCACGGTATCGTTCTCACTGTCTAGCAGATCTCGCACATGACTCACCGGCCTACGAGTGGATGGCTGGCTCAATTTTGGTGCCGCCAAGATAAGCGCTTCCAGCAGAGCAATCTTCTTGTCAGACGAGATCTCCCCTTTCTTGCCAATCAGCGCATCCACCATCCGGCGAACTTCACGCTCAGTGCCCACCACCTGCATCTGACTCTTAATCCCCTCAATCGCCCCGGCATCAGGTGAAGGACCTTCGATGAACTCCACGAGACGATCACCGAATCCGATCCCGGCAGAAGCCTCGGCATACTCTTGGTGAGACTCTTTGTCGAAGACCAAAGTGCCAGCCTCCATCGCAGGACGCCAGAATGGCTCCAATGCCTTCTTCGTCTGTGGCAAGGCCTGATTCAGCGCCGCATCACCTGGATGATCCAGCACATGCAGCGCCGCTACGTAGGCTTCGGCACTGGGCACATACCCTGCCGACAGAACGGCTTCCATTCGCGTGCGAGGAAATTCATCTCCCGCTGCTTGTGCGATCATCCCGACAGGATCAGATAGATCCTGATGCCAGTATCGCAGGATGCGAGCTCCGGCGGAGCGAGCCTGACCACTCTTGGCCGCAAGCACCTTGGTGAGAATTTCTTCACTGGCGCGCTCGATGTTCTGACAGGCCCACATCGCCTCGACCAGACTCAGATCGTAATTCACATCACTGGAGTCCAGGCCGTCCACCCAGGTCTCAAGAGCCCCGAGCGCTTCGTCCCAATCGCGGTTCTCCAACTCCTTCTTCACCTGATGGCGAACAAATTCTTCAGGGCTACTGAGGTGAGACACCAACTCATCCAGGGGCGCTCCATCCACCACGGTCGGCTTCAACAGAGGACGCTCCTTGTGAGTGATGCGCCAGATCCTCCCGTGATCGTGATCACGGCGCGGGTCACGAAAGTCGTGCTGCGCATGATTAATGATAGAATTGTACCAATCGGCCACGTAGACAGCACCGTCAGGACCCATTTTTACATCAACGGGGCGAAAGTTAGGGTGCTTTGAACTCATGAGCGGCTCGAGCACATTGGCACTGAAGCCCGCACCATCTTCGATGAGCTCATAGCGTATCACCTTGCGTCCCTTGAAACGACCACTCATCAGATTACCCCGAATGTCGTCTCCGATGTGATTACCTGTCGCGAGATCTCCACCACACTGCTTCTCCGTCGCGATAAGGGGCTTCACCGGCACCGACTCGCCGCTGTTCCCTGTTGCTGGAGAGAGATACATGATCTTCGGATTGTTCACCATGAAGGACTGCCCCCATTTGTCGAAAACATGCCCCCAGGGGTTTCCGCCGGTACCCCGGCAAAACATACGCAACTCCTGAGTCCGCGGATTGAACTGATACACCCCGCCATTGTAGTTTCTGAGAACGCCGTGCTGAGTTTCCACCTGAGCGTGCAGAAAGATCCCTTCCTGAAAGTAGATCCATCCGCCTGGTCCCCGACGCCACGCGCTGATGGAGTGGTGATTGTCTTCAATGCCGAAACCGGTCAGTGCGAGCTCCTTCACATCCGCGACATCATCACCGTCCGTGTCCTTGAGAAAAAAGACGTCCGGAGATTGCCCCACATAGACGCCGCCATTGGCGAACTCGAGCCCCGTCGGCAAATAGAGCCCGTCAGCGAACACTGTTGATTTGTCGGCCGCGCCGTCACCATCGGTGTCTTCGAGAATGATAATTTTATCATTCGCCACATCACCCGGCTTAAGCTGCGGGTAGGCCCATGAACAGGCCACCCAAAGTCGGCCCTTGGTGTCCCAGTGCATGTGCACTGGATTCGCCAGCATCGGATCGGTGGCGAACAGATTCACTTGGTAACCATCCAGCAATTCGAAGTTTTCCAACTCCGACTGCGGATCGTGATTGTTCATCAACTCAAGGTCAGCGCCCTCGAGGTTTTTTATTTTGATGCCGACGGCATCAACCGCAAGAACATTGCCAGTGAGCGAGAGCCCCGCTGCAAGAAGCGTTGAAGTAAGAAAAGATAAATAGGATTTCATGAGTCCGGAAAAGATATTCAAGTTCGAGGCTTATTCGCCCACTCGGGTGAGGCGCCACTGGCGCGTTTTGAGGACAATCGCCTCGCGGAGTTCGGCATCCCGCTTGTTGGCGAGCTTGTTAAATTCGATGACTTCTCCAGGCAGGGACTGGCCGGCCGGAGAGCTGCGGCGCTCGCCCACGATATGAACCTGATTGTAGGCTTTCCAGCCGTAGGAAAACTGATTGTTCTTGTCGAGGACCGCCGCACGAAGTGCTTCGGCTTCGACGTGAGCGGGAGATGAATCAATCGCCACGCCCTGAGCCCATTCAGCGGCAGAAGCCGATGCTACTTTCTCGCCATCGACATTCAGCTCATAATTTCCGGGAGCCAACTTTTCCACCGTCAATGTATCCCGATACTCTGCCAGCTGAGGCGGCAACGCCTCTTCGGTTGGCGGCGCTAGGGTGGGTCCAAAATTTTCTTTCGCCAGAAAGCTGATCCCATTAGCTGAAGCATCCACCTTTTCCAGGGAGAGTCCTTCCGCAGAGCCGCTGCCCGACTTGGCATTGATCGTTATCCGCCAGGGCTGTTCGCGCACCGTCTCGTTTGCGTCTACAACCAGCTTGTCGAACATGAACCGCGCTGCTGCCCAGTAGCCATAGGGATTCAGGTGAATGCCATTCGTCGTCATCTGCGGCGACTCCGGCTCTTCCATGATGTATTTCATGGGAGTGAAGAGATCGACAAAGGGAACTCCTTGCTCGGCTGCGACTACCGCCATCGCATCAGTGTAAGCCTCAAGTTGCCCGTTCCGTTTCTCGGCCATCTGCGTCAGCCTGCCCAGGTCTTCATGGGCAATCGGAGAAATAAGAACCAGTCGAACCGGATTCTTGCCGTTGTATTTTTTACCGTGATGCGCGGTGACAAAATCGACCAAATCCTGTTTGAATCCCTCGAGACCTTCCTCGCCTTCAAAGCTTTCGCCGAGACCAAAGCATCCAATAATCACATCAGTTTGATGATCAGTTAGGGATGATTCTTCCGTCGGGAAATTAGTTGGGCGATCGCGAAGTGTCAGCATGTCCCCAGCCCAGCCCAGATTTCGAATCGACACGGGATTCTCAGCAGTCCGCTGCAACAGCAGCGTCTCTAGGTATCCGTGAATGCGAATCTGGTCTGCAAAGGTATTGCCCACGATAGCAACACGATCACCCGGTTGAATCGGTGCTTCCGCGAAGGCCGCAGCGGCTGGCAGGACGGCTGCCAACAAAAGTAGAAAGAGGCTCAGTTTCATATCAGTGTTTCTTGTCAGCGCGTTCGAGTTCCCAGGTCGTGATCTTGGCATCAGCTGCTGGCACTTCCATGTCGAGCCCCCAGTGAACGCTATTGATCAGCATGCGATTGAAAGACTCCTCAGCGAAGTCACCGGGATGACCAAAGGAAGTTCCAAACACCTTACCACCCCACTCATTTTCCCAGGCCCAGGCGACGATGTCTGCCTCGAACTCGTTCACCATAATAGATCCGTAGGCCTTGTTGAGCAGCCTATCCTTGCCCTGCCCTTTGCCTATAACGAGCGGCTCTACTCCTGGCTCAAGACGCGTCAAGTAAAGTGTGCCCGGAGAAACCCAGTCCGCTTTGGTAACATTCGCCATGATGGGGTGCTTGCCTGCTGACGGCAGAACAGACACGTCAGTCGTACCCGCCTGGTGCACCACGTAAGGACCTGCAAGAGCACGGCGACCAAAGCCATCGTTCCATTCAGCGAGAGGGTGATCGGCCGCATATTTGAAAGAGTGATTCGCCGTGCGCAGGCCAATGACCGGCTTGCCCGACTTCAGGTAGTCTTCAATCGGCTTAAACTCATCCTCAGGCAGTTTGAGAAAACGCATGAAGAAAATGACCAGATCCGCCTCGGCCAGCACTTCGAGCCCGGGTAGCACATTTTCCGTCTTCTTCTCTGGATCTCCTTCTCCCACCACCACCGTGGTTTTGAAACCGAAGCGCTCCAACTCCTCCGCCACCAGCGGCATGCTCAACTCAGGCGAATAATGCGTCGTGCCACAAACGAGCACGACGTGAGGTTTCTCGTCAGCAGCGAGCGCAGGCAATGCGACGACCGCCAGTAGCGCGACAAGAAGGAATTTGAATAGTTGTTTCATAGCGGGGACTCTTTTAGAAGGTAGGGCAAATAGAGAATGGTTTCACGTGACCTTGTTACGAGGGTAAAACCTGTTTCAAAAAAGTGGATTCATCCTCTCCGCGATCGCGGGAACCTCATGACTGACTATTCTTGTGAGATTATTGGAAACAACCCCTCAACTCACGACAAAGTATCGACATAGGAACACCATGACCTTCAAACGAGATCAGAAACGGGAGGCCTTCGCCGCCTTCGTCAGGGAGCATCAAGCATCCCTCCGCAGTTTCCTGCGCGTCATCGGCGTGCAGTCAGACTCCGTCGACGACCTCGCCCAGGAAACCTTCATGGTCGCTTACCGGGAACTAGACCGATTTAACGACAACGAGGACTTCGGCAAATGGTTGCGAGGCATCGCCCGCAATCTGACCCGCAACGAGCTGCGCAAGAACGCCCGCCGCTGCCGCATCATGAACGAAGAACTCACCGAGCACCTGCTTGCGGAAGCTGATGCAGATCAGAGCGAAGCCCGCTTCGAGGATGCCGACCTCTGCGCCCTCCGCGACTGCCTCGAACAGCTTCCTGAGAAGAGCCGCTGTCTCATCGCCGGGCGCTATCACGACGAGTGGAAAGCCTCTTTCCTTGCCGACCAGTTTCAAATGACCGCCACCGCCGTGCGCCTCGCACTGATGCGCATACGGCGACAACTCAAAACCTGCATCGAAACCCGAGTTTCCAATGCCTGACTCCACAACAGACGATCACTTTCGCGACCTGCTCGGCCGCCTGCTCGATGATGAGCCCGGAGCGGATGCTCTCAAGGCCGAAGAATTGGTCGAATTCACCGCTCTGGTGAAATCTAATCCCGATTTCTCCCTCGAGCTTCGCATCCAGCTGCTGATGGACAGCCGCCTCGTGCAGTATGAAAACGACAGTCACGATTCCTCCTCCTTCGTGGCTGCCGTCGAAGCAGCACTGGATGCCGAAGCCGATGGGGACGATTTTGTCAGCAAGGTTGTTCAGATGACCGACGTCCACCAGGAGCGTGCCTCCTCCGGCATTCCCTGGACCGTTGCCGTCACCTCGCTGGCGGCCTGCCTTGCCTTTGCCCTGCTCTGGCTGGCCGGCAATCAAAATGCCGTGAACGAAGAGCTCACCCCCGGCGTTGCTGTGATCGAAAGTCTCGTCGGCGAATTGGAACTCGATGAAACCAGCCGCAACGAAGGTGACTCCGTCGGCCCAGGTATTCTCGAACTCGACGGTTACGTCTCTCTTGAATTCTACAAAGGCGCCCGCATGACAGTGGCCGGCCCCGCCAAGCTCGAACTGGTTGATCCCCAGCGGGTCATTTGCCACTTCGGCAAAATCCGCGCCAATGTCCCGGCCGTCGCCAAAGGCTTCACAGTCGTCACCGCTGAATCCGAAATCGTAGATCTCGGCACTGAATTTGCCATGGAGGTCGGCCCGACAGGCCAGACCGAAGTGCACGTCTTCGACGGCGAAGTCGAAGCCTACGACGCCGAGCGCTCGCCCGACTCCAAGCAGTTGCTCACCGCCGGATTCGCAGTCAAGATCAAGGGCGCCACTGACTGGGAATCCATTCCGGCTGAGCTGGCCCGATTCGACGACCTCGAAGACATCACTCAACTAGCCGAAGACGAGGAGGCCGAGACTCTCCTTGCCTGGAAAGCAGTCAATGCCGCGGCCAAGCAGGATGAGCGACTCATCGCCTACTACGACTTTGAGCCCGACCCGAACCAACGCCGCACCCTCGTGAACCAAGCCCCCTCCGGAGCTAAACTGAATGGAGCCATCGTCGGCGCCCGCCACAAGGGTGGCCCCTGGCCAGGCAAGCAGGCCCTCGACTTCAAGCGCCCTGGTGACCGTGTCAGGGTTGACCTCCCAGAAAAACATGAAAACATCACCCTCGCCGCCTGGGTACGTATCGATGGGCTGGACCGAACCCACAGTTCACTCATGCTCACCGATAGCTACGATAAGGGAGAGATTCACTGGCAGTTTAAGAGTGACGGATCGCTGGGCGTTGGAATCCATCACCCCAGCGGCAAGCACAACTACTCCGAAAAAGGATTCATGGACCTGAGTCAGATCGGCCAATGGTTTCATCTCGCTACGGTCATCGATCAATCCAAGGGAACTCTTTCTCACTACCTAGACGGGAAACTCTTCGCCGTGAAAGAATTGAAAGGGGATGGTAAACTCTCCTTTGGTGAGGCATCCATTGGCAACTGGGATCAGCCCGTTTCCACCTCCAATCAAAGCGTCCGAAACTTCAACGGCCGCATGGCCGAATTGATGGTTTTCAAAGAAGCCATCAGCGCAGATGAAGTGAGGCGCTTGGCATTGCGGTAGGAACTCGACCAACCCTCAATCCCCAAAACACGTCCCCACCAGCTTCGCTGCTCGAACCGTGAGGTGATCTGGATCGACCAAATTCTTCACGCCCGCGACTTCTTCCAACGGGACGGGCACAACCTCATCGCCGCGCACGGACATCATGCAGCCGTCGCCGCCGTCATTCAAAAATGTGGCACAGGACGTACCTAGCCGAGTGGCCAACACGCGATCATACGGTGACGGCGTCCCGCCACGCTGGATGTGCCCCAAGATCGTTAGCCGCGACTCACAGCCAGTGAGCTTTTCCAAATCCGACGTCAGCTTCCGCGTATGACTGACATGCTCTTCGTGAAACCCAGACAACTCCTCTGACACCGCCGCCTTTTCCCCCTTCGTTTTGGCCGCTTCTTTCTGGGCCAGCAATTCTTCGATTCTGACTGATTGCTCCACCGTCATCGCTCCTTCGGCCACGGCAATGATACTGAAATGTTTGCCTCTTTTGCCCCGCCCGCGAATCGCTTCGGCCACTACTTCGGTGCTGTAGGGAATCTCCGGGATTAGCACGACATCGGCGCCACCGGCGAGGCCAGACTCCAGCGCCAACCAACCGGCACGATGCCCCATGATTTCTACGACCAGCACCCGGCTATGACTCGTTGCCGTCGAGTGAATCCGGTCAATCGCCTCAGTCGCAATCCCTAACGCGGTATCAAACCCAAAAGTGGTATCCGTCATCCCGACATCCTTGTCGATTGTCTTGGGCAAACTCACCACCTTGAGCCCGGCTTCCTTGAGCCGAAGCGCGTTCTTCTGCGTTCCCCCACCGCCGAGACAAACTAACGCATCAAGATGATGCCGCTCGTAGGTATCGATGATCGCATCGGTCATGTTCTTGGTTTTATCGCCCACTGTGATCTTGTGAGGCTTGTCACGACTCGTTCCAAGAATGGTGCCACCATCTGTCAGAATGCCGGACAACATGTCATTCTCCAGCACCATGGTGCGATCCTGAGCCAGCCCACGAAAGCCATTCAGGAAGCCGAGGAAACGCATGTCGTAGTTTCCAATGCCCGCCTTGCCCACGCCTCGAATGGCCGCGTTCAGCCCCGGGCAATCGCCCCCGCTAGTGAGAATACCGATGTGTTTGCCCATGGCTGGTAAGTTAAGACAACAAGGGTAGTACGTGGGCACACTTGAGAAAAGCACGAAAAATGGGTTACTCCGCCTCTTCTTTGGGCCAGGGACGCAGACCGAGTAGCATTTCAGCCCTCTCCGTGAGCGGTTTGTCAGCGAGTGATGAATCCGTGTATTCAGCCAGATTGCTTTCGACCAAGGCATAGACAGCTTGCCTATCCTGACTCGTGTCGACTTCCACACACTTGTTCTGATCCTTGAAGAACTCCACCGCGGGCAGAGTCTCAGCCTTGAAGGTCTCAAACCTCCGCTTCAGGCTTTTGATATTGTCGTCACTTCGGCCAGTGTATTTGGCTCGACTGAGAATCCGCTGTTCGAGCACCTCGAAGGGACACTCAAAGTAGATCATCTTGGGCAGCTCCGCTTCCCGCCCGAAGATCTCGTACCACCCCTCCATGTTAGAGAGTGACCGGGGAAACCCATCGAGAAGAAAGTTATTTAGGCCCGTCGTGCGAGTGATTTCCTCCATCGTTTCCTTGAGCAACGCCACCATGATTTCGTTGGGCACCAACTTTCCAGCTGTCATGAATTCTTCGATGACAGCGGCGCTAGGACCTCCCGCCTCCTGCTCAGCGCGGAGCAACGCTCCCATGGAAAGGTGCGTCCAGCCAAGTTGATATTCGGCAAGCTCACACATAGTTCCCTTTCCGGCGCCCGGTCCACCGAGAACGAAAACCACGTTAGGCCTGGGGCAGGGTAGCCTCGGATCACAGTGATGAAGCACCACCTTAGGAGCCGGCGCGACTCCCTTTTTGTAGACGTGCCATTCCTTGTCCTTGGGCGGCATCTCATCTTCACAGGTCATGTCGTAGGCGAGATGACCATCGAGACGGCAGATTCTCCAGGATCGGTAAGTATTGGAGTAGGAGAGAGCCGGGCTTCTTTCCGACTTACCGTCAGCACGGTCCCACGCCATCCTACCATTCCAATATCCAATACTGGATACAGTTCCCGACTCCGATTCGGCAGGCGGGGCTAATGAAGGAACGAAGAGACCGTCCACTTCGGGAATACCGGCTCCAGATACTTCGATGAAGAATGTGTTCGGTTTGAGTTCGTTGGTTTCGACCGTCATGGAGTGGGGTGGGAATGGGAGTTTGTTCGGCTCAGATTGTCAATACGCCTGGTAAGGCGTAGTAGACCCTGCCATGGGCACGCTCGAAAGCCAAGGGCCCAGCCCCGCCCAAGTCACGAAATCCTCCTCAGCCATTGTGCACCCGCGCCCACGTCACCTCAATCACCCAACCCCACCACTGTCCCATCTTTCAAACTTACCACGCACACGCCACTCGCGATCGCTAAACCATCCCACGCAGGGGCCGCCGGAAGCACCACTTCCTGCAACCGCTCACCGGTCGTGCGATCCATCATCCACAGCACGCCACCCTTCTCACCGCGAAACGATGCATTCGTATCCTCCTGAGAAAAACCTTCGGTCAGGGGGACACCTGCGACGATAACTGCATTCTGACAAACTGAGATGGCATGACCGGCAAAGGGCGTCAGGGTTGACCAGTTCTTACCCCAGGTTCCCACTTCGGGAATGGTTTTGCCTTTCCTGCTGATCCAGACATCGCCTTCTTTGGCATCAGTCATTTTGCCGGCGAAGACGGAGTGCGTATTGAAGGGCGTGAGCCCCGCCCCGCGACCGACTAGATTGCGGCCGGGAGAGTAGCCGCGAATTTCGAAAAACTCCCCGGACTCGTAGGCGGTCGAATCACCCAGTGGGCCGTATCCGGTGATGGCGGTGGGCCCTCCGTATGAAAGGTCGACATCGACGGTCCAGTAGGTGCGATGTTGCGGCACGGAATTCAAGAAACCGTGAGACGGAATCAAGTGCGGTTCCTCGACGTCCTCGATACTGACCGGCGTGAGGTCTGGCAGAAAGGCCTGATGCCGGAGGAACAATTTGCCGCCAGATACTGAAAAAATGCCGGATTTGAATCCGGCGAGTCGAAAGGTTCTCGCCCCCAGCGAGGGGAAGATCCCTTCGTCATCGGCGTAGGGACCGGTGACGATCTTGTGGTGGATCATTTCACCAGTTTCCGGCTTCAGACCAAACACGGATACCCCTCCGTCCAAGAAACTGCTGCGCCCGGCGGCGAAGTAAGCAATGCCCTGTTCAACCAAAACGCTGCCGTTAACGGGCCACGCCGATTCGAGTCGCCCGCGATCCACAATCAGGCTTTGGTTGGGCATCGCGTTGAAGCGCCAACGAAGAGATCCGTCACTGGCATCGATACAATAAACCCAGCCATCGCGACAACCAGTCAAGAGCATTCCCCTATCGTAGGTTGGGGGCGAATCAATGGGACCTCCAGCGGTGAAGGTCCACACAGTTTCTCCAGTTTCTCTATCGAGGCAGTGAAGCATATGCGCATCGCGCGCCGCAACGTAGAGATGCTGGCCCACAATCACGGGTGCGGTGGGGTTCTCCCCAATGTTCACCTGCCACTTCGTTTTCAGCTTCGTCGGTAGACTGGCCCTGCCGATCCCGGAACGGGCGCCGGACTGTCGATAGGTCGGCCAGTCGGACTCAACCGAAGGCTCACCGGGAGGACGCCCGAATGCTGGCCCTTCGACGAGGCGTGCAGTGTGCGAAACGGTAAAGCGACCGGGAGTATCATCGCCGTAGAGACCATTGAATCCGGTCAGCATCGATCCGATGGCGCACTGACACACAAAAGGCCCATTGTAGACCATGCCGTTGGCCGGCATCGCGGACAATCCACAAGTCGATCGTACCCAGGGCCCCGGATGTTCCGATTTTCCATCGAGTCCGACAAAATCAATGCCTCCCGAAGCGCTGTTGAGATAGTATTGATGAGTGACCCGATTGCGGTAGCAGCGATCGTGCGACATGGGACCTTGCATCTCCTGCGTCAGCTCTTTGACGACTTCGCCAGTCTTGGTATTGATCGCTTTGAGCTGTCTGTTCCACAGCAATCCCTGAGCGATGAAGAGCTCGGGGCTCTTCATATAGTTCTCTTCGTTTGGACAGGTCCAAAGCGCTTCTCCTGTTTTGAGAGAGAATGCCGCGATCTCCGTGCCGTAGGCGCAGAAAGCTTTGTTCGGAGCCAGGATCAAGGTCGAGTGAACATTGTAATCCTCGCCCGTTGTCTTCGCACCCCCTGTGGCAGGCTTTTTCTTCTTCTGTTTCTGACTTTTCGTCGGTGGATTTTTGGAAGGCACCACAGAGGACTCCCACTTTATCTCCCCGGTTTCCTTGTCCAGACAGACCACTTCACTGCCGGCAAGGTAGGCAATAACAGTTTTGTTGGCACAGACGCTGGCGCCGATGTAGCCACTCTTGAGAGGGACCGTCCAGCGCATCTTACCGGCACTCAAATCATACGCATAGAGCGAGACATCCTGATTGAGCTCAGGCGGGGTATCGGCCCGGCGTTTCTCCCGCTCTTCCTCTTCAGTGACCAACCCATAGCCTCGCCCCTGAATGCCATACATGATACCCCCCTCCACCGCGACTTCGCGGGTCGATTCCGTGCCTGACAACTGCTCAATTACTCTTCCGCTGCGGCCTTCGATCCTCGAGATGGAATCATCAAATCCCATCGTGAAGTAGACATCTTTTTCAATCGCGACGAGGCGTCGCTGCAGCTGCGAAGACACGCTCTTGATGCTCGTGGTGCCGCCGCCCTCGACCCATTCCTTGACGGGGCGTTTCCAGAGCTCAATCCCATTGAATGCATCGCGCGCCACGAGATGATATTCGAAGGGGGCATTGACGTCTTCGGGCGAAGCCCGATCTTCAATCGTGAAGAGCACCCCATTGGCAGTGACCATGGAAGTGACCGAAGGCATGAGGGCCTTTGCCCGTCCGGTCTCGGGCGTATTGTGCCAGCGCAACCGCTGGGGAGGCCCGACATTGTCACGAGAGACACCGTTGTTGTCTGCATTGCGCAGATACTGATTCCACTCATCCATCCCGCGGGGAACCGGCTTGATCGTCCGTTCATACCTATCAGCCGTTTTCACAAACAGGGAACCGCGAGGCGCGAGGACTCGCATTAGTTCGTCGTTCGAGACAGTGGTGTCGGAATCGCAGACAAGGAAATTCACCAGGTTGTCGATGTAGGGTAGCTCAGCACCGTCGTAGTGATTAACCGAGACCTGGCCGTAATCCCCCGCCTCCTGAATAGTTTCACGCAGAGAGTCCACTACCTCCGACTGCTGCATAAGCGCCTGAACTTGCAGCGCCGGCCGAACTGCCAACCCGCTCAGCAGCGCAGCATCTTTCGCATCGAGCACCACAATGATCCCACCTCTGAGACGCGCCGCACTCTTGATCAGATCAGCATCCTGACTGAATACCGGCAGAGCGACGGCCAGCAGGGTCACAAGGAAGGTTAAGAATCGTTTTCTCATCGGAGACTGGAATAAAGAGATAAAGCCAACCGGAGGGCTGGATGCTTCAGAATTACCACAATGCCACGCTTTTTGCACCGCCAAAGCCATGCAGGATCCATCCAATCAAATCGCTCTCCTGCCAGGCACATCCTGAAGCGAACGACGTCATTCAGATCGAATCACTCCGCACCCGCAGCCGTCCAGCGGATCGATTCCGTGATAATCGAATGCAAGGCCTCCGTATTTTCCGGGTGAGGGCTCACGGAAATAATTCGCCCGCCACCAAACTTACCCGAGACGATGGCCGGCGTATCCACCATCGTACCCTCCTGCGGCTCCCATAGCCCGCTCTCACTTCGGAACCATGCAAGCACCTTGTAGTCTTCCAATTCCTCCAGATCGTTTGGTGAAATGATAGGGCCATTGCAGTATTTCACGACAAACTCCTTCGGAACTCCACCGCGGTCGAACAGGCTCTCTCCCGAAGGAGTTAACTCGATATCAACGTCGGTCTCCTTGCCTCGATACCACAGCTGCTTCCTCCCTTTACCCGGAATCTCCGCGCTGCCGGTGAACACGGCGGAATCGATCAAATCCAGCGACCACTCATAATGAGCCGAGCACAGATAGGCACCTGCACAGACTCCGACGACCCCTCCTCCATCGCTGACAAAGTCACGGACCGCGGTGCGCCCTCTCTCTCCAATGGCACCACCCTGCTTCGATCCGCTTCCTCCTGGAAAATGCACCACATCGAATTGCTCCAGCACGTCCGGACGCATCTCATGGGGTCCGACATGATGAAGCGCCAGATCCGGGGCTGCTTCGATCACCTCGCAGAGCTTAATTCGACTCGGCCCTGTTCCTGCTCCATCAAAAATAGCGACCTGCAATTGGTCCGGAGATCCCGGGGCCGCCAGACGATCCCGGCAATCTTCATCAATCAGTCCGATATGATTGAGCAACACGTTGGCCATGGCCCGGTGCTGTCGGGTGCGCAAGGACATCGGCTGGTCCTTGTAAGTGGTCTCAAGGATCAGCGCCTCCGCCCCCATTACATTGATGCAGGCCCGAGTCAATCCCGTGTCCACCGGTCCGCGGCGCAGTAACGAAAAGCGCTTTTCCGGATCGGACACCAAGGCATCTGCCGCGGCCACCAATTGTTCAGCCAGCGGATCCATCTTTTCTCCGCCCTCGTAAATCACGCTCGAACCCACCGACTTCTTCTCGCCGGCGGGCGGCTGGTGAGAACGATTGAACGCATAGCCTTCGTGGAGATCGATGACCCAGTCTGGGCGAACCTTAAACGCAAACCTCCACAGCGCCGCTGCCAGATCGCCACGCGGAGTTGCCTTAAATTCTACGCCTTGCTCAACTTGGGGGAAATTGCGATTTAAGTTCGCAGTCTCTTCCGGCTGACCCGGAATCGAGCGAGCGTTAGCTGCAAGTCCAAGGACATTCGCACGGGGAACCACCACCAGCTTGCCCCGCGTGATGGGCCAATGAAGAATCTGCTCTGCGGCACGTGAACCCGCCGGCTCGTTGCCATGCATCCCTCCGACGATCATGACGGTGGCCCCGCTGACTCCAGAATCGACCACAAAGAATCCAGTCTCCCACTCCGTGCCTTTGGCAATTTTGCCACTGCTTCTGGAAATCTCTGGTTGCTGAGACTTGAACTCCTCACACCACGACACTTGGGTGAAGAGCGCCACCAAGAAAATTCCAGCTACTGCTTTCATCAACTGCATGAAACCTTGTTTGCAGAGGATTCACAAGCCCCCTGAAGCCGTATTGCCCCTCTGGCAGCAACCCAACAGGGTTACTCAATGATTCAACAGGGTGATCTCACCGACCCAATCTACTTGGCGTCACTTTGAACACTTCGCTCGACTCCTCGAATCGCCTGTCTCCCCCACTTCCGCGGGCTCGGCTGTTTTTCTCCACTTCGCTCCGAACCTGTTCAGTCCACCTTGATCACTCGCGGCCAACCGGGCACCCGGTCCTCAACCGGCTCGCGGGCATCGTCGAAGAGGTGGATATCCAAGGTGATCTCACGTTTATCCTTATCGAAGAACGCCATGCCGTAGCCTTTGTAGCCGTCAGCTTTGCCAACTAGGGTCATTTTATTGCCGAAGCGGTCGTGATGATTGCCGGAGCCTTCGACACCCTCAACGGCTCCGCCCTGAGGCTCGACAGATGGCTTCCAGCGTCGGTTTTGATTCGAGGTAAATCCGGGGACAGAAAAGGTCCAGGGACCGTCACCCCAATTGTCGATGCCATTCTGAAACAGGGTTCCGTAGTGGATATCACCGCAGAGCATGACCGCCTGCGAAGGGACAATAGCTCGCAACGCCCGGTTGCGCCCTGACTGTGGCCAGCCATTGGAATCCATGTCGCCGTAGTGTGGCTGATAGTTACCCACATTGGCATAGGGCGACTGGCTCAGGACCGCCGCGAGATTGCCGCTTTTCTCCACATCCTTGGCCCAGTCCGCCACGAACTTCTCCTGCTTTTCCCCGAGTAATTGCAAACCTGGTTGATCTAGTTTCGCCGCATCGAAGGCTGCCCACTCGATCACTTCCATGTTTCTGGCCGGCTGCCGTGCTTCGGGATCGCTTACTGGTTGGTCAAGTACCTCGGCGGGAGCGGATTTAAATTTCCTATCTTCCAACAGAGCAAAGCTAACACCGCCATAATTCAGCGAGGTGTAGTAGGCATAGATCCCGTCTCCCCAGGGACCGGGATGAGCGGCATCGGGCAAGTGCCAGGTTTGAAGCCGCTCAGAAAGGTTAACCCACTCCGGCTCCATCCAGTAGCCACCCGTGGTGCGATCACCCGGCATGCGAATCCCGCCGCGCCCCCAGAGGTCCTTGGCGTAGACATCGTGATCGTCCGTGATCATGAGAGAAGGGCGATCCTTGAGCAGCTCTTTGAACATGAGCCCAAACTTGCGCCACTTCGCTAACACATTCGCCATCGCGGCGGGAATGTCGGCTTCGCTTTCGGTGAAAACCACTTCGCCGCCCGCGTTCGACTCGTAAAACTGGTCGCCCCCGAAAAAGAGCAGATCCGGATCCTGATCGATGACATGCTGCACCGCATTGGTCTGTGGAAAGAACTCGTCCTTGATGCAAGCGAGCACCGCCAGCTTCAGCACACCTCCATCTGCTTTCGGCTCGGCCCGGATCGTGCCCTCCAGTTTGCTGTCGCCGCAAATAACCCGGTATTGAAAGGCTTTGCTATTATCCCAGCCTTCAACGCGAAAGGCAGCCATGGCAGTGAGTGCCTCCACTTCAGCCTCAGCAGCGACTTCCCACTCGTCGCCCACTTTGATGAGCAGTCCTGCGGTCGCCTCCTCGGGATTGAGCGGATCTGCATCAGTGTGGGCAGTCAGCTTCAGCACCCCGTTTGCCTGGGCGTATTGGGTCCAGAGCAAATTTGGGCCAGCGATGGCTGTAGCGGCGAAAAAGAGTAAGCCTGTCAGGGCGATGAGAAACTTTAGAGTCATGATTATCGAGTTGAGATCTTCTATCTTAAGACCTTGTCCCAACTCCTGCCCATGTTTCTCTATTGCGCTATCACGACTGCCATTGACTCGGCGATTGCCCCGTCTGCTGGCGAAACCAGCGGGCAAAGTAATTCTGATCCAAGTATCCCACCGCCTCAGCGACGTCTCCGATAACGGCTTTGGGATCCCGCAGCAGATCGCACGCCTTCTCCAGTCGTGCGGAGGCAAGCAATTGACCGATCGTCACCCCGGACTCGCGCTTCAACTGACGGTTGATATGATCGATGCTCTTGCCTTGTAGCGTCGCCAGACCAGCCGGCGTCAGTTCGGCCAGATCTCCCGAGGATATCAGCTTTCGAATTTGACCGGAGACTGGATGAATCTGCGCCACAGCCACCTGCTTCGGATCGCGCCCATGCGACTGCATCAGCGACAGAATACCCAACACCTCCGCCGCCACCGCCAAAGGCGTGTCCAAATCACGTGCGTGCAGTCTCCCCAGCCGATAGAGCGCCTGTTCGATCTGATTGGTCGCATCGCCACTCAACTGAGCCGATGTCGACAAGCTGGCGAATTCCACGGACTTCAGGTCAATCGCCAGGCACACAGGACTGACATCGCGCTCTTTCAAAAATTCATGCTCCTGCCCCGCCGACAAGCTAATGAGACTGCCCCGTCGAATCGGAATCCGCTCTTCTTCAACTCGCTGCACACCCCTCCCCCGCAGGTAGAGCAACAATTGCTGAAATGAATGGGAATGAGGCCGAACCTTTTCCACTTGGTCCATATGCTGATGCAAGGCCAGACGCCGCACCGTGACCCCGGGCACCTGGATATCCAGTCTCTCGATCAGAATATCCTGAAAATCCCGCGCCATGCTTTAATGAACCACAGCTATCCGATCTTTAAATTAATTTGATCGATAAAATGCTAATGCCGCCGATTTAGTTCTAACTGTGCCTACCAGTCATGGTGAAAAGTGAGCCATGATCAGCGATCCCGCCGACTTGAAACCCAACACTCCGTGGTCCGAAACTGTTTGGGCACAAGCCACGGAAGAGTCGCTCGCCGACCACGACACTCGCGCCCGACTTTGCGTCGCCACTCTGCTCCCTTTTCAAAACGGCCAGCCCGATTGGGAAGGTTTCGAACGCAGCATCCGCTGGATGATTGAATGCGGCGATGCCGCCGGCGTGCAAATGGCTTTCGTGCTCAATGCCGACACCGGTTACATCTTTAATCTCAGCCTCAAACTCTACGCCGAAGTGATCCAACGCTTTCGCGCTTCCTTTCCCGATCAGACCATCATCTGCGGTGTCACTGCCGTCGGTGCGCAGGGAGATGCTTTTGATCCGAGCTGGTATCACCCCCATCTCGATATTGTGCAGACCCACACCAATGTCGAAGCCATGCTCATGACATCGCAGCAGCTCAATGCACTCGGTCCTGAGCGCCGCCGCGATGCCTACTTTGCAATCGCTGAGCACATCACCGTGCCCGCCCTTGTTCACGCGCTCGAACCGGCTTTCGTCCCCTGGGCCACTCCCTACGATCCGTGGCTATTGCATCAATTGGCTCAACACGAAAAGTTTGTCGGAGGCAAGATCTCCACGCTGGACGAACCGCACTTCCTCTATTGGGCTGCAATGTGCCGCGACGTCGGTCTCGATTTTACTCCTCACAGTGGTGACGACTTTGGCATTGCCTCGGCCATCAAGATGGGACTGCCCCTGCTCATTGGTGCCGGTGTTTCCGCCTGCCCGCTCATCTGCCAGGCAAAAAAGCTCTGGCTCACCGAGAATTATGACCCCCGCGTCTACAAACTTTTTGAAGCCTTCCAGTCGCTGGAGGACGCCGTCTTTCGTCTCGATGACAAAGGCAGCGCCGCCGCTTACAAACACAGCACCGCAGTAGTCCTGCAGCTACTCGGCCTCATCACCAGCTCCGAAGTGCACCCCGACTGCCCTGACATTCGCCCAGGCGACGAACACGTCCGCATGAAGGAAGCCCTCGCTCGACCGCTGCGCATCGCCGAGCGCCTTGGCATCGAGGGATTCAAACTCGCCTAATTCATGGACAATCTCGATCGACTCGCCATCCACACGATGACCACCAAGCCGTGGGATCTCCCCACCGCCTGTGCTAAATACGCAGCCGCTGGTGTCCCGGGAGTTGGCGTCTGGCGTCAATGGCTCGAGGGCCGCTCGCTCTCGGAGTCCCGCGCTATTCTCATTGACCACGGCCTCAAAGCGGTGTCCCTCGTCCGGGGAGGTTTCTTTCCCTCCCTCAATGAGGCTGGCCGACAGGAGGCAAACAACGACAACATCCGAGCCCTCGACGAAGCCGCCGCCATTGGTGCGCCTCAGGTCGTGCTAGTCTGCGGCGCTCAACCCGAATTGAGCCTGGCCGAGAATCGCAAGCAGATCACCGACGGCATCGCAGGACTGATAACCCATGCCTCCTCCGTCGGCGTCAAACTTGCCATCGAGCCGCTCCATCCCATGTATGCGGATTGTCGCAGTGCGATCAACACTATCGGCCAGTGCAACGACATGATCGATCAACTCGGTGACGAGTGGGTCGGCATCGCTGCAGACGTTTACCACATCTGGTGGGACCCGCAGTTGGAGCAGGAAATCCAACGCGCCGGCAAACGTATCATCGGCTTTCACGTCTGCGACTGGGTCACACCCACGAACGACTTTCTCAACGACCGCGGTCTCATGGGCGAGGGCTGCATCGACAATCGCGGCATTCGCCAACTGGTCGAAGCGACCGGATTCGACGGCCCCATCGAAGTCGAAATTTTCTCTGACCGCCATTGGGCCACCGATCAGGATGACTACCTCGAAAAGATCATCTGCGCCTATCGCGAACACGTTTAACAAACAGTCACCTCTACTTCCCTTCCATGAAAACACACACCATCGGCATCATCATGAACGGCGTCACCGGACGCATGGGCACCAACCAGCACCTGCTTCGATCCATCGACGCCATCATCAAACAGGGTGGTGTCAAAATCGGCCCGGAAGAAGTCATCATGCCCGATCCCATTCTCGTGGGCCGCAATGAGACCAAGCTGAAAAATCTCATCGCCACCACCAGTGTTGAGAAATACACCACCAATCTCGATAGCGTGATGAACGATCCCGCTTACTCGATCTACTTTGATTCCCAAACGACGCTACGCCGCTTCGATGCCGTGAAGCAAGCCGCCGCTGCCGGCAAACACGTCTACTGTGAAAAACCCACCGCCATCAAAACCGAGGACGCCTACGAGCTCTACAAAGTATGCCGCGACGCTGGCGTGAAGAACGGAGTGGTCCAGGACAAGCTGTGGCTGCCCGGCATGATGAAATTTCAGCGCCTCGTGGAAAATGATTTCTTCGGAGACATCCTCTCCGTCCGCGGCGAGTTCGGTTACTGGGTCTTTGAAGGGCACACCGTGCCGGCCCAACGTCCGTCCTGGAACTACCGCAAAGAAGACGGCGGCGGCATGGTCGTCGACATGCTCTGCCACTGGCGCTACGTGATCGATAATCTCTTCGGTAAGGTAAAGAGCGTTTCCTGTCTCGCCTCCACTCACATCCCCGAGCGCATCGACGAGGAAGGCAAGCCCTACCCCTGCACCGCCGACGACTCGGCTTACTCGACCTTCGAACTGGAGAACGGCGTCGTCTGTCATTTCAACTCATCCTGGAACGTGCGCGTGCGTCGGGACGATCTGCTCACCATGCAGGTCGACGGCAGCAAAGGCAGCGCCATCGTCGGTCTGCGCGATGTCTGGACGCAGCACTACGGCAACACGCCGCGTCCAGTCTGGAATCCCGACATCCCGCAGCCCATCGATTTCTTCGACGGCTGGCAAAAGGTGCCGGAGCAGGAGACCTACGACAACGCCTTCAAAATTCAGTGGGAGTTATTTCTCCGCCACGTCGTGCTCGATGAGCCCTTCCGCTGGGATTTACTCGAAGGCGCAAAAGGTGTTCAGTTGGCGGAGTTGGGACTACAGAGCTCAGATGAAAGACGATGGATCGATCTGCCGGACCTGGAGGCGTAAAAAGGTAGAAAGGAGTGCCTTGAGTCTTGCGCGGCGGGAGGAAGGACACCCGGTCGGGACGACCTACCTTCGCTGCAGACCAGCGTCCATCTATTCTCGTTCGATTGCATACACGCCCTGCGCGATCGGACTCAAACCTGACTTTCTTTTTGCCACGCAATACCGCGACCAAATGGAGTTGGTAATTCGGCGCCTTGCGCGGTTAATTACCCGCATGCAGAAATCCCTCCAATCCCTCGCCTGCGTCCTCGTCGCCTGGATCGCGACAGCGGCGGTCAGTGCCGCCGATCAACCCAACATCGTCTACATCCTCGCCGACGACATGGGCTATGGAGACATTCAGGCACTCAACCCCCAAGGCAAAATCGCCACACCTCACCTCGATGCCCTCGTCGCAGGCGGCATGCACTTCACGGATGCCCACACCAGCTCGTCGGTTTGCACTCCGACTCGCTACGGCATTCTGACCGGTCGCTACAACTGGCGCTCACGACTCAAGGAGTTTGTTCTGCTGGGATACAGCTCGCACCTGATCTCCACCGATCGCCTCACCGTCCCTAAACTGCTCAAAGAAAATGGCTACGCCACCCACTGCGTTGGCAAATGGCACCTGGGAATGGATTGGGCCCTCAAAAACGAGAACCCTAAACTCGATTCACGCGGCAATCCTGCTGAGGACGAAATCGACTTCACCAAACCCATCGCCAACGGTCCTCTTTCCGTCGGCTTCGACACTTTCTTCGGCATCAGTGCTTCGCTCGACATGCCGCCTTATGTCTACATCCGCGATGACAAGACTACCGTCGTCCCGACTGTTCAGACCAAATCTTTTGGCCGCGCCGGCCTCACCGCTGAGGGGCTCACCCCCGAAGATGTCCTCCCCGATCTGGCCGACGAAGCCGCCTCCGTCATTTCCAAATGGGGCAAAGACAAGCCGCATTTCCTCTACCTGCCTCTTCCTGCTCCGCACACGCCCATCGCTCCAACCGATGAGTGGAAAGGAAAGAGCGGCATCAATTCCTACCTCGACTTCTGCATGCAGGTCGACAGCACAGTTGGCCAGGTCACCCAGGCCATCGCTGATGCGGGACTTACCGAAAACACGCTCATTATATTCACCGCCGACAACGGCTGCTCGCCCCGCGGCGAACTCCCCCTCATGGCAGAACACGGACACCACACCCATCTCGATTTCCGCGGCCACAAGGCCGACATCTTCGAAGGAGGCCATCGCGTCGCCTTCATCGCTCAGTGGCCGGAGAAAATCAAAGCGGACTCGCAAAGCACTCAGCTCATCTGCACCACCGATCTCCTCGCTACCTGCGCCGACATCGTAGGAGCCGACTACCCCGACAATGCGGGCGAAGACAGCGTCAGCATCCTTCCTGCCTTGCTTGGAAAAAACAAAAGCCCCCTGCGCGAAGCGGTCGTCCACCATTCAATCAACGGCTCCTTCGCTATCCGTAAAGGGGACTGGAAGCTCAGCTTCTGCCCCGGCTCCGGAGGCTGGAGCGACCCACGCCCGGGCCGCGCTGACATGACAGGCCTCCCCGAGAACCAGCTCTACAACCTGGCCAAAGACCGATCCGAAACCAACAATCTCGTGAGTGACAATCCCGAGATGGTGGAAGAACTCACTAAGCTGATGGCAGACTACGTCGACCGTGGCCGCTCCACTCCCGGTGAAAATCAGACCAACGACGGCGCAGAAACCACCTTCCAGTATCAGGCTCCAGCCCCCAAAAAGAAGGGCAAGTAGTAGACTGGACTACCAAACTGACGCAAATCTTTCACTTTTTTTGGCGCGTAATTCCGCGCCGTAAACCGATTGGCAATTTTCTGTTCTTGCATGAACAGTCTACGCGTCGGAAAATCGACGCCTTTCTATTTAATCCTCTAATGATGATGAACCTACGAAACACCCTCTCTCTGCTCGCAGTCGGA
Organism: uncultured Verrucomicrobiales bacterium; assembly: GCA_963975655.1. Taxonomy (GTDB): domain Bacteria; phylum Verrucomicrobiota; class Verrucomicrobiia; order Verrucomicrobiales; family DEV007; genus Arctic95D-9. The sequence continues at coordinate 37,325 of CAXBHX010000029.1, forward strand.
GCTTTGACGGCCCTGCTGTTCACTGCTTGCGAACAGGCAACGGACGACACAACCAAAGTCGCTGAAACACCCGCCAACACAGGCGGTCCTGATCACCTCGTTTTCGAAGGCGCCAGCGGACCCGGCCAGGGCAAGCACGTCGTTCTCCTTTCCGGTGACGAAGAATACCGCTCCGAAGAAGCCATGCCTATGCTGGCTCAGATCCTCGCCAAGCAGGGATTCAAAGCAACCGTGCTCTTCTCCCTCGATGAAAACGGCAACGTCAATCCGGATGCCGGCGGCAATTTGGCTCACTCTGAGGCACTCGACTCCGCCGATGCGCTCGTGCTCGGACTGCGTTTCCGCCACTGGGATGATGCTTCCATGGAGAAGTTCGAAGCCGCTCTTAATCGCGGGGTGCCGATAGTCGCAACCCGTACGTCCACCCACGCCTTCAACTTCCCCGCTGACAGCAAATGGGCGAAGTATTCCTTCAATGCCAAGCCTGAAACTGGATGGGCAAAAGGTTTCGGTCGTCAGGTGCTCGGAGAAACCTGGGTGAGCCACCACGGAAAACACAAGGTTCAGGGTTGCCGCACGCATGTTGAGGAAGCCAATGCTGACCACCCTGTTCTCACCGGAGTCGGCACGATCTTCGTCACATCCGATGTCTACGGCACCAATCCACTGGAGCCAGCCACCATCCTGCTGCGTGGCGCGGTCACCGAAACTCTCGAAGCCGATTCCGCTGAGTTTGCTGAAAAGAACGATCCGATGCAGCCCGCGGTCTGGACCCGGGAGTTCACCAACGAAGGAGGAACGACCAACAAGGTCCTCACCACCACGATGGGTGCTTCCATCGACCTGCTCGACGAAAACCTGCGCCGTCTCGTTGTGAATGGCGTGTATTGGGGCCTCGGACTCGATGTTCCTGAAAAGGCCGACGTCACCATAGAGGACGGTTACCTTCCTTCTGCGTTCAGCTTCGCGGCTTACCGGCAGGGACTCAAACCTGTCGACTTCATCCCAGGCGCACCGGCCTTCAAAGAAGCCCCCTTCGGCGTGCGCGAACAAAAGGCCAAGCCCAAGGCAGCAGCCAAAGACAAGGGCAAAGCGAAAGACAAATATGCTGTGCCTAAGCCTTCACCTGAAGCTGAAGGCAAGCTCACCGTCAACGAAGGCGATCACATCGTCCTCCTCGGCGCCGGCATGGCCAGCCGCATGATCCACTTTGGTCACCTTGAGACGGAGCTCTTCATGCGCTTCCCTGACAAGGACCTCACCATCCGCAACATGGGTGACGAAGGCAACACTCCCGGTTTCCGCCCCCACCCCAGCCGCAGCTACACCGATCAGTATGCGTTTGCCGGAGCGAAAGAATTGCTCCCCAAAGAGCTTCAAACCAACTCGAAGCCACAAGGTCATTTTGAGACTCCCGACCAGTGGCTTTCCCAGCTGCAAGCCGACACGGTGATCGCTTTCTTCGGATTCAACTCCTCTTTCGGAGGCCCTGAAGATGTCGAGCGCTACAAGCTGGAGCTCGATGCGTTCCTCAAACACACTCTTACTCAGGTATACAATGGCGAGTCAGCCCCTCAAGTGGCACTGGTTTCCCCCACCGCTTACCAGGACATCACTGACAAATACAACGTTCCTGATGGCGTCGAGGAGAACAAGAACCTCAAGCTCTACACCGAAGCCTCTGCCGAAATCGCGGCTGCCAACAACGTGCTTTTCGTCGACGCTTTCAAGCCGTCACTGGAACTCTACAAGGACGGCGCGGAATACACCACCGATGGAGCACTTCTCAGTGACCTCGGTTACCAGAAACTCGCACCCATTCTCGCCGATGGTCTCTTCGGTCCCGGCAAAGTGGATGAGAACAGTCGCTCCGGCATTCGCGCTGCAGTGATGGAAAAGAACTGGGCCTGGCTCAACGATTTCAAAGTTCCCAACGGCGTGCATGTCTACGGACGTCGCTACAATCCGTTTGGCCCTGACAACTACCCTCACGAGATTAAGAAAACCCGTGAGTTTACTGTGATCCGGGATCAGTCCATCTGGGCTACGCTCAAAGGCGACAACTTCGACGTCGTTGCCGCAGACGCTCAGACCTATGAGCTCCCCCCTGTCGAAACCAACTATGTTGTTAGCGTCAAAAATGGCACGGTCGACTACCGCCCCGGCAAAGTCGTCGAGACCAAGATCAAAACAGCAGAGGGCTACAAGATCGAACTCTTCGCTTCGGAGGAAGATTTCCCCGATCTCGCCAACCCGGTTCAGCTCGCCTTCGACAACAAAGGTCGCCTCTGGGTTTCCACTATGGCCAGCTACCCGCACTACCGCATTGGTGACGCCCTGCCTGAAGACAAGCTGCTCATTCTCGAAGACACCGACAACGACGGCAAAGCTGACAAACAAACCATCTTTGCCGGCGATCTGCACATTCCGATCGGATTCGAGATTTCTCACGACGGTGTTTACGTCTCCCAGAGCGGTAGCCTCGTTTTGCTCAAGGATCTCAATGGTGACGACCAATACGATACCAAGGATGTCATCCTCAGCGGATTCGATGATCACGATACTCACCATGCGATCTCCGCTTTCTGTGCGGATCCTTCCGGAGCGTTCATGATGGGTGAGGGAGTTTTCCTTCACACCAACGTCGAGAGCGCCTACGGCACTACACGCGGCACCAACGGTGGCTTCTATCGCTACAGCCCGCAGCGTAAGAACGTTACTCGCCACGCTCAATACTCAATCCCTAACCCCTGGGGCATCGCCTTTGACGACTACGGTCAGGATTTCTTCCTGCACACTTCAGGAACTAAATTTTCCTGGATGCTCCCCGGTTCGGTTGATCCCGTTTACGGTGTCAACATGCAGGCGCCTGATCTGATCACTTCCGAAAATGTGCGTCCGACTTCCGGCCTGGAGTTTGTTTCCAGCAGCCACTTCCCCGACGATGTTCAAGGCGATGTATTGCTCAACAATGCCATCGGTTTCCTCGGTGCCAAGCAGCATCAAATCGTCGAAGACGGCACCGGCTACAAAACAGAATTCCGTCAGGATCTCTTCGTCTCCGAAGACCTCAACTTCCGCCCGGTCGACCTCGAGTTCGCTCCTGATGGCTCTCTCTACATCGTGGACTGGCACAACGCGCTCATCGGTCACATGCAGCACAGCGCTCGCGATCCACTGCGCGATCACGAGCATGGCCGCATCTACCGCGTCACCTACCCGTCACGTCCCCTCGTTGAGCCGGCGGTGATCGACGGTGCCTCGATCGATCAATTGCTCGAGAATTTGAAGCTGCACGAATATCGCTCTCGCTACCGCACCAAGCGCGAGCTTCGTGCCCGCGATGCCGCTGAGGTCGTTCCTGCCGCCGTGGCCTGGGCCGCGAAGCAAAATGATGCCCGCCTCAAACTCGAAGCACTGTGGGTCACCTGGGGTGCCGATCAAGTTGATGCAGCGCTCCTCAAGGAGTTGCTCAAATCCGACGACCACCGCGTTCGTTCCGCAGCAGTTAGAGTCCTGCGATACAACCCTGAGCTGAATGGCCGTCAGGAGCTCATGCTTGCTGCAGCAAACGACGACCACGGACGTGTGCGCCTCGAAGCGGTCACGGCAGGTTCGCGTGATTCCAACGAGAATGGCCTCGCCATTCTTGCTGCGGCAGAAGCCAAGGGCGTCGATGACTATCTCAAAGATTCTTACAAAACCGCTAAAGCGGCTTTGACCGGAGAGATCCTCGCCTCCAGCGAAGGCCTGCGCATCCAGGCGCCAAAACACATCAAGGACAAAAAGGAGAAGGCCGCCTACATCCTCGGGGCTGAAATTTATCAGCGTGAAGCTCACTGCGGCACCTGCCACCAGGCCAACGGAAACGGTCTCCCGGCTGCAGGGTTCCCACCGCTCCGTGGGACCAAGTGGGCAACCGGTGATCCTGAGCGTCTCATTAAAATTTCAATGAAAGGTCTCTTTGGCCCCATCGAAGTTAACGGAAAGCAATTCCCGGGTGTGATTCCCATGACGCCGTTCGAGCACATCCTCGACGACAAGGAACTCGCCGCCACCCTGACCTACGTGCGAAACTCCTTCGGCAACAAAGCCAGCATCATCACACCCGAGCAGGTCGCGAAAGTTCGTGAGGACATCAAGGACCAGAAGATGATGTATGTTCCTGCCGATATTCTCAAGGAGCACCCCCACGCTGAATAGACCGGCTGCAGATCTTTCTCTGCATTAATCTCGCACTACAAACGTCTTCATCAGGAACCCCTTGATGAAGACGTTTTTTTGTACCCTGACGATCGCCTCCGCTGCTCTAGCCCTGAGCAGTTGCGCCACTTCACGGCTAGAGTATATCGACGCCACCATCGCCCCTGCAATGGCTCAGCCGGGATCAGTGGCCATCGCCGGTATGGTTGCAAAGAATGAAAACTGCCTCCCCGAAGAACGGGAACAAGACATCATTCTGAATCGACTCGCGATCAAGCTGGGTCAAAAGCGCAAGCATTTGCGTATCACAGGCCACGACGCATTCGAGAGGGAAGTCGGCCCCACTCGCCGTATCGGAAGCGGCTACACTGGCTCGCTCACCTTTGCGCTATCCCCCGGTCAGGTAGAGAAGGCCAAGCACCTGCAGGAGAGGTTCGCTCTTGTGATCTCGCTCTCGGAGAACAATACCTGGTGCGATGTGGATGAATCTTGCGACACCCGGGAAGAGCACATCTACGATGAACACGGCCACGTCATCGACTGCCGCACGTGGACCGAATACACCACCTCTTCTTGTTCTCACCGCGCCGTTAGAGCCGAATATCTGCTCTACGATCTGTCTACGGGACGAAAAGTCTGGGCCTGCTCCAGCCAGTATGAGGAAAGCCGAAGCCAATCTAGCTGCTCGACTCATTGCTACCCGCCACCACCACCTCATCCCGCGCCACCGGCAACGAGCGACGTGATGGAAAATATGGCTGCCGCTGCGATTCGCAAGTATCCCAAATAAGGGCTCAGGACTTCCTAATGAACATGCTGACCCCCACGATGATCATGACAACGGCAAAAATCTTGGTCAGTTGATCATTACTGAGTTTCTTGAGCCATCCCGTTGCAAAATAGGCAGTCACGACAGCACCAATCGCGGTAGGCCAGAAGATATTCCACTGGATGAGACCAGCTTGTGAATAGCGGGACATCGCCATGAGCGCTGTCGGAACGATCACCGCCATGCTCGTGGCAACGGCAGCTTTCTGCTCCATGCCCAGCAGATAGACAAACGCAGGAACCATCACAATGCCACCACCCACGCCGCAAATGCCGGCCATGATACCGGCGAACAATCCAATGCCGAGAGCGATGAGGATGATTTTCATGCTAAGAAGGCTGAGGGCAACCTCATGAGGCTTTCGCCAGGATCTTGGTGACGAGCTGGTTTAAGACAAGATGCGGCTCAAGCTGAGTAGTCACCAATCGCTCATTAGCCTGAAGACACGCTTCGAGTGCGTTCTTTAATTCACTGACACTGAACCGGTTCGAAACCTGAGAGGCTAGAAAGAGGGGGTATGCTGAGATGCCCCCATCTTTCTTTCTGGGCAGATGGGCTGTCTCCGAAGACGGCAGAGAATCAATTTGGCGCTGGAACCCCTTGTAATCCCGGCCCACCCGAATGCCATGGCGCTCAATGAGGTCGCGGGCATGCAACAGACTTCGAACCCGCGGCACAATCGCTGCCAGAAGTATACCGACTGGGCTTTCCCCCCGCCGCAGCTGCTTCTCGATCAAGGTCAGTGTCTGGGGCAGATCCTTTCGCGCGATAGAATCTCCAATCTCAAAAATGACTCCGGTATGACTCGCCGCGACAATTTCACCAAGGTCCTTTTCCGTCGCAGCGCGATCACCGACAAATAGAGCCAGCTTTTCCAGCTCACTCTCGAGAACTCTGGTTTCAGCACCCACCATGAGAACAAACCTTTCGAGAGCATTTCCTTCAAAGGTTAATCCAATCTCCCGGGCTCGCCCTGAAACCTTCCCCATCACAGCTGTCTCCCAGCCCGCCTTGGAAACATCGACTTTGTCGAAGGATTTCACGTCGCCCAGCTTGGAAACCTTTTTGTAAAACACGCGTCGCTTATCGACATCGGTGGCACTGATGATCAGCGTCACATCAGAAGGCAACCCGGCCTGCAGCAGCTCAGTCAAGGCATCGACCGCCGAAAGTGTCGTCGCCGACTTTCCCGTCTGGTTATCGCTGAAGAAGTTCGCCCCTTGCAGCCAGACGAGCTTGTCTCCTCCGAAAAACGGCAGAGTCTGGATCGCTTCGATCGTCTGCCCGACGATGCGGACGGCGTGATCTGAGTTGTCAGCCCCACCGCTCACAATCTCAAGACCGAACTCATCATCCTTGGGCGCGAGCTTCTGAGAAAGGCGGAGCGCCGCCTCTTTCACCTCGGCTTCATCATTCCCAAAGAAGGCATATATGTTCGACTTTCCGGCCATGTCTTATCAGAGGTAGATCGGCCAGCCGCGTTCCGCAATACTGAAAGGGACCTGTAGTCGCTTGAAAGGGGCAAGAATTTGGCCGCAATCGTGCATTTTGCTTGAAACCAACCGCAGATCGCGTACTGGAAAAACCCGTATTGATCACGGAGTCGCGGTCGAGCCATCACCAAAATCCCGTCGATACGGGAATTTGTAACGAGAAGGCCCAGTTTCTAACGACGTACTCCGGAATCACTGACTCGCTTGTCAGTCTGGATGCCAAGGTAGAGGCAGGACCTCAACCCAATCAGCATTCCTAAAGACATGAGCTTCATTGCCGAAAAATTCTCCGAAATTTCCCCATCCCAGACTCTGGCCATCACCGCAGCCGCGAACAAATTGCGCGACGAAGGACAAGACGTTGCCAGCTTTGGAGCAGGAGAGCCTGATCTCGACACGCCACAGCACATCAAGGACGCGGCGATCCAAGCGCTCCAGGACGGTAAGACCAAATACACTGCTGCGACCGGCATTACTGAGCTCAAAGAGGCCATCGTTGAGAAATTCCGCACCGAAAACAACCTCGACTACGATGTGAGCCAGATTTCAGTGAACTGCGGAGCGAAACACTCCTGCTACAATGCGATCCTCGCCTGCTGTGACCCTGAGGACGAAGTGGTCATTCCTGCTCCCTATTGGACCAGCTATCCCGAAATGGTTCGCCTTGCTGGAGCTGAGCCCTACATCGTTGAAACCACCGCTGCAAACGGCTGGAAAATGACTCCTGAGCAGTTCGAAGATTCCATCAGCGGGCGCACTCGCATGGTGATCATCAACAGCCCGGGTAACCCTACCGGCGCGGTTTACACTGAGGAAGAACTCGCCGCTCTCGTTGAAGTCGCTGAGTCTGAAGACATCATCATCCTCTCCGACGAAATCTACGAGAAGCTGATCTACAACGACAAAAAGCACGTTTCCACCGCCTCTGTCAGCGAAGCAGCGAAGAATCTCACCGTCACCATCAATGGTTTCAGCAAGGTCTACGCTATGACCGGTTGGCGTCTCGGCTACACCGCCGCACCACCGGAGATCGCTAAGGCGATCAGCATCATTCAGAGCCACACGACTTCGAACCCCACCACCTTTGCTCAATATGGAGCCCTGGCTGCACTGCAGGGTCCTCAGAACATGATCAAGGACATGGTCGAGGAGTACGACATGCGCCGCCAGTACATGCAAAGTCGTCTCCAGAAGATCAAAAACATCTCTGTGGTTGAGCCCGATGGCGCCTTCTACTTTCTCGTCGACACAAGCAAGATTGGACTCAGTTCCATGAACCTCACTGAAAAGCTGCTGTCACGCTATCTTGTCGCCGCCGTTCCCGGTGCCGCATTTGGCTACGACACATCAGTTCGCTTCAGTTATGCGACGAGCCTGGACATCATCAAGACAGGACTCGATCGCTTCGAGGAATTCTGCCTGGCGCATTAATTGCCTCACATCTGTGATCGATTCAGTCCGGTGAAAACGCTCTGGATCGATCACCTCCATCCCTTCTTCCCGGAGTGGGTCGCCCTGAGGCAGCGCGTTTTGCGCGATCCTCTCGGCCTCCATTATTCGGATGAAGACCTGATCGCAGAGCAAGGAGACCGCCATCTAGTCGGTTTCGTGGGGAAAACGCTTTCCGGCGGACTCGTCGTCAGCTCGCGCGAACTGCCATCGGACACATTGAGGATTCGGCAGGTCGCAGTAGAAGACGCCGCTCAGGGCATGGGCATCGGCCGGGATCTCATGCTCGAGGCCATCACGCGGGCCAGAGAAGATGGGATTCAACAAATTCTGCTCCACTCGCGGGCGCCAGTGATCCCCTTTTACGAAAAGCTCGGGTTTGTGTCTGAAGGAGAAACATTCTACGAAGTGGGTATCCCTCATCGTCGCATGACCCTTAGGCTTGACCGCTCTTCTTGAGAGCGGCGACTCTGCTTCGCCCTCCACGATTACTTGCCAAACCCACTTTCCGAACCGACTTCTAGTCGGTCGACACTAACTCCTCACTCGATCTCTAACCCAGCAATTTGCGACGCATGTCACCCGAACTGGAACTGGCCACGAAAGCCGCCCGTGAAGCAGGAGCCCTGCTGCGTGAAAACTTTGAAGGCGATCTCGATGTTGATGAAATGCACACACACGACATCAAACTGGCCCTCGATGTTGAAACTCAGAAGCTGATCGAAGAGCGAATCCTGTCCACTTTTCCCGATCATGCGATCTATGGAGAGGAGGGAATCGCCGGAGATCAGAACAGCCCTAACCAATGGATCGTCGATCCCATCGACGGCACCGTGAACTTCTTTTTCGGCATCCCCCATTTCTGTGTCTCTATCGCAATGCGTCAGGACGGAGAACTGAAAATTGGTGCCATTTATGATCCAATGATGGATGAAATGTATGCCGTAGACTTTGACGGGCCTGCGACCAAAAACGGGAAACCTATTCAACCCAGCAACCGTACCAGCCTCAGCGAGGCGGTCGTCACGATCGGATTCTCCAAGAGCAAGGATGCGATCGAAGCAGGATTAAGCCGCTACGGGAAAGTAGCCCACCGCGTCCGCAAGACCCGCATGATGGGAAGCGCCGCGCTCGCGCTCGCCTATATATCCTGCGGCCGACTCGATGCCTACGTCGAAGAACAGATCAGCATCTGGGATATTGCCGCTGGCCAACTCATGCTTGAACGAGGCGGGGGCCTGGTCGAATTGACTCAATCCTCGACCAACCCGGACAAGTCCTCCATCATCTCAAGCAATGGAAAGCTGTCCTTTGAAAACATCCTCTAATCCATGAGATACCGAAGCGGCATAGGCTACGACGTGCATCAGTTTGCAGAAGGCAGACCCCTCGTTCTCGGCGGTGTCACGATTCCTCACACCAAGGGGCTGGCAGGCCATTCGGATGCCGATGTTCTCTGCCACGCGATCGCAGACGCCATCCTGGGTGCTATAGGGGAACCCGACATTGGCTACTGGTTCCCTCCCACAGATGACTCCATCGAGGGTATTTGCAGCCTCGAGATTCTTAAAAAGGCTGCCGAACTCGTCAGGGAAAAGGGCGGCCAGATTGAAAACATCGACTCCACACTCATTGCAGAGGCTCCCAAAGTAATGGCGCACGCCCCCGCCATGAAAGCATCCATCGGCTCAGCGCTTTCGATACCTCCTGAAGATATTGGGATCAAAGCAACTACCAACGAGACGATGGGCTTCGTCGGCAGAGAAGAGGGAATCGCCGCTTTAGCATCGGCTTCCATCGCTCTACCTGACAGGAACTGAAAAATCTGAGTCACATCGGATGCAAACAGTGTGATCACGTAGTAGGTTGGCAACGACCCGGTTACGGCAACTCAAATGGACGCGGCAGGCCAGTTTATCACGCAACATTGGCGGCAAGGCATTGAGGTAATCATCCTCGCGGTGATCATCTACAATACTTACCGCTATTTTCGTGCTACCCGCGGTGCCCGTATTTTCACGGCCTTGGTCGGCATCTATATTGGGATGACGTTACTGTCCGAATCCCTCGACCTCACTGTGATCGGATGGCTCTTGAAATACGTTTCGGTCTTCCTTGCGATCGCGCTGGTGATTATTTTCCAACCCGAACTCCGACGGGCACTGGCTGAATTAGGGAGCCATCGTTTCTTTTCCACGATGAACGAGGGCACCCGGGCCCGCTTTGCGGAATCCTTGATCGAGATTGTCGAGACTCTGTCTGGACGAAGGGTGGGTGCTCTCATTGCGATTGAGCGCGGCATCGATTTGAAGCAGTACGCCGATACGGGAACGCAGATGGACAGCGAACTGACGCCTGCTTTGATTTATACGATTTTCCACAGCGGAACCACACTTCACGACGGCGGCCTGATTGTGAGAATGGCCGACGAAAGGATCTCCGGAGCCGGTTGCCTCTTTCCGGTGATTCAAAGAGAACTAAAGGATCCGGGCATCGGATTGCGACATCGAGCTGCGATGGGGATCACCGAGGAGTCCGATGCCATTGCATTGGTGGTCTCAGAAGAGACCGGCTCCATTTCAATCGCCATCAACGGCAAACTGGAACGGAATCTTCCTGAGTCAGAACTGCGGGAAAGACTCAACGAGCTTCTGAGAAATCAGGAAGCCGAAGAGGAGGAAGGAGAAGCCGAAGATGTTTAAATCTTTCTTTGTCGATAGCTGGAAGGCCAAACTAATGTCGGTGCTGATCGCGACAGTTGTCTGGTATTTGATCAAGTCACACCTCGAAGCAGATAGACCTTCCTTCCCTGTCCCGGGAACAGGATCCGCGCCTGTCCGCACCTCGACCGTCCCCAGCCTCGACGAAACACTTTTGAGCCCTCTTGCGCCACCCGTCCCGGGAAAAAGCACCAGCAAGAGCCGAAACTAGATCAATTTAAGAATGAGCAGCGACAAGCGACAGTTCTTCGGGACTGATGGAATACGCGGGAAAGCCAACGTCCATCCCCTCACCCCAAATTTTGCAGTCCGGCTGGGGCAAGCCGTTGCTGACGTCTTTCAGGAAAACCAATCTGACAGACGGGAATGGCCCACAGTGGTCATAGGCAAAGACACTCGGCAGTCCGGAGACATGCTCGAGTCTGCTATCGCGTCAGGATTCAACTCCCGCGGTATGGATGTCCTGCTTGCCGGCGTCATACCCACTCCGGCCATCGCTCTGTTGACCCGCGAAAAAGGAGCGGCTCTTGGGGTCGTAGTTTCCGCCTCGCACAATCCGTACGAAGACAACGGGATCAAGTTCTTCGGACCGGACGGCTACAAACTGGATGACGAGATTGAGTTGGAGATCGAGAGAAGAGTCCTCGCCGAGGAAGCCCCTGCAGCCGACAGCCCGATTGGTCGTTGTTCCCATCTGGAAAACGCCGTAGAAAGCTACGTCGCATTTGCTCGCGCGAGCGTAGGTGAAGACGGTGACTTGCTTGACGGACTCACCATCGCACTAGACTCCGCCAACGGAGCAGCCTGTGAAACCAGTCCCGCTGTGCTTCACTCGCTGGGAGCCAATGTGAAATCCTATCACCACCATCCAAACGGCATCAACATCAACGCCGACTGCGGATGCACTCATGCAGAGATCATTGAAAATCTGGTGAAAGAAAGTGGGGCCGACATCGGAATTTCTCACGACGGTGACGCAGATCGTGTTCTTCTTTGCGATGAAAATGGATCTGTCCTCGATGGTGACGAAATTATGGCGATCGCTGCAGTAGCCATGATCGAAGAGGGCACCCTGAAAGACAATACCCTCGTCGCTACGGTGATGAGTAACGCCGGTCTTGATGAGGCACTCCGCAACGCCGGAGGTCATGTCGTTCGCGCCGGTGTCGGTGACCGCTACGTCATGGAGGAAATGCTCAAAAACGGCTACAACTTTGGGGGAGAGCAAAGTGGCCATTTTATTTTTCACGACCACAACACCACCGGCGACGGAATTGTTTCGGCTCTTCAACTCCTCCAAATCGTGCGCCGGAAGAACCAGCCTCTGAGCGAACTTCGAAAAGTTCTCACCAAATTCCCTCAGGCCCAACGCAATGTCCGCGTCGCCCGAAAGGCAGAACTCCATGAGATGGCAGCTGCAGCCAAGGTCTCCGAAATCGAGGCCACCCTCGGTGACGCGGGTCGTGTGCTCCTCCGCTATTCAGGAACGGAGCCTCTGCTACGAGTTCTCATCGAGGGGCGCGATTCGGAATACATCACCCGGGAAGCGGATGCCCTGGTCGAGGCTATTTCTGCTGAAATCGGCGAGTAAAAATGAGTGGGATATTTGTGACAGGAACCGACACCGACGTCGGAAAAACCTGGGTCACCACACACTTGCTCAAGCGACTTCGTGAGACCGGCCTCAATGCGGCCGGGATGAAACCGATCGAATGCGGAAGTCGCGAAGATGCTGAGGCCATTCTCAAGGCATCCGGGAACACCACCCTGACACTCAATCAGATTAACCCTGTTTCAATTCCCGAACCTCTGGCTCCAGTAGCCAGCACCATGACCGAAGCGATCAGTTTCGATCAGATTCAAAGCGCATACAAAACCCTGCAATCGACATCCGATTTTGTCATCGTCGAAGGAGCAGGAGGATGGCTGGTTCCGGTGGATACTGAACGTACCATGGCCGATCTGGTGAAATGCCTGAAACTCCCGGTTCTCATCGTCGCCGCCAATCGGATCGGTGTTCTCAATCACACACTACTGACTGTCCAGTCCATCGAATTAATGGGCCTCACCTGCGCCGGAGTATTTCTCAATACCATAAATCCTGATATCGATGCATCTCAATCATCGAACGCCGTCATACTTCGGAAGGTCCTGACGAAAATTCCGGTATTCGACGGGGACATACCAGAACTGGCAGCATCCATTGTCTGATTTCCTATTTCTTCTTCAGCCGCATTCGGTTCATGCAAAGACCCTGCGCGAGCCACTGCTCTTCAAAGTCGGTCCTGGGGTAGAAGAAGTCACCCTCTTCCCACGGCTCCTGAACAAAGAAATCGCAAGTTTTTTGCACTTCAACAGCCTCTTCAAAATACTCCGCTGCATCGGTCATGAAGAGCAACTCCCCATTATCTTCAAGCAACGTGTGAAGAGACTTTAAAAAGGGCAACTGACACATCTGGCGCCTACGGGCGTGCTTTTTCTTGGGCCAGGGATCCGGACAGAGAAAGTGAATTCGGCTCACAAAGCCGTGGGGCAACAGCTGATTGACCGCGTAATTGGAGTCAATTCGAAGCGCTTTGACATTGGTGAGCTCCGCCTGCACGGACTTACGATTCACCTTTCGAATCCTCCCAAGCAGGCGCTCCACCCCGAGGAAATTGCGTTCAGGAAAGTGCGCTGCCATGCCTATCAGGAAAGAGCCGTCACCACATCCGAGGTCCAACTCGATAGGGCGATCATCCGCAAAGATCTCCGCGCGTGACAACTGGGCAAACCAATCATCGGGGACCAGCTCGTTGGGCAATGGGAACGGTTCGTTTTTCGCCATGGAATACGAACAGTGGCGCGATTGGCCGGAAACTCAAGAGGCGGAGATGCAAACTCCGAAAAACAATGCGACAGAAAGGCATTCCAATTTGCCGTCTGCAGGCTACGACCATAGCATGATCTCGATGCATCCCCTTTTGACGGTCGGTATTTTTGCCACTTGGATTCTCTGCAGCGGGGTCTATGCGGAACCGCTGCCGAAAGAGTTGCCCGTGGGGTTCGTCCATCTTGACGAAGAGGATCCCACCATTCTGGTGGACCTCAAATACGCCACCGACAACAACTTCGTTGGCGAGCGCATCGAAGGGTACCAAGCCACACGAGCGGTCATGACTGAAGCGACCGCCAAAGCACTGAAGCAGGTCCAGGCAGATCTCCATGAACTAGGCTATGGGTTGAAAGTATTTGATGCCTATCGCCCACAACGAGCCGTGAATCACTTCGTTCGCTGGGGGAGAGATCTGAAGGCAAAAGGGACGAAGTCAGAATACTACCCGGAAGTCCCTAAGGAAGAGCTTTTCAGGCGCGGCTATATCGCCACAAAATCAGGGCATTCGCGGGGAAGCACGATCGATGTAACACTGGTCAAACTCGACTCGCCTCAGAAGAGTCAGGAAGTCGACATGGGAACACCTTTCGATTTTTTCGATCAACAATCCTGGCCGTTTTCTAGAACCGTGACCGATCAACAACGTGAGAACCGGCTCCTGCTGCGAACTCATATGAAGAACAATGGTTTTCGCCCCTACGATCGCGAGTGGTGGCACTTCACCCTGACAAACGAGCCTTTTCCTAGCACGTATTTTGATTTCCCTATCAAATAGGCTCTGGCAGGTCCTTCTAGGAATTGAGTTTCAATCTGCGCAGCCGGAGGGAGTTCGAAATTACTGAAACAGAGCTGAAGCTCATAGCGGCGCCGGCTAGCATTGGGCTGAGCAATGTTCCCGTAAAAGGATAAAGGATGCCCGCCGCGATGGGCACTCCGATAGCGTTATATCCAAAGGCGAAAATTAGATTCTGCCGGATATTTCTCATCACGGCCTGACTCACATACATGGCCTTGGCGATGCCGTTGAGGTCGCCTTTCACCAAGGTAATCCTCGCACTCTCCATCGCGACGTCAGTGCCGGTTCCCATCGCAATCCCCACATCTGCTTCAGCTAGCGCCGGGGCATCATTGATGCCGTCACCAGCCATCGCCACGACATTCCCGTCCCGTTTCAAAGAACGAACCAGTTCGATTTTTCCCTCCGGACTGAGCCCCGCGTGAACTTCATCAATGCCCAACTCCCCGCCAACGGCCCTTGCGGTAGCCTCATTGTCCCCCGTCGCCATGACGATCCGGATTCCAAGTCGCTGCAGTCTCGCGACGGCTTTGGGCGTTGATTCCTTGATCGGATCCGCAACTCCAATCAATCCAACAGCAAGGCCTTCGACCGCAACCCAGATCACCGTTCGTGCGGATTCCTGCAACTGCCGTCCCACGATTTCCAGCTCTTCTGGAATCTCCACGCCCTCCTCACGGAGCCATCCATCCTTCCCGACCAGAATGTTGTTTCCGGATGCGACCCCCTGCACTCCACCACCCGTCACCGATTCAAATTCCGATGCTTCGGGAATCGAAAGACTATTACTCTTTGCATGCTCGACCACAGCTCGAGCCAATGGGTGCTCACTTCGCATTTCGAGCGAGGCTGCAAGCATCATTAGCTCGTCATCAGAAACACCCTCCACAGTCGAGACGTCGGTCACTACAGGTTCTCCTTTAGTCAGGGTTCCCGTCTTATCAGTCACAAGCACATCAACTTTCTCGGTGCGCTCAATTGCCTCAGCATCCTTCACCAGAATCCCCTCACTGGCAGCCCGTCCTACACCGACCATAATCGACATGGGGGTCGCCAGGCCCAAGGCGCAGGGACACGCAA
The DNA here is from genome assembly GCA_963975655.1 of uncultured Verrucomicrobiales bacterium. GTDB lineage: Bacteria > Verrucomicrobiota > Verrucomicrobiia > Verrucomicrobiales > DEV007 > Arctic95D-9. Next base: position 52,770 of record CAXBHX010000029.1, read on the forward strand.
TGATGAGCACAGAAACTGCATTCACGATGGCAAACCCAATCGCAGGGCTCGGCCCCCAAATCAACCAAATCACGAAAGTAGCCATGGCCATACCCACCACGGCAGGAACAAACCAGCCAGCGACGGCGTCAGCCAATTTTTGAATGGGCGCCCGACTACGCTGGGCCTCGGCCACCAGTGAGACAATCCTTGAAAGCAGCGTGTCAGATCCGACCTTTTCGGTTCGCATCAAAAACGTGCCATTCTGATTCACAGTGGCCCCGACTACAGAGTCCCCCGCCCCCTTTCTCACAGGAACAGGCTCCCCTGAAATCATCGATTCATCGACGTTGCTACTTCCTTCAACCACCACCCCATCAAGGGGCACCTTTTCACCCGGTTTGACCCGGAGCAAATCGCCTGGCTGTATTTCGTCGATCCCTACCTCCTCTTCTTCGCCTTCACGAACACGACGAGCGGAATTCGCGGCCAACCCCATCAGTGCTTCAATTGCCTTGCCCGTTTGACGACGGGCTTGGGCCTCCAGCAACTGGCCAAACAAAACGAGAGTGGTGATGACGGCAGCCGCTTCAAAATAGAGCCCAACCTCTCCGTTCAACCGGAAAGACTCCGGGAAAACACCGGGCATCACAACAGCGGCAAAGCTGTATGTATACGCCGCACCGACTCCGATCATGATCAGGGTGAACATGTTTGGCGACCGATTGACGAGAGACCGCCAACCTTTTCGAAAGAACATCCCTCCCGCCCAGAATACCACTGGAGTCGTCAGGATCAGTTCGATCCACTTGGAGGCAGACGAGGGAATCATCTTGTCCAGATTCAACCCGGGAATCATCCCTCCCATCGCGAGGACGAATACGGGCAATGTCAGCGCAAGAGCGATCCAAAACTTCCGGGACAATTGCAGAATCTCAATTGCGGCATGATCCTCTTGTCCTCTTGCCGCTTCTTTCACTTCCAGCGGCATCCCGCATTTGGGGCAGTCACCGGGTTGATCCTGCACAATTTCAGGATGCATCGGGCAGGTGAAAGTGGACTTATCCGTAGACAGTCCAATGCCGGAAGATTCCAATGCCATGCCGCACTTGGGGCAGTCATCCGGCTTATCCGACTCCACTCCCGGGCACATAGGGCAGAAGTAGGCGGCATTTCCAGAGATCTCCTGATTCGGAACTCCCGTCCCTCCGCCGCCGCAACAACTGTGGCTTTCTCCGTCCGCGTCCGGGCCCTCACTCATTCCACACCTTAGCAGAAAAATGGCTCCTATGTGAGTCACACTTCGCGGTGATCGCACGATTCAGAAAATGCCTCAACCTCCAACGTCACGTGCTCAAAAGCTTCCCGATTCAGTAGTGACTTCACTTGTTCCTTGATGCTCAGCCTATCGCTACCTCCCTCATCCAGAACAACGTGAGCCGAAAATACGTGACTCTCTCCATCAATCGACCAGCAATGAATGTGATGCATCGAGGCCACCCCTGGAATCGCGAGAGCCTCGCGCTCAAACGCTTCCACATCGAATCCTTCGGGGGCTGTTTGCAAAAAAACCGCCATCACCTTCTTAAGATTTCGAAACACGTTCCAGAGAACAACCAGAGAAATCCCAATTGAAAGAAGAGGATCCACAATCGGCACATCCCAGATAGCCATGATGCCAGCTCCGATTAGAACCGCCACCCAGCCCATCATGTCTTCCAACAGATGCCAGCTGACCAATCGCTCCGTGAGTGATGTGCCCTTTTTCACCCTGAGAACCGCAGCCCCGTTAAAAAGAACGCCGATAACTGCCAGCGCCAGCATTCCGGAAACTTTCACCTCAGCCGGTTCACGCAGGCGTGCCACGGAATGCCAGAGGACGAATCCCAACCCTGCTAACAGCACTACTCCAGTAATCAGCCCTCCCAGTAACCGGTATCGCCGATAGCCGTAGGTGAGTCTAGACGTAGCCCCTTTGCTAGAGATCCGGTCGAAGTACCAAGCCAACCCTAATGACAGGGAATCGCCCAAATCATGAACCGCATCGGTCATGATCGCGATGCTATTGGTCCAGAACCCGCCCACAATCTCCAACAGCGTGAACCCTACGTTCAAGAAGAACGCGACCTTCAGGTTTTCGCCGCTGTGATGGTGGTCGTGATCCGACATAACGACTCTAACAGGTTAGAGTGATTGAATTATCAGTGCTCGCAAGTGCAGGCATACTCCTTGTTGCTGCAGGTCGGGCATTCTTCAAGGTTCAGATTAAACTTCTCGGTCACCGCTTCAGCGTCCGCTGTTGCCTTGATCTGAATAACAACAGGGAAGTCGTTGCCCTCAGGGAAAGCGACATCAGAGATCAGTGAGTCACCCGCTTTGGCGAACTTCATCCGGGTCGGACTGGATCGATCGCCGCCCATGACGGTAACCACCTGAGTTCCGATCGGCTGAACTGCATTTTCTTCACTGATGGAAGAAATCTTCACTTTCCTGTCTTCGGTGACAAGAAATTCAAGATGAGGCTCAACCGCAGTGAGGAGACGGCCACCATTGGGGCCGACTTCGATATGAGCGTGATCGTGGCCATGTTCACCCTCTTCCGCATGATCTTTCTCGCCATGGGCGTGGTCAGAGTCATCGTCATGATCTGCATGCTCATCGTGATCTTCATCTCCATGGGCGTGGTCAGAGTCATCATCGTGACCAGCGTGCTCGTCGTGATCGGCATGCTCATCGTGTGAATGTTGATCACTCTCTCCACAACTGACTGAGAACAAAGCGAAGGAAGTAGCCCCAAGAAGGAGCAGCATATGTTTAATGGTGTTTTTCATATTAGTGTTTGGTTCGATAACATTAGACTACTGAGAAGCCGCAGCGTCCCGGGCAATAGCTCGTTCGGCAGCCTTGCGGCAAAAGGCGTGAAAAACTGCGGGGGTCACGGCAAGACCCAGCAAGGTCGAACTGACAAGTCCTCCCACGATAACCACCGCCACCGGATTCAGAATCTCCTTACCGGGTGCGTCTGCGGCCATCACTAATGGAATCAGGGCGATTCCGGCCGAGAGCGCCGTCATCAGCACCGGCACGAGGCGCTCCTCGGTCCCTCTCTCCACCATCCCTCGATTGAAGGACTCTCCCTCGTGTCGCATGAGGTGAAGGTAGTGAGACAACATCATAATCGTATTACGGGCAGCGATTCCAGAGACGGCAATCAGCCCGACCAGAGTGGCGATACTCACAGTATCCAGCATCCAACGAGTCATCAGGACGCCCCCGATCAGAGAGATCGGAATATTGAAAAGGACCAGCACCACAAAAAGCCAGCTCCGGAAATAACTGAACAGCAAGAAGACAATCACCAACAAAATAGAAGCTGACATAATACCTATACGGCGCTTCGCATCCTCCTGTGCCTGATACTCCCCTTCGAAAGAAAGCGTGTACCCTTCAGGCAGATTCACCTGCTCATTGACCTCTTCCTGAAGCTGTTCCACAACGGAATTGAGATCGCTCACGGTCGGGTTGATCGACACAACAAAGCGCCTTTGCATGTCTTCACGTAGAATCGTATTCGGCCCACTTGCTTGACGAATATCGGCCACATAGCTCAGCGGGATACGCTGCCCATTGACTGTATCGATATAGAGCTGGCTGAGTCGATCGGGAGATTCCCGCCAATCTGCCGGCAGGCGAACAACCAAATCGTAAACGCGCTGGCCTTCGTATACTTCGGCAACTGCCTCGCCCCCAATCAGCGCGGCTAACTCCTCGTTAAGATGACCAGGGTGAACGCCGTAGGCTAGTGCCCGCTTGCGATCCACTTCGATGCGGAGTTGAGGAATTGGAGCCTGTTGCTCGATTCTGGCCTCCTCCATACCGGGAATTTCCCGTGCAATACTCGCAATCTCTGTCCCGATTTTTCGGAGCTCGATCAGGTCGGGCCCGTAAACCTTGACCGCCACTTTGGCAGAAACGCCACTGAGCATGTGCCCAATTCGATCCGCAAGAGGTCCACTGATAGCACTGAACGTTCCTGGGATTCCTCTCATCGTCTCCCTAATGCTTTCCAGAATATCAGCTCGAGAGCGGTCTCCAGAGTCATCGAATTCCACATCAAATTCCACCGTCGAAACAGGAACCACATGGTCGCCCCGCTCAGCACGGCCCGCCCGATATCCCACCGTCTCAACTTCAGGAATCTTGAGCAATTGATCGAGAGCCGCATTTGCCAACTCGGTCGTCTGATTCAATGAAGTCCCTGGAGCTGCCGCCGTTGCGATGACTGCGGTGGGCTCACGAAAAGCGGGTAGAAAATTTCCACCCATTTTCGAATAGATGAATCCTGACATTACAATCAAGGATAGGCAGATCGCCAGAACAATGAATGGCTGAGACAACGAAAACCGCAACCAGGTCTGTCGGAAAACAAACTTCAGACCACGCACCGCAAAGTTATCTTGATGCTCTTTGCCGGCCTTTGGGTTCAAGAGGTAAGAACTGAGCACAGGAATAACAGTCAGCGAAACCAGGAACGATGCCGCCATACTGACTATCGTAGCGATCGCGATCGGAGCGAAGAGCCTTCCCTCTACGCCGCTGAGCCCCAGCAATGGAACAAACACGAGAATAATCAAAACCGTGGCATAGAGAATTGATGACCTCACCTCTGCCGAGGCCAAAGCGATCACTTCCAGCTTCGGCTTAGGGGCTTCGAGCGCCGCGTTCATCCGGAGGCGACGAAACACGTTTTCCACATCGACGATGGCATCATCGACAACCATTCCGATAGCTACCGCAAACCCACCCAGCGTCATGGAATTGACGGTGAGTCCGACGAGGTCAAAAACCAGCACCGAAACGGCCAGCGACAAAGGAATCGCAGTCAGAGTGATCAGAGTGACCCTGAAATTGAAGAGGAACAAAAACAACACAACCGCCACCATGATGGCACCATCGCGAAGAGCGTCTTCCAGATTGCCAATCGCCAGTTCAATGAAGTCAGCCTGGCGGTATAGGACCACCGTTTCAGCACCCGCCGGTAGGGAGGACTCCAGCTTCTTCAACTTAGCTTCAACGGCTTCAGTTAAAGCAATGGTATCGAACCCCGGAGATTTGGTGACACTGAGCAGAACACCAGGATAGCCACGAAGCTCCCCGTCCGGACCGCGGGAAAGGCGGTGGGATCCCATTGCCGCATCCCCCCTCATAGGCTCGATATCCCAGGTAACAGTTGCCACGTCGCCAATGCGAATAGGGCGATCATTCTCGTGAGTGACAATCGTATCAGCCACTTCATCGAGATCAGTCGTCATGGCCAAATTCCTCACCATGATCTCCTGAGAGGACGAAGTGATAAATCCACCCGTCGTATTCCTCACCGCATTCGCTGCGGCCTCCTCGATCTGCTCAAAGGTCACACCGAGAGCCAACATTTCATTGGGCTTCGGCTGCACCTGCAGCTGCTTGATACCACCACCCATGGCCAACACTTCTGCGATACCAGGTTCTGACCGGATACCTGTTGCCAGAGTCCAGTCGGCCACGGTGCGCAAATCACGAGGATCAGTCTGACCACTCGGATCAGTCAGTCCCACCAGCATGATTTCTCCCATCAATGAGGCAACGGGAGTCATGTAGGGTGTGATCCCCTCTGGCAGATTCTCGGACGCTCCGGCGAGACGCTCCTGCACGAATTGCCTCGCTCGGTAGATGTCTGTATCCCAGTCAAACTCCACAAAAATAAGCGATAGAGAAATATCGTTTACCGTACGAAGACGAGTCACCCCATTGACGCCCATAAGGGCATTTTCAAGAGGCAAGGTAACGAGGGTTTCCACCTCTTCCGGCGCGAAACCCGGGGCCTCTGTCAGGATGGTGACCGTGGGCTTGGTGAGATCCGGAAGTACCTCGACGGGTAGTTCTGTAATTTTCCAGAGACCGAGCCCTAACAATACTGCTGCGAGCACAACCACAAGGGCACGCTGAGCAAGGGAGAAGCGAATCAGTGCGTTCAGCATTTGATTTCAGGATTCGGATTGAGATGATGCGGCCCTTTTGACCCTCCACAAAGACTGCGCCAGCACCAGCGCAACCAGCGTTGCTACGCCTGCCCAGATCAGTATTCCCAGGCTACCAAAATACCCGCCCAGAGATAGCTCTGCAGGGCCCTTTTGGGCTGACTCTTCTGCCGAGGTCTGTTCCTCGGCCTTTTCGGATCCATCTTCATTGTGCTCGTGTCCATGAGCCGCATCGAGCGCGTCTTTCAGCGACATCCCGCTTCCACCGCCGGCAAAACTGAGAGCGTAGGACCCACGAGTCACTACATCATCTCCCGGGAAGAGGCCGGAGACGACTTCAATGAATCGTTCATTCTGCTCGCCCAAAACAACAGGCACGCGAACGAAGGCGTTCTCCAATTCGAAATCCTTAACAAAAACCACCCGCTTGGTAGGATCTCCCTGAATGGCAGCACGCGGCACCGCCATCACATCATTTCTGAGCTTGGTGATGATAGAAAACTCCACCCGCATGCCGGGTTGGAGGCGGCCATCTCCATTATCCAATTCAAAGATACCGTCCACTGCACCGACCTCACGATTGGCTTCGACGCCATACCGGATCAGAGTGGCCTCGACCAGTGTATCACCCAGTGCTGGAACCTTGATCCGCGCCTTCGTTCCGGGCACAATGCCGGAAGCTTCCTGTTCAGGAATGCGGGCCACCGCCCAGACCCGGGTACGATCCGAGATATCGAGGAGCTCTTTGTCAGGCTCAACCGGCTCGCCAACTCGGACATGAGATTCAATAACGAGCCCGCCCTGGGGTGCTTTCAGCTCAATGATGGGTGGGGGATCCCCCGGTTGCCGGCTCTCGATGCGAGCCAGGACTTGGCCTTGCTTGATCGTGTCACCAACAAAGACCTCCAGACCGATCACCCGACCGGAGATTCGAGACGATAAGACTGATTGGCTGGCCGGAATCGCTTCAATACGACCAATCGCGAATACAGTGGACTCGAAGGTTCGTTCGGTGACCGATACGGTCTCTACCTTCAGATTCTGGATCGCTGTTTTGTCGAGAATGACAGTATTCGCCGCGCGATCAGGATCGATGACGTCCTCTGCGAAAACGGTGCTCAGCGCGCTGAGAAAGAATATAATAAGAGTGAAATAGTACATGTGTCGAAAAAGTGGAATTACTTAGCAGGTGAGGACGCCGAAAGCCCAGGGTAGGCCCCTGTCGCCAGACGAACCCGGGCCGAAGCCCGATGATAGGCCGCAGCAAATTCAATCGCTGCGGTTCGAAATTCAAGAATCTGCTGCTGAGCCATCTGCACCTTGATGATGCTGGCTTGACCCTGCTCATAGGCAGTGCGGAACCCTGCCAGATTGTCCTCGGCAAGTTGAAGTATTTCTCCCGAGGCTTCCCTGGCCAGACTCCACGCATCTGTTCTTTCGTGAAAAGCCCCTTCGCATTCCGCGCGAATGCGAAACCGAGCTGCATCGACTTCTTTGTCAGCTGACTCACGATCAATTTGCGCCTGAGCGATTCCGTCTTGATTCCGCTTACGAAAGGGAAGCGGAAAGGAGAATCCGACACCAGCGAAGGTATTCCGTTCGAGCCCCCTCGGGACATCGACAGATTCTTCCCCTTCGACGAAGAGCTTAACCGAGAGATCATCCCATCGGCTCGCCTCTTCGAGCACAATCGATGCATTCGCTTCATCGATTTTTGCCAGGGCGAGTACGTAGTCAGGTCGCTGAGTCAGCACCCGCTCAAGAGAAACATCCATCGAAGGACGTGCCCCCGGAAGATCCAGGTTTTCGCTGAGGCGCACAGATGCCGTCGGGTCGAGGCCGAGCAGCCGGTTGAGATTCAAGCGCTCTTGCTTTTCAATGGCCTCGAGCGATTTCAATGACTGCTGCCGGGTGCGGCCGTTCAAACTCGCCTGCGTCACTTCAAACCGGGAGATCTGGCCCTGTTCCGCCTGCTTGGACAGCAAGGATACAATTTCCTTATTAAGTACGACCAGCTGCCGTTCAAGGCGAATCCCCTCCCGAGTGGCCAACAAGTCGACAATGGCTTCGTCGACCATACCTCCCAGTTCACGACGCTTCTCGGCGATCTCGGCTTCGGCGAGAATGACCTGAGAACTGCGCAGGCCTTTCTCGTGCTTGAGTTTTGAGGTGAGTGGAAAACTCTGGGTAAATGCAACCTCGTAGCTGCCTTCCCCTTCGTTGAGCCCAACCCCATCGCCGCTGGCGGAGACTTCGAGTTCAGGATTTTCAAGACGACCTGACCACTCAAGACGAGAAGAGGCTCTCCTGATTTCGAGTTCGGCGATGCCGATTTCCCGATTGTTTTGAAATGCCAGCCGAATGGCCTGGTCACGGGTGAGTGTTCTGCCTTGATCGGCTGAGACCCAGTGGACCCCCACCAGAGCAGCGGCAAATAGAACCACGAACGCTTGGTGGATAATTTGTTTCCGAAAATAATTCATAAAATTGCAGTAAAATTGAAAAGGTGACTCGCCACCAAAATGGTGACGACGTGGCAGTCCGACGGGACGCAGGGATGGCCAGAGGACAGCGGCACAGAGAAGAGACGCGCGGAGCCACGACGCCATGCATTCTCCGGTGCCGGAGAACAGGTCAGATCAAAAAACAGCCAGAGAACGGAGGAGAACTGTGCTGAGGCGGGCGATCGACCTTCCTCGGCAGGAGAGTAAAAGAAGTAGACAACATCCCTTTCGGAACTATCGGCTGCACCTCGAGCCATCGCGGCAGGACCAAAACAATCATCAGTCCCGATGACTTCTCGGTCTTAGGAAGCTGAGCTTCCATCAGATCAAAAGCACTGTCCTCAGAACAAGGAGTGGGCTCCTCCTCTGAGTGATCACAATGCCCCTCATGCTGAAAATGATCGTGAGAAGTCACGCAGAGGCTTCTCCCTGTCTCTGCATGGTGGTGAGCGTCTACTCCGAAGAGATTAATGACATCACACCACGTCGCCTGCGAACCGATTGCCAAGGCAATCGACGCGACCAGAAACAGAAGTCTACCGGAAACTTTACGCATTCTTGCTGCCAAGGAACGCGACGAAGAAAAGCTTGTCAAGTAGGTCGCCCCCGCGTCGCCATCTCACCGGGGAGCCTTTTGGCGCACGTTTAACAGGGTCAAGTGCCTGACGACACCCTGTTGAATCCCCCCGAATCGCATGATTGAGATTTTCTGTTCGGAAAGGTGGCGCATCTGCTGAAACACGCTAAAATCACTCCCCCACGATTCAATGAGAGCCTCACGTTACCAGACCGATACCGCCGATCCTTCTCAATTTGCCCCCGGCCAGCGCTGGATCAGTGAAACTCAGGCCGAATTCGGACTGGCCCTGATCCTGCAGGCCGATTCGACCATCGTGCAGGCGTTTTTCCCCGCCGTTGACGAAACCTTGAGCTACGCATCGAGAAACGCGCCACTTCGCCGGGTGGTGTTTGAAGCAGGAGACACAGTCAAGAATCAGGAAGGCAAGGCCTTTGCAGTGAGCTCGGTCCGCGAAGAAAACAAATGCCTCATTTACATCGACGTCGAAGGGAATGAACTGCCAGAAAGCGCTTTGTCTGACACGATGAACGTGCAGCGCCCGGAGCAGCGCCTTCTTTCCGGGGTAAGCGACGACCCACGCCTCTGGAGCCTTCGTCAGTCCGCCATTCGCAATCAGCACCAATCTCGTTCGCATGACGTCCGCGGCCTCATCGGGGGGCGCGTGTCTCTAATTCAGCATCAACTTTACATCGCCGAAGAGGTCGCCAACCGTCAAGCGCCACGCGTTCTTCTCGCTGACGAAGTAGGACTTGGCAAAACAATTGAAGCTTGTCTGATTCTTCACCGCTTACACTTGGGCGGCCGGGCCAAGCGCATCCTCATTCTCTTGCCCGACGCGCTGGTGAACCAGTGGTTCATCGAACTTTACCGCCGATTTGCTCTCTCATTCGCGATCTACGATGAAGAGCGTGCCGTCGCCATTGAAAATGGAGGCGAAGGCGATTCATCCGATGCAGACAAGGAAGTGAATCCTTTCTTCGACGACCAGCTCATACTCTGTGCGACGTCGTGGCTAGCATCCAATCCCAAAAGGGCTGAACAAGCCGCCGCCGGTGAGTGGGATCTCACCATTGTTGACGAAGCCCACCACCTCGAGTGGACGGTGGAAGCGTCGAGCCCCGAGTATGATGCTGTCGAGGCGATTGCCAGCCAGTCTGCCGGACTTCTCCTTTTGACCGCAACCCCGGAGCAACTGGGTCGCGAGGGGCATTTCGCCCGCCTCCGCCTGCTCGATCCGGCCCGCTTTTCTGAGCTGGGCGAATTCATCAAAGAATCGGATCAGTATCACTCAATCTCCGACCTCGCGGATCGACTTGGTAGTGACCAGAAGCTGAGAAAGGCGGACTTGAAGCAAATCGCTAGCCTTCTCGGAACAGATTCCGCCGAGAAAGTCACAGAAGTGGATACCCCCGCTCAACGGGAAATTTGTCGCGCGGCCCTGATCGACCTCCATGGTCCGGGACGGGTACTCTTCCGCAACCGCCGCCTTGTCCTGGACACTTTTCCTACCCGGCATGCTACACTTTCACCCCTCAATTGTGAGGAAGGACAGAGCTTCGAAACCAAAATCGATTGGCTCGTGACCCTCCTCAAGGAAGAGCCTGATGCTAAGTTTCTACTGATCACCCACGAGCGTGAGACCGTCGAGGCGATCGAGGCGACCCTGAAGGAGAAGATCAGCTCTCAGGCCGCCATGTTCCATGAGGGTTTGAGTCTACTGCAACGGGACAAGAATGCGGCCTGGTTCGCAGAAGAGGACGGAGCGCGCTTGTTGATCTGTTCCGAGATCGGATCAGAAGGGCGTAATTTTCAGTTCGCCCATCACCTCGTATTGTTTGACCTGCCATCGGATCCGGGCCTGCTGGAGCAGCGTATCGGACGTCTCGATCGAATCGGTCAGCTAGAGGACATCCACATCCACATCCCCTTCACTGAAGGCACCGAGGAAGAACTCAAGGCGCTGTGGTATCACAACGGTTTAGGCGCTTTTGAAACCACTTTGCACGGAGCCGGGGCGATCTACCGCGAGTTTAGCGAGGAATTGGAAACACTCGCCGAAGCGACGGCCGAGGATCGCAAAGCGGCGCTTCCTGATCTGCTCGACCGAACCCGCACTCACAAAACCAAAATCGAATTGGAACTGGAAGAAGGACGCGACCATCTCCTCGAATTAAGTTCCTTTGATCGCGATCAGGGTCAGGCCCTTGTTTCTCAAATTAAAGATCTCGACGAAGACACGCGGCTTGAACACCTGATGCTGAAGTTGTTTGACCACTTCGGATTGACCGTTGAAGACCTCGAAAATCGAAGCTACATCCTGCTGCCTGAGCACCTGTTTTCAGCAGAGGCCTTCCCCGGTCTACCCGAAGACGGTATGACGGTCACCTTTGATCGCGAAGTCGCCCTGACCCGAGAAGACATCACTTTCCTCACGTCGGATCACCCCATGGTCACCAGTGCCATTGGAAGCTTCCTTTCAACCGACCACGGCAATGCTGCTTTCTTCCGACTGGAAAAAGCCGGTGAGCAGCTTCTCATGATCGAATCTGTCTCCGTGCTCGAATGCATCGCCCCCAGCCATTTGCACGCCGATCGATTTCTCCCCGCCAAACCCATCCGCCAAATTGTGGATCAGAAAGGTCGCAATCGAACTGACGACTTCTCCGCCGAACGAATTCGCGGCGAAGGCAAGCCCGGTCCGTCAACCTTTCTGAGAGAAAAATCCCAGGCTCTCAAGGCCACCGTCCCCGGCCTTCTCGAAGCGGCCTACAATGAGTCCGAAGACGAAGCGGACGAGTATCGTAAAGACGCTATCGCAACGATGAGCGAGCAGTACGACCTCGAAATCGATCGCCTCTCCCGGCTTAAGGAGATGGGACACCCGGTCAGAGATTCAGAAATCGAGATGGCACGCGAGGAGAAAGCTCAACTTGAGAAGTACCTCGCAGACACCCCGTTGCGGGTCGATTCAGTTCGACTCATTCTCGCGATGACTTAGACGAAAACAGGTCCAGACGCTTCCTGCGAGGACCCAGTTGAATTCGCTCCAATTTGCGGAAAATCGGATAAAGTAGAGCCTCTGATGACACGTCCCCGCAAAGCTGCGAACAAGCGCAACCGTTCACGATCCAAGCCTGAAAAACGGACGGGGTGGCATCGCCACCCTCTGGTACGGCTGGTCATTGTCATTGGACTCATAGGGATCTTCGTTGCCGGTTCGGTGTGCGCGATGGTTCTGTTTCACTACGATAGGCAGGCGGCTCGCTACGACATATCTGCGATCGGAAGGTTGCCCCTTGAAACACAAGTGCAGGACGCCTCTGGAGAATTAATCGGCTATCTCCACGGTGAGGACGTCGGAACTCCCGTGCCACTGGATTCTATTTCGCCCTATTTTCTGCGAGCTCTGATCGCCCGGGAGGATTCCCGCTTTTATCGGCACAACGGAGTCGACCAGATTGGAGTCGTTCGTGCCTGGATTCGCAATACCCGGGAGAATCGAACAGTTCAAGGGGCGAGTACCATCACGATGCAGCTCACTCGCATGACCTACGGACTGACGGGACGAACCATGCGGCGCAAGCTACTGGAGATGGCGCTGTCTCGTCGCATCGAGAAGCACTATTCCAAGGACGATATTCTTTCCCAGTATGTGAACCGGGTATTTCTCGGTACAGGCATGAACGGAATCGAGCAGGCGGCTCAGGGGTATTTCGGGAAACCCGCGAGCGCCCTTTCTCTGCCTGAAGCGGCCATGATTGCCGGAGTGATTCGAGCTCCCAATGGTTTCTCCCCCTTTCGACACTACGATACCGCGCTCCGCGAAATGCGCAGTACGATTCGTCGCATGGAGGACGCAGGCGTCATTTCAGAGGAGGAAATGACCAGCCGCATCGATGCCAGACCTGTCGTTCTCGATCAGAGTCGGTGGATGGAGATGTTGCGTCAGCACTCCAAAGTCTCCGGTCAGTCGTATTTGCTCAAAATGGTCGAAGACCGAGTCACCGAACTACTGCCCTCCCATGCCGGGATCGGAGGGCTCACTATCCGAACGACATTCGATTCTCGACTGCAGGAGGTCGGGGAACAATCTGTTCGTGATCACCTTCGTTCTCTGGAGTCTCAACCCGGCTATCCGAACCGCCCGCTTGCGGGTCACGTCAGCGGCGACCCTGAATATGTTCAGCCAATGACATTAAATTTAGGAACAATCGCTGGTAAAAAGAGAGAGTTTCCGGCATCATATGATGAAATCATTCGTTTAATCAATCAAGCAGGCCATCCTGA